>NZ_JBQFRG010000001.1:0-968317 GCF_056537285.1 Ruegeria sp. CF8 | reverse complement strand
GCCTCGGATGGCAAACTCCAACCGAGGCATTCAGAGATGAACTCATGAAACTGAGATAGCGGAAACCGTCGCAACGACCCTTGAGTTACCACTGAAGAGCCACAAGTGAGTGTTTCAACTAACTGGTTTCTAGCGATAAAACACATTGCACGTCGTAAATTCATACGACTTGCTTTGGATAACTATAATCCGGAAAACTTCAGTTCTGCCCCAACTTTAGCCCAGTGCATACCCTGCGCCGCGTACTGTACGGACAGGATCTTCTCCACCGTGTTGCGTCAAGGCTTTGCGCAAACGTCCAATGTGAACATCAACCGTTCTTGTATCGACGTAAATGTCGCGCCCCCAGACACGATCCAGAAGTTGCTCACGGCTCCAGACCCTGCCCGGCTTTTCCATGAAGGTGCTGAGCAGCCGGAACTCGGTCGGACCGAGTTTCAAAGGTTTGCTGTCGCGGCTCACTTTATGCGTCTCAGAATCCAGAACGATATCATCGAACTCCAGCCGAATGCCAACTGTGGCCGGACGAACCCGGCGAAGCTGTGTTCGAACGCGCGCCATCAATTCGACAACAGAATATGGTTTGACCACATAGTCATCCGCACCGGTTTCCAGACCACGCACCTTGTCGACTTCCTCAGTACGCGCCGACAGCATGATGATTGGAATTGAACGCGTTTCGGGCCGGCTTTTAAGGCGGCGGCAGACTTCGATGCCGCTTAGGTTCGGCATCATCCAATCCAGCACGATGATATCGGGGCAATCTTCATCCACCAGCAACATGGCTTCATCGCCGCTTGCCGCTTTCGAGACACGAAACCCTTCTGCTTCGAGGTTGTAGGCCAGTACTTCGCGTTGGGCCAGTTCATCCTCAACCACCAGAACTGTCGGTTGATCAGCGGACATTTCGGTCGTCTCCTACACGGTTTGCGACGTTGTGTCGGCCTTGGGGCGTGCCTCGGTTGGGCGTTCCCCGGTGACCAGATAGACCACCTGCTCGGCAATCGAAGTGACGTGATCACCCATGCGCTCGATGTTCTTGGCGATGAAATGCAGGTGCATGCAGGACGAGATGTTGCGTGGATCCTCGGCCATAAAGGTCAGGAACTCACGGAACAGCCCATTATACATCTGGTCGACATCTTCATCGCGATTGATGACATCAGTCGCCAGTTCTGCATCGCGTTGAATATAGGCATCCAACGCATCGCGCAGCATACGCTCGACTTCGCGCGCCATGCGGCGCAGGGCTGCGGCACTTCCGTTGATCTCGCCCGCATCGACCAGAACCGTGGTGCGTTTGGCGATGTTCTTGGCATAATCACCGATCCGCTCGAGGTTGCCCGAAACTTTCAGGACAGACAGAACCAACCGCAAATCGCTGGCTGTGGGCGCACGCAGTGCGATCAGGCGCGCGGTTTCTTCGTCGATGACATCTTCCAGCGCATCGATGGCTTTGTCGCCTTGCCGCACTTGCTGCGCCAGTTCCACATCGCGGGTCTCTAACGAGCGCGCGGCGCTCATGATGGCGGCTTCGACAAGGCCGCCCATCTTCATGATATGCGCTTGAATCGCCTCGAGATCGCGATCGAATACGGATGCAATATGTTGTTCGCTCAAATCGGACATTTCTGAATACCTGTGCTCAGCCGATGCGGCCGGTGATGTAGCTTTCCGTGCGCGGATCTACGGGGTTGGTGAAGATCTGGCCGGTTTCCCCGAACTCGACCAGATTTCCCAGATGGAAGAAGGCAGTTTTCTGGCTGACACGTGCGGCCTGCTGCATCGAGTGGGTCACAATCACCACCGAATAGCGCGAGCGCAGTTCGTCAATCAGTTCTTCAACTTGCGCGGTTGCAATCGGGTCCAGAGCTGAGCACGGCTCGTCCATCAGCAGAACTTCCGGTTCAGTTGCAACGGCACGGGCAATGCAAAGGCGCTGTTGTTGCCCTCCCGACAGGCCTGTGCCAGGCGCGTCCAGGCGGTCCTTGACCTCATCCCAGATCGCGCCGCGACGCAGGGATTTTTCAACGATTTCATCCAGTTCTGCCTTGTTCTTTGCAAGGCCGTGAATGCGAGGGCCATAAGCCACGTTATCGTAGATCGATTTTGGGAACGGGTTCGGCTTTTGGAACACCATGCCCACCTTGGCGCGCAGCTGAACCGGGTCAACGCGCTTGTCATAGATGTCTTCGCCATCCAGCAGGATATCGCCTTCGACACGGCAGATGTCGATGGTGTCGTTCATCCGGTTCAGACAGCGCAGAAACGTGGATTTGCCACAGCCCGACGGGCCGATAAAGGCGGTCACGGTCTTGTCTTCAATCGCGACGTCTACGTCTTTGATGGCGTGGGTGTCGCCGTAATAGACCTGAACCTTCTTGGCGTTGATCTTGATGTCTTTGGAGTCCACGGCTCTCTCCACTCGTGTCATGTCGTTCATTATTGCCCCCTC
The DNA here is from genome assembly GCF_056537285.1 of Ruegeria sp. CF8. Classification (NCBI taxonomy): domain Bacteria; kingdom Pseudomonadati; phylum Pseudomonadota; class Alphaproteobacteria; order Rhodobacterales; family Roseobacteraceae; genus Ruegeria; species Ruegeria sp. CF8. The sequence goes on along the minus strand of NZ_JBQFRG010000001.1, from coordinate 965,862 downwards.
TTACCAGCGGCGTTCAAAGCGGCGGCGCAGGATGATTGCGATGATATTCATGGTCAGCAGGAACATCAAAAGGATGATAATGCCGCCCCAGGCTTTCTCGTAGAACCCAACATCGGCGCGCGCGGCCCAGGTGTAGATCTGCGCAGGCATGGCCGAGTTCGGCTCGGTAAAGCCAGCGACGAAGCCATCGGGATATCCGCGCGCCACAAAGCCCACCATGCCGATCAGAAGCAACGGTGCGGTCTCACCCAACGCTTGAGCCAGACCAATGATTGTGCCGGTCAGAATACCCGGTGCGGCAAGTGGTAGGACATGATGGAACACGGCCTGCATTTTTGAGGCCCCTACCCCCAACGCCGCGTCACGGATCGATGGCGGAACCGCCTTCAGCGAAGCGCGGGTCGAGATGATGATCGTCGGCAAAGTCATTAGTGTCAGTACAAGGCCACCGACCAAAGGGGCCGATTGCGGCAGATGCATGAACTGGATGAACACGGCCAGACCCAGAATACCAAAAACGATCGACGGAACAGCGGCGAGGTTCGAGATGTTCACTTCAATCAGGTCCGTAAACCGGTTCTGCGGTGCGAATTCCTCAAGGTAAATCGAAGCCGCAACACCGATGGGCAATGACAGTGCCAACACCACCAGCATCATGAAGAACGAACCAACAACCGAGGCACCGATGCCCGCCCCTCCGGGGTTGTCCACGCCCGAGTCTGCACCCGTAATGAAGGGCCAATTGAATGCCTGTTTGATGATACCCGCCTCTTTCAGCGCATCGACCAGATCCAGGTCGCTCAGTTGCAGGAAGCGGCTGTCCTGCAAGGTGTCGCGCGAAACGCGGCCCTTGAAGTATCCGTCAACCCGGCTTGAGGCTGCCAGATCGAACTGCACCGGCTCCCCCAGTTTGTCTGGGTTGTCTGCATAAAAGGTGCGGATCGTGCCACCGACTTTACCCAAAAGACGCTCGATTGCGGCCTCATCGAACTCGACAGAGATGCCACTGGCAGCCAGTTGTTCGTTTAGCTCAGCAATAAAGAGATCAGAATAGGCTTTGGTCTTGAACAGAGTGCCTTCCGCTTCGTCGCGTTGTGCCGGCGACAGGGTGAACTCGACGCTCACAACGGTGCGCTGAAAGGCCGGGATGCCCTGCGACAGGATCGAAGCGAACAGAACGATCAGAAAGAAAAGCCCGGTCGCGATTGCGACGATCCCATAGGCACGGAAGCGCTTCTCTGCATTCGCACGCTTCTTTGTCCGCGCATCCGTGGCCATCAACGAAGTTGCGTGGCCGCTCGTGTTCGGGCTGTCCATGCTTGCGTCGGTCATTCGTACTGCTCCCGATACTTACGCACGATGTAGAGGGCAAAAACGTTGAGCCCCAGCGTGAGGATGAAAAGGGTCATGCCAAGGGCAAAGGCGACAAGCGCCTCGGGTGAGGCGAAGTCTGCGTCGCCGGTCAACTGGCTGACGATTTTGGCGGTGACGGTTGTCATCGCTTCAAAAGGATTGAGGCTGAGCCGGGCGGCGGCCCCTGCCCCCAAAACCACAATCATGGTTTCACCAATCGCCCGCGATGCTGCCAGCAGGATCGCACCCACGATACCGGGCAATGCGGCTGGCAGAACAACCTGGCGGATGGTTTCCGATTGCGTTGCACCCAAGCCGTAAGACCCGTCGCGCATCGCCTGAGGTACCGCGTTGATGATGTCGTCAGACAGAGACGAAACGAATGGGATCAGCATGATGCCCATGACAACACCGGCGGTCATCACGGCTGTACCAGCCTTCATCCAGCCCAAACCGTTGTCGCCGAACACGTCAAGCAAAAGCGGACCGACGGTCAACAGGGCAAACAGACCGTAAACGATGGTCGGGATCCCGGCCAGAACCTCAAGCAGCGGCTTGGCGACAGAGCGCACGCGGGATGAGGCGTATTCGCTGAGGTAAATCGCGGCAAACAATCCGATAGGCACAGCCACCAGCAAAGCCACCAGCGAGATATAGAACGTGCCCCACAGCAGAGGGATGATCCCCAGATCCGACGCGCCACCACGGCCCGAGAAGCTGGGCGCCCAGGTTGTCCCAAAGAAGAAGTCAGACGCGGGATAGAGCTTGAAGAACTCCCACGTGTTGAAAACCAGCGACAGAACGATTCCGATAGTCGTTAGAATTGCGATAGAGGCCGCGGCCAAAAGCAGAAAGCGGACCCCATGCTCGACCACGTTGCGGGCACGGTAGTCGGAATGTGTTTGAAACCAGCTGATCGCGGCACCGATCAGAGCGACCAGAATGACCGCACCCGTCATGATCGCGTAACCGGTGGAGTTCATTGTGCGATAGCTTTGTGCAGCTCGCAGAACTGGTTGAGTGATCTCGGACGTCACAACCTGCCCGGCATCTTTCAGGCGCTGCGTCACGTCGGTTACATCCGCGCGTGCGTTGCGGGCCTGATCTTCTGAAAGCAAACCAGCGGCCACAGCGTTGTTCAGCCCGTCCGCCGTGCGGCGAACCTCAGCCATAACAAGGCTCAGCGACGAGCCTTCTTTGACGGAAGTCTCCGGGATCATCTCGGAAACCTGAGAAGACACATAAAGTGGCTGGGCCAACAGCCAAATGATCAGCAGACCGAAGGCGGGTACAATCGCTTTAAGGGCTACATTTGCGCCGTAGTAAGTTGGCAGCGAGTGCAGGTTCCTGCTGTCTCCGCCTGCGCTTTGCAAGGCGCGTGCGCGTCCTGACACATAACCGACTGCGGCGATCGCAAGCACGATCAGAAAGAGCCAAAGTATCGGCATGACACCCCCGTAAGGTCTTGGCTGGGAATTTCGGAAAACACAGTTGGGGGCGGCATAAGCTGCCGCCCCCGGTCATTCAAGCCAAAGGCGGGATTAGCTGCCCGAACCCATGGTGACTTCGTTTGCGATCGCATCCTGGGTCTTGGCCAGCTCAGGATCTGCAACCAGGCCATAGTTGGCCAGCGGGCCGGAACCGCCTGCAATTTCGTCAGCTGTAAAGAACTGTGCGTATTCTTTCAGGCCGGGGATCACGCCGATATGTGCTTTCTTGACGTAGAAGAACAGCGGGCGCGACACAGGGTATTCACCCGAGGCGATGGTCTCGGTCGACGGTGCGATACCGCCCATGGTGGCCACTTTCAGCTTGTCGGTGTTGTTCTCGTAGAACGCCAGACCAAACACGCCGATGCCGTTGGGGTTGGTGTCGATACGTGCCAGAGTTTCGGTGTAGTCGCCGTCGATGTCGACCGACTTACCATCGGTACGGACGTCCAGGCACGCGTCTTCTGCGTCATCTTCGCTCATGCCGCCTGCAACCATGGCTTCCATGGCGCCGGTGGCTTCGCAGCCTTCCAGCAGAACCTTGTCTTCGAACACTTCACGAGTGCCGTGCTTGGTGCCCGGGATGAACATCGCGATTTCAACATCCGGCAGATCGGCGTTGAATTCGGCCCAGCTGTTGAAGCTGTTGTCGACCAGCGCGCCGTCTTTCATGACTTTCGAACCGATGGCGTTGTAGATGTCAGCAGGCTCGAACGCGGTGAAGGCGGGGCCGGATTGCTGGCTGGCAAATACGATGCCGTCATAGCCGATGCGGACTTCCATGATGTCGGTCACGCCGTTTTCAGCACAGGCTTTGATTTCTTTTTCGCGGATGGCACGCGATGCGTTTGCAACGTCGATGGTGTTTTCGCCAACACCCTCACAGAAACGCTTCAGACCGGCCGAAGAGCCACCGGATTCTACAACCGGGGTCGGGAAGTCGGTGTTTTCACCGAACAGTTCAGCAACGATCGAAGCATAAGGCAGAACGGTCGACGAACCGGCAACCTGTACGTTGTCACGGGCAGCAGCAGTGGTTGCCGAGACGGCAGCAATCGCCAGCGCAGAAGCCGACAGTTTGACAAAGGACATTTCAGTCTCCCTGAAAAGGTATGTTTGATCACCCCCATGATGATCCTGCGCGAACCCCTAGGCCGCGTGCGTAAGCCTTTTGTGACAAGTGTGTAACGGTTTTATGACAACCGGCGTTTTGTGGCGCTTTACTTGTCGTAAAGTGACCCGTCTTTGCGAACCAAAGCTGCGCGCAACCCAACCCAATAAGGTGTCACCGTGGCAAAATCACCGTAAAAACAGCGCCTTTACCCAACTCGCTTTCAACACGCAGTCGTCCCCGGTGGCGATTGACGATATGTTTGACGATGGCAAGCCCAAGTCCGGTTCCACCCAACTGTCGGGATCTGTGGCTGTCCGCGCGATAGAATCGCTCGGTCAGTCGGGGCAAGTGAATCGGATCAATACCGGGGCCCCGGTCAATGACCTGTACGCGCACCGACGGGCCCCGCATCGCTGTGTCCCGGTCCATAGACAGAACGCGAACCAGAACATTTCCGCCGCTGCCGCCATATTTTATGCCGTTCTCGATCAGGTTGGTGAAAACCTGACGCAGCTGGTCGCTGTCACCGGTCACTGAAACCGGACCGTCCTGAGCCTCAAGCGTCAGGTTTACGGATGCATCCTCGGCAAGCGGACGAACCGAATTCAGAATGGACTGTAACAGTCCGGTAAGTTCCAGTTGCTCACTGGGTCGCACGCGTTCTTCGCTTTCGACCCGGTTGAGGGACAATAGATCGCCGACCAAACGATTCATCCGGTTCGCTTCATCTGTCATGATCTGGAGAAACCTGTCGCGTGCGCCGGGGTCATCACGCGCCGGTCCGCGCAGGGTTTCGATGAAACCCATCAACGCAGTTAGTGGAGTACGCAGTTCGTGACTGACATTGGCCACGAAATCCCGACGCATTTGGCTGGCGTGTTCCAGATGGGTGATGTCCTGAAACGTGGTCAGGATGGCACCACCAGACACGGCCCCAATCCCGTTCATATAACGGCACTCAACCTCGAATGTCGTGTCCTGCGCACCGTCATTGGACAGGTGTCGTGTTTTTTTTGTGCCTTTAGACAGGAGGCTTTGTTCAATAGCTTCCAAAACCTGTGGTTGCCGCAGGATCGTGGCGAAATGCCGTCCGACAATATTTTGACCAAGCAGGGTCGTTGCATCGGTGTTGGCGGCAATGATCCGTTCTGTCTGATCCACCATCAGCGCAGGCATCGGAATAGCTCGGACAAATTCGTCTAACAGATTGGTGGACATGACTTACATCTCAATTGGCCCGGACGCCTTACGAGACGGGTTTTAAAGTTTTGCGAAACTTGCGCATGTTTTCCTGATAATGCAAAGCACTAAGGGTGATACGCTGCGCCGCCGCCTCGTCCAACTGACGCACGACTTTGCCCGGCGCACCCATGACCAACGAATTATCTGGAATTTCCTTGCCCTCGGTGATCAGGGCCCCTGCCCCAATCAGGCAATTCCGCCCGATTTTGGCGCCGTTCAGAACAATTGCGCCCATGCCGATCAGAGAGTTGTCGCCAATGGTGCAACCATGCAGCATCACCTTGTGCCCGATTGTGCAATTTGCACCGATGGTCAAAGGAAAGCCCGCATCGATATGCATGACGCAGTTTTCCTGAACATTGCTGCCTGCGCCGACACGGATTTCCTCGTGATCGGCGCGGATCGTGCAGCCAAACCAAACCGAGGCCCCCTGTTCCAGCACAACTTTGCCGATCAGGTTGGCATCAGGCGCGACCCATGTGTCCTCGTGAATTTCCGGCGTGTGATCTCCCAAGGCGTAGATGGTCATGACAGGCCCTCGAACTCATTTTGCAATTTGCGCACATGCTGTTGCAGCTTTGGTTGCTGGATACGGCGCATCCGCTCGGCGCTGACAATGGTCTTCAGCTTTTCTTCGGTCGCCTCAAGATCGTCATTGATCAGGACATAGTCGTAGTAGCCCCAGTGGCTGATCTCATCCCAGCTTTTGAGCATCCGCTTGCCAATCACATCGTCGCTGTCCTGACCGCGGGTCTCAAGACGGCGACGCAGTTCGGGGATCGACGGTGGCAGAATAAAGATCGACAGGGCATGTTTGCCGAGGTCAGAGTTTCTGATCTGCACCTCACCTTGCCAATCCACGTCGAACAGAACGTCCTTGCCAGTGTTGATCGAATTGCGCACGGGGTCAGCCGGTGAGCCATAGAAGTTTCCGAAGACATGGGCGTGCTCCAGCATCTGCCCTTCTGCCACCTGTTGCTTGAACTCGTCCTCTGACAAAAAGAAATACTCGCGCCCATGTTCTTCACCAGGGCGTGGTGCGCGGGTCGTGGCCGAAATCGAAAACTCCAGATCCGTATCCCAGGCCATCAGCCGTTTGGCCAATGTGGATTTGCCCGCCCCGGACGGAGATGACAGGATGATTAAAAGGCCGCGGCGATCCGCCATGTCAGTTGTTCCCATACTCATTCTACGTTCTGCACCTGCTCGCGCATTTGATCTATTACCGCCTTAAGCTCAAGCCCAACCGCCGTCAGGTCCGAGCTTTGGGCCTTTGAACACAGTGTATTGGCCTCACGGTTGAACTCCTGCATTAGGAAATCCAGTTTGCGGCCGACGGCACCGTTCTGCCCCAACAAGTCGCGCGCGGCGGCAACATGCGCCGTCAGGCGATCGATCTCTTCTGTGATATCAGCTTTGACAGCGATCATGGCGAGTTCTTGTGCTACGCGCTCGGGGTCAGCGCCCTGAGAATTGCCCAGAACCCGTGCCAGATTTTCCCGTAGGGCTTCTGCCATCTTGTCCTTGCGCTTTTCCGCCAACTCAGCCGCCTTCGCAGTCAGCGTCGCGACCTGATCCAGTTGTGTGTTCAGGACAGTAGTCAATGCGTCGCCTTCAGCTCGGCGCATGTCGAGGAAGGCGCTTACGAGCTTGTCAAATTCAGCAGTAAGATGTGCAACCAATGGGCCTGGATCATCTGCGTCCGAACCTGCATCCAGCATCCCCTTTAAGGCCAACAGGTCTGATGCCCGCGTCGGCGCCAAAGAAATTCCGCGCGACGACGCCATCTGCTCTGTTTGCTCTAGCGCGGTCAGTGCGGCGTTCATGGCGGTTTCATTCAGGGCCAGCTCCGGGGCCGAATCCTCGCGGCTTAGACGCACCGACAGAGTGACATTCCCGCGGCTGAGGGATTTGGACAGTTTTGCCCGCAGCGCGGCTTCTAAACCCGTCAACCAATCCGGCACGCGCAGGCGCATATCAAGGCCCTTGCCGTTGACGCTGCGCAGTTCCCACGTCCAGCTATGTGGCCCGTGCTGCCCCTTTCCCGAGGCAAACCCGGTCATGGATCTGATCATTCCTGCCCTTTCTTGCGGTTCTGCAACCTCAAACATCTGCTGCACCTAATGCTATAGGCCGGTGCAGAGCAAGTATTTGCTGACTTGGCAATTGTTTGGTGCGGGTTAACCATTCGTTAAAGAATTGCTCCAAAATTGAATTAACCTGAGTCAAACTGCCCAAAGCAATGGGTTGCAGGCCGCGGATGCTCCCGATGTGTTGCATTTTAGGAAAATGGCGGCCTTTGGCGTAAGGGTAAGAAGATGAAAACCTTTTTCGGGATTGGTTCCGGGTCAGAATTTGGAAAGATCGTCTCAATGGATCGCTTTGACAATGGGCGCAGCCTTTCGCCGATCCGCCAGGCCGAGGCGTATTGGACCGCGTTGCTGAGCGGTGACAGCGTTCCCATGCGCTCTCAGATCGATCCGCGCGGTTTGGAAAACATCCTGGAATACACGTTTGTACTGGAGCGTATCGCACCCGGTCTTGCCCGGTTTCGTCTGGCCGGAAGCCATTTGAACGCGCTCGCAGGTATGGAGGTGCGGGGCATGCCTTTGACCGCGTTCTTTCAGCCCGACGATCGCGCCGGGGTTAAGGATGTGCTTGAACAGGTGTTCGCTGCGCCCTCTGTTGCAGAGTTGGGATTGATCTCGGGCGGAATAATGGGTCGCGCACGGATGCAGGCCCGGATGATCTTTTTGCCGTTGAAAAGTGATCTTGGCGATGTCAGTCGCGTCTTAGGTGTCATGGTCGCTGACGGGACCATTGGTAAAACACCTAGACGGTTCTCAATCTCGGACACGCGGGTCAAGCCGGTTGCTGATATTCAGGCCCCAAGTCCGGCTGCACCACAACCTGTTCAAGGGTTCGCGGAAGACGAAGGCGAATTCAAACGCCCTGCCAATCACTTGCGATTGGTTGTTTCACGCGACGATTAACGTTTCCCAAAACGAAAAACAGCGGGCCAGAGACCCGCTGCTTCAATTGATTTACAACCGTTTAGCTTGCAGCGCGTTTGCTGCCGTTGCGGCGTAGGTTTGTCAGCTCTTCAGCCACAAGGAAAGCCAGTTCCAGCGACTGCGACGCGTTCAGACGCGGATCGCACGCGGTGTGGTAGCGATCCGAAAGATCCTCTTCGGTCACGGCGCGCACGCCTCCGGTGCATTCGGTCACGTCCAGACCGGTCATCTCGAAATGTACGCCACCGGGGACGGTGCCTTCGGCCTGATGCACGCCAAAGAAGTCACGCACCTCACGCAGAACAGAATCGAACGGACGGGTTTTGTAACCCGTTGCCGATTTGATCGTGTTGCCGTGCATCGGATCGCAGACCCAGGTGACCTTGGCCCCTTCTTCCTTCACGGCCTTGACCAGACGCGGCAGGTGCTCACCTGCTTTACCCGCACCAAAGCGCGCGATCAGGGTCAGGCGACCCTCTTCGTTTTCGGGGTTCAGTTTGGACATCAGAACTTTGAGGTCTTCGGCAGTCGTTGTCGGGCCACACTTCAGACCGATTGGGTTCAGAACGCCACGGCAGAATTCCACATGAGCACCGTCCGGCTGACGCGTGCGGTCGCCGATCCAGATCATGTGGCCAGACCCTGCCAACCAGTTGCCCGATGTCGAATCCAGACGCGTCAGTGCTTCTTCGTACTCAAGCAGCAGCCCTTCGTGACTGGTGTAGAATTCGACAGTCGAAAACTCATGCGTGGTGTCCGCCGTGATCCCGGCCGCTTCCATGAAATCGATGGTGTCCTGAATACGATCCGCGATCTCGGAATATTTCTGGACATCCTGTTCATCGGTGAACCCAAGGGTCCAAGAATGAACCATGCTCATGTCCGCGAAACCACCGGTCGAGAAGGCCCGCAACAGGTTCAGAGTGGCCGCGGCCTGGGTGTAGGCCTGCAGCATCTTCTGAGGATTCGGAATCCGCGCTTCGGGCGTGAAGGCCAACTCGTTGATGATATCACCACGATAGCTGGGCAGTTCCACACCATCCACCACCTCGGTTGGTGCACTGCGCGGCTTGGCAAACTGCCCCGCCATACGGCCGACTTTGACCACCGGCACTTTTGCACCGTAGGTCAGAACCATTGCCATCTGCAGCATCACCTTAAAGGTGTCACGGATCGCGTCCGCGCTGAATTGTTCAAAGCTTTCAGCACAATCCCCGCCTTGCAGCAGGAAGGCCTCGCCGCGACCGGCGGCACCCAGATGTTGTTTGAGACGCCGCGCCTCACCGGCAAAGACCAGCGGGGGATACTGTGAAAGCTGGGCCTCGACTTTGGCCAGAGCGGCCGCGTCGGTATAGTCTGGCATTTGAACCCGGGGCTTGTTGCGCCAGTTCGTTTTTTGCCATTCGGTCATAGCTTTGATCTCCGCTGAAGTGTTCAGGTGGCCTCTATACAAAAAGCTTTGAAGAGTGACCATATCCCATTTGCGCCTCTTGACGGCGCAAACAAGCTTTGATCATGGTGAATTCTAAATATGTCGCTGGATACGGTCGTATTCAGCGCCGAAGTAAGGACAACCCGCCATGCAAGTGCAACGCCAGGCAGTCACAGTGGAAGACGCTGAGGCCATCCCGCGCCATTATGTTTTTGTTCTTCTGGACAAGTTCTCGTTGCTGTCTTTTGCCTCGGCCCTTGATAGTTTGCGGATCGCAAACCGTATGGCGAACCAGGAATTGTATACTTGGACACTGTCGGGCGAAGGCGGTGACAGCGTGACATGCTCTGCCGGAACCGAGTTCAAGCTGGATACGGATCTGGAAGAACTGCAACGCGATGATGTGGTACTGATCTGCGGCGGCGTAGACGTTCAGACAGCAACCACCAAACGCGTTCTGAACTGGCTTCGGCGCGAAGCGCGCCGAGGGCTGCGAATCGGCGGCTTATGCACTGCAGCCTACACGCTGGCCAAAGCCGGTTTGCTCGACAACAAGAAGGCAACGATTCATTGGGAAAACTCGGACAGCTTTGTCGAAGAGTTTGACGAAGTCGAGCTGACGAAATCGGTGTTCCAGATTGACGGTAGCCGCATGACAACGGCGGGCGGAACATCTTCGATCGATTTGATGCTGAAACTGATTGCGGATGATTTTGGGGAAGATTTGGCAAATGCGGTGGCGGACCAGATGATCTATTCGTCGATCCGGACGGATCAGGACACGCAGCGCCTTTCGACACCGACCCGGATTGGTGTGCGCCATCCCAAACTCAGCCAGGTTATCCTGATGATGGAAAAGAATATCGAAGAACCGATTTCACCTTCGATTCTGGCCAAGGATGTCGGAATGTCGACCAGACAGCTGGAGCGTCTTTTCCGCCGTTACCTTAGCCGTTCGCCAAAGCGCTATTATATGGAGCTTCGACTGCACAAAGCGCGGAACCTTTTGATGCAGACGGATATGAGTGTGATCAACGTGGCACTTGCCTGCGGGTTTGCCTCGCCCAGCCATTTCTCAAAGTGTTACCGGGCGCACTACAATACCACCCCCTACCGTGAGCGTGGTGCGCAAAGCGGTCGGTTGTCTGTTTGACCCTATGGTGCCATTCGGTACACGGCACCCTGCCCAACCGAAATGAACCAGATCGATCCGTCAGGGGCCTCGACAACGTCGCGCACACGCTCGGTCTCGGGGCCCTTGATCTGCTCGACTTCGCGAAGCGGATCGCCTGCAAGTCGGGCGATATAGTCAAACTTCAACGACCCAACAAAAATGTCACCCTTCCACTGTGGCCAGAGTTTACCGGAATAGACCAGCAGACCAGAGGGTGCGATGGATGGGTCCCAAAACAGTTCTGGCTGTTCCAATCCAGCTTTCGCGGTGCCCTCGCCAATCTTCTTACCGGAATAATGTGTGCCGTAGGAAATGACGGGCCACCCATAGTTTAGACCTGCGCGCGGTTGGTTGACTTCATCCCCTCCACGGGCACCATGTTCCGAAATCCATAGCCGCCCCCGCGCGTCCAGCGCGGCCCCCTGAGGGTTGCGATGCCCAAAAGACCAGATTTCGGGTTTGAGGTTCGATTGCCCGACGAATGGGTTGTCCGCTGGGATGGACCCATTCCGATTGATCCGAATGACCGAACCCATCGGAGTGGACCTGTCCTGCGCGCTGTCTGGCTGTCCACGATCACCGATCGTGACAAACAACGTTCCGTCTCGTGCCTCAACAACGCGGCTGCCAAAATGCCGCCCGCCTGATCCGCCGGGCGTGGCCTCGTAGATCACGCGCACATTTGTCAGGCGTTTTCCGTTTTCGGACAAGCGAGCCACTGCGACCGCAGTTCCAGCCCCTTGGTTTTGAGGTTTAGAGAAAGTCAGAAAGACCTCACGACTTTGCGCGAAATCGCGGGGTATCGTCACGTCCAGCAAACCGCCCTGCCCGGCGGCCGCAACTTTGGGAACGCCGCGCACTTTGTTGACCTCGCCATTCTGAACAAACAGCATATCGCCGTCCCGCTCGGTTACCAGGAACGTCCCGTCCGGCAGGATGCCCACCGCCCACGGCGTATCCAGCCCACCAACCATTTTAGCCACTTCAATGTTCCCGGCGGAAGTCGGCAGGGTCTGTGCCGCGGCTGAAATAGCGTTGAACGAGAGAAACAGAATCATGAAGACGCGAAGCATGCTGGTCCCTTTCGGTAACGGCCACAGAAGAATTTCTAGCAAAACAGTTAGTTTCCCGATCAGCAAAAACACGTTTGCGTTAGGACTTTTCTTTTCCGGGCAGCTTGCCTAGGGTCAGGGCCAGAACAAAGTTGTTCATAACAGGGAGTAACCGTATGAAAAAGCTGCTTACTGCAACTGCAGCAACTGCACTTCTGGCCGGCGCGGCCATGGCAGACGATGTGAAACTGGGTATTCTGATTGGCTTTACCGGCCCGATTGAATCGCTCGCTCCGGCAATGGGGTCCGGCGCCGAAATGGCAATCGCCGAAGTCAACGAGTCAGGCAAGTTCATGGATGGCGCTACCGTCACCGGTATGCGTGCCGACACGGGTTGTATCGATAACGGCCTTTCCACCTCGAACGGTGAACGCATGATCGCGGATGGTGTAGCCGGTATCATTGGCGGCGATTGCTCGGGTGTAACTGGTGCGATCCTGCAGAACGTGGCCATTCCGAATGGCATGGTCATGATCTCGCCGTCGGCGACATCTCCGGGCCTGTCGACCATGGAAGACAATGGTCTGTTCTTCCGCACCGCTCCGTCGGATGCACGTGAAGGTCAGGTGATGGCTGACATTCTCAAGGATCGCGGCATCAATTCGATTGCCCTGACCTACACCAACAACGACTACGGCAAAGGTCTGGCAGACGCGATTCAGGCGTCGTTCGAGGCCGCCGGAGGCGAAGTGACCATCGTGGCCGCGCATGAAGACGGCAAGGCAGACTATTCTGCTGAAGTCGGCGCGCTGGCCTCTGCTGGTGGCGACATTCTTGTTGTTGCTGGCTACCTCGACCAGGGTGGTCTGGGCATCATCCAATCCTCGCTGGACAGCGGTGCGTTTGACACGTTTGGTCTGCCCGGCGGCATGATCGGTGACTCGCTGCCTGCAAATGTCGGCCCTGATCTGAACGGCTCGTTTGGTCAGATCGCCGGGTCCGGTGGTGAAGGTGCCGAAAAGTACTTTGCCTTGGCCGAAGCTGCCGGTTTTGACGGCTCTTCGCCGTATTCGCCGGAATCCTATGACGCTGCTGCGCTGTTCATGTTCGCCATGCAGGCTGCGGGCTCGACCAATCCGGCCGACTACGCAAGCAAGGTCATGGAAGTGGCAAACGAACCAGGTGAAAAGATTTATCCGGGTGAACTGGCCAAGGGGCTGGAGCTTTTGGCCAACGGTCAGGACATCGACTATGTCGGCGCGTCTGGCGTTGAGCTGATCGGCCCCGGTGAAAGCGCCGGTTCCTATCGCGAGATCGAAGTGACCGACGGCGAAAACAAGACCGTAAACTTCCGTTGATCAAACGTAAAATACCATAAAAACAAGCAGCCCGGGCCTTGTGTCCGGGCTGTTTCAATGACAAAAGGCTGCACCTCGCGACGCGAGGCAAAGGCAAGGGGATAACATGATCGTCGTCGAAGACGTGCACAAGCATTTCGGCGGATTTCACGCGGTGGACGGGGCATCGCTGGAAATCCAAAAAGGGTCGATCACCGGCCTGATCGGGCCGAACGGTGCAGGAAAAACCACTCTGTTCAATGTGATCGCGGGCGTTCTGCCACCGACCAGCGGCAAGGTGTTCATGGATGGTGAGGATATCACCGGCCTGCCCCCGCATGAGCTGTTTCACAAGGGATTGCTGCGCACCTTCCAGATCGCGCACGAATTTTCCTCGATGAGCTGCCGTGAAAACCTGATGATGGTGCCCGGTGCGCAATCGGGTGAATCGCTGTGGAACACCTGGTTTGGCCGCAAGCGCATCGCGGATGAAGAACGCGCGCTGCGGGCCAAGGCCGATGAGGTGCTAGAGTTTCTGACCATCGAACACCTGGCCGACCACAAGGCAGGTCAGGTCTCGGGCGGGCAGAAAAAGCTGCTGGAACTTGGCCGCACCATGATGGTCGACGCCAAGATCGTGTTTCTGGACGAGGTTGGCGCAGGCGTGAACCGCACCCTGCTGATGACCATCGCCGACACCATCCTGCGCCTGAACAAGGAACGCGGCTACACCTTCGTGGTTATCGAGCACGACATGGATTTCATCGGCAAAATCTGTGACCCGGTCATCTGTATGGCCGAGGGAAAGGTTCTGGCCGAGGGCACTCTGGACGAGATCAAGGCAAATGAGCACGTGATCGAGGCTTATCTGGGCACCGGCCTGAAGAACAAAGACAAGCTGGAGGCAGGCGCGTGAGCGACAATCCTTACCAGGACGATAAAGGGAACAAGGACGCCTCGATCACCAACACGCACGGTGTTGGCACGATGACGCCTGCGCATCCCAAAAGTGGTGAAGCGCAATACGTTGGTGGCGGCGGCCCCTTCCTGATTGGCGACACGATGACCGGCGGCTATGGCAAGGGGCCGGACATCCTGCATGACTGCACCATTGCGGTCGACAAGGGTGAGATCGCGGTGATCGTTGGCCCCAACGGCGCGGGCAAGTCCACGGCGATGAAAGCCGTGTTCGGCATGCTGGACGTGCGTGCCGGGTCGGTTCGGCTGGATGGCGAAGACATCACCAAGCTGTCACCGCAAGACCGCGTGATCAAAGGCATGGGCTTTGTGCCACAGACCTCGAACATCTTCACGTCCATGACGGTGGAAGAGAACCTTGAAATGGGGGCCTTCATCCGCCGTGACGACATCACCGAGACGATGGAGCAGGTCTATGACCTTTTCCCAATCCTGCGCGACAAGCGCAATCAGGCCGCTGGAGAGCTGTCAGGCGGTCAACGCCAACAGGTCGCCGTAGGCCGCGCGCTGATGACTCAGCCCAAGGTTCTGATGCTGGACGAACCCACTGCCGGTGTCTCTCCCATTGTGATGGATGAGCTGTTTGATCGGATCATCGAGGTTTCCCGCACCGGATTGCCGATCCTGATGGTCGAACAGAACGCCCGCCAGGCGCTGGAGATCGCGGACAAGGGATATGTGCTGGTTCAGGGGCGGAATGCGTATAGCGGCACGGGCAAAGAACTGCTGGCCGATCCCGAGGTTCGTAAGAGTTTCTTGGGGGGGTGAGGATGCGATCAATTTACCCAATTGCACTCGCTACCGTTACAGCCAGCCCTGTATTCGCATTCGAAGAAGCAATTGACTATGCACTCACGCTGGACTGTCGAAGCGTTTCGGTATGCGAAATCGACGGTGAATGTAAAAGTATGGCGCGCGCGCTTCAGTTTCTCTTGGTCAGACATGATGGCAATGAAGGTGCCTATTTGGGTCATTCGCCCGCCGAGAATGGCTACTATACAAAAATCCAGCTGCTCGACGAAGGCTTTCACGGGAAACCCAACCACGACTTTTCGACATCAGTACCCGATGATCACGCAGTCGACTTTCGAGGCGGTGACGAGTTCGAACTCGAAAGCGGCGTGCTGTTTCTAGCCTACGTTCCACGCGGATACGAATGGATCGAGCGGAACTTCAAAAATACCAGTCTCTCCGAATTTCTCATAGAGTTTCAGGGGTGTGAAAACAAATAATGGACTTCCTCAACGCCCTTGTGGCGCTCTCCAACTTCGTCCTTGTTCCCGCAATCGCCTATGGCAGCCAGTTGGCGCTGGGGGCTTTGGGGGTGACACTGATCTACGGCATCTTGCGGTTTTCGAACTTTGCCCACGGCGATACGATGGCTTTTGGCGCAATGATTGCTGTTCTGGTCACGTGGGGCTTACAAGCCGCCGGGGTCAGTTTCGGCCCGCTGCCAACTGCTCTGCTCGCCCTGCCCTTTGCCATACTGGGCTGTATCGTTCTGGTGCTGATCACTGACCGGCTGGTTTACAGGTTCTACCGGGAACAAAAGGCCAAACCGGTGATCCTCGTGATCGTCTCGATGGGCGTGATGTTCATCATGAACGGCATCGTGCGCTTTATCATCGGGCCTGATGACCAGAGGTTCTCGGACGGTGCACGGTTCATTATCTCGGCGCGCGATTTCAAGGCACTGACCGGATTGCGCGAGGGATTGGCGATCAAAACCTCTCAGGGCATCACCGTGATCGTGGCCGTTGTCGCCGTAGCGTTGCTGTTCTGGTTCCTCAACAAAACCCGCACCGGCAAGTCCATGCGTGCTTATTCGGATAATGAAGATCTAGCGCTGCTGTCCGGCATCAACCCCGAGCGTGTGGTGATGATCACATGGATCATCGTCGCCGCACTGGCGACCACGGCTGGGGTTCTTTACGGTCTCGACAAGAGCTTTAAGCCCTTCGTCTATTTCCAGCTTCTGCTGCCTATCTTTGCGTCGGCCATTGTGGGCGGGCTTGGCAATCCGCTGGGTGCCATCGCAGGCGGGTTCATCATCGCGTTTTCCGAGGTGACCATAACCTATGCGTGGAAAAAGGTGCTGACCTATCTGGCTCCAGAAAGTCTGGAACCCTCAGGCTTGGTCCAGTTCCTGTCCACCGACTACAAATTCGCCGTCAGCTTCGTGATCCTGCTGATCGTGCTTCTGTTTAAGCCCACGGGCCTGTTCAAGGGGAAAGCGGTATGACCGAGTCTGTCAAAAACACGCTGCTTTTTGCTGTTGTCGCCGGGCTGATCCTGCTGACGGGTTTCACCCAAAGCTGGAACACTGCAATCCTGATCCTGAACATGGGGCTGATCTCGGCCATCATGGCGATTGGGGTCAACCTGCAATGGGGCTTTGCGGGCCTGTTTAATGTGGGTGTGATGGGCTTTGTCGCGCTCGGCGGTCTGGCCGTGGTTCTGGTATCAACACCGCCCACCCCAGGGGCCTGGAGTGCTGGCGGCTACGGGATTGTATTGTCCTTGCTGTTGGGGGCCGCGACCGTTGTGGCTGCTGTTCTGGTGGCAACCAAGATGCCGAAAGGTCGGGCACAGACCCTGACCATCATCGCAGTTCTGGTTGTTGGGTTCTTCATTTACCGCGCTGTGTTCGACCCTAATGTTGCTGCTGTTGAAGCCATCGATCCAGCAATTGCAGGTAATATCGGCGGTCTGAACCTTCCGGTTCTGCTGGCCTGGCCCGCCGGTGGATTGCTTGCGGCGGGCGCTGCCTGGCTGATCGGTAAAACGGCTTTGGGTCTGCGGTCGGATTATCTGGCGATTGCCACGCTGGGTATTGCCGAGATCATCATCGCCGTCATGAAGAACGAAGACTGGCTGGCCCGGGGCGTTAAAAATGTCTACGGCATTCCGCGCCCGTCCCCTGTTGTCGGTTACGAAGTTGAACTGCAACAAGATCCGGCGTTTCTGGCGCGCGCGGAATGGTTCGGGCTTGATCCGGTCACGGCCTCTACTCTTTCGGTCAAACTTGGTTATTCGCTGCTGTTCCTGATCGTCCTGCTGGCGCTGTTGTGGATGGCCCAGATGGCATTGAAAAGCCCTTGGGGCCGTATGATGCGCGCGATCCGCGACAATGAGGTCGCGGCCGAGGCGATGGGCAAGGACGTGACCCGCCGCCACTTGCAGATCTTTGTCCTGGGGTCGGCCATCTGCGGGATCGCAGGGGCTATGATGACCACGCTGGACGGTCAGCTGACACCAAGCGCCTACCAGCCCCTACGTTTTACCTTTCTGGTCTGGGTGATGGTAATCGTTGGCGGCTCGGGGAACAATTTCGGGGCTGTTCTTGGGGCATTTCTGATCTGGTTCCTGTGGGTTCAGGTGGAACCAATTGGCCTGTGGCTGATGAACCTGATCACATCGGGTATGCCGGACGGCAGTTGGCTGAAAGCGCATCTGATCGAAAGCGCGGCCCATATGCGCCTGTTCACAATGGGTCTTATTCTGTTGATTGTTCTCAGATTTAGCCCAAGGGGTCTGATACCCGAGAAATAGGATCAAACGATAACCAATTCGTGAAACCGCGCCTTCATGGGGGTGCGGTTTCTTGATTTTCAAAGGTTTATTTAATAAACGGACCTACCGCAGCGTTTTACTTTTGCGGTCTGTTGCTGGCACTCACACCCGCCCAAGCCGATCTGAAAAGATCATTCAAACGTGTTGATAAGAGTAAAAAATGAAAGCACCACGCTTCGGAACTGTTTTCCTGCTTTCGGTTGTTGCCGTTACAACAGCCGCCTGTATTCCCCGACCAGAGGATCTTGAGACGACACCTGTCAAGGTGCAGACACCCCAGGGCGTTGTGACCTGTCAGTTGTATCGCCAGGACCGGGTCACATGGGATCGTGCCATCGATTTCCCTGCAACCAAAATGTCTGTCCCACAGGCCGATGCCTACTGCCGCCAGGAAGGTCAGCGCCGGTTAAAGTGACGGCGTCGGCGCCCGTATCGGGCGCCACGCCCTTTACCTGTTTTTGAACAAACCGCCCAGAATACCGCGCACAATGCGGCGTCCGGTTGTTCCCTTCAGTTCTTTGATCACAGCATCTGTCATTGCCGTCGCAAAGGTGTCCTTTCTGCGCTGCACACGTGAAGAAGATCGCCCGACCCGACTGCCAGAATATCTGCGAGCCGCAGAAAACTCGCGTTCCATTGGCGATTGTGCTTCAAGCACATCATCCAGTTCCGCTTGCTCCGCAGCTTTTGCGGCCGCATCGGCCCGCGCTTGCAGAATCTCAAAGGCAGATTTTCGGTCTACACCTTTGTCATATTTTCCTGCCATCGGAGACGCCGCCAAAATCGCTTTGCGGTCTGCACCAGAAATCGGCCCCAGCTGAGACCCGGGCGGACGAATTAAGGTGCGTTCGACAATGCCGGGAACCCCTTTCTTTTGCAGCATCGAGGTCACTGCCTCACCCACACCGACTTCTCGGATCGCGGCTTCGGTGTCGAAAGCCGGGTTCTCTCGGTACGTTTCAGCAGCCATGCGCAGGTTCTTGCGGTCCCGCGCGGTGAAAGCCCGCAAGGCATGTTGGACGCGATTGCCCAGTTGGCCCAGAATGTCTTCGGGGATATCCGCCGGGTTTTGCGTGATGAAATAGACCCCGACACCTTTCGATCGGATCAGTCGCGCCACTTGTTCGACCTTGTCCACCAAGACCTTTGGAGCGTCGTCAAACAGCAGATGCGCTTCGTCAAAAAAGAACACCAGCTTGGGTTTATCCGGGTCCCCGACTTCAGGCAATTCCTCGAACAGCTCGCTTAGAAGCCAAAGCAAGAAGGTTGCATACAGGCGGGGTGAAGCCATCAATTTGTCGGAGGCGAGAATATTCACCATCCCCTGCCCGCTCTCATCGGTCCGCATCAGATCACCCAGATCCAGCGCCGGTTCGCCAAACAGTTTGGTGCCACCCTGATTTTCCAACACCAGCAAGCGTCTTTGAATTGCACCTATTGAAGACGTCGATACGTTGCCGTAGCGCAGGGACAGCTGAGTTCGGTTTTCTCCGATCCAGACCAGCAACGCCTGTAGATCCTTCAGATCCAGCAGCGGCATTCCTTCTTCATCTGCCACCCGGAAGGCGATGTTCAGTATACCTTCCTGCGCTTCGCTGAGCTCTAGTAGGCGGGATAACAGAAGCGGCCCCATCTCTGTGACCGTCGTACGCACCGGGTGACCCTGTTCACCAAACAGATCCCAAAAAGTCACCGGGCAAGCAGCGTAGTTGAAATCAGAAAACCCGATGCGTTCAGCGCGTTCCATAAAGGCCTGATGCAGTTTGTGCGACGCGCTGCCAGCCACGGCCAGACCGGACAGGTCTCCTTTTACATCTGACAGAAACACCGGGACACCAGCCTCCGAAAACCCTTCGGCAAGTATTTGCAGCGTTACGGTTTTTCCCGTTCCTGTCGCACCCGCGATCAACCCATGGCGATTTGCAAAGTTCAACGCCAATTCTTGCGGTGTGCCATAGCCTTCACCACCGCCGCCCAAAAAAATAGTCTTGCCCATTAACACTGCCTTATAGCTCACCGATCCGTGACCAGCATACAAAGTTAACCTTTGACTGCGATAGTCATTTTGCCTCGCGGTGGTTTTGATCTCGTGGGGTAGACTTCCTCCCTGTCGACTGGCCGTGCCTTCGGGCACGGCATTTTTGTTCGTACCGATACATGTGAACTTACTGATGACCAGATTAAAAATGCAGGATAGCTGTTGACCCACCTGCGCCGCTCTCGTAGGGTTTGCGCATAAATAAGTCGGCCAGTCCGACGGGGAGAACCTTTTGAGGAAGGGAGCTGCTAGATCGGCTCCCTTTTTCTATATGTGGAAGGGCCTCTTTCCAGGCTTCAGGCAAGAATCTGTTCACGTTCCTAAAGGCTGCTCTGTTAGTGCCTGACACCGGTTCGGAAGAATGCTAAACGAGGCAAAAAGCTCAATCATCAAACCGAGGCATTCATGATCAAGAAACTTCTCTCCGCGAATGTACTGGCAGCAGCCTTTATAAGCAGCGCGGCTTTTGCCCAAGAAACAACTGACGAAACCCAAGCGCAGACCGAGGTACCCCAAACCCAGGCGACACAGGAATTGGATCTGGGTGAAACCGGCCCCCGTGTTGGTGAGCAATACGTCAAGGAAGCAAGCGGTGACTGGAATATCACGTGCTTGAAGACCGAAGAAGGCGATGATCCTTGCCTGTTGCGTCAAATTCTATCCGGCGCCGAGGGCCAGCCGGTTGCAGAAATCTCGATCAACAAACTGCCCGAAGGTGCGGCGGCTGTGGCTGGCGCCAGCCTTATCGTGCCACTGGAGACCCTGCTTCAGGCGCAGATTGCCGTGTCCATCGACGGCGCACCAAGCAAAAGATACAACTATCATCACTGCAACCCGGTTGGCTGTGTTGCGCAGTTGGGCTTTACCCAAGGCGACATTGACGCGATGAAGGCGGGCAGTAAGGCGACAATTTCGCTGGTGTCGATCCTGGCTCCTAATCAATTGCTGCAACTTGACATGTCACTGGCTGGCTTCACCAGTGGCTACGATAAGTTGGACGTCTTGCAAAACTGATTGCACATAAAATAAAGGCCGCCCAATCAGTGGCGGCCTTTTCAATTTGAGCGTGCGTTCTTCTAAACCCGCTTCAGCGCCAAAACGGCATTCAGCCCGCCAAATGCAAACGCATTGCTCAGGGCAACGTCAACTTTCGCTTCACGGGCGACGTTCGGCACCACATCCAGCGCACATTCCGGGTCCGGCTCTTCATATCCGATGGTCGGAGCAATTACCCCGTCCCGCAGAGCCATGATGCAAGCCAAAAGTTCCACAGCTCCGGTACCACCGATCAAGTGGCCGTGCATGGACTTTGTAGACGAAATCATCAGATCGTCTGCATGCGGTCCAAACACATCCGCAACTGCTGCGCATTCGGTTTTGTCATTGGCCGCTGTGCCCGTGCCATGCGCGTTAATATAGCACACATCGCTGGCGTTTAACCTGGCATCGGTCAAAGCACCAGCCATGGCCCTGGCCGCCCCCTGTTTGCTGGGCATAACAATGTCGGCTGCATCCGACGACATCGCAAAGCCGACAACTTCACACAGAATCTCAGCCCCCCGCGCGCGCGCATGTTCGTATTCTTCGAACACAAATACGCCTGCGCCTTCGCCCTGAACCATTCCATTGCGGTTTGCGCTGAACGGGCGGCAAGCGTCTTTGGACATCACACGCAGGCCTTCCCACGCTTTGATCCCGCCGAAACACAACATGGATTCGGACCCGCCGGTAATCATCGCCGGGGCGGCGCCGCTGCGCACCATCTGAAAGGCCTGCGCCATGGCGTGGTTAGACGACGCGCAGGCCGTCGAGACGGTAAAGCTGGGCCCTTTGAGGTTATGCTCCATCGACACATGGCTGGCCGCAGCATTGTTCATCAGTTTGGGAACAACAAACGGGTGCACACGGTTCTTTCCGTCTTCATAAACCGAACGATAATTGTCATCCCAAGTCGAAACACCGCCACCGGCGGTTCCAAGCACGACACCTGATCTGGCCGCCAATTCACCGTGAAACTCGATGCCCGACTGTTCTATAGCCTCTTTGGCAGCCGTCAGAGTGAATTGGGTAAACCGGTCATACAGAGACATCTGCTGGCGATTAAACCGTCCTTCCGCCTCAAATCCTCGAACCTGACCGCCGATCTTGATGGCCAATCGTTCGACATCACGAAATTCCAGTTCCGAGATGCCACAACGCCCTTCGCGCATGGCTTCCAGAGTGTCAGGAACCGAATGGCCCAGTGAGTTGATCGTACCTGCGCCGGTAATGACAACACGTTTCATGAGAGCAGGTCAGACCTTTTCCGACACAAGCTGTTCGATCCCGGCGGTGATCGCGGCCACATTCGAGATATCGAAGTCATTGGCTTCTGGCTCGTTCGCATTGAACGGAACCGAAATGTCGAACTCTTCCTCGATCGCAAAGATGCTTTCAACTAAACCCAGGCTGTCGATACCCAAGTCCTCCAGCGTGCTTTCGGGCGTGACGTCAGACGGCTCCAGCACGGCCTGCTCTGCAATGATTGCGATGACGCGGTCGCTGATGCTCATGTCGATCCCCTGACTTTCGTTCTGAGGATGATTTAATCACTCGGGGACTGTTTGAAAACAGCCTTTTTGAGTGCCTCAACGTCGCGGGCCATGCGCGGTAAACGGCGTTGCGCTTTGTAGATGTCAGTATGTGTTTCCATCTTGATGCCCGGATAGCCCATTATGACGCGACCGGCCGGAACGTTGGACAGAATTTTTGTACCCCCACCAGAAATGACGCCGTCACCAATAAAGATGTTATCAACAACGCCGGTCTGACCACCCAGAACAACGTTATTGCCGATCTCGACCGATCCCGACACGCCGGTCTGACCACACAAGAGGCAATCGCGACCCACACGCGTGTTGTGCCCCACATGCACAAGATTATCCAGTTTCGAGCCGTCACCGATCCGGGTGTTGCGGATCGTGCCGTTGTCGATGGTACAGTTGGATCCGACCTCGACGTCATTGCCAATCTCAACCGCGCCCAAAGAGTGGATGCGAAGCCAGCTTTGTGCTTTGGCCTCACCTTGATCACCCATGGTTTTACGCGCATTCTCAGCGCCCGAGACTTCGGGGGTGACAAAGCTGAACCCATCGCCTCCGATCCGAGCACCAGGTTGTGCAATGAAACGGTCTCCGATCTGCGCCCGAGCACCGATGCTGACCATTTCGCGTAGCAACGCACCCTTTCCTAGCGTGGCATCGATGCCTATCGTGCAATGCGCACCGATTTCGGAACCTTCCCCAATCCTTGCGCGTGCACCAACAACTGTTAGAGGTCCAATTGAGACGTCAGCGCCAATCTCTGCCGTTGGATCAATGACGGCCGACGGGTGAATGCCCGGCTCGACCCCCTGCCCGCGATCCAGCATCGAAGTAATCCCTGCCATGGCCATGCGAGGCCGCGAAACAAAGATGGCCGCGCGCAGACCCAAGGCTTGCCAATCGGCCCCTTCCCAAAGAACCGCTGCGCGCGCTTCTCCACCGGACAGTGCCTCGGCATATTTCGGAGACATCGCCATCGCCAGATCTGTTGGACCTGCGTCACCGGGTTCGGCAGCTCCCACAATCGTTAGGCCGGTGTCACCCTGACACTCAGCGCTCAGAGCGTCGGCGATTTGTTGAACGGTGAACTGCATGACGGGCTTCCTTTTGGCAGGATTTGACCCGTGCTTACCCCTGAACGTCCGGCAGGGCCACCCCTGCCTTTTGTAGTGCGTCCCAAATCTTGGCATCGCGATTATAGACATCGCGACGATACTGCACTTCGCCCTTCGGTCCTATATAGGCCGTGCGATAGATCAGGTGCACCGGCACATGTTGATCCAATTCAACTTTGGTTTCTTTGCCAGTTTTGAGGACGCGATGAAAAAAGGCCTTGGGGTCTTCCTCTTGTTTCGCAAGCAACGCATAGGCGAATTCGAAGGGTTGCGCCAAACGAATACACCCGTGCGAGAACGCCCGCACCTCACGCGAGAACAGGCTTTTCTGTGGAGTATCATGCAGATAGATGTTGTACTTGTTGGGGAACATGAACTTCACCAAACCCAGCGCATTGCTTTTGCTGGGGGGCTGGCGCATCGCAAACGGAAAGTTTCGCGCCGTGAACTGAGTGAAATCCACAGCCCCGCGATTGACCTGACGACCGCTGCGGTCAGTGATCTGTATGTGACCTACCGCATTAGGATTGGATTGCAGTTTCGGCAAATATTCCTTGGTGATGATCGAGCGTGGAACATACCAGCTCGGGTTGATCACCATATGCTCCATCACATCCGAAAATTCGGGGCTGCGGCGATCATGCGTGTTTTTTCCAATTACCGCACGGGTTTCAAATGTGACCTGTCCGTCATCAACGATCTTGGCCGAAAAATCGGCCTGATTCACCAGGATATGGCGCGCGCCACGCTCGCGCGGCAGCCAGCGTTCTCTTTCAAGCGCGACGTAGACTGCTTTTAGTCGGTCAGAGGCCGGGCGGTTCAACTCGGTAATTGTGCCCTGGCCTGCAACACCGTCAGGCTCCAGCCCGTGCGCTGTTTGAAACGCCTGAACGCCAGCCAGCAGCGCATCGTCAAAAGACGGGCTGGCCGACGGCTTCATGTACCCCATCGCCACAAGACGATTGCGCAGTTTGACGACATTCGCACCAGTGTCACCATATTCCAGTTTCGCGACCGGTACCGTTGCCCCCCAACCACCTTGATCCACCAAGACTTGCAGCTGCAGCTTTTGTTTCATAAGCGCGCGGTACTGACGTGTTTGAGGCGGCAGTTGTTCCAGATATTGCGCGCCTTGCTCCGCCAGCCTTGACAAATGCTCGGCAGCGCTACGACGCTCCACTCCCCGTACCAAACCGTCGTCTACGCGCCCAGGTTCAACGGTGCCGGAATACAGTGCATCAGCGTATTCCACATACACCCGGCTTAGCTCGGCCTCAATCGCGCCGAGGTCACGAACAGACCGGGCCTGTTCCATCTTGTCGATCAATGCCGAAACGGTTGCATCTGCCTGAGGCAAACCGTGTAGATGTGCCTTGGACAATGCTTCAATCAACGCGGCCCTGCGTTGCGTGTGCTCAGGGGTTTCACCTACCCAAATCGGTGCAAATCCATTCGTCCGGTAAAACTCGGCAATTGTAGATGCCTGAGACGTATGTTCCGCAATCGCCATTTGAAAGGCCGTAGTCGACGCGGAGTCTGACGTCGTATTCGCCAATCCGGCGGTTGCTGCAAAACACGCGGTGACAAGGATACTGGTACTGGTGCGGAAAACAGAAAGCATTATGGGGCCTTGAATACTCAAAAGATTGAACTGAGGATATGTGCGTCAAGCAACTATGGATTTGCCTACGAACGCTTGTCTATTCACAAATCCCTTACCAAATCGCTTCTAATGATGTCTGATGCGTGTTTGCATCGGCCGGTTGGTAAAAACCGCACAGTTGCATAAATTCTAAGTGGCACTGTGTCATTTGCGCAAAAAACTGCCGAAAATTCCCCCTTGAAAAGGTGAATCCGAAACACTTCTTGGCCGCCGATTCCGATTGTGTCATAAAATCCGCATCTGGGATGGGAAAAAATTAATACCGCGCGCGTAACATCGTGTGCAGGCAGGAACAGTACGGGACGAACCAAAAATGACCAAGAGCAGTTCCTCGGGCTTGACCCGGCGTGCCCTATTGGGTGCATTTGCAGCTACCGCAGTCGCGGCAGCCCCCACATTTTCCAACGCAGCAGGCTTTTTGCGAGGTGGCGGTGATATCCGTCGCATTCGTATGTATTCCGGTCGCACTGGCGAACGGCTGGACATGATCTATTGGGTTGATGGTAAGTATATCAAGGACGCTGTCAAAGAAGTGAACCATTTCATGCGCGATTGGCGCACAGATCAGGTTAAATCCATCGATTTGCGCACGATTGATATCATGGCGGCATCACACAACCTTCTGGATGTGAACGAACCCTATATGCTTCTGTCCGGTTATCGCTCTCCCCAGACCAATGCAATGCTGCGCGCCCGCTCCCGTCGTGTCGCTCGAAAGTCGCTTCATATGGAGGGTCAGGCCGCAGACCTGCGCCTCGCGTCTCGTTCGGTTTCACAGATGGCTAAGGCTGCTATGTCTTGCCGTGCAGGTGGCGTCGGTCAGTACTACGGTTCTAACTTCGTCCACATGGATTGCGGCGTTGTCCGCTCTTGGCGCGGTTAAAGCTGGACCACCTTACTTAGACGTAAGATATACTGGCTCAACGAAAGCTTCTCTCATGCAGAGATCGCCCTGGAAATGTTGCCAGAACAAATAAAATGTCAAATCGCGTAGAAACGGCCAGCTTTGGAGGTTGTTAGCGCGAGGGCATTGCCCCCTTACAAAATTCACTCGTGGGCTGCGCCGGCGCCCGAGTTCTCATTCATCGTTGTAGACCATTTCATCTACTTTCGATCAATCAAACAAGCTCACCGCCCGATCTGCGACATGTATTGATCGAACACACCGTCTGCTGTTTTCAGCATGTCGGCCGACAGGTGGCAAGATGTCGACGCTTCTTTCAGTTCCGAAGTTAGATCCCAAAGGTCTTTACCGAGTATCGAAAACAATTCTTCATTCCGGTCCTTGAAGACTTCTTGCACCTCAAGAAATTCATTCGCATCGTAACCAATAAACTTTGACCGCTCTGAAAATTCTGCCAAGTATTTGTCCCGAGCTTGCAAAACCATGGGTCCGTAGACTTGTTGAAGTTTGAAACAGTTTCGAATTCGATCTGCATCAGTTAGAAATTCATCCACGCCTAACCTCTCACCGGTCGCAACCTGCAACTTCGTTAGAAGGTATCGCCAAATTTGAACGAGCTCGGCGCAGTCTGAAGCGTTTTTTCCGGTTTTTGTCGTGAAACTCTCGATCGGGACCTGAAGAAAATCGACCATAGTCGAGATCAGCCCAAACTCCTGCGTTTTGCTTTCGTTAAAGGAAAAAACCGTCATGTTTTCCGAGCCGAAAAACGAACTCCATCTTTTGACGATTTCGGTATAGTCGAACCACTCATCTTTCTTTGCCAGAAATCTCCAGAAAGTGGAGAAGCTGTCGTTGGTCAAAAACTGCCTAAGCCATTCATCGTATTGGGACCGAATTGCGTCGAATTGAGGTCTGAGACTCAGTGTAATTCTGACGCGGTGGTTCTTAAGTGTTTCTTTCGCAAGTCGGACATCTTCGGATTTGAGAAAGCTGAATTCCTCTCCGACAACGAGGAGGCGGTTGTGGTCGGTGTTTTCTATTTCGTTCAGAAAGTCTTCCCACACCGAGCTTTCCGCTCGAGCATCCCCGGAAAGCGACCATGGCAATGCACTATGATTTCCTTCAGGGTTTCGCCCCGCCTTAGGGTAATACACACCATGGGCCGCCAGTTCTTCCAGGTTGTCCATCGCCCAAGCTTGCAGTGATGAGCTTCCGGTTTTGTGCGTTCCGATGTGGAGGATGATCTCTTTTGACATCACAAATTTTCGTTTGATGATTGGGTCTGAATTGCCGCGTCAGGCTGAAGGTTCAGACACCTCTATATCTCTTCTCGCTTATTGAACAACGCAATTGTTGGAAAGAAACAAAAGCTCAAGCGATTGATAACAAGTCAGGGGATTGGATCGTGGAGCAATTCGCCGGCAGATATGACGAATCTCATCAGGCGTTCCTTTAAATACTCGGGGGTTATCTGGCGCACCTGAGAGGATTCGAACCTCTGGCCTCTGCCTTCGGAGGGCAGCGCTCTATCCAGCTGAGCTACAGGTGCGTTGGTCGTTAGCTAACCTTGATCCGGTTTGGGTGCAACTGGAAATCGTGCCTGTCTCACCCAGTTTCAAATCAAAGTCAGGCAAAAAGATCATGCGCCAATTCAAGGGCATCGATCAGAATGTCGACCTCTTCCGTGGTGTTATAAAGACCAAAGCTGGCCCGGCAGGTTGCGGTCACGCCCAGATGGTCCATCAATGGTCCGGCACAGTGATGACCCGCTCGGACGGCTACGCCTTTTTTGTCCAGGATAGTCGAGACGTCATGCGCATGACCGGCCCCATCCAGCGTAAAGCTAAAGATGGCGGCTTTGTCCGGGCGCGTGCCCTGCACCTGCAGCCAATTCAATCCGGTCAGCCGTTGCATGGCATAGTCGCGCAGGCTGGATTCATGAGACGCAATGTTCGCCATTCCCAGATCCATCATGTAGTCCAAGGCCACGCCCAAACCTATGGTC
Source organism: Ruegeria sp. CF8 (assembly GCF_056537285.1). Classification (NCBI taxonomy): domain Bacteria; kingdom Pseudomonadati; phylum Pseudomonadota; class Alphaproteobacteria; order Rhodobacterales; family Roseobacteraceae; genus Ruegeria; species Ruegeria sp. CF8. Next base: position 937,796 of record NZ_JBQFRG010000001.1, on the reverse strand, counting down.
TGAACGATACCTGGCGTACCAGCTTCGAACTTCATTGGTGGATCGTTGTATATGACCTGATCCTTGCTGACCTCTTTGATCATGTCGCCGCCGCCAATAAAGGGGCGCATTTCGGCCATACGTTCGGATTTAATGTACATCGCGCCTGACCCGGAGGGGCCATACAGCTTGTGACCCGTGATCGCGTAGAAATCACAGCCGATCTCTTCAACGTTCACCGGCATATGGACTGCGCCTTGGCTTCCGTCCACCAGAACCGGAACTCCTTTGGCGTGGGCGCCGTCGGTGATCGCTTTGACGTCGACAACTGTACCCAAAACGTTCGAACACTGGGTTACGGCAACCAGCTTGGTCTTTGGACCGATTGCATCAATTACAGCCTGTGGGTCCAAACCCCCGTCTGCGTCGACATCCACCCATTTCAGAACAACGCCCTGCCGTTCACGCAAAAAATGCCAGGGTACGATATTGGCGTGATGCTCCATGACGCTCAGAACGATCTCGTCCCCGGCCTCAAGCCGCGGCATTGCCCAGCCGTAAGCGACAAGGTTGATCCCTTCGGTCGTGCCCGAATTCAGGACGATCTCGTCCTCATTCGAAGCACCTAGAAAGCGCGCGATGGTGCCACGCACGGACTCGTATTTCTCGGTCGCTAGGTTGGACAGGTAGTGCAGACCGCGATGGACGTTCGAGTATTCCTCGGCATAAGCACGCGTCACAGCGTCGATAACGACCTGAGGTTTCTGAGCCGAGGCACCATTGTCCAGATAGGTCAAAGGCTTGCCATTGACCTGACGCGACAGGATCGGAAAGTCAGAGCGGATTTTCTGTACATCGTACATAGGCTTATTTCCTAGACGGGTCCGGTTGGGTTGAACATCAGAACAATGGGTAAGGCGGCAATTGCCGCCAACAAAATTACGGCAAATGCCTTACCGAGCGAGTCGAACTGATGCGCCTCGTTCAGAAAATGCAGCGTAATAAAAAGGCTCCACCCCAATGTCGCCAGCAGCAAGAGCAGCGTCAGAGCAGGTAAAGCCACGCTGGAAAGGACCATGGCCAGCAACGCGCCGCTTTGCAAAAAGCTCAGCCAGATCATCAGGATCAACAAGCCGGAAAGCGTTGCGCGACCCCCTAAAACACGTCCGACCAAAAGAAAAGCAACAACGCTCAACAACATCGCGCCGGCGGATCGGATAAGGATGAAAGGAATACTCTCTGCTTCAGCGTTTTGCGGTGCCTCTGGAACAGTGAAGATCAGGTCCGTGCTGAGTTGAATCAGACAGTTGAAGACCACCACCAGAAAAAAGCTCAGCCAGACCGCTTCCCGCCCTAGATTCAGAGCTAATATCTGACGGGCCGCCTCGGCAGGTTTCTTGAGCGTCAAAAGCACCAGTGGACCCAATTGTGGAATAGTCATTCAGCCGACCTTTGCACTTGTCTGAGACCGGATAACCAGAACCACACAAAAACAGCAACCCAGAGGATGCCCACAATTGACAAAGCAGGTCCGGGTCCGATGAATCCGGCCACCAGACCATTCAGCAAAACCAGTGGTGCGGACGATAGCAGGGCCCAGAACAAGGCCAGCCTTGCCCCATAGGCAGAGCCCTTGCCGCCAACCAATCGCGCGGCCCAGTGCGAAACCAAAGCCAGCGTGTAAAAAAACAACGGCAAAATGAACACGGTACCCAGCAGCGCACCGCCCAGTAACATGTTCAGCTCAACACCTTCCAGATGCGCCTGACGCGCGAGGCCGGGCATCTGCGCAATGAACGCGACGATGCAAAAGCCCATCACAAATACCAGCGCTCGGTCTTCTCGTGGCCCCAAATCCAGAAGCCGACGCACAACACGCCCCGGCCCCCGGTAAGTTGCCAATATATCTGACGAAAGAGCCATCAGCTGCGGCGGGCGAGCCACCCCTCCAGACGGCTGACAATCGCTTCTGCCAACGCGCTGTCTTCGATTTCGTCCACCGCTTCCGCCAGGAATGCAAGCGTCAGCATATTGGTGGCGTCCTTGGTCGGAACTCCGCGTGATCGCAGGTAGAACAGCGCAGTCTCGTCAATCGCGCCCGAAGTCGAGCCATGCGAGCACGCCACATCATCGGCGTAAATCTCAAGCTCGGGCTTGGCAAGGAACTGGCTGTCGTCGTCCAGAAGCAGCGATTGGCTTATCTGGTAGCCGTCGGTTTTCTGGGCGCCTTCCTTTACAAGGATTTTGCCCTGAAACACACCGGTTGCTCCGTTGCGCAGAACCTTTTTGAACACCTGACGGCTTTCGCAGTTCACAGCGTCATGCGTGATGAAGACCGTGTCGTCATGATGGAAATCACCATCTCCAACGCAGGCACCGGCCACATGGGCCACCGCGTCATCACCTGTCAGTTCAACGACCTGTTCGTTACGGGTCAGAACGCCATTTACCGTCAGCGTGAACGACTTATACACCGACTCTTTCCCCAGACGCGTGAACATATGGGTCGCGGCGCGACGTTCATGGTCCCTGCCCTGCGCGCGCACGTGATGCAGCGTACCGTTGTCCGCAATATCGATCTCCATGCACTTGTTAAAGCGCGAGGCTGCCGGACCGGTTTCCAGAATGGTGGCCTCGGCCTCACTTTCCACACGAACCACATGATGCAGGATCGCGTCTGACGTTGGCGACGCATGGCGGTAGATCAGGTTAATTGGCTTAGACGGTTTGCCTGTCACATGAATGGCAACACCATCCGACGCAAAAGCTGTGTTCAGTGCCGCCAACGGACGCTGAACCGGAGACTGACCGCGGGCTTCCAAAACGCCATACAGGTCTTTGGCCCAATGGATGTCTTTGCAGCAAATGTCTTCGAGACGGTCGATGCTCACACCTTCCATCGACAGATCGTCCGACTCTTCGGCGCTGAACACGCCGTCTACGAAGACGATGTTGAGACGATCAAATTCACTGAAAACCAGCGGCTCATCATCGGCAAACACTGCAGCGGGGATCGCGTCGGGCGCGACAAGTGTGTCGGGCTGAGTGTATTTCCAGTATTCGTCGCGGCGCCCCGGCAGACCCATTTCCAGCACACGCGCCAAAGCGTCTTCGCGGGCGGCACGGGTACAGCCGGCGTCTGGCATGGTCAGCGCAGACAGCCGTGCCTCGGTTGCGGATTGTTTGACTTCGGGCAAGGCCATCAGTTCACCTCGGCAAGAATGTCGGCATAACCGTTGTTTTCAACTTCAAGCGCCAGATCCGGGCCACCGGTTTTGACGATACGGCCATCAGCCATGATGTGCACAACGTCCGGTTTGATGTGGTCCAGCAAGCGCTGGTAGTGCGTGATCACCAGAAATCCACGGCCTTCGTCGCGCAGGGCGTTCACACCTTCGGCCACCAGCTTCATCGCGTCCACGTCCAGGCCCGAGTCGGTCTCGTCCATGATGCACATCTTGGGTTCCAGCATGGCCATCTGCAGGATCTCGTTGCGTTTTTTCTCACCACCCGAGAAGCCTACGTTGACCGGGCGCTTCAGCATGTCAGCGTCGATTTTCAGGGTTTTCGCCTTGGCGCGTACCTCTTTCAGGAAGTCGGCTGCCGACAGTTCTTCTTCTCCGCGCGCCTTGCGCTGTGCATTCACCGCAGTTCGCAGGAAAGTCATGTTACCAACGCCGGGAATCTCAACGGGGTATTGAAACGCCAGGAACACACCTGCTGCGGCACGCTCTTCCGGCTCCATCTCCAAAAGGTCTGCACCGTCCAGCGTGGCCGAACCCTCGGTGACTTCATAGCCATCACGACCGGACAGAACATAGCTGAGCGTCGATTTACCCGACCCGTTCGGGCCCATAATCGCATGTACCTTGCCGGCTTCGACCGTCAGGTCCACACCTTTGAGAATTTGCTTGTCTTCTTCTTCAAGCTGCACGTGCAGGTTCTTGATTTCCAGCATGTTTTGTCCTTTTGCGTATCGCAAGGGGCACCGCGGCCCCGTCTATTTCCTAGCCCAGTATTCTGCGGATCAGACGCGCGGCAATCCAACCCAGGATCGCCCCTCCGCCCACCGCCCATACCGGGTTGATGAACTCCATATGATTGATGTTGACGTAGGCGACGCCCAGCAACCCTCCCAGAACCGGAAAGATGTACCCAATCCAGGTCACCACATCACCTTTATGGATGCGGGTGCGAGGCGCGCGCGTCATCAACCAACAGAACCTTCCAGCGAGATTGCCACCAACTGCTGCGCTTCCATGGCAAATTCCATCGGCAGCGCCTGAAGCACGTCCTTGCAGAACCCGTTAACGACCAGCGCCACGGCCTCTTCTTCGTCCATGCCGCGTTGACGGCAGTAGAACAGTTGATCGTCATCCACTTTCGACGTCGTCGCCTCGTGCTCGACACGGGATGAGTTGTTCTTGACCTCGATATACGGAACCGTATGCGCGCCGCATTTGTCTCCGATCAACAAGCTGTCACACTGGGTGTAGTTCCGGCTGTCTTTGGCTTTCGGGTGCATCGAGACCAGACCACGATAGGTGTTCTGCGCCTTACCTGCGCTGATGCCTTTGGACACGATGCGCGATTTGGTGTTCTTGCCCAGATGAACCATCTTGGTGCCGGTGTCGGCCTGCTGATAGTTGTTGGCAATCGCGATCGAATAGAACTCGCCCTGGCTTTCGTTGCCGCGCAGGATGCAAGACGGGTATTTCCAGGTCACAGCCGAGCCAGTTTCCACCTGGGTCCACATCACCTTGGACCGGTCGCCCCGGCAATCGGCGCGTTTGGTAACGAAGTTATAGATGCCGCCCTTGCCGTTCTCATCCCCGGGGAACCAGTTCTGAACGGTCGAGTATTTCACCTCGGCATCTTCTTCGACGATGATCTCGACAACAGCCGCGTGCAATTGTGCGGTGTCACGCTGAGGCGCGGTGCAGCCTTCCAGATAAGAAACGTACGAGCCCTTGTCTGCGATGATCAGGGTGCGTTCAAACTGGCCGGTGTTTTCCGCGTTGATACGGAAATAGGTACTCAGCTCCATCGGGCAACGAACACCCGGCGGGATGTACACAAACGACCCGTCCGAGAAGACGGCCGAATTTAGCGTCGCATAGAAGTTGTCCGAAACAGGAACAACAGTGCCAAGGTATTTCTTGACCAGTTCGGGATGCTCTTTGATCGCTTCTGAGATCGAGCAGAAAATCACTCCGGCTTTCTTCAGCTCGGCCTGAAAGGTTGTACCGACTGATACAGAGTCAAAAACCGCGTCTACAGCAACCTTGCGGCCTTCGGCTGGCGCATCTTCAGCGCCTTCGACACCGGCCAGAATCATCTGTTCTTTCAGAGGGATACCCAGCTTCTCGTAGGTAGCAAGCAACTTGGGATCGACCTCATCAAGCGACTTTGGCTTTTCTTCCATCGACTTCGGACGCGCATAGTAATACTGGTCCTGAAAGTCGATCTCAGGATAGTTGACCATCGCCCATTTCGGCTCTTCCATCTTGGTCCAGCGTTCAAATGCGGCCAGACGCCATTCGGTCATCCATTCCGGCTCATCATTCTTATCCGAAATCAGACGGACGATATCCGGATTCACACCTTTTGGCGCGTACTCCATCTCGATGTCGGTATCCCAGCCGTATTTGTAGGTTCCGACCTCGCGTACCGCATCCACGGTTTCCTGATCGACACCCTCTTTCACCTGGGTCTGGTCCAAAGCGGCCATAACTTACCCTCCGTCAAATCACGCGGCCCGCGCGCGATGCTTTTTCTCTTTCTCAAGCCACGTTTCGGCGAAACGCAGCACATCTTCTTTCGTTGTCCGAGGGCCCAGCGAAACGCGGATTGCGCTGCTGGCTGTCACCTCGTCGTATCCCATTGCGGTGAGCACCGCGCTGGCACGAACCTTGCCGCTGGAACAGGCAGAGCCCGCACTGACCGCAAAACCCGACAGATCCATCTGCATGACCTGGGTTTCACCTTTCCAGCCGGGGGCGGCAAAACACAGGGTGTTGGGCAGGCGTTGCCGCCCTTTCCCGACAAAAATAGGTGATTTTACAGCAGCCTCAAGAGCGTTTTCTAGAATATTTCTAAATTCTTCAACCTGCTCCCAAACGCCACTGGCCAGGTCACGTGCTGCAGCTTCAGCTGCGGCGCCGAACCCCGCGATTCCAATGACATTTTCCGTTCCAGACCGGCGACCCATTTCCTGACCACCACCCTTGATCTGAGCTGGCAGGTCAGTTCCGCGCTTCATAACAACCGCGCCCACACCCTTGGGGCCGCCCAGTTTATGCGCCGACACCAGAGCCATCTGGGCACACATCCAGTTGAACGCAATCGGCAGCTTCCCAAAGGCCTGCGTGGCATCTGTCACAGCCAATCCTGGCGGTAATGTCTGAACGACTCCGGTCTCAGAATTTGCCAGTTGAAGGGTCGAGGTTTCGGGTGCCGCGACCGACACTTCGCCAGTTTCTGAAACGGAGAGGTCTTCTTTGATCCAAGCCCTTACGGCATCATGTTCAACCGCAGCACCATGCAGGTGACGCCCAGCCAAAGTTAATGCTGCGCCCTCCGTCGAGCCCGAGGTGAAAACGATATCTGCCCCATCTGCACCAAAAGCCGCAGAAACCTGTGCCCGTGCCCGTTCGACAAGTGCCTTTGCGGCGCGGCCTTCGGCGTGAACAGAAGACGGATTTCCGCAGACATCCATCGCAGCGATCATCGCATCTCGTGCTTCGGGGCGCAGAGGCGTCGTCGCATTATGATCCAGATAAACACGATTCATGGATGCATCTTTTCGCCAACAAATTTCATATGCCTGTGTCGCCTCACCGGATTACTCGTCCACCACCGAGAACAGGCTCGGCACGGCGGGGCATGGGGCAAGGTCGTTCTTGATCACGTCAGACAGGCGCGTCTGATGCAAAAACACATAGACATGGGCGCTCAGGCTTTCCCAAAGGCGGTTGGTAAGGGATTGCGCGCGGCTGCCCGAAGATGCGCCAGAGGCTCCGGCCCCTTTTTGCAACGCATCAACCGTTTCATCCACGGCGGCAAGGATCTCGACCACACGGATTTCCGACGCAGGCCGCGCCAGTCGGTACCCGCCGCCCGGCCCGCGTACCGAAGAAACCAGCTCGGCCCGGCGCAGTTTCACAAAAAGCTGTTCCAGATAAGGCAGCGATACATCCTGGCGTTCTGAGATTTCTCCAAGGGTCACAAGCCGGTCGCTTGGCTGCAACGCAATATCCGCCAAGGCAACCATCGCGTATCGCCCTTTGGTCGACAGCTTCATCTTTTGCCCCCTCTTTGCAGGAATTGCGCGAAATCATTGACGCCGACGCTGCCAGTGCGTATCTCCGACTGACAGCGCTGATGCGCGGTGAAATGTAATTAGAACCGTTCTAAGGTGTCCGACGATTATCGTCAAGTATATCCCGGCACCCGTACGAAAAAGACAGGACCAAAGCACACATGCCCGAGGTGATTTTTCCCGGACCCGAAGGCCGCCTGGAAGGCCGCTACCACCCGCAAAAGGAAAAAGACGCACCGATCGCAATCGTGCTTCACCCGCATCCTCAATTTGGCGGGACCATGAACAACAAGGTGGTCTATAACCTGCACTATGCCTTTTACAACATGGGCTTCACCGTGTTGCGCTTTAACTTCCGCGGTGTGGGCCGCAGTCAGGGAGAGTATGATCAGGGCGTAGGTGAGCTAAGCGATGCTGCCTCTGCGCTGGATTATCTGCAGTCGATGAACAACAACTCGAAACACTGCTGGGTCGCAGGGTTTTCGTTTGGGGCATGGATCGGAATGCAGTTGCTGATGCGCCGGCCTGAAATCACCGGGTTCATCAGCGTGTCGCCACCAGCCAATATGTACGATTTTTCATTCCTGGCGCCCTGCCCTTCATCCGGCCTGATCATCAACGGCTCGGCTGACCGTGTGGCCCCTCCGGCAGATACAACGTCGCTGGTGAACAAACTGCACGAGCAAAAAGGCATCACGATCACTCACAACGAGGTTGAAGGTGCAGATCACTTCTTCCAGGATCGCCACATGGACACGCTGATCACAGACGTCAGCGACTACGTGAAACGCCGCCTGACCGAGAACACCCGCTGATGTCCGACACCATCACAACTCTTGCGGCCAAACTGGCCGAAGATACGATGAAGGTTATGGACGAAACCGGGGAAGACCGTTTCTTTGTAGAAGTCGGCGAAGTGCTGGGGGCGGCGTCGCAGTCTTTGGAAGAGGCATTTCTGACCGAAATCCGCGTCCGCCTGGCCGAACGCAAGGCCAGACAGTTTGTCATCAGACGTCTGGCGGCACACCGCTCCAAACAAAAAGCGATAGAAAAGCAATGAGTGATCGTTTGTCGGCCCAGATCGAGTTTCTGAAACGGGCCGACATGCTAAAAACGGTCGAGCGTGCAAACGTCCTGCTCGACCAATCCCGACCCGAAAACTCTGCCGAACACAGCTGGCATCTGGCATTGTGGGCCATGGTGATGGCCCCGTTGGCCGAGCCAGACGTGTCGATCGATCGGGTTATCCGTATGTTACTGTTGCATGATTTGGTTGAGATCGTCGTAGGCGACCACCCAATCCATGTGGAAACCGACTGGGAAAAGCTGGCGGAGGCAGAGCAAACTGCAGCGTCAGAGCTGTTTGGGCTGCTGCCGGATGATCAGGCGCAAGTCTTTTTGTCCTTATGGCAAGAGTTCGAGGCAGACCAGACACCAGATGCACGGTTCGCGAAGGTTCTGGATCGCTGCCAACCGTTGTTTCAGGTACTGTGCGCGTCTGATCCCAGGCCAGACCATGTGGATATTGCCCGCGCTAATCTGGACAGTGGCCGTGCGGCCTATCTTTCACAGGTCTTTCCACTGGCCTACCGTCATGCAAATGACCTCCTGACAGGGTCAGAGCCTCAGGACAATGCCTTTACAAGGCGGCTCGACTTTTTGACCGAGGCAGATCAGCTGAAATCGGTGATACGCGCGTCGCGCCTTATGGCTTCGGATCGGTTAGAAAACTCGGCAGAGCATTCCTGGCATATAATGCTCTACGCTTGGGTATTGTCAGAACACGCACATTCCGAAGTTCATGTGGATCGCGTCCTTCAGATGCTTCTTCTGCACGACATCGTCGAAATCGATGCCGGAGATCACCCTATTCACGGACAGGTCAATCACGCCGAGCAGGAGGCAAAAGAACAAGCGGCAGCTCAGCGGTTGTTTGGCCTGTTGCCGGACGCGCAGCAGAAATTTTTCACGGACTTGTGGCGGGAATTCGAAGCTTGCAAGAGCGCAGACGCTCAATTTGCAAAATCAGTCGACCGGTTTCAGACGCCAATTGCCAACCTGGAAAACGGCGGCGGCTCTTGGAGCGAATACAATGTGTCTTTTGCTCAACTCGAAGCGCGTGTTGGACCGGCAATCCGAAATGGGGCACCAGATCTTTGGAATTGGCTGCGCCCCAAGCTCGTCAGATTTTTTCAAAGCCACGAAGCTGCACCACTAGACGCATAACAGAAAAAAGGAGCCCAAAGGCTCCTTTTTCCCTTTCAAGTTCCGAGTGGCTTTAAAACACACGACTACCATCGAACTGTTGAACCACAATGGCTGCCTCTTTTTCGACGGACCCCCCGTCGGCAAGCCACCCAACTGCCACAATCAGACCAGAAACTAAAATGACCGACTTTGCGAATGTCGTCATCGAACAATACTCATTAACAAATCATAAAATATGAGCCAAACCTTACACTTATTCAAACTCGGGAATAGTCAGGTATACCTGACCTTACGGAAATTTTAATTTGAGACTTGCCTTGCTTGTGGCGCGTGTTCCGTGTTCAAGGCGCTCAAACCTTATAGCTCTGCGAGAGACCATAATGCCTCAAGCCTATCTGTTTCTGTTGCTCGCCGTGATGGCGGAAACCATCGGCACAACCGCATTGCAGGCCAGCCAGCAATTCACCCGGTTTTGGCCCTCCGTCCTTGTTGTCTTGGGGTACGGGGTCGCCTTTTATCTTCTGGCGCTGACCCTCAAGACCATGCCTGTGGGCATCGTCTATGCAATCTGGTCCGGGCTGGGAATCTTTCTGATCGCGCTCATCGGGTTTCTGGTGTTTGGTCAAAAGCTGGACTGGCCGGCGGTGCTTGGACTGACCATGATTCTGGCTGGAATTCTGATCATTCACCTGTTTTCGAAGACTGCCGGCCACTGATCCACGGTTAGGGCTGGTATATTTTGCCGCGCCGCGTTATGCGCGCGGCAACTTCCCGTTCAAAGGCTGACCTCTCATGGACCTGCGCAATATCGCAATCATCGCTCACGTGGACCACGGTAAAACGACCCTGGTGGATGAGCTGCTTAAACAATCCGGTGCGTTCCGGGAAAACCAAGCTGTGGCGGAACGTGCCATGGACAGCAATGATCTGGAACGTGAACGCGGCATTACCATTCTGGCCAAAGCCACCTCGGTCGAATGGAAAGATACCCGCATCAACATCGTCGACACCCCCGGCCACGCCGACTTCGGTGGCGAGGTTGAGCGGATCCTCAGCATGGTTGACGGCGTTGTCTTGCTGGTCGACGCCGCTGAAGGCCCGATGCCGCAGACCAAGTTTGTGACCTCCAAAGCGCTGGCACTGGGCCTGCGCCCGATCGTGGTATTGAACAAGGTCGACAAACCAGATGCCGAACCGGATCGTGCGCTGGATGAGTGTTTCGACCTTTTCGCGAACCTTGGGGCTGATGATGATCAGCTGGATTTCCCTGCCATGTACGCCTCGGGCCGTTCTGGATGGGCGGACATGGAGCTGGACGGCCCTCGCAAGGACCTGAGTGCCCTGTTCGATCTGATCGTTGATCACGTCCCTGCCCCCAAGCAGACCGAGCACAAGGAAGAGCCGTTCCGGATGCTGGCCACCACGCTTGGCAGCGATCCGTTTATCGGTCGAATTCTGACGGGTCGGGTTGAAAGCGGCACACTGAAGGCAGGCGATAGCCTGAAAGCGCTCAGCCGTGATGGCACGCTGATCGAAAACTTCAGAGCGTCCAAAATCCTGGCGTTCCGTGGCCTGGCCCAACAACCCATTGATATCGCCGAAGCCGGGGACATCGTAACCATTGCAGGTATGAGCAAGGCCACGGTTGCGGACTCGTTGGTTTCCCCACAGGTTGAAGAAGCCCTGCCCGCGCAACCCATCGATCCGCCGACAATCACGGTGACCTTCGGCATCAACGATTCCCCTCTGGCGGGTCGCGACGGTAAAAAGGTTCAATCCCGCGTCATTCGTGACCGGCTGATGAAAGAAGCCGAGTCGAACGTTGCAATCCGGATCACCGACACGCCTGGCGGCGAAGCGTTCGAAGTTGCGGGCCGTGGCGAATTGCAGATGGGTGTTCTGATCGAGAACATGCGCCGCGAGGGTTTCGAGCTCAGCATCTCCCGACCACAGGTTCTGTTCCGCGAGGAAAACGGTCAACGGCTGGAGCCCGTGGAAGAAGTCACCATCGACGTGGATGACGAATATTCTGGCGCCGTAATCGAAAAGATTACCGGTGCCCGCAAAGGCGAACTAGTCGAAATGCGACCGGCTGGTGCGGGAAAGACCCGGATCATCGCCCACGTCCCTTCGCGCGGTCTGATCGGTTATCACGGTGAGTTTTTGACCGATACACGTGGCACTGGGGTTCTGAACCGCGTGTTCCACGATTGGGCGCCTCATAAAGGCCAGATCCCCGGCCGTCGCGCAGGCGTTCTGATCTCGATGGAGAACGGACAGGCCGTTGCTTATGCGTTGTGGAACCTTGAAGAGCGCGGCCGCATGTTTGTTGGTCCGCAGACCGATGTCTATCAGGGCATGGTGATCGGAGAGCATTCGCGCGACAATGATCTGGAGGTCAATCCGCTGAAAGGCAAGAAACTGACCAACGTGCGTGCAAGTGGTTCAGACGATGCGGTTCGACTAACGCCGCACGTTCAGTTTTCGCTGGAAGAGGCAATTGCCTACATCGACGACGACGAACTGGTTGAAGTGACGCCCAACGCAATCCGTCTGCGTAAACGTTACCTGGACCCGCACGAACGCAAGCGGATGGCCAAGTCGGCTTGAACAACCTGCGCTTGTGGTTGATCCAACGGGAAACAATGGCATAACTGTGGCATTTTTGCTTCCAATGGATCAAAAAACGATTTTTGAAAGGCCGGGCCAAACGCCCGGCTTTTTCTTGAAAAGATAGGCTTTTCTACTTTAATTTGCATTAATTTTCACTCACTCGCCCCGCGCACATCTTGCGATTAAGTCGATCTAAAGGTGTAAATGTGCCCGAAGTGTGACGTCGTTCACTCACATAACAGTTAAAATGGTGCATAGGGATGCACATGAAAGGTACCGAGTTCCGAGGAGTTAATGATGGTTTTTCGTTCCCTTAAGTTACCAGTCTTTTTTGCCGTAACAGCTTTCTTTGTTTTGCCTGCCAGCGACGCGTTTGCAGGCGGAACGTGTACTGTAAAAACAGCTCGACAGTCCGCAGGGTCGCCGTCGCTTTTGTGCGACTGTGATGCCGTCACGACTGGAATGCTGCGATATATCCAGCGCCGTGCTGATTTTGATGAAATTGTTGCTCGGTTGGGTGCTGAGTGTTCACCGCTTGCTGATCTGCTAACTGACCTTCCCACAGCATCGGTCGGGTCTACAGATACGCGCGCGGGCGATGGTCCAGCAGACGAAACCAATAACGGTGTTACCGGCGGTGGCGGCGGCGGTGGTGGTGGATTCGGCAACACACCGGACAATGACGGCCCACAAGGCGATCCTGGCCCACAAGGCGATCCTGGTCCACAAGGTGACCCCGGTCCGCAAGGCGATCCTGGTCCACAAAATGATCCTGACCCACAAGGTGATCCCGACCCGCAAGGTGACCCTGACCCACAGGGCGATCCCGATCCACAGGGCGACCCGGATCCGCAGGACGATCCCGAACCCCATGATCCTGACTATGATTATCCAGGCGACGGAATTGGCCTTCGGTAAAACGGACGTAACATAACATATGCAAAGGTCGCCGACACGCTCGGCGACCTTTCTAACGTGAGGTTTTTGATCAACGGGTTTGGATCAGTTAATACCAAATATACCAAAGAATTTGGTGTCTAAGGCCGACCGATTTCTAAATCGGTTCCTTCAAAGTAAGCTCTAACTCTTACCGTAGACACCAACCCATCTTTGCGGTTGGCTTGGATCCTGCATTCTGAGGAACAGGTATTTTGTCTTTGACCATGGTTTGATTCTGTTGGTTTGGTTGTCCAAAACCAAGTCGCCTTGATGCGATCTATAAACCAGAACAGCATGAGAATTGCGCTGGGCATCAAGAACCGTAGCGATCAATAAACGATTTGGGTCTACTCCTGCGTGGATCAGGTCCCGCTTCTTGAGCAACGCAAAGTCCTCGCAATCACCGCCTCTGTTCGTTGGAAGCGCCCAAAGTTCTCTTGTTTTGTACTGTGATTGATCAGTGACCTCTCGGGTCGAGGCGTTCACGCGCCGGTTTACTTGCTGCACAATCTGCATTTCAGACTGGCTGGACAGTGCCGCAGATCGTTTCGCTGTACATGCCCAACGATACTGGCTGCAAAGGTTTCTTGCCCCGGTCGGTGGAGGTGAGGACGCAACGGCGGGAATAAAGCGACCTTCAGAGGCCTGGGATTCTGTCGCCCCAAAAGGCGTTGCCAGGAACATAGCACTAAGACCAACAGCAAATGCAGCAGAGGACATTGCCCGTGCAAACCGGTGGTTGGTCGATTTGATCAATGATGTCATGCCCATTCCCCAAAACAGTATCGTCCGAACGACTGCCGATACCAAAGGACCATATTCCACTTCTGGAACGTATCCTCGAACGACCCTCAGTCGCAATCACTGAGACCGTGCAAATGAAAAAGGGCGAAAATTCGTTCCTTAATTTGACAATTTCGAGCAGGAATTGAGAAAGGACCGCCACATTTTTACGAAACCATCAGTGAATAAACATAAAGATATGGTCGTAAACGATTGAAAATTTGTAAAAATGAAGACAGCCCGCAAATGCGGGCTGTTTTTCTAATGCGCGCGTCATGTGTAAGCTGAAATCAGCCTAGCGGCCTATGGGTCTACACTTATTTGGTGATTTCGACCACGACCAACTCTCTTTCGCTGGCATTGCGGGCGTGATTCAACGCCTGCTGATACTCATCAGAATTGTAGCATTCGACTGCTGATTCTAACGACGGGAACCGAGCAACCACATTGCGCGGGCGCTCTTTACCTTCCAACTGAACATATCGCGCGGCCCGAGCGATGAATTCACCGCCATGTTTGGCTATGGCTGGTCCGGCCAGCTCAGCGTACTTCCCATAGGCCTCGGCGTCCGTGACCGTGACATGTGCAATCCAGAGTGCAGCCATCTTATCCTCCCAATACCTGCTCTGCGGCTTTGATCGCAGCATCTGCGTTCGAAGCGTCTTTGCCGCCACCTTGAGCCATATCAGGCCGGCCGCCGCCGCCCTTGCCACCCAGCTCAACCACCGCCGCTTTGACCAGATCCACTGCCGAAACGGTTCCGGTCAGGTCCTCGGTCACACCGGCCGCAACCGCAGCCTTTCCACCCGTGTCAGCGATGAGCAGTACGGCACCTGTTCCAAGACGGGCTTTATGTTCGTCGATCAGCGCTGGAAGGTCTTTACCCGACACACCGCTCAGGGCTTGCGCCAGGAACTTAACGCCGTTGACTTCCCGCGCTTCGGTTCCGCCACCCTGCCCGGCGCCACCCGCCATTGCCAAATCGCGACGCAGCTGAGCGACTTCGTTTTGCAGCGATTTGCGCTCATCCAGCAAGCTTTTTACCCGAGCAACAACATCGTCCGGTTGCGCTTTCAGTTCCAGTGCCACCTGAGCAAGCCGGTGATCCTGGGCCGAAAGGTAACGGTTCGCTTCATCCCCGGTCAGCGCTTCGATCCGGCGCACACCGGCGCTGCTTGCGCTGTCACCCAGCACCACAAACGTGCCGATATCCCCCGTCTGGCGCACATGAGTGCCGCCACACAGTTCGATCGACCAGGTTTCGCCATCCTGCCCCTTGCCGGTTGGTGCCTTTCCCATCGAGACGACGCGAACTTCGTCGCCGTATTTTTCGCCAAACAAAGCCTGAGCCCCAAGCTCGCGCGCATCGTCAGGCGTCATGATCCGGGTTTCAACGGTTGAGTTCTGGCGAATGAAGCTGTTCACCTCGCGCTCGACCTTTTGGATTTCCTCAAGGCTCAGCGCTTTGGAATGGCTGAAATCAAACCGCAGACGATCCGCCGCATTCAGCGAGCCACGCTGCGCCACATGATCCCCCAACGCTTCCCGAAGTGCTTCGTGCAGAAGGTGCGTTGCCGAATGGTTGGCGCGAATGGCAGTACGGCGGGCGTGATCCACTTCAAGCTCGACCGCGTCTCCTTTGGACAGCTTACCGTTTTCGACCGTTACCTTATGTGCATAGACTTTACCGTCGGCGAATTTCCGGGTGTCCTCCACCCGGCTAAGGTCATCGCGGTCTTCGACTCGGCGCAGGTCACCCGTATCGCCAATCTGACCACCAGCCTCGCCATAAAACGGGGTCTGGTTCACGACAACCCATCCGCTGCCGCCTGCTTCAATAGTGTCGACCAAAGCGCCATCTACGACCAGCGCGGCAACCTGCGCTTCGGCCTTCTCTGTCTCATACCCAAGGAAATCCGTCGCACCGGCTGAGTCCAGCACGTCAAACCACACCGCCTGATCCGCAGCTTCGCCAGACCCGGCCCAGGCGGCCCGCGCCTTGGCTTTCTGTTCGGCCATTGCGGAATCAAACCCGTCGGTATCGACGGCACGACCTTTCTCGCGCAGCGCATCCTGCGTCAGGTCCAATGGGAAACCATAGGTGTCATAGAGTTTGAAGGCCGCTGCCCCTGGTAAAGGCGCGCCTTCGGCCAGTCCTGCAACCTCGTCATCCAACAGCTTCAATCCGCGATCCAGAGTTTGCTTGAACTTGGTTTCCTCAAGCAAAAGTGTCTCTTCGATCAAGGGCTGGGCTTGCGTCAGTTCCGAGTAATGCCCCCCCATCAACTGCACCAACGAAGGCACAAGGCGATGCATGACAGGGTCTTTCGCCCCCAACAGGTGCGCATGGCGCATGGCGCGGCGCATGATCCGGCGCAGAACATAACCGCGACCATCATTGCTGGGCATGACCCCATCTGCAATCAGGAACGAGGTGGAACGCAGGTGGTCAGCAATCACGCGATGATGCACGTTCTGATCACCATAGGGATCCACACCGGTTGCATCTGCAGACGCCTCGATCAGGGTTTTGAACAGGTCAGTGTCATAGTTGTCATGGCTGCCCTGCAGCAACGCGCCGATCCGTTCCAGACCCATGCCAGTGTCGATCGACTGCATATCCAGCTCGACCATCGAGCCATCTTCGAACTGTTCGTTCTGCATGAAGACGACGTTCCAGATTTCGATAAAACGGTCGCCATCTTCTTCGGCCGATCCCGGAGGTCCCCCCCAAATGTGATCGCCATGGTCATAGAATATCTCTGTGCACGGTCCGCAGGGACCGGTTGGGCCCATCTGCCAAAAATTGTCGTTGGTGGCGATCCGGATAATGCGATCCTCAGGCACGCCAACCTTTTTCCAGATCTCAAACGCCTCGTCATCGGTGTGATAGACCGTGGTCAGCAGGCGGTTCTTGTCTATCCCGAATTCCTTGGTGATCAGGTTCCAAGCGAACGGAATTGCGTCATGCTTGAAGTAATCCCCGAAGGAAAAGTTGCCCAACATCTCGAAAAACGTGTGGTGACGCGCGGTATAGCCCACATTGTCGAGGTCGTTATGTTTGCCACCGGCCCGCACACATTTCTGTGCCGTCGTGGCGCGTGTATAGTCGCGGGTTTCCAGACCGGTGAACAGGTTCTTGAACTGGACCATCCCGGAGTTCACGAACATCAGAGTTGGGTCGTTACGCGGCACCAGCGGGCTGGATGCCACAACCTCATGCCCCTGTTTTTCAAAGTAGTTCAGAAAGGTCGATCGGATATCGTTCAGGGTTGGCATAGGGCTCTCTCGGCGCACATAAATCTTGGTCACCGCAGGTTTATCCCCCTGTCAGAAAAGTGTCCACAGCAGAGGTGTGCCAGAATGCAGCAAGGCGGCCCGATGGACCGCCTTGTTTCGCATTTTCACTATTTCGTTTGGAAATGGCCAGACTTCCGGCTTCCTAATGCGTGACCGTCACGCTTCGAGGATATCATCATCCTCGACAGCACCCGGTGGCATATCGAAATCCAGACCATGCGCAGCGCGGATCTTGTCTTCAATGTCCAGGGCGATCCGGCTGTTGTCACGCAAATATTGCTTGGCGTTCTCACGCCCCTGCCCGATCCGCTCATCGCCATAGCTGAACCACGACCCCGATTTCTCGACCACGCCAGCTTTGACACCCAGATCCAGCAATTCACCCATCTTGCTGATACCTTCGCCATACATGATGTCGAATTCGACCTGCTTAAACGGTGGCGCCACCTTGTTCTTCACGACCTTGACACGTGTCTGGTTGCCGACAACCTCGTCCCGATCCTTGATCGCGCCGATGCGGCGGATGTCCAGACGCACAGAGCTATAGAATTTCAGCGCGTTACCACCAGTGGTGGTTTCCGGGCTGCCGAACATCACACCGATTTTCATCCGGATCTGGTTGATGAAGATCACCATACAGTTCGAACGGCTGATCGAACCTGTCAGTTTCCGCATCGCTTGGCTCATCAGACGGGCCTGAACGCCAACATTACTGTCGCCCATGTCGCCTTCAAGCTCGGATTTCGGTGTCAGCGCCGCCACCGAGTCGACCACGACCATGTTGACCGCACCCGACCGCACCAGCGTATCGGTGATTTCCAGAGCCTGTTCACCAGTGTCCGGCTGTGAAATCAGCAGCTCATCGAGGTCAACACCCAGTTTGCGGGCATATTGCGGGTCCAATGCGTGTTCCGCATCCACAAAGGCGCAAACACCGCCACGCTTTTGCTGTTCTGCGATGCAATGCAATGTCAGCGTTGTCTTACCCGAACTTTCCGGGCCATAGATTTCAACAATCCGCCCCATCGGCAGGCCGCCGATTCCCAGCGCGATGTCCAAACCCAGCGAGCCGGTTGAGCTTGCTTCGATATCCTGCTTGGCACCTTCGCCCAGCTTCATGATCGAGCCTTTACCGAATTGCCGTTCGATCTGGGCCAGTGCGCTGTCGAGCGCCTTTTGCTTGTCTGCGTTTTTCTTGTCGCTCATTGTCAGAAGATCCGCCATTGTCCTGTCGCCTTCCCTTTTGTCACACCCTTGATCGGGCGGCAATCGCTGCTTTGTTCGCCTCTTGTTCCTTATGGGACCAAAAAGAGAACATTTCAACTAAAACTTACAAAACTCACTCTTCTGCAATTGTGTTAAAGAGTCGTTTACGACAATCTGCCCAAATAACCAGGATACAGCGGAACGCGATATATGCTTGTTTTCTTTGAAGAACGTCTGGCTTTTCTTGCCGTTCCCAAGACAGGAAGCACGGCTTATCATGCCGCCTTGCGTGACCGAGCTGATCTTGTGGTGACACATCCTCCTGAACTGAAACACGCGCCGGTGCGCCGGTTTGATCGATTTTTTCAAAATATGTTTTTGAAAATGTACGACACAGAAATGGAAATCATGGCTGTTGTACGCGAACCCATCGACTGGCTGGGCAGTTGGTACAGGTTTCGCAGTCGCGCAGACCTGATCGGCCACCCCCATTCCACACGCGACATCAGTTTTGACAGGTTTGTTCAAGCCTATATGCAAAACCCACGTCCAGATTTTGCCGATGTTGGAAGTCAAAGTCAGTTTTTCCGAACCCGAAGCAATGGGCGCGGAGCGACACATATCTTCAAGTATGAAAACCAGACTGGAATCTTAGACTTCTTGCAAACGCGGCTGAGCATGGACATCGACTTGCCGCGTGAGAACGTTTCGCCTGCTGGAGACCTGAGCCTTTCGCCGGGTACTGAACACCAATTCCGCAATACGCATGCAGCGGAGTTTGCCATTCATAACGAAGCGCTTTGATCAGTTCATTTGCTGAAAGACAGCCTCGGTCAACTGATTGAGCGAGAAGGGTTTGGGCAAGAAAGTTGAGTTTGAAATACCCGGTCCGGACTCGCCGAATGCGCCCTCGGTATATCCTGATACAAACACAACGCGCGCGTCCGGGCGCGTTTCCCGCGCTTTGCGGACCCAGGTGGGCCCGTCCATACCCGGCATAACCACATCGGTTACAAAGACATCTACGTTTAATGACGCGTCCTCAAGAAGTTTCAGCGCCTCTTCGGCCGAATCCGCTTCGAGAACGGTATAACCCTTCAATCGCAGCGCGCGAGTGGCAAAGGCGCGAACCGGTGCCTCGTCTTCGACCAGCAGCACCACCCCTTCGCCTTGCCGTGCACTTTGCGCGTCAGGTTTTGCCGGGGTTGTGATCTCGGTTTTTTCATCAGTCGCGCACACCGGCAGAAAGACCGTGAACTCTGAACCGCGTCCGACAACACTGTCGACGAAGATGAAGCCGCCTGTTTGTTTCACAATGCCATAGACGGTCGAAAGTCCAAGTCCAGTACCCTCACCTGTTCGTTTTGTTGTATAAAACGGCTCAAAAACCTTTTGCAGCTTGTCCGCAGGAATACCTGTCCCGCTGTCCACCACCTTGACCGTGACGTATTCTCCGGGTTGCACTGTCGCCCGATCTCGGCTGAGCGGTCGGGACAGTCGCAGAACTTCGGTTTCAATACGAATCTCTCCGCCTTCGGGCATGGCATCACGGGCGTTGACGACTAGGTTCATCAGGACCTGCTCCAGTTGACGTTTATCTGCCCGCACCGGTTTGAGAACCGGGTCATGGCTCAGCGTCAATTGCACCTTTTCACCGACCAAACGGTTTAGCAGGTGAATAAGGTCCGAAATCGTATCACGCAGATCCAAAACTTCGGGTCTGAGCGTTTGTTTTCGCGAGAACGCCAAAAGCTGACTGACCAGGGCCGCGGCACGATTGGCGTTTTGGTTGATCTGAACAAGATCCCCATAGTCCGGATCGTTCTGATCGTGCCGCAGCAGTAACAAATCGCAGTGACCGGAAATCGCCGTTAGCAGATTGTTGAAATCATGCGCAACGCCTCCGGCCAATTGCCCCACCGCTTGCATTTTCTGACCCTGAACAAATTGCGCCTCCAGCGTTTTCAACTCGGTCGCGTCGTTCAGGACTGCAATCAGACCCGCCTTTCCGTCGATGACAACTTTGCTCAAAGTGACTTGTACAAAAATCTCTTTGTCGTCTCGGCTGAGTTGCAGAAACTCTGACTTAGGCACATCCTCTTCCGACGCTACAGCCGCAAGCCAATCCCGAAGCGGAACCCGCAGCCCTCGCATGATGTCATCGATACAGCTTCCCTTAAGGCTGTCTTTCCCCAACAGCTTTATCGCCAGCCTGTTCGTGTCGAGGATAGTGCCGTCTGAGGAAAGGTTCAGGACTGGAACCGGAAGATCCTCGAAAGACGCGCCTGCACGTTGTGTTGTAGACATGCTGACTGGGATCAGGCCCAAGTGCTGTTTCGACCCCGAAGTCGACAAATCTGCGACGGCGGCTGAGACCAGACCGTCACGGGCATTCACCAAATTTGTGGCCCCTATCACCGGAGCGCCGTCATAAAAGACGTCCTGAACACGTTTCAGGTCAGGACCAAGCATCTTTTCGGCAGCGGAATTGGCATGCTGGATTTCGCCTTTATGCCCAACAGAAAGAACCGGGATGGCCAACTCTCTTCGGCTTGCCCCTTCGCCCTCTTCAAAGCGCCAGCAATACAACTCGGTGTTCAACCGAGACACGCTGAGGGACAGCATGCTCGCGCTGTTGGGAAACTCATCATAGGCACGGCCGCGTGATTGGGCTTGGGATTGCAACCTAAGAAGAACAGCCTGAGGATTCGAAAATGTCGACCGCAAGCATAAGCTGAGAGATTTTCCAGTTTCTGCCCCAAACCGCTTTTGTGCGTGTGTGTTAGCGACCAGAATATCGCCAAACCTGTTGGCAACCAGAAATGGAGCATCCTCTAGTTCTGCAAAAGCTGCCATCAGGGCCGTACGGCGCTGAGCGGACCGGATAGCCATTTGCCCTTTGACTGTGACGCAAAGCACTGCAAACAAGAGGGAAACACCTGCTACTGTAAGGCCAGAACTCCACTCCGGCGGCAACAGACCTGTGATTGGCGCTAAGGCGATCAAAAGAGCCAAGCTCAGCAGAGATCCTACTCGCGTCGCTGAAGGCAGTTGGGTGTAAGATAGATCGCGTACAGAAACTGCAGTGTCAGACATAAACGGCTCACGCACAAAAAGGTGTCGGAAGTAACATCTAAAATGGTTAATGCCCGCTTAACGAAAAAGAGCGGGAAATCATCTACCCTAGGTTGTTATTTTTCCGAGCCTTATCTCGTCAAGTGTGCCGTGAAAAACCCGTCTGATCCGTGTGCGACTTGCCATGATTTGCGGAAGGTTTCGGCCCATTCCGGGTTTCGCGCCAAAAAGGAATCAACGATCGCGCCGTTCTCGTCAGTCAGAACCGAGCAGGTCGCGTAGGCGAAAACACCGCCCGTTCGAACTAAAGCGGTCGTATTCTGTAAAATTCCGAATTGGATTTGCGTGAGATCTTGCAAGCGCTCTTCGGTCAAAGCCCACTTTCCCGCAGGTGCGCGCCGCCACGACCCGCTGCCGGAACACGGAGCATCCGCAAGCACGATGTCAAAGGGCTCTGCTCCGTCTAGTTCCTTTGTGGTCAGAATCTTCACGCGGGCCCCGGCACGTTCTGCGCGCGCAGGAAGATCCCGCATCCGGCCTGTATTCACGTCATGGGCAAAGACTTCAACACCTTTAAACGCAGCCAAGGCCAGCGATTTTCCACCGCCCCCTGCGCAGTAATCAAGGACACGCATGCCCGGCTGAAGCTCTAGCGCCGCAACAACCGCCTGACTGGCAGCGTCCTGCAATTCGACCAACCCGTCCTGATAGGCGCGGCCCCGCGCAATCTTGCGTGCGCCCTCGGTCACTTCCAACGCTGTCGCGCAAAACGCGTGCGGTTGCGCAGTAACACCATCGGCCTGCAGTGCTGCTATCGCAGACGCCGCATCAGCCTTGAGCATATTTACCCTTAAATGCACCGGAGCACGAGACTGAAGCGCCTCGGCCACGACCTGAGTCACAGTTCCCAACGAAGCCGAAAACCGGGGCCAAAGCCATTCGGGAATATCAAGTCGTTCGGCGTCTGACCGAAAGGCCCGTGCGGTCTCTGACGGCTGCACGGGATCAGGCGCATGTCTGTCGCCGGAGAATATGGCTGCTGTGTCCCTACCCTGAGACCGCGTTGCACCAATCATCAAACCGCGCCCGGTGTGGCTGCCCCCAAGCGCTGCAAAGGATCGCTGGCAGCGCAGTGCATCAAACACATGATCCCGCACCGCTGCGCGATCCTTTGATCCTGCAAAGCGACTGCGACGTGCCCATCCGGTCAACGCCTTTTCAACGGGCGCTCCGGTCAAAATCTCGTCCAAGATTTCAATCGCGGCCTGAACACGAGCTGCCGGGGTCATGTCGACCTCCCTAGGGTGTGGGTGAACGCAAAACGGCGCCCGTTTCTGGGCGTCGCACGCAACAGGTCAACAGATCACATCACCCGGTAATTGGGGCTTTCGCGCGTAATCTGAACATCATGCACGTGGCTTTCCTTCAGACCGGCACCGGTGATTTTAACAAAGCTGCAATTCTTGCGCATTTCTTCAACGGTTGCGCAGCCAGTATAGCCCATTGCGGCACGCAGACCGCCCACAAGCTGGTGGATCACAGCACTGGCGGAGCCTTTGTAAGGTACCTGCCCTTCGATACCTTCAGGCACCAGCTTGTCATTGGCTGCGTCCTTCTGGAAATACCGGTCCGCCGATCCACGCGCCATGGCACCCAGACTGCCCATCCCGCGATATGATTTGAATGAACGACCCTGATACAGGATCACTTCGCCCGGGCTTTCATCGGTGCCCGCGATCATCGAACCGACCATGGCGCAGGATGCCCCTGCCGCAATCGCCTTGGCAAAATCGCCCGAGAATTTGATGCCACCATCCGCGATGACTGGCACGTCGCCGGCCGCTGCCGAACAATCGCTGATCGCTGTTAGCTGCGGTACGCCGACACCCGCCACCATGCGCGTCGTGCAGATCGACCCCGGGCCAATGCCCACCTTGATCGCGTCAGCCCCCGCATCGATCAGTGCTTTGGTCGCTTCGCCCGTGGCAACGTTTCCTGCGATGATCTGAACTTCATTGGATAGCGTCTTAACGCGCTTTACCGCGTCCAACACGCCCTGCGAATGGCCATGTGCAGTGTCGACCACGATGATATCCACACCGGAGTCCACCAGTTGTTCCGAGCGCTCAAACCCTGCGTCCCCGACCGATGTGGCGGCAGCTACGCGCAGACGGCCCAGCCGATCCTTGCAAGCTGTAGGGTTCAAGACGGCCTGTTCGGTGTCTTTCAGTGTTAAAAGACCGGTCAGTTTCCCTTGAGCGTCAACCACAAGCAGCTTTTCGATGCGTCGAGCCCGCATCAGGCTTTTGGCTTCTTCCAGGTCTGCGGGTTCTTGCAGCATGGCCAGATTGTCAGCCGTCATCATCGCCTTGATCGGAGTATCGTCCGAAGTGGCAAAGCGCATATCCCGGTTGGTCACGATACCCACAACACGGCCTTCCGCATCCACGACGGGGAAACCAGTGAAGTTGTAGCGTTCTACCAGGGCCTGTGCATCTGCCAGCGTCTGATCTGCGCGCAACGTGACCGGGTTGTAAACGATACCCGATTCAAACCGCTTGACCCGGCGCACTTCGCGGGCTTGCTCTTCGACCGAAAGGTTCTTGTGAATGACCCCGATGCCACCGGCTTGAGCCATTGCAATCGCCATACGCGCCTCTGTCACGGTGTCCATGGCCGAGCTCAGCAGCGGAATGTTCATGGTGATTTCACGCGTTACGCGTGTGGTGGTATCTGCTGTCGCCGGAAGCACAGAAGATGCGCCCGGAACCAGAAGAACGTCGTCAAAGGTGAGTGCCTCACGAATCTGCATCTGAAAACCCCATGCAAAAGCCCGTTTGACGGCGACCCTATCGCATGGATTGAACCAAAGGGAAAGCCCCCCAAAGCAACTCTGGGCTACGGCGGCGCAGAAAACGCCGCAAGCTGAGCAAATCGTGCCGCTGATAGCCCTTTCCCTTTGCGCTCAACATCATATCTTGCGCCCAATACGCGCGAATATGAAAAGGTATGTCTCTGATGACCACCGACCCACTTGTCGTCTTTACGCCCTCTGGTAAACGCGGACACTTCCCCGTTGGAACTCCGATTCTAACTGCGGCCCGTCAGTTGGGCGTCGATCTGGATTCGGTCTGCGGCGGGCGTGGAATCTGCTCCAAATGCCAGATCACACCCAGCTATGGCGAGTTTCCTAAGCACGGCGTCACCGTATCCGAAGACGCGCTGAGCGAATGGAACGCAGTTGAACAGCGCTATGATGACAAGCGTGGTTTGAAACCGGGCCGCCGTCTGGGATGTCAGGCGTCCGTACAAGGGGACGTCGTGATCGATGTCCCACCCGAAAGCCAGGTGCACCGTCAGGTCGTGCGTAAGGCGGCCGCGGCCCGCGCCATCACCATGGACCCGGCCACCCGCCTGTACTTCGTGGTCGTCGAAGAACCCGACATGCACTCACCCACCGGCGATCTTGAGCGTCTGGAACGTGCCCTGCGCGAGCAGTGGAAGATCGAAGCTGTCACAGCCGATCTGTCGCTTTTGTCCAAGCTGCAGCCGGTTCTGCGCAAGGGCAAATGGGAGGCCACGGTGGCCGTTCATAAGGGCCACAACGACAGCGTTGCCAGAATTGTCGAAATCTGGCCGGGCCTGCATGAAGGCGGGCTTTATGGCTTGGCGATCGACCTCGGCTCGACCACTATCGCCGCTCATCTGACCGATCTGGAAACGGGTGAGGTCAAGGCTTCCTCGGGTCTGATGAACCCGCAGATCCGGTTTGGCGAAGATCTAATGAGCCGCGTTTCATATTCGATGATGAACCCCGGCGGCGATCAGGAAATGACCAAGGCCGTGCGCGAGGCGATCAACGACCTGACCACCTCAATTGCCCAAGAGGCCAAGATCGACGCCTCTCTGATCGTGGAGACCGTGTTTGTCTGTAACCCGGTCATGCATCACCTGTTGTTGGGTCTGGATCCGGTTGAGCTGGGGCAAGCGCCTTTTGCGCTGGCCACATCGGAAAGCATGTCCCTGCCCGCGCGCGAGATGGATCTGACGACCATGAACCCACGCGCACAGATCTATATCCTGCCGTGTATCGCAGGCCACGTAGGAGCGGACTGCGCCGCCGTGGCGCTGTCGGAGGAACCCGGCAAATCCGAAGATCTGGTGTTGATCGTGGACGTCGGCACCAATGCGGAAATCCTGTTGGGTAACACCAGCCGCGTTCTGGCCTGTTCTTCGCCAACCGGACCTGCGTTTGAAGGCGCTCAGATCAGTTCCGGCCAGCGCGCGGCCCCCGGCGCGATCGAGCGGATCGAGATCGACCCTGTTACCAAAGAGCCTCGTTTCCGCGTGATCGGGTCCGAGAAATGGTCGGATGAGGACGGATTTGACCTCGATATCGCAACCACAGGCATCACTGGCATCTGCGGTTCCGGCATCATCGAGGCCGTTGCTGAAATGCGTATCGCCGGCTTGCTGGATGAAAGCGGACTGATTGGCTCAGCCGAGCAGACCGGCACGGCACGCAGCGTGCCCGAAGGCCGCACCAACGCCTATCTGATCCACGATGCCAGCGCCGAAGGTGGTCCGCGCATCACCGTTACTCAAGGCGACATTCGCGCAATCCAACTGGCCAAATCAGCGCTTTATGCCGGTGCTCGCTTGCTGATGGATGAGATGGATGTCGAACGCGTGGACCGTGTGGTTTTGGCCGGCGCGTTTGGGGCGCATATCTCAACCAAACACGCAATGGTACTAGGCATGATACCGGATGCGCCGCTTGAGAAAGTCTCCAGCGCGGGTAACGCCGCTGGTACAGGCGCACGTATTGCACTGTGCAATATCGCAGCACGGACCGAGATTGAACGCGTCGTACGTGAGATCACGAAAATTGAAACCGCTATCGAACCAAAGTTCCAGGATCACTTCGTCGCGGCCAACGCGATTCCACACAAAACTGATCCATTCCCGGAACTGTCGCAGGTTGTCACGTTGCCCCACCCAAGCTTCAACACCGGCGGTGCCGACGCCGAAGCCGGTGGTGGTCGTCGCCGTCGGCGTCGCGGATAATCATACATTGGAACGACCGGCACTTGGTTGCCGGTCGTTCCTCGCAGAACTTCCAAGTTCAATGGCCGTCAATGCCAGAAACTAAGTGAGCCCGCGGTGCACATGCACTGCGCACGGCGCGTGGCGAACAACGCGCGAAGCTGTCGATCCTAGGAAATAGTCGCTCAACCCCGGTTGGTGAGAGCCGATGACGATACAATCCACGCCGTTGCTTGTGGCATAATCAATGATCGTTCGGGCCGTGTGGCCTTTGACGATTTCAGACTTTACCCCTTCAAGCCCCTCGACTTTTTCAAGCAATTTCAGCCGCGCACGCTCAAAACCTTCTGCGACAACGGATTTATCCAGATAGGCACTGACAGATCCCTGGGGCATTTCATATACGTGCAGCGCGATAATGTCGGACCCGTTTTCCGACAATGCACGCGCAACTTCCAGCGTGTGCTGCGATATGCCGTGATCCAATGCCATAGGGACAAGAACTTTTTTATACATCGAGGCCTCCAAATCTGGCGGGACTATGCCCAGGGTCTCAGGATAATCTTGGGAGCGGCCACAGCACCAGAGCGGATATCGCGAAATGCCTGCGCTCCATCAGCCAGGGCGCGTTCCTCGGCCCAGTCCAAAGCACCAAGCCGCCCGTCAAAGATCGCTTCTGCCGTTTCGCGGAAATCCTGAGCCGTATAGGTGTATGTGCCGATGAAGGTGATTTCATGCAACGTCATGCGGCGCACGTCCAGACCGCCGGTGTCTTCGCCAAGACCGACATGCGCAATCACGCCGCCGGGATCTGCGACGGCTGATGCGACGGATCGTGTTGCCGCATATCCCACAGCGTCAATAACAAGCGGAAAGCTTCCAATCGCAGCGTCCGCGATTTTGAAGTCTTCAACCTGCTGCAGATAAGCCCGCCGCAACGCATTGGGTTCCGAGACGGTCACATCTTCGACCCCCATCGCACGTAGGGCCAATGCAGCAGCCAACCCAATCGCACCTCCACCAATCACCAGAGCACGGCGGTGCATGGCCGGGTGTAACGCTTCCAGCGCCAGCCGCGCCGCGTGCCAACTGACGGCCAGTGGTTCGGCCAAAGCAGCTTTGGCGAACGAGACATGATCCGGTACGACAACCAGATTTCTGTCCGGCATCGAGACAAATTGCGCAAAGGCCCCTTCGCGTGGTGGCATGGAAATGATCTGACGATCCGGGCACAGGTTTTCACGGCCTGCCTCGCACGCTGCACATTTTCCGCATGTGACCAAAGGGTTGATGGTCACGCGATCCCCTGCGCGAAGACCTTCGACAATCACCCCGGCGGCCTCATGTCCAAGTATCAAAGGGGCTGGTCGCCGCGCATCATGGCCAAGATACGCGTGCATGTCCGATCCACAGATGCCTACGGCTTCAATCCGGATCAGATGTTCAGATGCGTCAGGCACGGCGTTTGGGACATCGCCGAATTCCATCTGCTCTACACCTTTGTAAACCAGTGCTTTCATTTGGCTGTGAACCCCCCATCCACCATCAATATCTGCCCGGTCACATAGTCCGAGGCCTGTGAACACAGGAAAAGAATCGGTCCGTCGATGTCCTGCATCCGACCATTGCGCCCGATGCAGGTTTGCGCTGCGTTCCGCCTGGCACGCTCAGGGTCATCGAAAACAGCCTGCGTCAGTTCCGTGGGAAAGAACCCCGGTCCAATTGCGTTGGCGGTGATGCCAAAGGGCGACCAGGCTTCCGCCATGGCACGGGTCAATTGCCCGATCCCCGCTTTCGTTGCGCCATAGGCGATACCGCCGGGAAACGCGCGGGTTGTTTGCAGCGAAGCAAAATTGACGATGCGCCCCCAACCCTTTTCTTTCATCGCGGGCACCATGGCCTGGCTTAGGAAAAACGGTGCGCTGAGGTTTACCGCCAGCGTGGCGTCCCACCCTTCTGGTGTCACATCATCGGCGACCTCACGCGTGTTTAATCCAGCCGCATGAACCAGAATGTCGGGCGTGCCGAACTTGGCGCTGACGGCTTCCGCCACGCGATCAATTCCGTCACGATCAGCAACATCGGCTTCCACTGAAGCGGACCGAGATCCAATCTCGGCTTGCATCTGCGCCAACGCATCCTGGCGCCGCGCCACGCCAACAACCTGCGCGCCTGCGGCTGCAAGCGCGCGTACCACTTGCCGCCCCAGCCCCGAGCTTGCGCCGGTGACACAAGCCACCCTGCCCGTCAGGTCAAACAAAGCGCGCGGGTCATCCATCAGCGGTCAGATCGAACTGCTCGTCCGGGAAATACTTGGCCAAACGCACATCTGCGGCGCGTGCATGCCCTTCCATCCCTTCCAACCGCGAAATCCGCGCGGTTGCAACGGCGATGGGCTTGGACCCCTCCCGCGTAGCGCGCTGCCACGTCACGATTTTCATATATTTGTGGACACTCAGGCCACCGGTATAGCTGGCCGCGCCAGAGGTCGGCAGAACATGATTGGTTCCAGTGGCTTTGTCACCATAGGATACGGTGGTTTCCTCACCCAAAAACAGCGAACCATAACAGGTAAGTCGGTCCAGCCACCAATCCAGATCCTCGGCCTGCACGGTCAGGTGTTCGGGGGCGTATTCATCGGAACACGCAGCCATGTCTTCGCGATTATCGCAGACGATGACCTCAGCATAGTCCCTCCACGCGGCTGCGGCGTTTTCTTT
Organism: Ruegeria sp. CF8; assembly: GCF_056537285.1. Classification (NCBI taxonomy): domain Bacteria; kingdom Pseudomonadati; phylum Pseudomonadota; class Alphaproteobacteria; order Rhodobacterales; family Roseobacteraceae; genus Ruegeria; species Ruegeria sp. CF8. The sequence continues at coordinate 908,606 of NZ_JBQFRG010000001.1, read as the reverse complement.
GTTCAATTCGGGCAAATCGTCGATCAGCTGCGGTACCAGGTCCATGACTTTCTGAGCCAAAGCACGATCATCCGTCACCAGCCAAACCGGAGAGTTATACCCGTGTTCGGCCTGACTGACCAAGTCTGTGGCGACCACATGTGCGTCGGCGCTGCTATCGGCGAGGATCAGGGAGTCAGTTGGTCCCGCAATCATGTCGATGCCAACCTTGCCGTAGAGAATGCGCTTAGCCTCGGCCACGAACTGGTTACCCGGCCCCACTAGAATGTTTGCACGCGGCAAGCCAAACAGGCCATAGGTCATCGCCGCGACGCCCTGCACACCGCCCATCGCCAGAATACTGTCCGCGCCGCAGATGTGGGCCGCATAGACAATCGCAGGCGCAACCCCTTCGCCCGGACGAGGCGGAGAGCACGCTGTGATGTGGCGGCATCCGGCAACCTTGGCAGTGGTGACAGTCATGATCGCACTGGCGATATGGCTGTAGCGTCCACCCGGCACATAGCACCCTGCCGCATCGACCGGGATGGCCTTTTGTCCTGCCACAACACCGGGCACAATCTCGGTTTGAACGTCCGACACGGTGGCCTTTTGCGTTTCGGCAAAGCGACGCACATTGTCATGGGCAAAGCGAATGTCGGCCTTCAGCTTCTCGGGCACCAGTGCAATGGCCGCGTCGATCTCGTCCTGAGTCATCAGGACATTGCCTTCGAACTTGTCGAACTTGGCGGCGTATTCCAGGGCCTTGGCGTCACCTCCTGCCTCGATATCAGACAGGATTGTCTTGACCGTATCATGCACCTCGGTCGCATGAGACTGCGCCGTCAGCGTTGCCTTTTTCAGATAGTCACGGGGCATGTTCAAAAGGTCCTATTGGTAGATTTCAGGAAGCAAAGTGGTCGAAACCGCTGGTACGTAGGCGATCAAGAGCACCACAATCAGCATGGTCAATACGAAAGGCACGGCCCGGGCGGCAATCTTCAGAATCGACTCGCCGGTAATGCCAGATACAACGAACAGGTTCAGACCTAACGGTGGCGTGATGAAACCAACACCCAAAGCAGTGATCATCATGATGCAGAACTGGATCTCGTTCATTCCAATGTTGTCTGCCAGCGGTTTCAGGATCGGTGCCAGGATCACGATGTTTGGTGTCGTTTCCATGACGCAACCCGCAGCGATCAGAATGCCGATCATTAACAGGATCAGCAGATAAGGATCATCCGTCATCGACGTGACCGAGGTCACAAAGCCCTGGGGCACGCCCATGATCGCCAGCGCCTCGGCGAGCGGTGCAGAAAAAGCGATGATGGGCAGGATGACACCGTTTACCTTGGCCGAGCTGACCAGCATCGACGGGAAATCGGCCAGCGTCAGCGTGCGCAGGATGAAGCCCATGATGATGGTGACAACAACGGCGGTCGCACCGGCCTCGGTCGGCGTCAGCCGGCCCGAGAAGATGCCGTAAAAGATGATGCCGGGAACGATAAAAGCGTACCATCCGGATTTGAGCGCCTTGCCCAAGTTGGACAACCACTCACCCATAGTCATCATTCCGCCGCCTTCGTAGGCATAAAGGCGGTTCATGATGATGTTGGTGATCAGGATCGAAACCAGAATAGCCAGTCCCGGGATCAAAGCGGCCAGAAACAGGGTCGAGGCGGAAATGCCCAGAACAAGTCCGATAATGATGTAAGCAATCGACGGCGGGATCAGGATGCCGGTACAGGCCCCGGCGGCCACCAGCGCACAGGCATAAGGGCGCGGATACCCGCTTTCGACCAGACGGTTGATGGTCATCCGGCCCACGGCAGCAGCACCTGCCGCGTCCGAGCCCGAGATCGCCGCGAACATGCCGCAGACCAGCACGGTGGCCGAGCCGAACCCGCCCTTAGCAAAGCAAGTCAGCGCCTCGGCCACGTCGAGAAACTTGCGCGATAGCCCAGTGCGGACCAGGACGTCACCGGTCAGAATGAACAGGGGCACAGCGGTCAGCGCAAAGGCATCGATACCGGTGAAAAGGCTTTCGCCCACCAAACTCAGCGGCAGGTCGCCGGACATGATCAGCATCACAATCGCTGCCGACCCAATGGCGGCCCAAACGGGCACTGCCATGGCGATCAAAGCAACGAACAGGATCACCGGGACATAGAAATCCCAGCCGAGTTCAACTGTTTGATTGAGGGAATTCCAAAGCATTCAATTTCTCCTCAGTCAAACAGCTTGTCGCCTTCGAAGACGGGGGTGCCGTCTCGCAGACATTTCAGATCACGCATCAGGGATTGGATCAGCCGCCAGATCATCAGCGCAAATCCGGTGGGTACAGCCATCAGGAACCAGACTTTGGAAACCCGCAGGCCATCTGTCACCGAGCCGAACTTGGCCGAGACATGAACCGCCTCGTAAGACCAATAAAGCGCGATCACAGCCACGACGAACATCACCAGATCGCCGAAGATATAAAGCAACGCCTTGGGGCGCGGTCCAAGGTAATGCATGATGACGTCAATTCGGATATGCGCACGTTCCTTGACCGCTGCGGCCGCCCCGATCCAGGCGAGATAAATGAAGGAATACCGCACGATCTCTTCGCCCCAAATCGACGAGTAGGCAAAGATCTCGCGTCGCAGCACTTCGATCGCCATGGTAATCACCAGCATCACGTAGAAAACCAGCAACAACCAGCGCTCTGCGTTTCGGTCAATGTTTTGAAGAACGGTCATCATATCCCCCGGCGATAGGACAGCGATCCCCTTGCCCGGAACGGCAGGAGTGTTGCAGTCGGACTGTGCGACAAGGTTGTGGACGCCAATTTGGCGTCCACGGTTTGGGCATTATGCGTCGTGAACGTAGTATTTGCCCTGCGTTCCCGCAGCTTCGACCAGTTTCTCGAAGTTTTCCATCGAGCCGGCCAGTTCGGTCTTGAATGGATCCCAATCGGCGTTCTGATAGCCGCCCGCATCCTGCCATTCGGCCAGTTGATCTTCGCTGAGCGAGTGGAATTGGACACCTGCCTTGTTCAGCTCGGCCATGGCATAAGCCCGTGCTGACGGAACCTTGGACAGATTCTGATGCGCGGTCATTTCGGACCCCCACATGATGCCTTCCTGAACATCTGCGGGCATCGAGTTGAACCATTCAAGGTTACAGGAATAGACCTGACTGTCTGGCACTGCCTGAGTGAACGTCACATGGCTCAGGATATCCTTGAAGCCAAAGACAAACAGCGCCCCAACCGAAGGATCAAGCGCATCAGCAACACCTTGTTTGATGGCCGAAGGTGTCTCACCCCAGGCAACAGGCGTTGGGTTGGCGCCAACCATGCGATAATACTGCTGAAGCATTTTCGAGCCGGGAACACGGAACTTGATGCCACTCATATCGCCCGGCGTGATGACTGCATTGCCCCCCTGACGAACCGCAACAACACGGGGATCGATGTTCACATAGAAAAGTGCCTTGAAGCCCGCGGCCTCGACCTTGGGATGAACCTCGTTCTTCCACGTGTCCGAATGGACAAGGTTGGTGAAACGCTGGTTCGAACCGCACAGATACGGCATGTTGATCAGATCAACGGTCGACGCAAAAGGTGCGAAGTTTGACAGCGAATGCTGCGCCGCCTGAATGGTACCGCCCTGCACTTTCTGCACAAGGGATCCACCGGCACCCAGCTGCCCACCCGGAGCCAGTTTGACATAGACTTTACCATTGGTGGCGTTCTGGATGTTTTCTTTAAGGTCCAGCTGCATGATCGGATAGCTGCGCGATGCACCCAAAACATAGGCCGTCGCGATGGTCATCACATGATCAGCTGCCTTTTCCCGCTCGCTTTCTTCCTTGGCGGTCTGCGCTGCGGCCTCAGACGACCAAAGCACCCCACCTGCCCCGGCGACCAAAGCAGCCGTGAACGCACCGCTTGCGCTCAGCTTTAGGAAATTGCGGCGTTCGGCTGACGCCAGTTCGGTCTTGTCGTTGTTCATGAATTGCCCTCCCAAGCAAAAATTCAGCTGCCGTCTGTTGCGTCGCGGTCAGCCTCCTTTTTCAGAATTGCGACAACGAACAAGATCGACGCCGCGAACAGAACCAACATCTCTCCTACGTCCCCAAGAAACGCACTGTTCGCGTAGGCACCCAAGGCGACGTTGGCGAAGTAGATCGCAAAAACGACGGCAGATGCGGCAACAAACATTTCTAGGACTCCCTATAGAATCGGCTCTTATTTCTATTTGTAAGCGCTTACATTATAAATGCAAGCGCTTACATCTATACTTTCATCGCCCCCCAAAAACGCATAACTTAGGGCAAACGGAATTATGAGTTTGAAAATGTCAAAACATCGATCCGCACCGACGCTGGATGACGTTGCCAAGGCTGCGGGTGTTTCAACTGCCACCGTATCGCGGTGTCTGAACAATCCGCAGCAGGTCGTCGAAGCGACGCGGAGGCGTGTTTTATCTGCGGTTGACGCTTTGGGATATACTCCGAACTTTGCTGCGCGCGTGATGGCGGCGAAACGGTCTTTTACGATCGGAGCAATCATTCCGACGATGGAAAACGCCATTTTTGCGCGCGGGTTACAAGCTTTTCAGGAAGAAATTCACAAACGCGGATACACGCTGTTGGTATCCAGCTCTGCGTACAAACCCGAAGTCGAACAAGAACAGATCCGAACCCTTGTGGCCCGTGGCGCTGACGCGCTTTTGCTGATCGGCCATGATCGCGATGATCAAATTTATGATTATCTTGAACGACAAAAGGTACCAGCTTTGGTTGCCTGGTCGTTCAGTCCGACCAACCGGACGCCATCCGTCGGATTCGACAACCGGCAAGCCATGAAAACTCTGGCTCAGCAGGTCATTGCACTGGGTCATACTCGCCTTGCAACGATTTCAGGCATCAGCAAAGGCAACGATCGCGCACGGCTGAGAATTGAGGGGATTCGGGATGCGATGGTTGAAAATGGGCTGGCTTCAAATGATCTGATCCTTGCGGAGACCACGTATGAAATCGAAAATGGGGCCGAGGCTTTCAGGGATCTCATGTCACACGCTCAGGCACCCACAGCGGTTCTTTGTGGTAACGACGTTCTGGCCGTTGGGGCCATGCGACAAGCCCAAGAGATGGGGCTGCGCGTACCTGACGATGTCTCGATCACGGGGTTTGACGACATCGAATTGGCCCGTATCGTTTCCCCCGCCCTTACGACAGTTCACGTCCCTCATCGCGAGATGGGTCAAAAAGCGGCTCTGGAATTGATTCACATGATCGAAACAAACGCTCCCGGTCGCTCTGTGGAACTGTCTACAAGATTGATTTGCCGTGAGTCTTTACGGGCGGCAACAGGATAAGCGCTGGTCAATGATTTTTCTGGAGTTTTGGAGCGGGTAGCGGGAATCGAACCCGCGCGTTCAGCTTGGGAAGCTGACAGGCTACCATTACATCATACCCGCCGCGCCCTTTGAGATACCACCAGTGCGGACAGAGGTTCAACCCAGCGCGGGACAGATCAGGCTTAAATTATCACTCGGTCCGAGCGCGCAGGCTATCGATCAACGATTGGTCGACGTCCAGCGCTTCTCCTGCGGCTTCCAGCGTCCGTTTGTCCAAGTGCTGCGGGTTCAGGTCAACGCCATCAGAAAACGCATCAACAATGGCTTGCATCGCCTTGATTCGCGCATGTTTCTTGTTGTTCGCAGGGATGACGTGCCAAGGGGCCAACTCGGTCGAGGTGCGCGCCAGCATTTCGTCAACAGCGACCTCGGCCACATCCCATTTCTCGCGGTTTCGAAAGTCTTCATAAGTCAGCTTCCAGCGCTTCAAAGGGTTTGTCAGCCGCTCGGTAAACCGGCGCATCTGTTCGTCCTGCGAGATATGAAAGAACAGTTTGACGATCCGCGTGCCGTCATCCGCAAGCATCCGCTCAAAATCGTTGATTTCCCGATAGGCAGCGCGCCAGCGTTCTTCCGGCGTCAGCTTTTCAATCCGCTCAACCAGAACCCGACCGTACCAACTGCGGTCAAAAGCCGAGATCGCGCCGGCAGGCGGCAAACGTTCCCAAAACCGCAAAAGGTAGTGCCGGTTGAGGTAGTAGTTTCTGGGCGCACCAATGGGCCACACCTTGAAACTGCGCGGGTCCAGCGCTTGGCTGATCCGGCGAATGGTTCCCCCTTTTCCTGCTGCATCCCACCCTTCAAAGACCAAAACGCCCTTAAGGCCATGAAAAAGATAAGCTTGTTGAATTCTGGAAAGCTTGGCTTGTAAATCGATCAGCTGATCGAAATAATCCTTCTTGTTGAGACGTTTAGTCAGGTCTGCATCCGAGAGTTTCGGGGGATGATGTTTACTCATGTTGCCACCTGATCTTTGTGCGAATGATCCGGCTATTGTGAAACCTTCTGCGTATTCGACATTGATCAGAGTCAAAAAGGCCGGGCACAGGGCCCGGCCTTTGGTGTCAGCTTAGGTTTGATCAGGCGCGACGGCGACGACCACCACCGCGACGACCACCGGCCGCACCTGCGGCGCCGGCTTCGTCCGGGGCTTTGTTGAACCGGATCCACTCGCCGCCATGCGGGTCGTTGTTGGTCAGCAGATTGGCGGCACGAATGGCCTCCATCTCTTTACCAGCGCGCGGCTTGGTCGATCCCAGACCAAACATCTGTACAAATGCTTCGTCATCCATGCCTTCAGGCAGAATGATGCCAGCTGCGGCCACGGCTTCTTTCTTCTCGGCGATCTTTTTCTGTGTCACCGGCAACGCGACCGGGTTCATGATGGCCGAGGTCATGCCAGCGCCCATCGCCATCGGCAGGAAGGCGTTGTTGATGCCGTGACGGTTTGGCAAACCGAACGAAATGTTGGACGCGCCGCAAGTGGTGTTCACGCCGAGCTCTTCGCGCAAACGGCGGACCAGAGCGAATACCTGCTGACCGGCCGTCGCCATCGCGCCAATCGGCATGACCAGCGGGTCTACGACGATGTCATGTGCCGGGATGCCGAAGTCAGCGGCACGCTCAACGATTTTCTTGGCAACGTCGAAACGGACATCGGGGTCTTCCGAGATACCCGTGTCATCGTTCGAGATCGCCACAACCGGTACGTTGTACTTTTTGACCAGCGGCAGAACCAGTTCCAGACGTTCTTCTTCGCCGGTGACCGAGTTCAGCAGCGGACGGCCTTCTGCGGCCTCAAGACCGGCTTCAAGGGCACCCGGAACCGACGAGTCGATGCACAGCGGCACTTCAACCAGACCCTGCACCAGTTCGACGATCTTGCGCATCAGCGGCGGCTCGGTCTCGTTTGGGTTGGGGTTCGAGTTGTAGACAACGCCCGCGTTGATATCCAGAACGGTTGCACCAGCCATCACCTGCGCCAGCGCGTCTTTCTCAACGGTCGAGAAATCGCCCGCTTCCAGTTCGGCCGCCAGTTTCTTGCGGCCTGTCGGGTTGATCCGCTCACCGATCACACAGAACGGTTCGTCAAAGCCCAGAACGGCGGTTTTTGTTTTTGATTCTACGACTGTACGGGTCATGTCCGTTCCTTAGGAGTTTACAGGCTTTGCCGAAGCGCCGCCGTTATTGATCGCCCAGTTGGCGTTGGTCTTGATTCCACCCAGCGGGAAGAAGTGCACATTGGTGATGTTGAAATCCGGGTTGGCCGCTTTGTGCTCGGCCAGTTCGGTGATAACGTCGGTCGGCTCGTACGGCAGCAACAGCTTGGACACGTCCATGGCGCGTTTCTGCAGAACTTTCAGAGACGGGCCAACGCCGCAGGCGATGGCGAACTTGATCAGCGTTTGCAGCTTGGCCGGACCCGCGATACCGATATGGATCGGCAGGTCGATACCCGCTTCTTTCAGGCTGTCGGCCCATGCGATGATCGGTTTGGCGTCAAAGGCAAACTGTGTCGCCAACGCCATTTCCGCGTCGGTGGTTTCCGAGAACTTTTGCTTCCAACGCAGCGCGTCGTCCACATTCTTGGTCGAGCCATCGGGGTCGATGTCCTTGTTGCCTTCCGGGTGACCAGCCACATGCAGACGCTTGAAGCCCGCCTTGTCAAACAGGCCTGTTTCCATCAGTTGCATCGAGCTGTCGAAATCACCATGCGGGTTGGCAACGCCACCGGCCAGCAGCAACGCCTGATCAACACCCGCTTCGCCCTGATACATGGAAATCCAGTTCTCCAGCGTCGCGGCATCCTTAATGATCCGCGCCGGGAAGTGCGGCATCACCGGATAGCCTTCGGCCGCGATGCGCTTGGCGGTCTTGACCATGTCTTCAATCGGGGTGCCCTCAATATGAGCGATATAGACGCGCGTGCCTTCAGGCAGCAGCGCGCGGAAATCGTCGACCTTTTCGGCGGTACGCGGCATAACCTCGATCGAATAGCCTTGCAAAAAGGCTTCGACGGTTGGGTTCACAGGGCCGGTTTCGACCGCATCACGTTTTTTGAAGTTCAGCAAAGCCATTTTGGCCTCCCATAAAAATCTGGGCTTACGCCCAACCGTCATTGGCGATCAGCGCTTTGATGCGGTCCTGATCGTATTCCGTTTCCAGACGCGCCGCCTCAGTCTCGGCAATCTCGGCTGGATCACCGTCTACTGCGAAGGGTTCGGCTTTGCGCCATTCGGCCAGGTAGGCATCACTGTCCTTGGCGTTCACCTTCATGGCAGCCCGGTCGATGGCTTGCTCGAACCGTTCTTCCAACTGCCGCTTTGCGCCACGACGGCCTTTGCCGACGATGACCTGAGCGGGAATGTCGCGCCAGTACACGATTGTGACGTCAGGCATTGCTGTGATTCCTCCTAACCCGATGGGCCGGTTCTAAACTTCAAACTTAGCTTTGGTCGGTCGGTTTTCGACACACGGCGCTTTTCCAGCGACCTTTTTGCCAATGCTAGCCAAGGGCGCTTTTACACAAACAAACGGCAAACACGCATATCATAATTCTCAACGTCACTATGAAAGCGCTGCATAAAACGAAAAAACCCCGGGCGGAGATATCCGCCCGGGGCACTATTTCACAGGGTCAATACGGTTTAGCCGACCAGGCCACCATCTTCGCGAGTCACCGCGATGATCGCCGAACGCGGCACTGCATCACCGCCTTCGGGCCAGTGGCTGTTGCCATCCTCACCCGGGTGCTGGATGCCCACGAACATGGTGCGGCGATCCGGTGACCAGCTGAGGCCGGTGATCTCACACTCATTCGGGCCAACAAGGAAACGGCGGATTTCACCGGTAACCGGGTCACCCGCCAGCATCTGGTTGTTGCCCTGCCCTTCGAAGTCGCCTTCGTTGCCATAGTTGCCGTCGGTCTGGATCCACAGCAGGCCATTGCTATCGAACTTCAGACCATCGGGCGAGTTGAACATGTTGTCTGCATTAACGTTGTCAGACCCACCGTAAGCATCCTGATGCACGTTGGGGTTGCCCGCCAGCACATACAGATCCCAAGCAAAGCCCGAGGCGGTATGATCGCCACCTTCAGGACGCCAGCGCACGATCTGGCCGTAGTTGTTGGCCTCACGCGGGTTCGGACCGTTGACCGAGGTGTCATCACCACCGGCATTCGGCTTCACGCCCCGGTTCTTGTTGTTGGTCAGGCAGCAGTAAACCTCGGCCACATTCGGGTTGGCAGCAACCCACTCCGGGCGGTCCATGGTTGTCGCACCTACGGCAGAACCGGCCTGACGGGTGTGGATGCTGATTTCAGCCTGCGAAGCCAAACCGGTCGTCTCGGGCGTCAGATCCAGCCATTCACCTGTGCCGTCGTCATTGAACTTGGCAACAGACAAGGTGCCGTTTTCCAGCAGAGCGTTGGTGTCAACGCCAGCGGCGTAAACCCCATCTGAAACAAAGCGATACAGGAATTCGCCACGTTCATCGTCGCCCATGTACACAACAACACGACCGTCATTGTTCACTACAGCTTCCGCGTTTTCGTGCTTGAAACGGCCCAGGGCGGTCAGCTTGCGCGGGGTCGAGGTTGGATCGGTCGGGTCGATCTCGACCACATAACCGGCGCGGTTTGGTTCGTTGGGGTTTTTCGACACGTCGAACCGATCATCGATCTTGGCCCAGCCATACCCCCAATCTTTCGACGAGACGCCATAGCGCTTGAGTTCGGCACTGACCTCGTGGTTTTCGTCTTCTGCCGAGAAGTAGCCGTTAAAGTTTTCTTCACAGGCCAGATAAGTGCCCCATGGGGTCATACCGTTGCCGCAGTTGTTCCAGGTCCCTTTCGAGGTGGTGCCTGTCGGGTCCGCTGCGGTTTTCATCAGATCATGAGCAGCCGCAGGCCCGGTGATCGTCATATCGGTCTGCGGCGTGATACGACGGTTATACGGGCTGTCCTTGACGATGCCCCATGTGCCATCCGTGTTGGCAATCTCGACCACAGTCACACCATGCGCCATCATACCCTTGGCAACATCGTCGTCCGAGGCCGCCTTGGCATCGGGATTGTTGCCCCAAAGGATGTCACGGTTGGTATATTCGTTGTTAACGACCAGCAGCACGTGACCGTCATGGAAGAACACGTCCTGACCGTCGGTGTTGTCGCCAAATGCGCGCTCCTGGCTGGCAGCAGTGCCGCGGGTCGCGTGATCAAACTCGGGCGCGTCAGACCACAGCGGGTCGCCCCAGCGTACCATCACCTCGGCCTTGTAGCCCGGAGGTACAATCACGTCGTCAGCAGTGGATACAGGGATCGCCTCGAACGAGAACCGGTCAGCTGCCGCACGCGCGCCCGAAGGAATCAGCGCGCCGCCAACGGCTGTGAAACTGCCCATAGCAAGAACACCGCCCAGGAATCCGCGACGTGACAAGGCGCGCTCGACCACCCGGTCAAATTCACATTCTTCAGGACGTGGGTTTACGACCTCATCATATTCATCGAAAGAAAGGGTGTGTTCGTCTTTCATGGCAATCTCCGTATCTGGCTGAAAGCTGGTAGAGAATCCCGTACCGGGGATCCCGCGTGGGGATCGCATTTCAGTATGAACGCTGTGTGACACTCACGTTAAATTCAAAATTGAATTTGCTTGCGCGTCGGCGATCCCCCGCCTAGGGTCAAATTAACTCGAAAATCGGAGGGCGTGACGAATGGCGCCCAAGCGTCCCAAAGGTGCGGGCGCGTTCCCGAAGGCGGTTGAAAGCCCCGCGCCGGCAAGACCCGATCCGGATGCACTCTATGCAGCACTGGATCTGGGAACAAATAGCTGCCGCATGTTGATTGCCCAACCCAAGGGGAGCGGGTTCCATGTGGTCGACAGCTTCTCCAAATCCGTGCAGCTGGGCTCGGGTCTGGAACGCACCGGACGGCTGTCGCGGGCGTCTATGTCGCGTACCGTGCAAGCTCTGCGGATCTGTCAGCAAAAGCTGAAACGCAACAAGGTCAAGCGGATGCGTTTGATTGCGACCGAAGCATGTCGTCGTGCCAAGAATTCACGTGAGTTCATTCGACAGGTAAAGCGCGAGACCGGGCTTACATTGGAAATTATCCAGCCCGAGGAAGAAGCACGTCTAGCGGTGATCTCCTGCGCGCCGCTGGTCTCAACCAAGACCGAACAACTATTGGTCGTCGACATCGGTGGCGGTTCGACCGAACTTGTATGGATCGACATTTCATCGGTGCCGCGTCGTGATCGCCCGGCTGCAATCATGCGCTTGCACAACGGGTTTCACACCGCCGACAGCCCTTTTCCGGCGGCAAAAGTCGTGGATTGGATCAGTGTTCCTTTGGGGGTTGCCACCTTGCGCGACCAATTCCACGACGTGGAAGATGATGCAGCCCGCTTCGCTCTTATGAGCTGGTTTTTTGAGGAAAACCTGGCAGATTTCGCACCGTACAAGGACGAACAAACCCGCGAAGGGTTCCAGATCGTCGGCACCAGCGGCACGGTGACAACCGTTGCGGCCTCGCATCTGGGACTCAAGCGCTATGACCGGACCAAAGTGGATGGTCTGCGCATGACCAGCGATCAGATTGACAAAGTCATACGCGGGTATTTAGAACTCGGCCCTCACGGGCGGCGCAGGGATCCTCGGATTGGGGACGACAGGCAGGCCCTGATCATGTCCGGCTCGGCCATTTTGCAGGCATTGCTACGCTGTTGGCCCACTGATCGCCTTTCCGTGGCGGATCGTGGGCTGCGCGAGGGCCTGCTTTATGCACAGATGAGCGCGGACGGAGTATTGGAAGACGGACCGTTCTGATGGCGAAGACACCGACTGGTAAAAACAACTCGGGCCGCGGGCAGCGCGACCTGAAGGTCAAGGTTAAAACCGCGCGCGGGCGCAAGCTCAGCTCGACCCGGTGGCTTGAACGACAGTTGAACGATCCGTATGTCAAACGCGCTCAGGCCGAAGGGTTTCGCGGGCGCGCGGCTTTTAAGATACTGGAACTGGACGATAAATTCAGGTTTCTCGTACCGGGTGCGCGCGTCGTGGATTTGGGCTGTGCACCCGGAGGCTGGCTGCAAGTCGCGGTCAAACGCGTAAACGCGCTGGGCGAGAAAAGCGGCAAACGGATCGGGACCGTTTTGGGCGTCGACCTGCAAGAGGTCGAACCGGTTGCTGGTGCAACCGCCCATGTTCTGGATTTCATGGAAGACGACGCCGACGTAAAGGTCAAAGAATGGCTTGGCGGTAAAGCCGACGTTGTGATGTCAGACATGGCCGCTGCGTCTTCGGGTCACAAACAGACGGACCATTTGCGCATCATGGCCCTGTGCGAAACGGCGGCTTACTTTGCGTTTGATGTGTTGGAAGAAGGTGGCACCTTCGTAGCCAAGGTTCTGGCAGGAGGCGCCGAGGGCGATTTGCAAAAGCTGTTGAAGCAGAAATTCCAGAAAGTCGCCAACGTGAAACCGCCTGCTTCACGCTCGGACAGTTCCGAAAAATTTGTTGTGGCAACAGGGTTTCGCGGCGGAGATTAATCCTCCAGGCGAATACGATCTTCGGTCAGGCATTGCGCACGGAAAGAGGCGTTTGCCATGCCCTGCAACATCAACGCTTCCCCATGTGAAACGTATACCGGTGCGCGCCCGCGCAGCTCTTCTATACGTTGCGCAAGGGAAACCGAGCTGACACCCACAGTTGGTGGCGATTTCGCATTTTTGGACATATTTCACCTCTGAACAGCGCACTCATCCCGTCCGTAACGTGAAATCTTGCCGTGAAAATGGAGCAATTCGGGCGGGGATGTGCCGGATCAGGGATCAAGCTGTTGCGACAACTGCCGCAGATTCGGGTCGTTAGGCAACAAGTCCAGCGCCTCACGCAGCACGGCGCGCGCGGCGTCGGGACCACGATTGATATGCGCCAGTTGCACCAACATGGGCCACGCTTCGCCCCTTTGGGGGTCCAAAGTTACGACTTCGCGAAACGCCTGCTCTGCGGCAGGCGCATTGCGCAGCGTCAAAGCCATGCCCCCCAGAACCAGATGGGTTTCCGGGAAATCCAATCGGTTCGCAATCGCCTGCTGCCACTCTGACATACCCTGCCCGGCCAGCGATTGTTGCTGAGGTGAAAGAGCTTGCGGTGGTATCGTCAGGAACTCTTTCGCAGCAGCAATACGCACATTCCGCAATGGGTCTGACAGCAAAGGTTCCAATCGCTGTACCTGCTCGACCGGGCTGGCCTGACGTTGCAAGGCTACGGCATTGGCGCGGATCAGAGGATCATCGTTTTGCAGCAATGACGCCGTCGCCTTGGCCAAATCCGGGGAAGCGAAGGGTTGCAGCAAGTAAGCCGCTGTCGCACGCACGATTCCGGCCTGGGATGGATCCATAGCAACGGCCAGCAAACCTTCGGGCGTGTCCAACCCCCCTTCAGCCGCAGCCTTGAAAACCGTCCCAAAATGCGGGCCCCGATGAGCGGCGTCCGGGAACCACCCTTCGATCTGATTGGCCGCCCAGTCCTGATCCCGATCTTCATGACAATCGGTGCAGGCATCGACGCCCAGCCCCAGGTCAGGCCGTGGAATGCGGAAGCTGTGATCGCGGCGACCATCGACGCCCATATAAACCCTTTCGATCATATGGCAGCTTTTGCACTGCGCGCCGTCACTGTTTTCAGGATGATGATGATGTGCGGGCGTATCGTATTCTTTTGCTGTAAGCGTCGGAAAGTCCGCGTTCCCTGCCGGGGAATGACACTGCGTGCAAACCCCGTTTCCTTCCGCTTTCAGCTCAGCGCTGTGGGGTTCATGACAGTTCATGCAACCGACGCCTTGCGCATACATCTTCGATTGCAGGAACGAACCGTAGACATACACCTCATCCAATATCTGTCCGTCCGGGTGGTATGATCCGGGTCTCAACAGCGCCAGATTATAGGCGTCGTGATAGGGCGTGCCGGGCATAGGGTTGCCATCGCCATGCGCCTCGCGCCGGGAATGGCACCCGGCACATTGCTGAATTGCCGCCTCGGTTCGTCCCTTGCCCCAGTTCATCAGAAATCCTGCTGGTCCAAGATTGTCGGAAATGCCCTGCCCGTTCACCCAATCGATATGCGCGGATCCCGGACCGTGACAGGCTTCGCACCCGACGCCAATTTCAACCTGTTGTGACGCATAAGATCTTGTGTCAGCAGAATAATTCTTTTCGAACCCAGTTGCATGGCATTCGGCACAGCGGCTGTTCCAATTCTTGTATGGGCCCGTCCAATGCAATCCGTCATCCGGTGGCAAATCCTGATCGGGATAGAGGTGATACCACTCCTTGCGTTCGGTATCCCAGACCACGTCAAAGCTCTGCAAACGCCCCGGTTCAGTTTCAAACAGGTATTGCTGCAACGGCTCGATCCCGACGACAGAATGCACGTCGTAATCTGTTGTTACGCCGTCCTTTTCGGTGACGCGGGCCGTATAACTGTCTGCGTCTTTTCCGAACTCGACTGTCATCCCATCAAGTTCAAATCGGGTACCCTCAAAATCTGCGACCAGCGCGCCATCTTCCACGTTTGTCCAGGCCAGCGCATGGTGTGAGTTTGCCCAGGCTTCAGCTTCTTGCTGGTGGCAGTCAATACATTGATCCGAGCCAACATAATCTTGGGCCTTAGCCCCTCCTGCCAGCAGCAGGCAGAAAGCAAGAACAAAGGTCCTCATGCCTTCTCCCCGTCTGTTGCGTTGTTCAGGTCCATCAAAGCGCCGTTATACTCTGCGCCTAAGATCAGCATAGCCGAACACAGATACAAAAAGATCAAAGCCGCCATAGCACCAGCCAGCCCCGCATACGTAGCACTGTAGGTGGCGAATTGGCTGATGTAGATCGAAAACGCCCACCCACCTGCCGTCCATAAAGCCAAAGTCAGCACCACGCCGGGCAGGATTTGCGAAAGCTTATGGCGACGGGTCGGCAAGATGAGATGGGCCAGAAGGACCGTGCCCGCTGGCACCCCCACAGTGAATGTCCAGCGCAGGCGATCGACCGACAGCCATTGTGTCACAGGTACGTCCGTGTGTTCGGCCACAAGATTGGTGTAGACCGGCAAAATCACTTCTACCGTGGCGATGACCAGAATAGCTGCCCCACCTAAAATAACCAAAACCAGACACAGCAGCCGGGTTTTCCAAAACGGCCAGCTGTCCTGATCGTGGTAGGCCTGATTCATGGCCGCGCGCACCGCAGCCACGCCATTCGACGCAAAGTAGATTGCCAGAAGACCACCCAAAGTGATGACACCAGTGCCCGATTCGGCCAGAACCGCGCGAAGTTCAGCCACAATTGGATCGGCAACATCCTTGGGCCACGCGCCGAAGATCAACTCGATCAACTCATTGGTCACATAGCCCTGCGAAAGCGAACCGGCCAAAGCAACGGTGAACAGCACGAATGGAAAGAGTGCCAACATCAACGACATGGCGACATGGCTGCTCATGACGGGTCCATTTTTGCTGCCGAACCGGCGCAGCGCCAGCCACAGGGCCCGAACCAGTCGGCCGAACAGAGGATTCGCAGGTTTGGTCATCCTTTAACCCTAACCCACCGGAAAAAAACACAGAACCCGTCATCGGTATCAAATCGAAAAATGCGGTCAATCGCGTCGGTCAACGCATTGCATCCGACCTACTGCGCGTGCAGGATTATTCAGCACAGTACCACGGCAGCTCAGGCTTCGTCGAACATACAGGAGGGCAAATGACCCCGGATCTAAATGACACCGATGTTCGACCCAGGTTGCGCCTGTCAGTGGTGCGCGACACATGTATTGTCGCGACTCTGATTGTTGTGGGCCTCTATGCTGGGGCAACCTTTTTGATTCCGCTGGCCATGGCGCTTCTTATCAACGTTCTGATCCTCGCGCTGAGTGACCGGGTATCGGCATTGACACGCGCACCGGTTTGGCTGGCCAATATTGCCGGCGTCACTGTTGTTTTAGCCGGTTTGTTCATGATCATGTACATCCTTGGCAGCCAGGCCACGCAGTTTGCGAGGTCGATCAGCACGTATGAAAACCAGTTTGACGGCGCGGTGGAACGCATCACCGGACTGGTGGGAAATGACGTAACCAGGTTCATTCGGGACAATCTGGTCAATATCGACATGAGTTTCATCGGTCGCCTGCTTCTGGGCAGCGCCACATCATTGCTGAACCAGTTCTTTCTCATCAGCCTCTATGTCGCTTTTCTGATGGCTGAACGTCTTGCCTTTCGCAAAAAGATACAACTCGCCGCCGGAGACCCTAAGACCGGAGCTGAATTTTCAACAATGCTGGATGCAATCTCGGTCAGTTTGCAGCGCTATGTTGGAGTTAAAACGCTAATCAGCCTGATTACCGCAGGCATCAGTTATTCTGTGTTTCGAGCTTTGGGACTGGAATACGCGGAAACATGGGCGGTTTTGACCTTTGCGCTGAACTTCATCCCTTCCATAGGGTCGATCATCGCCGTTGTCTTTCCTGCCATGATCGCGTTGGTTCAGTTTGAGACCATCGGTCCGTTTCTGGTCATTGTTTTTGGCTGCGGGACGCTGCAGTTTCTGATCGGCAATTTTCTGGACCCCGCCATGCTGGGGCGCTCGCTGAACATGTCGACATTTCTGGTTATTCTGGCCCTAACCTTCTGGACAACTGTTTGGGGCCTTATTGGCGCATTCCTGAGTGTTCCGATGACGGTGTGTATCCTGATTGTCTTCAGCCATATTCCTGCGCTGCGCCCGGTTGCTATCATGATGTCCTTAGACGGCAGATTGGGCGAAGATGATCGTCAGGCCCCTGCCCGCTAAGCCATGCAGAACCCCGTTTTCATCGGATCGGAAATTTACCGAAACTCGACTTACGGCTCGAAGCACCCGCTGGCCATTCCACGGGTTTCAACGGTTATTGACCTGTGCCGCGCTCTGGGCTGGTTGACGCCCGAAAACTATCGCGTCAGCCCATGCGCCAAACCCTCCGCGTTAGAAACGTATCATACTCCGGACTACATTGCCGCTTTGCAAAAGGCGGAACAAGAACAGAACGTGTCGGACGAAACGCGCGAGCGCTACGCGCTGGGCACTTTGTCAAACCCTGTTTTCCCCGAAATGTACCGACGCCCTGCCACGGCGGCGGGCGGGTCCATGTTGGCAGCAGAACTCATCCGCGACGGCGGCATCGTTTTCAACCCAGCTGGCGGAACACATCATGGGCTGGCCGATCGGGCCAACGGGTTTTGTTATCTCAATGATCCGGTCCTGGCGATCCAGACCCTGTTGAATGCAGGCCTTGACCGTGTGGTCTATATCGACATTGATGCCCATCACTGTGACGGGGTCGAGGTTGCGTTTCACGGCTCAACAAAACTGCGCATGATTTCAGTGCACGAAGCCCGGCGATGGCCCTTTACCGGCGCGTTGGAGGATGATGCCGGTGGAGCCGCTTTTAACCTACCGGTCGCCCGGAACACGAATGATGATGAGTTCAATGCAATTCTTGACCAATTGATCCTTCCCGCCGCTGAAGCCTTCAAGCCCCAAGCCATCGTCCTGCAATGCGGCGCAGACGCTGTGGCCGAGGACCCTTTGTCCCGCCTGACCCTTTCAAACAATGCGCATTGGCACGCGGTGGCAAGCTTGCGTGACATGGCGCCCAGATGCCTTGTTCTGGGTGGCGGCGGCTACAACCCGTGGTCGGTCGGACGTCTATGGACTGGCGTCTGGGCGGCACTGAACGGATGCGAGATCCCGGAAATCCTAGATTCGGACGCCCAGTCTATTTTAGGGTCACTTGAGTGGTCACGTTCTGCCGGGAAGAACCCACCGCGTCACTGGATCGAAACTCTGAAAGACACACCGAATTTGGGTGCAATCAGGCCAGAGCTGAAAAAGGATTTGAACTATCTGTCGGCGCGAATTTCATAGCGGGCGGATCACGTCAGGTCTGGCAGCTGGCAATCAAGGCACGCCGATCCAGCAACCGCACACGGCCATAGCCAAGCTCGATCAGGCCTAAATCCGCCAAATGGTGCAAGTTTCTGTGCAACGTAGGTTGCGACACTGCAATCATCGCGGCCAACTCGTCCTGTGACACGTCAATCCAATCTCCGTTCTTCGCGGTGCCCTCATCCAGATGGAGCAAGCGCAAAACCAAACGTTTTTCGGTGCCCGTGACCGCCAGATTGGCCATGATCCTAAGGGCGGTCTGCATGTTGTCATGCGTCAGAGCATAGAAATCGCGGATATAATCCGGATTGTTCTGCACCAGTCGCATGATCCGTGCATTCGGGAAAAAAATCGTTTTTGTCGCCTGTGTGGCAATCACACTAACCAACCGCAGGGCTCCTGCAAACAAAGCCAAGTCACCGATCCAAAACCCCGCACCTTCGCGGTGCAAGACAAACTCTTGCCCATCATCCGCCGGTGCGGTGATTTGTACGCCACCGCTCAGGACCACATAAATGCCGTTTGCGGGATCTCCGTAGTGATACAGCGTCTCTCCGGCTTCGATGTTTTTCAGGATACCGCACGATGCCAAGTCGGCCTGAAATGCGGCCGAACGTTCCCTGAACCATCCTGTGCCTTGTAAAAGCTTCGAAATATTCATCCGGCCTCACATAAGAAATATCTAATATTATCATATGATGAGTTTATAGCGCTAATTCTGACTTAAGCTAGCAGTGTTTGATTCCTCACCCGACCGCGCATTTCAGATGGGAATCAATAATTTACCGCCGCGATCTTCATGCAGTTTTGATCGTCGGCTTTTTCTGTGGTTCTCCGAGCCCTTTGGCTCGTTCAGATCAGGAGCATATCATGTCACCACCCCGTCCCCTAACAGACTCATGGCGCAAAGGACTGCGCAAGTTTGCTGTAGCATCTGTCGCGTTGGCACTGGCCATCCCAGCTTGGGCGCAGGATCAGAAACCCAATATCCTTGTGATCTGGGGCGATGACATTGGTCAGTCCAACATCTCGGCCTACACCATGGGTCTGATGGGATACCGCACGCCCAACATCGACCGCGTTGCCAAAGAAGGCATGATCTTCACCGACTATTATGGCGAGCAATCCTGCACCGCCGGTCGCTCGTCTTACATCATGGGACAGTCCGTGTTCCGCACCGGCTTGTCCAAAGTGGGTCTGCCCGGTGCCAAAGAAGGGATGCAAGTCGAAGACCCAACCATCGCCGGGCTGTTGAAAGACCACGGTTATGTGACGGGTCAGTTTGGTAAAAACCACCTGGGTGATCGGGATGAACATCTTCCGACAAACCATGGTTTTGATAAGTTTTTTGGCAATCTCTACCACCTGAACGCCGAAGAAGAACCCGAGCATGAAGACTATCCCGGTGACGCGATCCTGCCCGACGGCCGGACCTTCCGCGAGGCGTATGGCCCGCGCGGTGTCATTCGCTCGACCGCTGGCGGCCCGATTGAAGACACTGGTCCTCTGACCCGTAAGCGTATGGAAACGGTGGATGAGGAAACGCTGGAAGCTGCCGTCGAGTTCATTCGAGAAGCCAATGCAAACGGCACACCCTTCTACGTCTGGTGGAACGGCACGCGGATGCACTTCCGCACGCATGTCAAAGACGAGATGCGCCAGCAGGCCAATGAGATCTACGGAGGTCCCGCAGACGAATACACCGCTGGCATGATCGAACATGACATGCATGTGGGTCAGCTGCTTGACCTGCTGGATGAGTTGGGCATCGCTGAAAACACCATCGTGCATTACTCGACCGACAACGGGCCCCACTACAACACCTGGCCGGATGCAGCTTCGACCCCGTTCTGGGGTGAGAAGAACACCAACTGGGAAGGTGGCTGGCGTGTACCCTCGATGGTGCGTTGGCCCGGCCAGATCGAAGCTGGTTCCGTGAACAACGAGATCGTGCATCATATGGACTGGTTGCCAACCTATCTGGCCGTTGCCGGCGATCCTGAAATCAAAGAGAAGCTGAAAGCCGGTTATTCGTCCCCCGCGATGGGCCGTGACTACAAGGTGCATCTGGATGGTTACAACATCCTACCGCTGCTGACGGGTGAAACCACGGAAAGCCCGCGTCGCGAGATCTTCTATTTCTCGGACGATGGCGATCTGACGGCGCTGCGCTTTGATGATTGGAAGCTGATCTTCCTCGAGCAGAAGGCATGGGCCACGTTGCGAGCCTGGATGGAGCCATTCACCGAATTGCGCGTTCCGATTATCGTCAACCTGCGCCGTGACCCTTACGAGCGCGGTTATCGCACGTCCAATACTTATTACGACTGGATGATTGACCGCGTTTACTTCCTGGTGCCCGCGCAACAATACGTAGGAGCTTTTTTGAGCACCTTCCAGGAGTTCCCGCCGCGTCAGAAGGCGGCAAGCTTCAGCCTTGATCAGGTGATGAACAAGCTAAGTACACCGACAAACAACTGATTTTGGTGTCGTAAACTCAAGGGTCGCCGACAAAGCGGCGGCCCTCCCTTATTTCAGAGGATTGCAATGAAGCCCCTAATTCTTGCCGCTGCGCTTGCCCTGACCACGCACCTTGCTTGTGCTGATCCGCTACCCAGTTGGACCAACAGTCATGCCAAAGATCAGATTGTCGCCTTTGTTGACGGCGTGACCCGCCAAAACAGCCCCAACTATGTTACCCCATCGGACCGAATAGCTGTCTTCGACAACGATGGAACGCTTTGGGCGGAACAGCCCGTTTATTTCCAGTTCATCTTTGCCATGGACCGCCTTGCAGAAATGGCAGAGCAAGATCCGTCGATCCTGACAACACCCGTACTGGAAGCCGCCGCCAAAGGAGATCTGGCAACGGTTTTAGAGGGCGGCCATGACGCGTTGATTGAAGTCGTGAACACCACGCATTCCGGTGACAGCGTTGCAGAGTTCCAGACTGCTGTGGCCGATTGGTTGGCGACAGAGCGTCATCCCGATACCGATCTTCCTTACGACCAGATGACCTATCAGCCGATGGTCGAACTTTTGCGTTATTTGCGGGATGAAGGGTTCACCACGTACATTGTCTCGGGCGGTGGTCTGCATTTCATGCGTGTCTTCGCCGAGGAAGCCTATGGCATTCCGCCCAATCAGGTTTTGGGAACCTATGGCAACACCAGCTATGAGGTGATTGATGGCTCGCCGACGATCATCAAGGCGCCGGGTATCGCGTTCATCGATGACAAAGAAGGCAAACCCATCAACATCGAACGTACAATCGGCAAGCGCCCGATTCTGGCCGGCGGAAACTCGGACGGGGACTTTGCGATGATGCAATGGGTCACCGCCGGTGACGGTCCCAGATTGGGCGTGCTGATCCATCATACGGATGCAGACCGTGAATGGGCCTATGACCGCGAAAGCGCCATAGGAAAGCTGGCTGACGGACTGGACAAAGGCCCGGAAATGGGTTGGGTCATTGTGGATATGGCGCAGGATTGGTCTCGGGTCTACACTGGGGCGAACTGACCCATCCCGGAGCCTTAACCTTATGTGGACATTGCTAGTTTCTGCCGTCGTTTTTGCCCTCTATGCAACGGCAGCGGTGTTCGTGGTTCGCGCGGCCCAGACAGCGCGGACCCCACAAGGGGCCGTTGGCTGGGTTGTGTTTTTGGTCTCGGCCCCCTTTTTCGCTGTGCCCGCCTATCTTTTTCTGGGCCACCATCGCTTTCGCGGATACCGCATCGCACGTCAGGAAAGCGAACGCGTTGTCGAGGGCATCAAAACCTTCGCCGACTTTTCAAAACCTGATCCCTCACGCATGTCGATCAACCCGAGACCGTTCGAAGTTTTGGCGCATTTGCCGGTCTCACGCGGGAACGGGGCCGAGTTACTGATTGATGGGCAGGCCACATTTGACGCAATCTTCGACGCCATCGATGCAGCCAAAAGCTATATACTGATACAATTCTACATCGTGCGCGCTGACGCGTTGGGCCTGCAGCTGCAGGAAAAGCTGATTGCTGCGGCTAAGCGAGGGGTGCGTGTCCGTTTCATGGCCGACGCGGTGGGCAGTTACGGCCTTCCCTCTGACTATCTTGAGGCACTTCAGGAGGCCGGGATTGACGTGGCCAATCCGCGGGATCAGCGCGGGCCCAATTTCCGATTTCAACTCAACTATCGAAACCACCGCAAAACCGTGGTCATCGACGGGGAAACCGGGTTCATAGGCGGTCACAATGTTGGCGTGGAATATCTGGGGCAGGACAAGCATTTCGGTCATTGGCGCGACACGCATCTGAAGATGACCGGCCATATCGTGCGCCAATTGCAGCTGATTTTCACCGAAGACTGGCACTGGGCCCGGGACGAAGATCTGATCGACGAGTTGGATTGGGCGGGCTCTGAATCCGAGCAAGACATGAACGCCTTGTTGGTTGCCACCGGTCCCGGCGATGAAACGGAAACCGGTGCGATGTTGTTCTTTGCCGCCATCGCTGCGGCTAAAGAACGGCTCTGGATCGCTTCGCCTTATTTTGTGCCGGATATCGACGTGATGACCGCTCTGCAACACGCGGCAATGCGCGGGGTGGACGTGCGCATTCTGGTGCCCGATATGATCGACCACCGCCTGCCCTGGCTTGCCGCATTTGCCTATTTTGACGAAGCCGGCGACTGCGGCGCGCGAATCTTTCGCTACACCGACGGTTTCATGCATCAAAAGGCTTTTGTGGTCGATGATGCGCTGGCGGCGGTTGGCACAACCAATCTGGACAATCGCTCTTTCCGGCTGAATTTCGAGGCTATGGCGTTGTTTTTCGATACCCAAGCTGCGACCCGGGTCGCCGAGATGCTGCATGCAGATTTTGAAAACAGTTACGAGCTGACGCGCACCCTCGCACAGCAGCCGGCATATATTCGCTTTGGTGCTCCTCTGGCGCGGTTGTTCGCTCCGATCCTTTAGGAAAAGAACCTGTCGTTTAACACGCGTGTCATAAGCGCCACCATATAGGCGGTGGACAAGCCAAAGGTCAAAAGACCCGCAACCGATGCAAAAGACCCAAAGATACGCAGCGCCTCACCCAGAACGATGTCGCCATAACCCAGTGTCGTGAACGTCACGAGCGAGAAATAAACGGCCGAGTTCCAGGTCGGAAGTACATCCAGCAACACCCACACAATGGCCCAAAGCCAGACCTGTATTGTGTGTGTTGCAACAATGAAAACCAAGGCAACCGCAATCGGAATGGCAACAGCCATGAAGTTGCTTTTCACCGTCAACTTCGGCTCGAGCTTGAGAAGGACCAAAGTGCACCAGGTCAACAGAATAATCTCGACCAAAAAGCAAAGGCCCAAAAAAGTACTGCCCCACATGATCTGGTGCAACAAGGTCATGTAATGTCATCCTGATTTGCAAAGGAAACGCGTCCGCACAGAATGGACTGTGCTGCGGTTGCGCACAAGACCACCAGACGTCATTTGCACCTGCGGCGAAACGCTCCGGTGGTCGGTCTGGACTGGACATGGATAAAAACTGTTGCACATCTTGCGGAACAAAAGCGGGGCGAGCCATGGTGTTGACCGTAGACAAGGTGCAGAAATCCTATCCCGGCGGGCGTCCGGTGCTGCGCGATGTATCTCTGGTTCTGGATCAGGGACAAACCCTTGCGCTGACGGGCGAAAGCGGCAGTGGCAAAAGCACCTTGCTGAACCTTGCCGCAGCCCTGGACAGCTTTGACGGCGGCGAGATCACATTGGGGGAAACACGTCTGTCCACGCTGGATGATGCAGGACGGGCAGCGCTGCGCCGGAACCATGTGTCGCTGGTGTTTCAACAATTCAATTTGATCCCGTCCCTGACGGTCGCGCAAAACCTGTCCTTTCATGCGCGTCTTGCCGGTGTCGAAGATACGGCGTGGAACAGCCATCTGGCGGAACGACTGGGCCTGTCTGACTTGCTGGACCGCTACCCCGAGAACCTGTCGGGCGGTCAGCAACAAAGGGTTGCCATCGGGCGGGCCATGGCCGCGCGTCCCAAGCTGCTGCTGGCTGATGAACCGACAGGCAATCTGGACGAAACCGCCAGCGCAACTGTACTGGACCTGATGTTGTCTCTTGTCGCTGATACCAAAGCGGCACTGCTTCTGGTGACCCATTCCCAACAAATCGCCGCGCGACTGGACCGTCAAGTCACGCTGAGCGGCGGGCGGATTCAATGACATGGTCCGTCATTCAGGCCCTGATGTCCCATTGGCGGGTGCATCGATTGCAGTTAGCGACCTTGCTGATCGGCATCGCTTTGGCCACCGGTTTGTGGTCGGCGGTACAAGCCATCAACGCCGAAGCACGCGCCAGCTATGCGCGTGCCAATGCTCAACTGGCCATCGGCCAGTTTGACGAGCTGCGTGACCCGTCGGGACCGATTTCAATCTCTCGCTATGTCGACCTGCGCCGTGCTGGCTGGCAGGTTGCAGCGGTTCTGGATGGCCCATACCGCATCGGCGGGCGAACCTTGCGCCTGATGGGCGTGGATATGGTTGCCTACCCGGCCCTGCCTGCTGTGACTGAAGCAGAACAGAGCGCAGCTCCGCCTGAGCCTGTGGACATGTTGACCTTTCCGGGTCGTGTTCTTGTATCCCCCGAACTAGAGGTGCTGCTGCGTGGTCAAGACAGCCTGCCCCCCATTCTGACCACATCGGCCCTGCCTTCGGACGTGATTCTGACTGACATCGGCGTGGCCGAGGGCCTGTTGAACCAATCAGGCGTCATCTCGCGCCTTGTCGTGCTGCCGAACCAACCGCGCGACCTGCCCCCTCTTAGTCAGGTCGCACCTGAACTGGACCGCATCAGCCCCTCAGCGCAAGTCGATACCGCGCAATTGACCGACAGCTTTCATTTGAACTTGTCGGCGTTTGGACTGCTGTCCTTTGCCGTTGGGCTGTTCATCGTTAATGGCACCGTTGGTCTGGCCTTTGCCCAGCGACGCAGCATGATCCGCACCTTGCGTGCACTGGGTGTGTCCATGCGTCGGCTGGTTTGGCTGGTATTGACCGAATTAACCCTGTTGGCCCTGATCGGAGGCAGTCTTGGATTGCTGTTGGGCTTCTTTCTGGCCGGAGCGTTGCTGCCTGATGTCGCCGCAACCTTGCGGGGGCTCTATGGCGCGCCTGTGACCGGACAACTGACGCTGCAACCTCAGTGGGTTGTCGCTGGGATCGCCATGGCAGTATTCGGAACCCTGCTGGCCAGCGGTCACGCGTTGTGGCGCTTGTCCAACATGCCTTTGCTCGAAGGACCGGGCGTGCAAGCGTGGCAGAGCAATTCCCGCGCGCGCCACGTCGCCGGAGCAATAGGTCTGATCCTGATTGTCGGAGGATCGCTGGCCTATGTCAGCATTGGAGGGCTTGTTGCCGGTTTCACCTTATTGGCCGGATTGCTGACAGGTGCGGCCTTGTTGTTGCCATCGCTTCTGGCCATGGCTCTGTTTGTACTGGCGCGTACGGCGCGCGGTCCCGTTGCGCAATGGGTCTGGGCGGACCTACGGGCGCAATTGCCTGGCCTGTCTTTGGCCCTGATGGCCCTGTTACTGGCCTTGGCGGCAAATATCGGCGTGGGAACAATGGTTTCCAGCTTCAGGTTAACCTTTGTCGGTTGGCTGGATCAACGGCTGACGGCCGAGCTGTACGTGACTGCGCATGACGAAGATCAGGCGAACGAGATGACCACGTGGCTGAGCCCGCAAGTCGATGCCATTTTGCCGATCCGCAGCGTGGAACTGCCCCATGAAACGGGCCCATTGTTCCTGTACGGTGTGGTGGATGACCCTGTGTACCGGCAACACTGGCCGTTGATTGCCTCAACCCCATCCGTTTGGGATGATGTGATGGCCGGAGACGCGGTGCTTATCAACGAACAACTGGCGCGACGCGCGTCCTTGTGGCCCGGTGCCCAGCTGCAACTTTCCCCGGATCACGTTTTACCGATCGCAGGGGTCTATTCCGACTATGGCAATCCAACGGGTCAAGCCATCGTTTCAATGGCGCAATTGGATCGTATCGTACCAGGGGCCGAGATGCGGAGGTTTGGTATCCGCTTGCCACCGGAAGACGCGACTACGATGGCACAAACCCTGCGCGCCCAATTTGACCTGCCGCCGCGGTCTGTGGTTCAGCAAGCGGCCATGAAGGCGCAATCACTGGCGATCTTTGAGAAAACCTTTGTTGTGACATCGGCGCTGAACGTTCTGACCCTTGGCGTGGCGGGATTCGCCATCCTGACCAGCCTGTTAACGCTGTGGACACAACGCCTGCCGCAAATCGCCCCTGTCTGGGCGCTGGGCCTGAACCGGGTGCAACTGGCACGGCTGGAGCTTTTGCGCAGCGTATTGCTGGCTGCATTGACGGCTGTCCTTGCATTGCCGCTGGGACTGATCCTGGCCTGGGTTCTGCTAGCAGTGATCAACGTACAGGCCTTTGGTTGGCGACTTCCCATGTTCGTCTTTCCGTGGGACTGGCTGTGGTTGTTTCTGTTGACGCTTCTGGCGGCCATAATCGCAGCCGCCCTGCCCGCGTCGCGGATGCTGCGCCTGCCCCCTGCCAACTTGCTGAGAGTGTTCGCCAATGAACGTTAAAACTCTATTGCTTTGCCTGATCATCATTTTCCCACTTCCACTGTGGGCACAGGGATATGCAGGCTTGGGCGGATCAGCCGAGGGCTTTGATGTTCCCGAAGAAGGGTATGTGTTCGATTTCCCCAAAGATCATGGCCCCCATCCGGCTTACCGTATCGAATGGTGGTATCTGACGGCCAACCTCAAGGGTGAGGATGGGCGCGACTATGGTGTTCAGTGGACCCTGTTCCGATCTGCACTGAAACCTTTTGAAACGGACGGTTGGCAAAGCCCGCAAATCTGGATGGGCCATGCAGCGACAACAACGCCCGACTCACATTACTTCGCTGAACGTCTTTCACGTGGCGGGATTGGTCAGGCGGGCGTAACCGCTGAACCCTTTGAGGCTTGGATTGACGAATGGCGTATGGCCGGTCCCGATTTCGACACCCTGACCCTGACGGCCAACGGAGAGGATTTCAGCTATGATCTGTCGCTGACCGCTCAGGGACCATTGGTGTTTCACGGCGATTCAGGGTATTCGGTCAAATCTGCGGATGGTCAGGCTAGCTATTACTACTCGCAGCCTTTTTATGCGGTTGAAGGCGTTCTTCGTCTGCCAGACGGAGATGTACGCGTCACTGGCCAGGGTTGGCTGGACCGAGAGTGGTCATCGCAGCCGCTTGCTGCGGATCAAAGCGGATGGGATTGGTTTTCGCTCAGCTTCGAGGGCGGCGACAAGATGATGGCTTTTCGATTGCGTGGGGGGCGCGGCGACTTCACCTCGGCCACTTGGATAAATGCCGACGGCAGTACCGAGGCTATCCCCAACGGGACCGTCCAGCTGACGCCGTTGCGCACGGATCAAGTCGCGGGGCGCGAGGTTCCCACGCATTGGCGCATTGCGTTGCCGGATCGGGATGTGGAAGTTGACGTTTCGGCCATCACACCCGAAGCATGGATGGGAACCCGGTTTGAGTATTGGGAAGGCCCTGTCACCGTAACCGGAAGCCATGAAGGCATCGGGTACCTTGAGATGACAGGGTATTAATCCCTTAACGCGTGGGAGCCTGATCAGCGCACGACGTAAACAGAAACCGAAGAATGCCGCACAACGCGTGATGCGTTGGGACCCAGCAGGTAATCCTTGAAATCCGGCTTATGCGCACCGATTACGATCAGATCGGACCCGGCGCCTTCAGCTGTTTTCAGGATTTCCTGATAGGCCGTTCCTGTCGCCACAACATGGCGGATACTCTCATTTCTCTCTGCGCCCAGTGCTTTTACACACAGCGATGTCAGGGTGGCCTGCGCCTCTTCAAGTGCTTTGTCGTGGAAGTCGGGCTGAAAGAACCCCGACACCCAACTCTCACCAAAATCCGGCAGCACGGTCACAACATCCAACTGCGCCCCTTCCAGGTCCGCCAGCGCGGCCGCCTTTTGCAATACAGGCACATCAATCTCACCATTGCTGATATCAATGGCGCACAGAACCGAACGTGTCATGCAAGCACCTCTCGTCTGGCGGCCCGGCCGCGTTGCAGAAGCGCGATGAGGCCCAGAAGGATCATCGCAGGGATATAGACCAACTGCTTGGGTGGCTGGCTGGACGGCAGGCTGACCGAAGTCAGACGCACGGCCTCATCTCCGTAATAATCGAAGATATCCAAATCCCCTGACAGCGGCGTTCCCGGGAACGGCTCGTCAAGTTTAACAACGCCGTCTTCAGGGATCAGGATCAGCCCCAGCGCCTCGACCCGCGCTGCGCCACCGTCTTCCGAACCCACCGTGGCCACCACAGTCGTATCGGTCATTTCAAGCGTATCGAAGTCAGGCCCGGACACCACAAGCCGCATTTCAGTGCCAGGTGGAACCTGACCGATTGTCTCTTCGAACGCTGCAGGCTCAACCATCTGGAACGGAGGCGAAATGCGGTCCATGAAGAAGTCCGGCCTGAATAAGGCAAAGGCCACAAAGATCAGCGCGATGCTTTCATAGATCCTGCTGTGGGTCAGGAAGTACCCCATTGTACCCGCAGTGAAGACCAGAATGGCTATGGTGGCGAAAATGGCGACGATTATGCCTTCGACCCATGTCACATCAATCAACAACAAATCGGTGTTGAAGATAAACACAAACGGCAACGCCACGGTGCGCAGACTGTAGAAGAACGCAGTAAAACCGGTCTTGATCGCGTCACCACCGGAAACGGCGGCTGCGGCGAAGCTGGCCAGACCCACAGGCGGCGTCACATCCGCCATAATACCGAAGTAAAAGACAAACAGGTGGACAGCGATCAGCGGCACGATCAGCCCGCTTTGCGCGCCCAGTTCGACAACCACACCAGCCATCAACGAGCTGACGACGATATAGTTCGCCGTGGTCGGCAGGCCCATGCCCAGGATCAGGCTGAGGATACCGACCATGATCAGCATCAGGATCAGGTTGCCACCCGAGAGGAACTCGACCAGATCGGCCATCACCTGTCCTACACCGGTCAGCGTCACCGTACCCACGATCACGCCCGCCGTGGCTGTGGCCAAAGCGATCCCGATCATGTTCCGCGCGCCGTCGATCAGGCCCTGCCACAGGTCGGCCACACCGTCGATAAAGCGGTTGTACACATCGCTTTCGCCGCGGAAGACCGCCTTGAGCGGTTTTTGCGTCAGCAGGATCACGAACAGTAACGCGGTTGCCCAGAAAGCTGACAAACCCGGAGATTTCTGTTCGATCATAAGGAAGTAGACCAGCACGATGATCGGCAGCAGATAGTGCAGACCCGCCTTATAGATGTCGGCGATGACCGGCAACGTGACCTCTTTGGCGTTTGGATCGTCGGGCTCAAGATCCGGCACCTGAGCGGCCAGATAAAGCAGCACGACATAGATCGCGCAGACAATCAGGCTGAGGATCAATCCCGCCGCCGAAGGTGCCCAACTTGTCACCGCATCCACCGGGAATTGCGAGCTATAGCACAGACCGGCAAACACCACGAAGAAAGACAACATCCCAACAACGGTCCGCGCCAAATGCACATCCCGGTCGCCAAGGGTCGGCATGTTCCGCTTAACCGCTTCAAGATGGACTATATAGACCAACGCGATGTAGGAAATCGCGGCAGGCAGGAAGGCGTGGGTAATGACCTCGACATATGAGATGCCTACATATTCCACCATCAGGAAGGCCGCAGCGCCCATAACCGGTGGCATGATCTGGCCATTCACCGAAGACGCAACCTCGACCGAGCCAGCTTGTTCGCTGGAAAAACCCACGCGTTTCATCAGCGGAATGGTGAAGGTGCCGGTGGTCACAACGTTCGCAATCGAGGAACCGGAGATCAGGCCGGTCGCCGCCGAGCCCACAACCGCTGCCTTGGCCGGACCACCGCGCAGGTGCCCAAGCGCGCCAAAGGCCATCTTGATGAAATAGTTCCCTGCCCCCGCTTTATCGAGCAACGCCCCGAACAAAACGAACAGGAAGACGAATTTCGTGGAAACGCCAAGAGCAATGCCAAACACACCTTCTGACGTGATCCACATATGGCTCATGGCCTTTTTCAGGCTCGCGCCTTTCCAACGGATCACTTCGGGCACCCACTCGGATGAGCCGAAGAACACATAGGCAAGGAAGATCGTCGCGATGATCGCCATGGCAGGGCCAAGCGCGCGGCGCGCGGCTTCGAAAAGCAGGATCAGACCGACCAGTGCGACCAGTTTATCGGTATCATCCGCCAAACCACCCGCATTGACGATCTTGTCATAGAAGAAATAGCCGTAAAGCGCGACGAACGTCCCGACAATCCCCATGATCCAGTCGGGAATTGGCACATAGTTCTTGGGTGATGCGCCGTAGATCCAAAAGAATAGAAAGAATCCGGCAAGGCCGATCCCAACGTTAATCTCCATCGCATTCTGCATGAGAAAGAACAAAGACGGCTGGGTCTGCTCCAATAACTCAAGTTGCAGATCCGAGATCATGGACGGGATCGGGATGCTCCCTAGGGTTCCGGGCAGCTGAATGCTGCTACTGGGTGGTGCAATGTAGAACGCAAAAGCCGCCCAGCAGGCCAGAAACACGCTGATCACAATCGCCCAGATCTTCAGATTGGCGTTCTGGGACCGATCGGTGCGAAAGGCTGGATAGGCCGCAAAAGCCAAGAACATTGCAAATGCAAGGTGAAATTGTCGGGCATTGTTCACAACGCTACCGGGCAGAACATAGTTCGAAATTGGCGAGGCCAAAACAACCTGAAAAATCGACCAGATCGCGGCCACGACGGCCAAAAAAATCCCGACGTTGCCGACTGGATTACGCCCACCAGCGTCGGAAGACGCAACGAGGTCCTGAAGCTCTTCTTCGGATAGCGGGCGATTGGATTGTGTGTCGGAACTCATGCAATGTCTCCCCGTCACGGCCTTTTTCGGCCTTTTGGAACCCCGTTTAACACGGGTTGTGTGCAGGGCACCCGTGGGCGCCCTGCATCAGGTCTGGCTTACTGAATCCAGCCTTTTTCTTTGTAGTACTTTTCAGCACCCGGATGCAGCGGTGCCGACAGGCCGTCCGCGATCATCTCTTCGGGCTTCAGGTTGGCAAATGCAGGGTGCAGCTTTTTGAAGTCATCGAAGTTCTCGAAGACCGAGCTGACAACTGCATAGACCGCATCTTCCGATACGTCCGCCGACGTCACGAAGGTTGCACCCACACCAAAGGTCGACGTGTCGCCATCAGATCCACGGTACATGCCACCGGGAATGGTTGCGGTGCGGTAGAACGAGTTGTCGTTGACCAGCTTGTCCACGGCTTCGCCGCTGACATTCACCAGAACCGAGTCACATGCGGTGGTGGCTTCTTGAATCGAACCCGAAGGGTGACCGACGGTGTAAACCATCGCATCGATCTGGTTGTCGCACAGCGCCGCCGATTGCTCAGCCGCCTTCAATTCGGTCGCCAGTTCGAAATCGCCCGTGGTCCAGCCCATTTCACCAAGCAGAACTTCCATGGTGCCACGCTGACCGGAACCGGGGTTGCCGATGTTGACGCGCTTGCCTTTCAGGTCTTCAAAGTTGGTGATGCCGGAATCTGCACGGGCCACGACGGTGAATGGCTCTGGATGAACCGAGAAGACCGCGCGCAGGTTTTCGAACGGGCCAGCCTCTTCGAACTTCGAGGTGCCATTATAGGCATGATACTGCCAGTCGGACTGCGCCACACCAAATTCCAGCTCGCCTTCGCGAATGGTGTTGATGTTGTAGACCGAACCACCGGTCGATTCGACCGAGCAGCGTACACCATGTTCTTTGCGGCCTTTGTTCACCAGACGGCAGATCGCGCCCCCCGTCGGGTAGTACACGCCGGTCACGCCACCGGTGCCGATTGTGATGAACTCTTCCGCATATGCGGCTGGTGCCATCATGGCCGCCGTCACAAACGCGCCAAGGCTCAGTTTGCTGCTGTTTTTCATGTGTTAACTCCCAATTTTTTATCTGGCAGTTGGAACCCAAATGGGTCGACCTGCTCAGGGAAGCGTGCCGATAATACAATCCGGCTCGTCCCGCAACAGGTACAACTCTTTGAATTTTCCAATTTCTCCCAACCCTTGCGAGGTTTCATTCAGAGACGCGGATTGTCAAGGCCGCCGCCCAAACTGATCCCTTCAAACCGCATATATGAGCTTGAATCGCGAAGTTTCCCCATCAGCGCATTGCGCGCTGACCCGGTATTTCCAACGACACTTAAAGTTCAAACATACGCCTCATTCCTGGCGCAAATGGAAGGCACCTGCTCGTCAGGTTCGGTTGTAATGATTGCCCATTTTGCCGGACCCAGCGAACAGAAAACCCCCAACTTTGGACTTCAAAATGGCAAAGAAATACCTCTGCGTGCTCGCGGTTGCGGCTGCGGCAGCAACCCCTGTTTTGGCAAATAACGCTCTGAAACAAGATGATTTTTCAGTTGAATGTGTATCAGATGTGGACGGCAGCAACGTAACTTTGAAACGGTCAGGCGGTTCGGACAAAGGCTATCTTTCCACAGGCGACCTTGAAGGCGAAGCCGCAATTTATCCTGTCGGAGAATCAATGACGTTTTTGCTGATGCAGGACGGACAGGTCGTCACGTTTGTCGTGAACTACGACAGCCTGAAATACGACATGATGGTTAAAGGCGCCGACCAAAGATTTGACCGGGGCACGTGTCCAGCATCCTGAGGGCCCCGCCACGGGACAGCTTCCGCCAAATGGCGCTATATCGACTCTAAAACTCAACGCTCAGTTTTCCGGATTGTTTGAAGTCTAACACCGGGTTTGAGCCGAGCGGTCGGAAAAAAGAAGCGGCGTGTTTACGCCGCTTCTTTCATTTTATCAGCGACTTAAGCCGACGCTTCAAAGATCTTATCGATGTTGCCGCCCAAGGCTGCGTTGAACTCTGCATCAGACTGCTGTTTCGACAAACCTTCGGTCAGTGCACGCGAGAAAGACGCGATCATCTTGCCGTTCTGGCCCAGAAGATCGCATGCCTGTTCGGTCGAATACCCACCTGACAAAGCAACCACGCGTACCACGCGCGGGTGATCGGCCACTTCATCATAAAGGTTTGCCGCGCTCGGGATCGTCAGTTTCAGCATGATGTCCTGCCCCTCGGCCAACTGATCCAGGTTTTTCAGGATTTCAGCCTTCAGGATGTCTTCCGCCTCGGCCTTGGTTTCCGAGTTGATGTTGACCTCGGGCTCGACAATCGGAACCATCCCTGCGGCAACAACCTCGCGGGCCACATCGAATTGCTGCGCCACAACAGCAGCGATGCCTTCCGCGTTGGCTTCATGAATCACCGAACGTTCCTTGGTGCCAAACACACCCTCTGCCTTGGCCAGGGTATCGGCCAGACCCGGGATCGGTTTCATCATCTGGACGCCATTGGCGGTCTCTTCCAGACCCTTGTCGATTTTCAGGAACGGAACGATGCCTTTAACCGACCATAGGTAATCCGCAACCTTGCGGCCGTCGATTTCTTCACCCAGCGTGCGTTCGAACAGGATCGCACCGATCACTTTATCCTTGGTGAAGTCGTCCGCCAGAATGATCCGCGCGCGCATGTTCTGGATTTCGCCAAACATCTCTTCTTCCGAGGTGTAATCCGACGCGTCCACCCCATACAGCGCCAGCGCCTTGGGGGTCGATCCGCCGCTTTGATCCAGTGCGGCGATAAAGCCTGCTCCGTTGGACATCTGTGCGCGCTGTTCTGCTTTGGACATAATGCTTTCCCGTTCAAGAATGATTCCGATTTCATTCCTCGCATACAGCACGGTGATGGACGATGGTAGTTTGTTAGCGCTCAACCAACCTCAACCATATCCCGTCCTTGGACCGAACGGTCAGATGCGCCACCGGAACCGGCGTATTTCCGGGGATTGTTTCGAATTTGAATTTACGCAGCAGTATCGACAGGATCAAAGGCCCCTCAACCATCGCGAACCCAGCGCCCGTACACACTCTTGGTCCGGCAGAGAACGGAATGTAGGCATTGCGCTGACATGCTTTACCATTCTCTGTAGCCCATCTTGCGGGATCGAACCCGTCCGGATTGTCCCAAAGCCGTTCTTGCCGATGCAGGTGCCATGGGCTGATGACAATTTGTGCACGTTTTGGAACCTCTCGATCGCGAAACTGTTCAGGACATTGCGTTTCCCGCACCATCATTGGCACCGGAGGATAAAGTCGCAACGCCTCGCGAAACACATCTCGGGTGACTTTAAGCCCGGACATGGTCGCAAAGGACGGTTCCTGATGTGCTCGTGCCTCTTCCGCGACTTTCTCTTGCCAGTCGGGATAAAGCGCCAGCAGATACAGCGTCCAGGCCAAGGCCGAGGCGCTGGTCTCATGGCCCGCCAGAAAGAAGATCGCGACCTGGTCTATCATTTCGTCGGTTTCAAAACACTTCCCCGTGGCAGGGTCAGGAGTTGTCATGATTTTCGTGGCCAGATCGTTTGGTGCCGTTCCATCGGCAATGGCCGCCGCGCGATCCGCTGTAAGTTTCTGGATCAAACGCCTGATATCATGCGCATTCCGCCGCGTGTCGCCGGCATGTAGACGAGGAACCCAACGCGGCAGAGGCAAAAAAGCCGCAAGGTTTAAAAGCGGTTGCCGCCTTTGATAGGCGCGGAACTTTTGGAATACTTCGGCTGCGATTTCATGTTCGATAGGTACCGAAAACAGTGTTCTGAAAATGACATCTGCGGCGACATGGCTGGTGATTTCCTCTACTTCAACCTCGGTTCCAACACTGGAGCGAAGCCGATCCGCGCAGGCTTGTGAGGCATCTCGCATCGCCGGAAACGTGTCTTTCAACCGCCCGCCTTCGAACGCTGGATCAATGATACGGCGCTGTCGCTTCCATGCTTCACCGTTTGTCAGAAATACAGACTCACCTAAAAGCGGCCGCAAACCTTCGCTGACCCGGTTGGATTTTGGGAAGTCTTCGGACCTCTTTTTCAAAACCAGATCAACCAGTTCCGGCTGATTAATCATGTAAGACCTGAAGAAAGGTGTTCGAAATTCAGCCATCCACGCGCGATAGAGCCGCTGAGGCTGTGCCGATAGCAGGTCTTTCCGAAACAGTCTCAGATACTGCCACAGCGAAACTTTGTCTGGGCGTGGCTTTGGTTTTGGCGGGATCATGCGTGAACCGTAGTGTATTTTGAAACGGGCTGATCAATACGTGACGGTGAAGGCGCGCGCTCGGCAAATCGTGCAGCCAAAGTTTGAGGGCCCGCGGTGATCCGAAAATAATCGTATGCACCGGGACGGTCAAAGGCGCAGAGATACTGAAAATGCAGCTTGAAGAACCGCCAGCGATCCGCCTTCCAGCGCTCAGGTGACAGCGTTTGAGTAAACGCTGCCGACAAAACCAGAGGCCATTTCTTATCAGGGCTGCCCACACCGCTGACCGCAACCGGGTCGCATAGCGCAAAGGCGCATCCATCGCCGGGGGCGGTAAAATCGACCCATGCCGCAGTGGGTTGCTTGGATAGAAACTGTAAATCCGCGCGTAAACGGTGCGCGTTTGGCAGGAACGACACCATCGGAACCACCTGCCCCAAAGTCAGAAACGACAAAACCGGTCCTTGGTCACACAGATCCCAATCGCGGATCAAATCGGCCAGCACCGACACACCCAGATGCGCGCCCGAGCTGTGACCGATCACCAAAACCTCGTCCACCTCTTCAGTCAAAGCGTCTTTGATCAGGTCTTGGAATGTGTCCAGCCGCGCCTGCAATGGCGGCGGGGTTTCCCCCTTCAGCTGCGCGGAATATGCGTAGTCATGCATCAGGTAATAGGCAAACAGTCGGTTGTCGATTGTGCGAAACCAACGCAACACCGCATAAGCCAGGACACCCGCCGGAACCAAAGCCCACAGCCCAACCATTGGGACAAGCAGTTTCGCCGTCGCCCACGCAACCAGCAGCGCGACCAGCAATTGCGAAAGCAGCATGCCTACCGGATACAGTGCAGCAATCACCGGCCCCTTTCTCAGCCCCATCAACCGACGCAGAGTACCCGTTGAGATGTAGGTCCAAGCGGTTCGCGCCAGTTGCAGATAGGTAGACAGGATCGATCCCGTCATGCTGTCCCGCACGATGTCCGACCAGACCAGCACATCGACATCCGTGTGCACCCGTTCACCATCCTGAAGCGATGTGACATGCCAGCCAAAGACGTCAGCTCGCGGCTTGGCTGACACGGAAATCTCATAGCCGGAAATCTCGGCCTGGGCCTGTGACTCAGACCGATACAACTCCCGGTATCGTCTGGGCGGAAACGGATCATAACCGGGAATGTAAAACACCCGACGTTTGCGCACCTGAGGCTGATTTGTTTGACTGCTCATGCCCTTACCTTCTGCCGTGCAGGTTAACGCAGGCTTGAGGTCAAGGTAAGGGGGTCAGCGGCTCATCCGAAATTCGCCAAGGCCGGGAAAGTTTCCAGCAACCACCAGCTGAACCGCGTGAACAGGCCAGTGATCAGCATGATGCCTACGAACAAAAGCAAGCCGCCCATGACCTTTTCGATCGTACCCATGTAAGGCTTGATGCGGTTCATGACGGTCATCGAGCGGTTCAGGAACATCGCCGCCAGCAGGAATGGAATACCCAGCCCCGCCGCATAGACG
Organism: Ruegeria sp. CF8; assembly: GCF_056537285.1. Classification (NCBI taxonomy): domain Bacteria; kingdom Pseudomonadati; phylum Pseudomonadota; class Alphaproteobacteria; order Rhodobacterales; family Roseobacteraceae; genus Ruegeria; species Ruegeria sp. CF8. Next base: position 871,475 of record NZ_JBQFRG010000001.1, on the reverse strand, counting down.
CCCAGCAATACCGTACCACGCGCCACTGATGCCTCATTCGCCGCCAGCGAAAGGATCGCACCCAACTGAGGCCCAATGCAGGGCGTCCAGCCAAAGGCAAACGCCAAACCCAGAATATACGCCCCAAAAACCGAGCCACCAGAATCACCGGTATCGATCCGCGCTTCGCGGTCCAGAAACGGGATGCGGAATACGTTCAGGAAGTGAAGGCCAAACACGATCACCACAGCGCCCGAAAGCTTGGCGAAAAGCACCTGATTCTGAAGAACAAACGCCCCAAAGGCAGACGCGGTAAAGCCCAGAAGAAGAAAAACGGTCGACAGACCCATTACAAAGAATAATGCCGACATCGTTGCCTTGCGCCGCGCACGGGCCTCGTCCTGCATCTCGTTGATTGTGACGCCGCTCATATACGCCAGATAAGGCGGTACGATGGGCAGCACGCATGGTGACAGAAAACTGATCAAGCCACCCAACAGCGCGACAAACATGGCGGGCAACAGGCCCGCGTCTATGATTTCAATTCCGAACATGTCTCTGCACATAAGTGATGAATGGCGATCCGTCACGGGGCCATTCAGTCACATCCTCGTGGTTGGAATCTGGACAATATTTCAACTTGGTCCTATCCCGAAATGCATGACCGAGATTACAGATACTTTGGACGCCCTTGGGCTTTTGTGTCCTCTGCCCGTCCTCAAAGCCCGCAAACGGCTCAAATCCTTGCCGGCTGGGGCCGTACTGCGTGTGCTGGCCGATGATCCCGCGGCCATCGTCGATGTTCCACATTTTTGCTCCGAGGCCGGACATACGCTGCTGTCTCAGGAACTTGACGGGGTGCATCAGGTCTATCTGATCCAAAAAGCCGTCTAAAATACCTTTAGAAAAAAGGCGGGCCTCTCAGCCCGCCTTTTCATTACTTACCCAGCGACCACCACCCGCGCCGCTTTGGCTTGGCGGGGCCTGGTTCCGGTTCTTCCGCGACTGTTTCCAGCACAGGCTCGGGCGTCTCTTCTACATGGGCTTCTTCAGCGGGCGCAACATCTTCAGCAGTAACCTCTTCAACCGCTTGCGCCGCAAGTTCTTCCACAACACCAGACGTTTCTTCGGCTGGCGCGTCCTCGACACTGGCCTCCTCGGTGCTCACCAGTTCCTCTGATGCGACCTCAACAATTTCAGCTTCCACCTCAACAGTTTCGCCTTGTTCCTGAGCCACATCAGGCACCTCGGCCTCCGGGTTTTCTGCAGCGTCCTCGGCCACAGGCGCCTCAGCTACGGTCTCAGCTTCAACACTTTCAGTTGCTTCAGCCTGTTCAACCGTTTCCTCGGCCGCTACGTCCTTCTTCCGGCGACGCGGAGCACGTTTGCGCTTGGGCTTGGCAGGCTTTTCTTCCTCTGCCGCTTCTGCTTCTACGACGTCAGCCGCACCTTCTTCATCGGCGGCATTCTCCTGAGTCTCAGCTTCGGCACTTTCGTTGGATTGCTCTGCGGCATCACCATTGCCCCCACCCTTCTTGCGCCGCCGCCGACGACGTTTGCGCTTGGGCTTGGCATCATCTTCGGTCGGGGTGGTTTCGTCCTCGACCTCTTCCTCGTCAGAAGAATCCACCATATCCATCAGTGACGCATCCACAGAAACGACAGGCGCAGTGGCTTCAGGCACGATCCGGCTGGCGGTTTTAAATTTCTCCATCGAGAAATCAGGGCTCACCAAGTGGATGTCGCCTTCGATCCGCACAGACAGGCCATACCGCGCCTCGATCTGAGCGATGTGCTCACGCTTTTGGTTCATCAAGAAGTTGGCAATGCTGACCGGGCAGCGCACCAAAACTTCACGCGAACGACGGCGGGTGCCCTCCTCTTCGATCTGACGCAGAATCGACAGTGCCATGTTGTCGTCCGAGCGGATCAGACCGGTCCCATGACAGGCCGGACATGGCTGCGTCGTGGCCTCGATCATTCCGGGGCGCAGTCGCTGTCGGCTCATCTCCAACAAGCCAAAGCCGGAAATCCGGCCAACTTGAATGCGCGCGCGGTCAGTCTTGAGCTTATCTTTCAGACGCTTTTCAACTGCCGCATTGTTTTTGCGCTCGTCCATATCGATGAAATCGATGACGATCAGACCGGCCAAATCCCGCAGACGCAGTTGGCGCGCTACCTCTTCAGCCGCTTCAAGGTTGGTCTTAAGCGCCGTTTCCTCGATCGAGCCTTCTTTGGTCGCGCGCCCCGAGTTCACATCGATGGCGACCAGAGCCTCGGTCACACCGATCACAATGTAGCCACCAGATTTCAGCTGAACCGTCGGGTTGAACATACCCGCCAGATAGCTTTCCACCTGATAGCGCGCGAACAATGGCAGCGCGTCTTCGTACCGTTTCACGTTCTTGGCGTGGGACGGCATGATCATTTTCATGAAGTCCTTGGCGATACGATAACCGCCTTCGCCTTCAACCAGAACCTCATCAATGTCTCGATTGTAAAGATCGCGGATCGACCGTTTGATCAGGTCGCCTTCTTCATAGATCTTCGCTGGCGCAATCGACTCCAACGTCAGTGCGCGAATCTGTTCCCACAAACGCTGCAGATATTCATAGTCACGCTTGATCTCGGACTTGGTGCGTTTGGCACCCGCTGTGCGGATGATCAGACCCGCCCCGGTCGGCACATCAATGTCCGCGGCGATTTCTTTCAGTTTCTTGCGGTCGGCAGCGTTGGTGATTTTGCGGCTGATACCGCCACCGCGCGCGGTGTTCGGCATCAATACACAATAGCGACCGGCCAACGACAGGTAGGTTGTCAGTGCAGCACCCTTGTTACCGCGCTCTTCCTTGACCACCTGCACCAGCAGGACCTGGCGAACCTTGATGACTTCCTGGATCTTGTAACGACGCGGGCGCGGTTTGCGTGGTGGACGGATGTCTTCACTGTCATCTTCGTCAGCCACAGATTCAATCGAGTCGTCTTTCGAAGAGGCATCGGCGCTCTTGCCTTCAGCATCCTCGTCTTCCGCACCCTGATCGCCGTCAGCAGCCGCAGCAGCTTCAACCGAGGTCTCAACATCCTCAGAAGCAACCGCCTCTGTCTCCGCCTCATCCGCCGATGCGCTATCAGCTTCTGCGCTTACTTCTGTCTCATCGCTTGAGGCCTCACCAGCGTCTTCACTGACTTCACCTGCATCATCACCCGCTTCTTCGGGCGAGTCAGACGCGTCTGCCACGTCAGAATTCTCTTCTTCTGCCGCTTCTGCCGCATAATCAGAAACAGTTTCTGCCGAAGTCGCATCGCTGTCTTCTGGTTCTTCTACCGGTGTTTCAGCAACCATCTCCATAGGAGAGGTTCCTTCGGGCACCTCTACATCCGCATCTTCGCTTTCGGCCAGATCGATGGTTTCCATACCGGTTGGCTCGGTTGAAACCTCCATTGTTTCAACCGGATCGTCCGACTTCACATCTGCCGCCTTGGAACGCGACCGGGACCGACGCTTTTTGGGCTTGGCTTCTTCGGCTTCGTCACGCGCTTTCATCGCCTCGGCGTAAGCGCGCTCTTCCTCCATCAACGCTTCACGGTCGGCGACTGGAATCTGATAGTAGTCGGGGTGAATTTCCGAAAAGGCCAGGAAACCGTGACGGTTCCCACCATAATCGACAAACGCCGCCTGCAGCGACGGCTCAACCCGAGTTACTTTTGCAAGGTAGATGTTGCCAGCAAGCTGGCGTTTGTTTTCGGATTCAAAATCGAACTCCTCGACCTTGTTTCCGTCGACCACCACGACGCGGGTTTCCTCCGCGTGGGTGGCATCGATAAGCATTTTCTTAGCCATGTTTCCTTGGTGCACCGCGCCAAACGCGTTGTCCTGACCTGTCCAGGCGGACAGGCGCTTTTGGGGAGGTGTCTTGTCAGGGCGATTTCAGACGGCGCGCGGTAGGGTCTGGCGCTTTGGCCCCCTGCCCGGTCTCTCAATCGTTGCGCGCGCGTCATCGCGGTTCTTCTCCGACAGGCGCAGTCTCTGCAGCCCGCCCATTTATTCCTTTCACCCAACGCATCGGGCTCAGGTACTCCACTGCCCCCAATCGGGGCACAATCGGTCTGCTTCGCAGCGAAAATTACGTGCAGCAAAGCAGCGAAACTCAAAGATTCGGGGCTTAAGGGCGCAAAAAAAGGCCCGGCCCGTTCGGACACAATAAAAGCAGTCCTGTGGAAAAGACAATGGGCAAACTGCATCGAGACCGCAGACACAGCGCGGGATCTCTTCATCTGGCCCCAAATACCTCGGGGGAGTCGCCAATGGCGACGGGGGCAGAGCCCCCATTCCTAAAGGTTAAAGATAGTCCGACCGCTGAAGCCCGTATTTCGCCATTTTCTCGTTCAGCGTCCGGCGCGGCAGGCACAATTCGTCCATAACCGACGCGATCGACCCCTTATGGCGGCGCATTGTGTTGTCGATGAGCATCCGCTCGAATGCTTCGACATATTCTTTCAGCGGCTTGCCTTCAGTGGTCATCACCGGCTGCATCTCTTCGTGATCCGACATAAGTAAGGATGCAATCGTCCCAGACCCACGGCGCGATTGCAGAACCGCTCGCTCGGCAATATTGATCAGTTGACGCACGTTGCCCGGCCACGGGGCCTGCAACAATTGCGCAGCCTCCTGCGCGCTGACCTGTGGTGCATCACAACCATATTCTTCGGCAAATTGCTCACTGAGGCGCGTGAACAAGGTCAGGATATCCTCGCCCCTCTGACGCAGCGGCGGCATGGTGATCCGCAAAGCCGCCAATCGGTAGAACAGGTCCGGGCGCAAAACGTCTTCGGATGTCTTTCCCGCTTCCTGCAGGTTCGAAATCGCTACGATCCGGGTTTCAGCAGGGGTGCCCTGCTCGTTCATCACGCTCAGCAATTTAGCCTGCAAGGTGTCGCTCAGCGCTTCTACGTCTTCCAAAACCAGCGTCCCGCCGCGGGCTTCTTCGATGGCAGGTAGCTGCGCATCCTCGGGCATCATCGGGCCAAACAGGCGCTTGGCCAGCGCGTCTTCCTCCAACGCGGCGCAGGACACCAGAACAAACTTCTTGCCAGCGCGACTGCCAACCGCGTGGAGCGCGTGTGCAACAAGGGTTTTGCCTGTCCCGGTCTCTCCGTCGATCAGAACATGGCCGTCGGCTTGCCCGAGATCCAAGATATCCTCACGCAGCCGCTCCATGACCGGGCTGGCACCGATCAGCTTGTTCATGATCTGAGTGCCACCCGACAGCTCACGCCTTAGCGCCCGGTTGTCCAATGTCAGACGGCGCGCATTGCTGGCGCGTTTGGCCAGTTCGGACATTCGATCAGGGTTAAACGGCTTTTCAAGGAAATCGAACGCACCGACGCGCATCGCCTCAACCGCCATCGGAACGTCGCCATGCCCCGTGATCATGATCACGGGCAGGGTACTGTCGGCCCCCATCAGCTTTTTCAAAAGCTGAATGCCATCCATCCCCGGCATCTTGATGTCAGATATCACGATCCCCGGATAGTCCGGCCCCAGAACCTTCAAGGCATCTTCTGCGCTGGCAAAGGTTTCAGTGTCGTATCCGGACAAAGCAAGCCACTGGCTGATCGACTGGCGCATGTCCTGTTCGTCATCCACAATGGCAATTTTCATGGCTTGTGCCATAGTCATTCCTCGTTATTCCGCGGCCTCAAGGCCGTCGCTTCCAAGTGCTGGCAACTGCATTTCAAACACCGCGCCACCATATTGGCCGTTGCGCGCAGTCAGCCGTCCCCCATGGTCGTTCACGATCCCTGACGAGATGGCAAGCCCCAGTCCAACCCCGTCACCGGGCTGTTTGGTGGTGTAGAACGGCTCGAACAGGTTCTCGATATCCTCAATACCGTGCCCGTTGTCACGCACGGTCAGAACCGCCATGTCGCCCGCCGCCAGGATGATTTCCACATCCGGCTCTGCTACTGATTTGGTGGCGTCCAGAGCGTTTCGCAAGAGGTTGACCATCACCTGCTCGATCCGCATCCGGTCCCCCATCACCATGACAGGTTCTTCAGGCAGGATCTGTGTGATCTTCACATGACGCTGACGCAGTTGAGGCTCCATCATGGACAAGGCCGAGGCCAACGCTTCGCCAAGATTTACTGGTGAAAACGCATCCGCACCCTTACGTGCATAGGACTTGAGCTGCCGAGTGATCGCCCCCATCCGCTCGATCAGACCGTCGATGCGTCCAAAGCTGGCAAGCGCCTCCTCCGGCCGGTTGCGCCGCAACAACAGACGTGCCCCGGCGAGATATGTTTTCATTGCAGCCAGAGGTTGATTGAGTTCGTGACTGACCGCTGCCGACATCTCGCCCAGGGCGGCCAATTTTGAGCTTTGTGCAAGCGTCTGTTCCGCCAAATCCAGCGTCTTTTCAACCCGTTCCCGCTCAGCAATTTCCCGCTGTAGCCGTGCGTTCAATGCGCGAAGCTCTGCCGACTCGCGCTGAAACAGGGCCATACGAAGGGTCGCCCGACGGCTAAGCGCATAAAACGTCAACGCCAGAAGAATCGCAAAGCCCATGATTTCCAGCGCAAGCACGCTGTTCACCTTTTCCCGGATCGAAGCAAAGGTTGTGAACGACGTCATTTGCCAACCCCGAAACGGGATGCGTGTTTCCATGCGCATCACAGCCTCGCCTTGCAGGTAGGCATCCGGCGGCAAAGCCGTCCAATCGGTCGTGGCCCGAATGGCGCGTTGAATTGCACCCTGCGGCGGCTGGCGCAGCATCGCCGTGCTTTCTTCCAGCCCACGCCAGCGGGGCTCGGTGGACAGGATGATCGTACCGGTGCTGTCAGTGACCATCACTGCGTCCGAGATACCGGCCCACGCGCGCTCGAATTTCTGCAGATCGACCTCAACAACAATGACCCCCAGAATTTCCGACCCGTTTTCCAGTCGCCGGGAATAGACAAAGCTGTATCCGCCGGATTCCTTGGGAATGACCGAAAAGATCGTGGCATTGGACCGGATGGCATCCACATAATAAGCTGTATTTCTGTGCCCTTCGCCCAGCTTGTTCCGATCCGTTGCGGCAACGGTTCGACCATCACTGTCCAAAAGCATCAGCGAGGCCGCGCCAATTTCTTCAACGAAGGAAATCAGGCGCTGGGTCGACAATGTATAGTCACTGGATTGCAGCGCCGAAATGAGCGTCGGGTCTCGTGCCAGCAACTGTGGCACGATCGAGTTGCGGCGCAATTCGCTCAGCAGATTGCCGGAATACAGGGCCAGTCGCAGCTCGGCCCGGTTTCGCGTGGATTCTGTGAACCTGTCGGTCAACAGGCTGTTGGTGATCCAGACCGTCGTAATAGTTGCGAGCAGCAGAATAAGAACAGCGACGCGCAATCGCCAGCCCAGCGGAGCACCGCGAAGCGGTTTCAACATATTTGACCAAGCTGATCGCACGTCCGAGTTCATGGCCAGACGTTACGCGCGGGCGCGCGTGACCTCAAGTCACGCTGATTCAAACACGCCTGACAATGCGCGGAACAGCGCCACTCCGTCGGTGCCACCATGCCCTTCATCTGCCGCACGTTCGGGGTGAGGCATCATCCCCAAGACACGGCGGTTTTCGGACAGGATGCCAGCGATGTCGCCGACCGAGCCATTGGGATTCTCGGAATAGGTGAACGCGATGCGATCCTGATCCTTCAGGGCCGCAAGTGTTTCGTCATCCGCGAAGTAGTTGCCGTCATGGTGCGCGATTGGGATGCCGATCACGTCGCCTGCATTGTAACCTGCGGTAAACACGCTATCGCTTGTTTCAACCTTCAAGCCCACTGTTTTGCAGATGTATTTCAGCCCGGCATTGCGCAGCAATGCGCCCGGCAAAATCCCAGTTTCGGTCAGAACCTGAAACCCGTTGCAGATACCCACGGCATAGCCGCCACGCTCTGTATGAGCGACCACGGCTTTGCAAATCGGCGATTTTGCAGCGATGGCGCCGCAGCGCAGATAGTCGCCGTAGGAAAAGCCACCTGGTACGCCCACGATATCCACACCTTCGGGCAGCGCTGCGTCTTTGTGCCAGACCATATCAACCTTGAAACCGGCCTGCTCAAAGGCGACGGCGAGGTCTCGGTCACAGTTGGATCCGGGGAATACGATTACGGCTGCGCGCATGGCGGGCCCTCCTACGAGACAAAATCTGTAACCACCGCAACGCCCGGAGGGGTTGGATGGTCAAAGGCGGCAAGCTCAGCACTCACCTGGTTGAGAGTTATTTTGCGCGTGACCAACGGGCTCAGGTCAATCCCGCCCCCTGCGATCAGCGACAACAAAGACGGGTAGCGCCAGCTTGGCATGCCCCGCGTTCCGAAAACAGAAAGCTGGCCAGAATAAAGTACGTCCATTGGCAAAGCCATCTGCGTGTGATCCCCGGCTGGCATGCCGATCTGCACCATGCGCCCCATTTTGCGCAGGGACCGCATCGCAGATACGGTTGTGACTTCGATGCCCAAAGCCTCAATCGCAACATGCGCGCCACCGCCGGTGAGGTCTTTCACGGCCTGCGGCGCGTCAGATGTAGCAGCATTGACAACCGCATCTGCGCCCAAAGACTGTGCATAGTTCAGCTTGTCGTCTGCAATATCGACAACGACAACCCGCGCGCCAAGCGCCTTGCCCAAAAGCAGCGTGGAAATCCCAACGCCGCCGCCGCCAAAGACAGCGATCCACTCTCCACCCTGAACCTGCGCCCGTCCGACCAAAGCCTGCCAGGCCGTTGTCACGCGACACCCCAAGGCTGCAGCAACTTCGGGCGCAATGCTGTCGGGCAATGTTGTAAGGTTCGCATCCGCATGGGCCACAGCGATATATTCCGCAAAAGCACCATCGCAGGTAAACCCTGGAACAATCTGGTCGTTGCAGATTGTCTGATGCCCCTGCGCACAGTCTGCGCAATGTCCGCAAGCCAGAATGAACGGCGCGATAACCTTGTCGCCCACCCGCCAGCGGGTGACCCGAGAACCGACCGCGACAACCTCACCACAATATTCATGACCGGGTGTCATCGGAAGGATTACGTCTGGGTCCGCGCCTGTCCATGCATGCCAATCGGATCGGCACACACCGCACGCCAACACCCGAACCACAACACCATCTGCGGCGGGTTCGGGATCGGGCACGGTCGCAACCTCAAGCGGTTGGCGATAGGTGATCAGACGCGCGGCCCGCATAGGATCAGACCAATTCGATCTCGTAGCGTTCGATGACGGTGTTGGCCAACAGCTTTTCGCACATTTCGGTCACATCTGCCTCGGTCGCGCCATCGGCCAGTTCCAGATCAATCACTTTGCCCTGACGGACGCCTTCGACCTGATCAAAGCCCATTGCGCCCAATGCGTGCCGAACTGCTTCGCCCTGCGGGTCCAGCACCCCGTTCTTGAGCATCACATGAACCCGTGCTTTCATTTTGGCAACTCCACCTTCGGGCCGCTATCCATGGCCCATTTCGTTGCGCGGGGGATAGCGTGCCTGACCGTTTTCGACAACCCTGTTTCCCAAGCAGTTTGCCGCAGTTGTCATCACGCAAAGCGACTCTTTCGGTTGATGATCAAAAGATGAACCTGCCGCACACGCAAAAACCAAAATGCGCCACGGTTTTTGCCGCGGCGCAACTTAGTTGAAACTAATGTACCCTGAACGGATCAGTTGATCAGTGTCGGCTTGGTGACATTGGTATTCGGCAGCACACCCAAACGGCGCGCAACCTCTGAATACGCATCGGTCAGATTGCCCAGATCACGACGGAACACGTCTTTGTCCAATTTCTGGCCGGTTTCGATATCCCAAAGGCGGCAGCTGTCCGGGCTGATTTCATCAGCCACGATCAAACGCTGATAGTCTCCTTCGAAAATGCGTCCGATTTCGATCTTGAAGTCCACAAGGCGAATACCAACCGCAAGCATCACACCGCTCATGAAATCGTTCACGCGCAGCGCAAGGCTGAGGATATCGTCCATATCCTGCTGGCTGGCCCAGCCAAAGGCGGCGATATGTTCTTCGGTGACCAGAGGATCACCCAACGCATCGTCTTTGTAGCAATATTCAACGATCGGGCGCGGCAGCTGTGTCCCTTCTGCTATGCCCAGACGTTTAGACATCGATCCGGCGGCATAGTTTCGAACGATCACTTCCAACGGAACGATTTCGCAATTGCGCACCAGTTGTTCGCGCATGTTCAGGCGGCGAATAAAGTGGTTCGGAATACCGATCTGGGTCAAGCCGTTCATGAAAAATTCGGACAGGCGATTGTTCAGCACACCTTTGCCGTCAATCACGTCCTTCTTTTCAGCGTTGAATGCTGTGGCGTCATCCTTGAAATACTGCACGATCGTGCCCGGTTCGGGGCCTTCATACAAAATCTTGGCCTTGCCTTCGTAGATTTTCTTGCGACGCGCCATAAGCGACCTTTCCAGTCTGAGCAGAGGGAATGAGTCCCCTCTCGTTGGCGTCCTCATAGTGCAAGCACTCTTTTCCCGCAAGTTCGTGTACCCGAGAGGCTTTGACGCAGCGCAAATACCTTGCGCCCGGGACCTCGTATGGTCATATCATCAGGAAAGAAGATGTAACCCAAGAGGTCCTCACCCAATGACCACGTTCGATGAACGCGAAAACGCATTTGAAGCCAAGTTTGCCCATGATGAAGAAATGCAGTTCAAGGCGCAGGCCCGCTGCAACAAGCTGCTGGGCCTGTGGGCGGCAGAAAAGCTGGGCAAATCCGGCGCAGAAGCCGAAGAGTATGCCAAGACCGTTGTAGTCGCCGACTTCGAAGAAGCCGGGCACGAAGACGTTGTACGTAAGGTCGCCGGTGATCTGGGTGATTTGTCGTCGGCCGAAGAAATCCGCGCCAAGATGGCCGAGATTCTGCCCGAAGCCAAAGCTCAGATCATGAGCGAGGCCGATTAAGGTTTTCTTACAAAGCTCATGATCTTCATGAGTTTTATGAATTTGATTTGACGCCCCGGTCATGTGACATGGGGCGTCTCTATTTTTAACGGCGATTTGCGCCTTTTCCTGGAATAACCCAATGACAAACGCGCTGAGCAAGCTTCTGGACACCAAAGATGCCATTTTGGCCGATGGTGCAACCGGGACAAATCTGTTCAACATGGGCCTGCAGTCTGGCGACGCACCTGAACTTTGGAACGTGGAGGCCCCCGACAAGATCCGGGCGCTGTATCAGGGTTCGGTGGATGCAGGCAGTGACCTGTTTCTGACCAACACCTTTGGCGGCACGTCCGCACGGCTCAAGCTGCACGACGCTCAGAATCGTGTGGGTGAGTTAAACCGTACCGGCGCTGAACTCGGACGCGAGGTGGCAGACAAGGCCGGACGTCCCGTCGTGGTTGCAGGATCTGTTGGACCAACCGGTGAAATTATGGAACCGGTCGGCAGCCTGACGCATTCCGAGGCGGTGGAAATGTTCCACGAACAAGCAGCAGCGTTGAAAGAAGGCGGAGTTGATGTTCTGTGGGTAGAAACCATCAGCGCCCCTGAAGAGTTCCGCGCCGCAGCCGAAGCATTTGCACTGGCTGATATGCCGTGGTGTGGCACGATGAGCTTTGATACCGCCGGGCGCACCATGATGGGTGTGACCTCGGCCGATCTGGCGCAAATGGTTGAAACACTGCCCAACCCGCCCATCGCCTTTGGCGCAAACTGTGGAACCGGCGCATCAGACATTCTGCGCACAATTCTGGGCTTTGCCGCACAAGGGACAGAGCGTCCCCTGATCTCCAAGGGTAACGCGGGCATTCCGAAATACGTGGATGGTCACATCCACTACGACGGCACCCCCGAGCTTATGGGCCAATATGCAGCTATGGCACGCGACGCTGGCGCGACAATCATTGGCGGCTGCTGCGGAACAATGCCGGATCACCTGCGCAAGATGCGTGAAGCTTTGGATACCACCTCGCGCGGCGAACGCCCGACTTTGGATCAGATCACTGATGCGCTGGGTCCGTTTACATCGGCCTCTGATGGAACGGGCGACGAGGCTGTCCCTGAACGCCGCACCCGCCGCCGCCGCCGCGCCTGAAGTGAATTAATCAACGCCCTTCGAATTTCGGAGGGCGTTTTCCCATGAAAGCCACCACACCTTCGGCGAAATCGCGCGAGCGGCCACATTCGCCCTGCAGATGCGCCTCGGTCGCAAGCTGCTGAGGCAGTGTGTTTTCATACGTTCCACGAATGGCCTGCTTGATTGCTCCGTAGGCTGCCGTCGGACCATTGGCTAGGTATTCTGCCCGTTTACGCCAATGCGCGACGAAATTATCATCGGGCACAGATTCCCAGATCAAGCCCCAGTCATTCGCTTGTTGCGCGCTGATCTTGTCGGCGAACAACGCCGCACCCATCGCCTTGGCCAGCCCCATCTGGCGCGGCATGAACCAGGTACCTCCGGCATCCGGCAACAAACCGATCCGCGCAAAGGCTTGCAGGAAATAGGCGCTTTCAGTTGCGATCACAACATCCGCGCAAAGGGCCAGGTTCGCCCCTGCCCCAGCCGCAGCACCGTTTACAGCCGCAATTGTGGGAACCGGACAGCTGTGGATCGTTTCCAGCATTGGTTCGTATTCGTCGCGCAAAGACCGCTCCAGATCGATCTTGCCGGTTGAGGACGCATCGCCCAGATCCTGCCCGGAACAAAAAGCGGGACCAGCGCCGGTGATCACGATGCACCGGGCTCGGGTTGCCGCGTCTTTCATTGCATGGGTAATTTCAGCGCGCATCTGAGTTGTCAGAGCGTTCATTTTGTCAGGTCTGTTTAAGGTCAGAACTGCCAGACCGTCCGTAATGTCCAGAACAACTGTTTCGTAATTCATGAAAACCCTCCCGTCGCGCCAAGCGTTTTCGAACACTTACTGGCCCAAACAAGAAGGTAAAGGCAGAACCAAACGTCAGTCTTCAAGAATTCGGCGCAGACGCTCCTTTTCGTCTTCACTCAGCGCCGCGCTTTCAACTGACGCATGAGCTTTGGCTCGGTTGCGCAGAAAGTTCAGTCCGACCCCGGCCGCGATCAACAGCATGATAGGGCCAGCGAGCCAAAGGAACAGGTTCGAACCGCTGGTGGTTGGCTTCAGCAAAACGTATTCGCCATAGCGGTCAACGATAAACGCGATGGCCTCTTCGTCGGTATCACCTGCAACCAGACGTTCCCGCAGCAACAAACGCAAATCACGCGCAAGATCAGCGTTGCTTTCGTCGATGCTTTCGTTCCGACAAACAAGGCACCGCAATCCGGTGCTGAGGTCGCGAGCCCGTTGTTCTAGCACCGGATCATCCAGAACCTCATCCGGCTGCACCGAAAACACGGGTGTCGCCAGCATCATCAGGATCAGTACAAGGCGTTTCATTCTGCGGGTACTCCGCCAACCGGGGTTTTTCGCGCCCCTGCAGCCACCCGGAAACGTCTGTCACACAGGCTGAGGATGCCGCCAAGCGACATCAGGATGCAGCCGGCCCAGATCCAGTTCGCGAACGGCTTGATATAAGTGCGCATGACCCAGCCCCCATCTGCCTGTTGATCACCGATCACAACGTAAAGGTCGCCCAGGAAGCGATAATCAATCGCGGCCTCGGTCGTGGGCATGCGGGCAACCGGATAGTCCCGCTTTTCTGGGTGAAGTGTCCCAATCGGGAGTCCATTCTTTTCAACCAGAACATCTGCCGTGGTCGAGAAATAGTTCGGCCCTTCCACCAGCCGCACATCTTGCAGGGTCAGCGTAAACTGCCCCACCTCAAAGGGCTGATTGGGTTGCGCGACGCGGATATCTTCGGCCTCCCAAGCGGTCAGGCCAGCCACGGCAAAGATAGTGACGCCCAGACCCGTATGCGCGACCGCTTTACCCCAATCTGCACCCGGCAGGCGGAACAGGCGTTTAAGGCTGCCGTTGCGGCCTGTGCGGCTCCACAAATCGATGGCGGCACCAAAAGTAATCCATGCCCCGAGGAACAGACCCACCGGCCCCAACGCGCTGCGTCCGGTCTGAATGGCCCAAACCAGCAGAGCAATCGCCAGCGCCAGCCCAAAGGCATAGCGCAGAGACCAAGCCGTCCTTCCAATCCTCCCACGTTTCCAAGGCAGCATCGACCCGATCGGAAGGATCAGCCCGAGTAGCACCATGAACGGAGAGAATGCGGCGTTGAAGAAAGGTGCTCCTACCGAAAGTTTCCGGTCGAACATCATCTCGGCCACCATTGGCCACATGGTGCCCACGAAGACAACGAAGCAGCTGACGGCCAACAGAACATTGTTCGCCACCAAAGCGCTTTCGCGGCTGACCATGCCAAAGACGCCCTTAGCCTCCATCGCTTGGGCACGCGCAGCAAACAAGGTCAGCGCTCCACCAATGAAAAACACCAGGATCATCAGGATAAACACGCCGCGTTCCGGATCTGTGGCAAAGGCATGAACCGAAGTCAGAAGACCCGAGCGCACAATGAAGGTACCGATCAGTGAAAATCCGAACGCAATAATCGCCAGCAGAATAGTCCAGCTTTTCAGCGCCTCGCGCTTCTCCACAACGATGGCAGAGTGCAGCAAAGCGGCCGCAAGAAGCCAGGGCATGAACGACGCATTCTCGACCGGATCCCAGAACCAGAACCCGCCCCAGCCCAATTCGTAATAAGCCCACCACGACCCCAGCGCGATACCAATGGTCAAAAAGACCCAGGCCGCCAATGTCCAGGGCCGTACCCAACGCCCCCATGCTGCATCGACACGCCCTTCGATCAGGGCTGCAATGGCAAAGCTGAACGCCATGCTAAGCCCTACATATCCAAGATACAGAAATGGCGGATGGAAGGCCAAACCGGGGTCTTGCAACAACGGATTCAGGTCGCGCCCGTCAAACGGTGCGATTGCGAGGCGGTCGAACGGGTTCGACGTGAACAGGATGAAGGCAAAAAACGCGACCGCTATTGACGATTGCACCGCCAGCACGCGCGCCTTGAGCGTCGGTGGCAACCCACCTCCAAAAAACGCGGCCAACGCGCCGAACAAGGTGACAATCAACACCCACAGCAACATGGATCCTTCATGGTTCCCCCATGTGCCACTGATCTTGTAGATCATCGGCTTGGCCGAGTGGCTGTTTTCGACCACGATCCTCAGGGAAAAGTCCGACACGACAAACGCCCAGATCAACGCGCCAAAGGAAAACGCTGTCAGCAGGAACTGAACGATGGCCGAAGGCTCGGCAAATGCCATCCAACCGGCCCAACGTTTCGAAGCCCCGATCAGGGGCACCACGCTTTGCACGATCGCAACAAAGAAGGCGAGGATAAGGGCGAAGTGACCGAGTTCTGTAATCATGCCCCGGAATATACTCCGGGGCCAATCCGGGGGCCAATAACTTTCGTCAAGTACGAGGGCACATAGTGTCGCGGGTCACGCCCTGCGATGCTTGCGCCAATCTTCCAACGCCGGGTTGGCATCGGGGCGCGTAATGTCCTGCGTCAAAGCGGAATCCCAGCCGGGATCCGCAGCGCCCGGGCTATCGCTGCGCAGTTCGCGCAACTGCTCGAGATTGTTCAGGACGGCAGGCAATCGCAGCATGGTCGCACTGATATCTTTCTGAAACTCTTGCGTTTTCAACTGATGCCTCGCCCCAAAATAGAAGGACACGATGACTCCCAACAACCACCACATGGGCTCTGGCACCAAGGCCATGCCTTGCATTCTTGCAGCAAACCACAACGGATCCACCATGGCGGCCACAAACAACCCCAGTGTTCCCAAGGCCAAAGCCGGACGCGGCAATCGGTTGACCGCATCCATGAAACGGTCAAACGATCCTTTTTTCGTGGCTTGAAACTCACCACCAAACTGCAACATGGCCTGCGCTTGCGCCTCGGCCCCTCTCTGCGCGCTTGCTTCGGTGTTCTCACGATAAAGCTCAACGGTTTCCCGAACCGCGTTCCGCCCATTCCCAAACAACAGCGCCAAAACACCCGAGATCAACCCCATGCCGCAACCCTTCCCTGAAACTCGGCGTCAGAAAGATGGTATCGCTCTGACAAAAACTCTTCTGCGCGTTTGATCCAGCCACCTTTGCCCCCCGACCGGCTGCGCGCATATTTCCTCGAGGCCGGTCGCCGATCAGCTAGGCGAAAATAGTAGTTCCGCCGCGCGACCCCATAGGCATCCCGCAAAGCAATTGGGTCCGGCTGCGCTGCTTTTTCACAAGCTGCTGCGGTCTTGGCACCAATTACGCCATCCACCACCACGTTGAATCCCATGTCTCGCAACAGCCGCTGCAGGATCTTTATCGCCTGTGCCCCGGCGTTCACATACATGTCAAAGACCGAAGCGTGCAGCAGATCGGGCAGCCGCGAGATGCCTGGTTTCTCAAAGTAGTGACGTATGAAAATCTCGACCGCTTGCCGCCGGGTCAAAACCTGAACATCACGTAAGTCAACCACTCCATCACCGGTTAAATCCAATCCCAACCGCCGCATGGTGTGAATGGTCACACCATATTTTGTGGCGCCACCCGGATCGTCCGGATCATCCACAAACCCGCCTTCCCGCGCCACGATCTCTTTCGCGATCTGTCGAACCGTTTGCATCGTCTTCCCCAACTCGTTGATCAGAGCAACGGTCCTTCAAACGTTTTAAAACGCGCTAATCGCAAAGGGCGCTGCCCGCCAATTGCGCGCAACGCCCCGCTTCTTCTGTTCAATAATACCTCTGTCAGAGGCACGCAGCGCAGCTACGTTCAGCTTCCCTCTGCTTCTTTATAAACGCCTTGCTCTTTCAGCGCATCCATAACCTCTTTCGGCATGTAGGTTTCATCATGTTTGGCAAGGATTTCAGTCGCTTCAAACACGCCGTTCACGTAGCTTCCAGTGCCAACCATACCCTGGTTCTCGGTAAACAGATCCGGCAGTACACCTGTGAACGAGACCGGGACACTCTCGCCCCCATCTGTGACCACAAAATGCACGGTTTCACCCTGCCCGCGAATGATCGAGCCTTCTTCCACTAGCCCGCCGATGCGGAACACCTCGGTCGGTTTAGGCGGCTCGGCAATCACCTCGCTAGGGGAACGGAAGAAATTGATGCCATCCTGCAAGGCCCACCCAATCAACGCCGTCGATGCCACCAAGGCAACGACAGCTACCAGAATGACTTGGACTCGACGACGTTTCTTGAGCGTTTTCATACCGTCCTCACGGGAATAGAGGGGCCATCATCAGGCCCAGAGTTTCATCCTCACCTAACATCAGGTTGGCGTTCTGCAAGGCTTGGCCACTGCTACCTTTTGTCAGGTTATCCAGCGCTGCAATCACGATTGCGCGACGTTCGATCCTGTCTGCGACAACACCGATATGGCAGAAGTTTGACCCTCTTACGTGATGGGTCGAGGGCGCTTCTCCCATCGGCAGCATCTCGATAAAGGGCTCATCCGCATATGTCTTTGCAAGCGTTTCATAGACGCTCAGCGGATCCCCTTTCACATAAGTCGTCGCCAGAATGCCCCGGTTTGCCGGAATCAAATGCGGCGTGAACTGTACATGTACAGTACGACCTGCAAGCTTCGAGAATTCCTGATCAAACTCACCCAGGTGCCGGTGCGTGCCACCGACTGCGTAAGCATTGGCACCTTCGCTGAGCTCTGCGTGCAGCAGGTTTTCCTTCAGCGACCGGCCTGCGCCCGACACGGCGCATTTCAGGTCCAGCACAATATCGTCCAGATCAATGACGCCAGCCGAGATCAGAGGACGCAGTACATACTGCCCTGTCGCCGCATTGCAACCTGTACCGGCGACCAAACGTGCCGACCTGATTTCATCCCGATAGAACTCGGTCAGACCATAAACAGCTTCTTCTTGCTGTTCCAAAGCACTGTGCGGGTTGCCGTACCACTTCTCATACTCATCCGGGTCCTGCAACCGGAAATCCGCTGACAAATCAATGATCTTCAGGTCTTTCGGCAGGTCCCGGATCACCTCTTGGCTAGTTTTGTGCGGCAAAGCGCAGAAACA
Organism: Ruegeria sp. CF8; assembly: GCF_056537285.1. NCBI lineage: Bacteria > Pseudomonadati > Pseudomonadota > Alphaproteobacteria > Rhodobacterales > Roseobacteraceae > Ruegeria > Ruegeria sp. CF8. The sequence continues at coordinate 853,450 of NZ_JBQFRG010000001.1, read as the reverse complement.
CAGATCGACATTCGAGAAATCGATCTCGGAAATCTTGCACAGATCCGGCAAGTCCATGTGGCGCAGATGCGGAAAAACCTGCGCCATGCTCATCCCGGCCTTCCGTTCGGCGGCCAAAGCAACAATGTCCATGTTCGGGTGCTCGGCGATCAGCCGCACCAGTTCAGCTCCGGTGTAACCAGAAGCGCCCAGAATTGCGATTTTATGGGTCATGTCAGACCTCTTCTTTACGTGTGTCACATATCACGACCGCCGATGTGACGGTCTTTGAATTAGAAAATTCGGGTAAGTGCGTCCTTGACCTAAATCAGGCCGCCTCGAACGAGATTTGTCGTCGGAGGAATTGCGTTGCCCGATCACTGACAAAACCCGGCTTGCCGGTCGTCAGATAGCCACCTGCGCCATCGCCCAACATATTGGGGTGGCGTTGCAGATAATCGGCCAGGCTTTCGGCCACCAGATCCCCTTGGCTGAAGACCTGAACATCTGATCCCAAGGCGGCCTGAAAGGTTTCGGCCATCAATGGGTAGTGTGTGCAGCCCAGAATCGCGGCCTGCGGCTCGGGCATTTTTCGTTTCAAAGCATCCACATGGCTGCGTACCAAGGCTTCAGCCAGGATCATGTCGCCATCTTCAATGGCATCGACCACGCCACCGCAGGCCTGCGCCTCGACATCCACACCGATTGCGCGGAATGCCAGTTCCCGCTGAAAGGCCCGGCTGGACACAGTGGCAGGCGTGGCGAACAAGGCCACATGCTTCACGGCCACTTCGCGCGGCGGAGAATTGTCACCCCATTGCCGCTCGGTCAGCGCTTCGATCAACGGAACAAAAACGCCCAGCACCCGCTTGCCCTCGGGCACGCCTTCTTCCTGCATCCGGCGCAGAGCGGCAGCGCTTGCGGTGTTGCATGCCAGAATCACCAGATTGCACCCGCGATCCCACAACTCGTGCACGGCTTTGCGGGTCAGCTGATAGATATCCTCGGCATCACGTACACCGTAAGGTGCATGTGCACTGTCCGCAAAATACAGGAAATCCACGTCGGACAGCCGTTGCTGCGCGGCGTTCAGGACGGTCAGACCGCCCAAACCGGAATCAAAGATACCTACTGCCATTTGCCCCTTCAGGCGCGATGCCGTTCCTCAAATTCATAGCCGTAGTCATATGACTCCAACGGCTCTGGAGACAGCTCATACGTGGCTTTGCGTAGGAAATCCATCATCTTGCGCGTTTCCTTACCCAATGGGTTCAGAACGTCGCGCCCGATAGGCTCTCCGATCACCACTTTTACTGGGGTATCGACCCGTTTTTTGAATTCTTTGATCAGCAGGCCCATACGAAGCGTGTTGTGCAAATGGCTGGCGATCTGGAACAGCCGCGACGTGTGCCCATCAAAGAAAACCGGCACCACGGTGGCATTGGATTTTGCCACCATGCGAGCAGTAAAGCCACGCCAACCCGGATCCATCGGATGTGCAAACGGCTTGACGCCGGTGCTGACCGTGCCTCCGGGGAAAATGCCAATCGCCCCGCCCTCGCCCAGATAGTTGAGAGCCGTTTTGCGTGTCTCCAAATTCAGCTTCATCGCTTCTTTGGTTTCATCAAACGAAATGGGCAGAATGATACGGTTCAGATCTTCTGCCTTGCGGAACACTCGATGGGCCAGAATACGGAAATCACCGCGTGTCTCAGACAGAATGTGCCCCATCATAAGGCCGTCCAGAATGCCATAGGGGTGATTGGCAATCAGGATCAGGGGGCCATCTGTCGGAATGTTTGCAAGCGATCCCCCTACTACATCCAACGTCAGCCCATAGCGTTCGACCATAACGGCCCAAAAGTCGCGCCCGTTGGCAACGTCTTTCTCGTATCCATCCGCGCGTTTGATCAGGCGCATACGGCCCGTCGTATTCTCCATAAGCTTGATAACCATTCGCCCGCCTTTGGTTTCGGCGGAATGGGCATAAGAGATGTCACGTACAGCATGACGACGAGAAGGCATTTGGGTCTCCGGTTTGTTGCCTGCAAAATAAGTGCAAGTAACAATTTTGCCTAGCCATCGTGACAAGGTTGTGACGAGTTACTCCGCCGCAGCCTTCAACTCGGGCCCACCGCTTCGGATCGATGCCAGCAACTCCTCGCGCCGCTTGGCTGCTTTGGCCTCGTTTTCCTGCAAAACAGGTCCGAAACCACGGATATCCAGCGGCAGTCGAGCCAAGGCAGAGATCGCATCACGCGTGTCCTGCGACACCAAAGGCAGCACTTCGCGCATGTCTTTTTCGTACTGCCGGATCAAAGCACGCTCCATCTTGCGTTCGGACGAATACCCGAAAATATCGAACGGCGTGCCGCGCAGCGCCTTCAACTTGGTCAGCAGCTTCAATGGACCCATGACAGATTCGCTGAATGCGCGCTTCTTAGGCCTTCCATTGCTGCCCGACCCTCCGAAAATCGGCGGTGCCAAATGGAAGGTCATCTTGAAATCGCCATCAAACTCGGCGGCTGCCTTTTCCCGACTTGTCAGCAGAAGGCGAGCAACCTCGTATTCATCCTTGTACGACAAAAGCTTGTGATAGCCCTTTGCCACCGCTTCGCGCACCTCGGCATCCTCAACGCTGTCGACCAACTTACGATACCGTTTTGCCAGCCGGGCGCTTTGGTATTCGGTCAGGTGCTGCGCACGGAACGCGATGATCTGGTCCAGCGTCTTTGGCATCTCGGCCACGGTTGGCGACAGAATGGACTGAACCTCTTCTGGATGCAGCACCGCCCAACGACCGATATCAAACGCACGCTTGTTTCGTTCGACCGCCGTTCCGTTCAACTCGATGGCGTCAAAGATCGCCTGGTGGCTGACCGGCAACAATCCGCGCTGCCATGTCGCCCCAAAGATCATCATGTTGGAATAGATCGAATCCCCCATCACCGCACGCGCCAGATCGGTCGCGTCAAAAAGCGAGACATCTTCTTTCAGTCGCGCCTGCAAGGCCAGTTCCAACTGATCGGCTGGAATGCGAAACTCTGTATTGCGTGTGAAATCGCCCGTAACCGTTTCATGGCTGTTTACGACTGCGCCGGTACGTCCGGTGCGTGTCAGGCCCAAAGTCTTCGCCCCGGCGGACACCACCAAATCGCCGCCGATCAGCGCATGGGCTTCACCGGTGGCAACGCGAATGGCACTGATATCTTCGGGACGATTGGCCAAACGGCAGTGGATATGAACTGCGCCACCTTTCTGCGCTAGGCCCGCCATTTCCATCATGCCCGCGCCTTTGCCATCGATCTGCGCCGCCTGAGCAAGGATCGCTCCAAGAGTGACGACACCGGTTCCACCAACACCCGTGATGACCACGTTATGCGTTCCCTTGATCGCGGGTAGCTCGGGCATCGGCAGGTCCGGCAAGTCGATCTCGGTCGTTGCCTCTTTGCGGATATTCGCGCCCTCAAGCGTCACGAACGAGGGGCAAAAGCCGTTCAGGCAAGAAAAGTCCTTGTTGCAGCTTGACTGATCAATGGCGCGCTTGCGGCCCAATTCGGTCTGTTTCGGAACAATCGACACGCAGTTCGACTGCACTCCACAATCACCACAGCCTTCACAGACATCAGTGTTGATGAACACGCGCTTGTCCGGGTCCGGGAATGTACCCCGCTTACGGCGGCGACGTTTTTCGGCCGCGCAGGTCTGAACGTAGACAATGACCGAAACACCTTCGATCTCGCGGAATTTCTCCTGCACTTGCATAAGATCCACTCGCTCATATGTCTGAACGCTGGCGGGCAGAGCCTTGAAGTTTACGTCTTCTTTTTCGTCATAGACCAGCGCGACCTCACGGACGCCCATCGCCTTGACCTCGGCAACGATCCGTTCGGCGGTCAGGTCGCCTTCATTGTCCTGCCCACCGGTCATGGCGACCGCGTCGTTGAACAGGATTTTGAAGGTGATGTTCGTTCCTGCCGACAACGCCGCCCGGATCGCCTGAACGCCCGAATGGTTATAAGTGCCGTCGCCCAGGTTTTGGAACACATGTTTGGTGGTCGAAAACGGTGCCTCACCAATCCAGTTCGCGCCTTCACCGCCCATTTGGGTGAAACCTGTCGTCTCACGGTCCATCCATTGAACCATGTAGTGACAGCCGATACCGGCATAAGCGCGGCTACCATCGGGCACCTTCGTTGAGCTGTTATGAGGACAGCCCGAACAGAAATACGGAAGCCGCGTCGCGATTTCCTGCGCGTTGTCGGCCCGGCGTGCTTCGGACAACGATGCAAGTCCGGCGTTGATGCCTTCAGTTTCGCGCCCTTCTTCGATCAGGATTTCACCCAGTTTTTCGGCGATCATGATCGGATCCAACGCGCCGCGTGTCGGGAATAGTTCTTCCCGGTGCAGCGTCCCGGCCCCACCTTTGTACCAGCCATAAACCCTGCGACCCCGCCGGTCGTCAAAGATGGCCTCTTTGACCTGAACTTCGATCAGCTTGCGCTTTTCCTCGACGATCACAATCAAGTCCAGCCCTTCGGCCCAGTCATGGAACCCGGCCATATCCAGAGGGAATGTTTGCCCTACTTTGTAGGTGGTGATCCCCAACCGCTCTGCTTCGGACTCGTCGATATTGAGAAGCGACAAAGCGTGAGTCAGATCCAACCAATTTTTACCTGCTGCGACGAATCCGATCTTGGCACCGGGTTTGCCCCACATCCGCTTGTCGAGCTTATTGGCATGGGAAAACGTTTCGGCCGCGAACCTCTTGTAGTCGATGACGCGCGTTTCCTGCAGATGCGGGGTGTCGCCCAAACGAATATTCAACCCACCGTCCGGCATGTCGAACTCGGGCAGAACAACCTGCATACGGTCAGGGCTGCCATCCACGACCGAAGTCACCTCGATCGTGTCTTTCATCGTTTTCAAGCCAACCCAGACACCAGCAAAACGACTAAGAGCAAAGCCGTAAATACCGTAATCGAGGATTTCCTGAACCCCGGCAGGGCTGACAATCGGCATATACATATCGACCAAAGACCATTCTGACTGGTGCAGAACGGTCGAGCTTTCGCCGGTATGATCATCGCCCATGGCCATAAGGACACCGCCATGTTTGGCCGTACCTGCCATGTTCGCATGGCGCATGACGTCACCAGACCGATCAACCCCCGGCCCTTTACCGTACCAAAGCCCAAAAACCCCGTCGAACTTGCCGTCGCCCCGCAACCCTGCTTGCTGACTGCCCCACAGGGCGGTCGCGGCGAGATCTTCGTTTAAACCGAACTGAAACGTCACATCGTTTTCGGCCAGCGGTTTTTGTGCCCGCATCATTTGCTGATCAACAGCGCCAAGGGGTGACCCCCGATACCCGGTGACTAACCCAGCAGTATTGAGACCTGCGTGTCGGTCTCTGGCTTTTTGCATCAGCATCAGCCGGACAAGCGCCTGAGTTCCGTTCAACAGAACGGGGTTTTTCTCAAGATCAAACCGGTCATTTAACGTTATCTGTGGCTGACTCATCAGACGTCTCCCCTCGTCAGATCAGTGTGCTTTATTTCGGTGCATTTTAGGTCATAATTTCTGACCTGTATAGGATTTATCCACTGATAAGTAACGATTTCGCCCTTTGAATGTAGAACTTGTCACCTCTTTCATATAGGCGTTCAAATGGATAACGAAAGTTGCGGCGATGGATTGGGACAAGCTTAGAATATTTCACGCGGTAGCCGATGCAGGCAGCCTCACCCATGCGGGTGACAAGCTCAACCTGTCTCAATCTGCCGTGAGCCGACAGATCCGCGCCCTGGAAGAATCGCTGGATGCGACCCTTTTCCACCGTCATGCACGGGGGCTGATTCTCACCGAACAGGGTGAATTGCTGTTCGATGCCACCTCTGCCATGTCAAAACGCCTTGACGCGGCTGCCGCGCGCATTCGGGACAGTGAAGAAGAAGTGTTTGGCGTCCTGCGTGTCACAACGACCTTTGGTTTCGGCACACTCTGGCTGGCCCCGCGCCTGCCAAAATTGTACGAGGAATATCCCGACCTCAATATCGATCTGATGCTGGAAGAGAGGGTTCTGGACCTGCCCATGCGCGAGGCAGATGTCGCCATTCGAATGAAAGAGCCCAGCCAGGCCGATCTGGTTCGCAAGCGCCTGATGACAGTTCAAATGATGTTGTACGCGACTCAGGATTATATTGAGACCCATGGCGGAATGCTGAAATCGCTTGAGGAAATCAAAGATCACCGCTTGATTTGCCAAACCCCTGCGGCACCGCAGGTCGGGGCAAGTGCCGCTATGGTACGTCACCTGATGACGTATAATCCCGGCTCATTACTGACGGTGAACAACTATTTCGGCGTGCTGCAAGGGGTTCTGCACAATTTGGGCATTGGCGTTCTGCCGGACTATGTGACCCAGGATTTTCCGCATCTTGTCCCTGTCTTGTCTGACATCGAAACCGCTGATGTTCCTGTTTATCTGGCCTATCCCGAAGAACTCAGACATTCAAAACGCGTTGGCGCGTTCCGGGATTTTGTTCAGGATGAGATCATTGCACAGCGCAAACAACTGAAACAGATGGGAAAACTCTAGCTATGCACCCATAGCATATCGGGCATGAGGTCTTTACAGAGTTAAATTCCTTGAACGTTCACAAACTGACCCCTAAATGAGCACTCGAAGGCGGTGATGCTGAAACGCTCATCATCTTCATACCTCCCTGTTGGACTACGGCCGAGCTTATAGCTCGGCCTTTTTTTTCGCGCCCTCGCGATTTCGATGTTTCTTAAGGCGAAATCTTCTGGGAAACCGGCGCAGTTTTTCATATGATCCCGAAAAACAACCAAAAATCTCGTGATCGAGGGCAACAAAGCAATGCTTAATCCACTCCGCCTCTGTTTGGCGCTGGTTTCCATTTTCTTTCTTTCTTTACCAGCTTTTGCACAGGACACCGCCTCGTCCGGTACGGCGTCCTCAGTTTCTATTCCGGAAAATCTGACCCCTGAACAAGTGGACGACCTGGTCGCACGCATGTCTGACGATCAGGTGCGCGCCATCCTACTCGAACGCTTGGATGCCGTTGCCAAGAAACAGGCCGAAGAAAAAGAAGCGCAGGAAGATCCTCTGACCGAGCTCAACGAAATCTGGGCCGAAATGGTTTCATCCTGGACGCATGTTATGACGACGATGCCGAATATCGTCACAGCCCAGATAACTGCGTTCAGCAATTTTTCTGGTACATTTGGAACAACTGGGGTTTTTACTCTGTTAGGGCTTATTCTTTCGGTCCTGGTGGTTGGCTACATCGCAGAAAAGCTGTTTGGCCTGTTAACACGCCGTTGGCACAATGCGACCGAGGTGGCGGACGAAGCGGATCTTTGGGGCGCCGCGCGCTATCTTTTCAGCCGCTTTTGCCGCGAAATTGCCGGGTTGATCGTTTTTTATGTGGTCGTACGCGCAGTTGGTCGCGGTCTTCTGACACCCGAACAGGTCACTTATGCTGCACCGTTCGTCTTTTATCTGATCTGGGTTCCGCGCTTGGGTGCTGCGGTTTCCCGGTTCGTGCTGGCCCCGCAGAAGCCGCAGTATCGCTTGGTCAATATCAACGACCATTGGGCCAAATACCTTCACCGTAACCTGATCGGACTTTTGGTTCTGATTGGCTTTACGTTGTTCATCCTGCGCTTCAACGCGCTGAACGGCGTTTCGGGTGACGAAACACGGATCGGGTTCTGGCTCAACGCCGCTATACATATCTATATCGGTTGGATCGCCTGGACAGCTCGCGAAGGGTTGTCACAGATGATGCTGGGAACAGACCCCGATTACACCAAGTTCGACGAGGAAGTGGCCCGGTATTACCCCTACTTCGCAATTGGGGTTTCGGTGGTCATCTGGCTGCTGGTCGAATTTCTGGTTGCCCAGCGGAATCCCGCAACGCTCAGACTGCTTGTCGGCGGTGCGCATTTCGCAACGATGTTCTGGTTGCTGATCGCCCCCGCGCTCGACACGCTGATCCGTGGGTTGGTGCGTCACCTGCAACCTCCGATGTCCGGCGAAGGGCCGCTGGCTGAACGGGCCTACAAATCTGCCAAGCGCAGCTATATCCGCATCGGGCGCGTTGTTGCTGGCCTGTTTGTGGTCTTCATGATTGCAAGGGCTTGGCAACTGGATCTACGCAATGTCGCCTCGGCTGGGGTCAGCGCTGAAGTGGGTGGCGCGGTGATTGAGTTCCTGCTGATCATCGCCATCGGCTATATTCTGAACGAGTTCGTGTCGCTCTACATCAACAGGCGTTTGGCTCGCGAACAAACAGCGGCAGAGGAGCTGGATGAAGAAGCTGGCGGCGAAGGCGGCGGTGCTGGCGGATCACGTCTGGCAACGGTGCTGCCGCTGCTGCGGATCACCGCTCAGATCACCATTGCGGTCATCTTTGGCCTTTTGGCTTTGGGCGCGTTGGGCATCAACATCACGCCACTGCTGGCCGGTGCCGGTGTTCTGGGTCTGGCCATCGGTTTTGGCGCGCAGAAACTGGTCGCAGACATCGTGGGCGGCATTTTCTTCCTGATCGACGACGCCTTCCGCGTGGGTGAATATGTGGATGTTGGAGGCACGATGGGCACGGTCGAGAAAATCTCGATCAGGTCTATGCAACTGCGCCACCACCGCGGTCCTGTGCACACCATTCCCTACGGTGAGATTCAGAAACTGACCAATTTCAGCCGCGACTGGGTGATCATGAAGCTGAAATTCACCGTGCCGTTCGACACTGACCCCAACAAGGTCAAGAAGATCTTCAAGAAGATCGGTGCCGAGATGATGGAAGACGAAACTCACAAGGATGGTTTCCTTCAGCCCTTCAAGTCCCAGGGTGTCTTCGACTTTGACGATGTCGGCATGATCATCCGCGGCAAGTTCATGGCCAAGCCCGGCAAGCAGTTCACCCTGCGCAAGGAGATCTTCAACCGCGTCAAGGCCGCCTTCAAGGAAAACGGCATCGACTTTGCGCGCCGCGAGGTGCGTGTAGCAATCCCTGGCCTTGACGAAACCGAGAACCTGACACCGGAACAGAAGACGGCAGTTGGTGCCGCCGCGGCAGCCGAACTCAACAAGGATCAAGGTTCAGCGTAACCCGCGCGGTTTACGCCTGCGATTTGCGCATACAATTGAGCGCCTATTACGGAACCGGCCCAACCGTCGGTTCCGTTTTTCTTTGAAAGACGCACCCTGCGCCGTCTTGACCCTTTCCACACGCGCGCGCTTGCCCTAAAAGGCGCGCAATCTCGGCCCACTTGGACACAGGACAGAAGATGCAAGAGCCCGCCATCACACCCGATCTGATTGCTGCACATGGGCTCAAGCCCGAGGAATACGACATGATCCTCGAGATCATTGGGCGTGAACCGACCTTTACCGAACTGGGTATCTTCTCGGCCATGTGGAACGAACACTGTTCCTACAAGTCATCCAAGAAATGGCTGCGTACCCTGCCCACGTCTGGCCCTCAAGTCATCTGTGGTCCGGGTGAAAACGCTGGTGTGGTCGATATCGGCGATGGTCAGGCCGTGGTCTTCAAAATGGAAAGCCATAACCACCCCTCTTACATCGAACCCTACCAAGGTGCCGCGACCGGTGTGGGAGGCATCCTGCGCGACGTGTTCACCATGGGCGCGCGTCCCATCGCGTCCATGAATGCTCTGTCCTTCGGCGAGCCCGGCCATCACAAAACCCGACAACTGGTGAATGGCGTGGTCGAAGGCATTGGCGGTTATGGCAACTGCTTTGGCGTACCTTGTGTTGGTGGAGAGGTTCGTTTCCACCCTGCCTATAACGGCAACTGTCTGGTGAACGCATTCGCGGCAGGTCTAGCCGACAGCGACAAGATTTTCTACTCGGCCGCGTCCGGCGTAGGTATGCCCGTCGTTTATCTGGGCGCAAAAACAGGTCGTGACGGCGTCGGCGGTGCGACCATGGCGTCTGCCGAATTCGACGACACCATCGAAGAAAAACGCCCCACCGTTCAGGTCGGCGACCCCTTCACCGAAAAACGCCTGATGGAAGCGACGCTCGAGCTGATGCAGACCGGTGCTGTGATCTCGATCCAGGACATGGGTGCGGCGGGCCTGACCTGCTCTGCTGTTGAAATGGGCGACAAGGGTGGCCTAGGCGTACGTCTTGATCTGGAAAACGTGCCTCAGCGAGAAGAGAATATGACAGCCTATGAGATGATGCTGTCGGAATCCCAGGAACGTATGCTGATGGTTCTCAAGCCCGAACTTGAAGCCGAGGCTCGCGCTGTGTTCGAGAAATGGGATCTGGACTTTGCAATCGTCGGTGAGACCATCGCCGAAGACCGCTTCCTGATCATGCACAATGGAGAGGTCAAAGCCGATCTGGTTCTGTCCAAACTGTCCTCGACCGCGCCGGAATATGACCGTCCGTGGGAACCGACGCCCGAGGCCGAAGACCTGGTCGAAGTGCCTCAGATCGATCCGATCGACGGGCTGCGCGCCCTGCTCTCTTCGCCCAATTACGCGGGCAAGCAGTGGGTGTACGAGCAATACGACACCATGGTGATGGCGGACAGCGCTCGCACACCGGGTTTGGGCGCAGGCATGGTGCGGGTCCATGGCACCGACAAGGTGCTGGCCTTCACCAGTGACGTGACCCCACGCTATGTGCGCGCGAACCCGGTTGAGGGTGGCAAACAAGCAGTGGCCGAAGCCTATCGCAACCTGACAGCAGTCGGGGCCAAGCCACTGGCCACCACAGACAACCTGAACTTCGGCAACCCCGAAAAGCCCGAGATTATGGGTCAGTTCGTAGGCGCCATTCAGGGCATCGGTGCCGCCGTCGGTGCGTTGGACATGCCCATCGTTTCGGGCAACGTCTCGCTGTATAACGAGACCGACGGTCAGGCGATCCTGCCCACCCCGACCATCGGTGCGGTTGGCCTGTTATCCCATTCGGACGAAATCATCGGTAACGAGGTTCGCGAAGGCCACGTCGCGCTGATCATTGGTGAAACCAAAGGCCATCTGGGTCAATCTGCCTTGCTTGCCGAAGTGTTCAACCGTGAAGACGGCGACGCGCCGCATGTCGATCTTAACGCCGAAAAGCGCAACGGAGACTTCATTCGCGCCAACCGCGAAATGATCAAAGCCTGCACCGATCTTGGCGATGGAGGTCTTGCACTTGCCGCCTTTGAATTGGCCGAAGCGGCTGGCGTTGGTGTTCACCTCGACGAGGCCCCGACCGAATTCCTGTTTGGCGAGGATCAGGCGCGTTATCTGGTCGCCTGCAACTTCGACCAGGCCGAGGCACTGATGATTGCTGCAGGCCAGGCCGGTGTTCCGCTGGTCTCGGTTGGGCGCTTCACCGGTGATAGCGTGAAGATCGGCGGCTCCGAGGCTCCGCTTGCCGAGCTGACAGACACCTTCCGTACCAGCTTTGCGGCAGCTGTGGCCTAGAATACAGGCTTCAGCTCGTCACAAATACGGAAATCCTATGCGTCTAACCGCGCGTAGGATTTGCCGAGTTTGTCGACACGTGCCATCTTGCACGCCCCGCCCCATCGCTCTACATCTTGGGAAAGACTTTCAGGAGTAACCTACATGCCGATGAGCGCCCACGAAATTGAAACCCTGCTGCGCGAGAGCTTTCCCAACGCGGAAATTCAGGTTGGCGGCAGCGATGGCGTGCACATGTCCGCCATGGTCGTGGATGAAAGCTTTCGCGGTAAGAACCGCGTGCAACAGCAGCGCGCTGTTTACGCAGCCCTGAAAGGCAAAATGGACGGCCCGGATGGAGAACTGCACGCGCTGGCGCTGACCACCAAAGTGCCGGAGTGATATGGAGCACGCGATCGTTATTTTGATTGCGGTTTCCGTCTTTGTCGTGCTCATCGCGCTGATAGCGTTGAACCATTCAAAGACTGGACGCAATACAAACCGAGGATCGTCGCCTGGACGTGGAAAGCACCTTCTCCAGTCATTTTATTCATCACATGACGGTGCAATTGGCTCGGCGCAGACACATATTCCCAAAGACCCACAAGACTACGCCAAAGCTATGATGCCGAAGAGCAAAGGAAACGCGAAATGACCGATGTGAAAACCCAGATCGACGAAACCGTTAAAGCCAATGACGTGGTGCTGTATATGAAAGGCACTAAAGAGATGCCCCAGTGCGGCTTCTCATCCCGCGTGGCGGGCGTGCTGAACTATATGGGTGTAGACTATGCCGACGTGAATGTTCTGGCCGACGAAGAAATCCGTCAGGGTATCAAGGACTATTCGGACTGGCCGACTGTACCGCAGCTTTACGTCAAAGGCGAATTCGTCGGCGGTTGCGATATCATCACCGAAATGACCTTGTCGGGTGAGCTGGATACGCTGTTTGACGAAAACGGTGTCGGCTACAACAAAGATGCAGCCGACAAAATTCGTGAAGCCAACGCTTAAACCAACTTACCGGCTGGAACAGTCCTGATAGATCGTTTGCTCATTGGCGGCACCTGCCGCCAAATAGCTGATCGACGCGTTCCAGCCTTTAGAACGCAGGATATAAGTTCCCTCGTCGCCGGTGGATTCGTACCGGATGCCTGATCCGCTTTCCACCTGGCGCATGGCGACCAGAGTATTATCTACCAGTGTTGCCGCCGCGCCTGAACCATCTGGCGCGTTGAAGTACGTCACCGGCAAAGGAATGCCGTTGTCGCAGGTGAATGTAACGGACAATATGTCAATCTCTGCCATCGCAGATGTGGCAGGAAGGGCCAGCACAGCGGCGAACAGGGCGTTTCGCAACAAAGTCATTAGGATTTCTTCTCCTCGACAACTGCCGCAAGGGCTTCTGCCCGTGCGGCCAGCTCCGCCAGTGTATCCGTGACAGAGGGCGGAACCACCGCCACTTCGACCCGTTCGGGTTCTGGTGGCGGAGCATTCCTGAGACCCTGAAGTTCAGATTCAGCCTCGGCCAGTTTCGCCTCAAGCGATTTCACCTTGTCTTCTGTCGCCGCTGTTTTGTCAGCCAGCATGAGACCCGCCATCAGAAGCATCCGGGATTCGGGCATTCTGCCGATCTGATCCGACAAAACCTGCGCCTCGTCATCCAGCATCTTTGCTGCGGAGTGCAGAAAAGGCTCTTCACCGTCCCGGCACGAGACGTCAAAGCCGCGACCGCCGATATTTATGGTCACTTCAGGCATTACTCTACCTCACCTTCTACAAGTTTCGCCTGCGACAGCAGAGGTTCCAGTCGCGCCAGAACTGCCTGCGCTTCGGCCGCGTCCGAGGCTTGCGCCGCGCGCGTGGCCTCCAATTCGGCGACTGTAGCGCGGTTCAAGAGTTCCGCGTCTGTCAAACCCTCAGTGGCCGCTGCACGCAATTCGTCAACGGCGTTTCGCAATTGTTCATTTGCTTTGCGCATGCGCTGCAGATCGTCATCCAGACGAGACATTGCTGCCCCATGACTGGCACGTTCAGCACGCAGCATTTCCAGTTCAGCACTCAGGTCATCGACACGTACGGTATCTTCCAATTCGGCCTTTAGGCGGTTGTTTTCCGCCTCAACCGCCTTGGCCTGATCCATCATTCCGCGCAGCTGTTCCAGTTCTGCCTTTAGCGGCTCAGGATCTTCCAGCGCGTCCAACTCTGCCCGCATTTTATCGTTTTCGGCTTTCAATGCGTCCAGCTCAGTGCTGTTGTCCAGCGCTGCCTTGGCTTCGGCCAGCTCGGCACGTGCCGCTTCAACCGAAGTGATCTTGGCACGGGCTTCCTCCAGCTCGGCGCGCAGTGCGTCGGCTTCAGCGCTGCCAGACGGGGCCGCGCGTAGTTCCTCAAGATCAGAGCGTAAGCCATCAACTTGCTGTTCATGCTGCTGTTTCAGGGATTTCAATCGTTCCTGAAGCTGCGCGTTGGCGACGCGTTCGTCCTCAAGTGCAGTTTGAAGCCCTTCGTCCGGTGCAGTATCCCGGGGTGCAGCGCCCAATGCATCGACACCCGCGCCAATGCGGTCCATCGCAGCAATAATGCGGTGCTGTAAGTCTTCTATCTGGCTCATGCCCCTGTCACCTCTTTATCAAGGTTCATTCTGTTTCGATGCGATCCGAATCAAAACCGAATCCCGCCTTCTGACAGTCTAGCGGAATGCGACAGAAAATACCCACTGTTTGCTTTCAACGACTTGAGCCCCGCTCTTCATGCATCCCACCCCGATTTACCCCGGTTCCGCTTGCACTTTGGGTATTGAGTGGTATTGAGCGCGCAATCTGCTTCAAACCCAAAGGAACAACGCCCGTGGACCTGACTGCGCTGCGCAATGCCAACCCCGAACACTGGGACAAAGCTGCGGCCATCCGCACCCTGACCCTTGACGCCGTCGCGGCTGCCAATTCCGGCCATTCCGGTATGCCCATGGGCATGGCGGATGTTGCGACCGTATTGTTCGAAAAGCACCTGAAATTCGATGCATCAAACCCAAGCTGGCCCGACCGCGACCGGTTCATCCTGTCAGCTGGTCACGGCTCGATGCTGGTTTACTCTCTGCTGTATCTCACCGGCCACGCAGACGTGACACTGGAAGAGATCAAGAACTTCCGTCAGTTGGGCGCAAAAACGGCAGGCCACCCGGAAAACTTCCTTGTTGACGGGATCGAGACCACCACCGGCCCGCTGGGTCAGGGCATTTCGAACGCTGTGGGCTTTGCCATGGCCGAAGAAATCCAGCGCGCGCATTACGGCAAGAAGGTTGTTGATCATTATACCTACGTCATCGCAGGCGACGGTTGCCTGATGGAAGGTGTAAGCCAAGAAGCCATCACTCTGGCCGGTCGTCACGAACTGAGCAAACTGATCGTCTTCTGGGACAACAACAACATCACCATCGACGGAACCGTCGATATTGCTGACCGCACCGATCAGGTACGCCGCTTCGCGGCCTCGGGCTGGCATGTGATCGAGATTGACGGCCACGATCCCAAAGCCATTGATGCGGCCATTATCGACGCGAAGAAATCCAGCAAGCCAACCATGATCGCATGTGAAAGCCACATCGCGCTGGGTCATGCAGCACAGGATACGTCAAAAGGCCACGGCGCGCTGACCGATCAGGATCAGTTGAAAGCAGCCAAAGAAGCCTATGACTGGCCTCATGACGCATTCGAGGTGCCTGCAAACGTAAAATCCGCATGGGAAGCCATTGGCGCACGTGGTGCTGCAGAACGAGCAGCCTGGGAAGAGCGTTTCGCGCAACTTTCTGAACGCAAGCAGGCCGAGTTCAATCGTGCTTACGCGTTTGAAGCCCCAAAGAAACTGGCTGGTGCCATTCGTTCCTTCAAAAAGCAAGTTTCGGAAGATCAACCAAAGCTGGCCACCCGCGCTTCGTCTGAAAAAGTTCTGAACGTCGTGAACCCGATCATGACCGAAACCGTTGGCGGCTCGGCCGACCTGACCGGCTCGAACAATACCAAATCGGCCGATATGGGTGTGTTCCTGCCGGAAAACCGCAAGGGTCGTTACATCCATTACGGTATCCGTGAACACGGCATGGCCGCTGCAATGAACGGTATGGCGCTGCATGGTGGCATCCGCCCCTATGGCGGTACATTCATGGCCTTCACCGACTATGCCCGCCCGTCCATGCGTTTGGCGGCCTTGATGAAAATCCCGTCGGTGTTCGTGATGACCCACGACTCGATCGGTCTGGGAGAAGACGGCCCGACCCACCAGCCGGTAGAACATCTGGCCATCTCGCGTGCAACGCCGAACACTTATGTATTCCGCCCCGCTGACACGGTTGAAACAGCCGAGGCGTGGGAACTTGCGCTGACCTTCAAGGACAGCCCCTCGGTTCTGTCGCTGACCCGCCAGGGTGTGCCGACAGTGCGCACCCAGCACAAGACCAAGAACCTGGTTGCACAAGGTGCGTATGTCTTGGCCGAAGCCGAAGGTAAGCGTCAGGCCATCCTGATCGCCACCGGGTCCGAAGTGTCGCTGGCCATGGAAGCCAAAGCGATGCTTGAGGCCGAAGGCATCGGTACCCGCGTCGTTTCGATGCCCTGTATGGAGCTGTTCGCGCAGCAGGACGAAGCCTATCGCAAGCGCGTTCTGCCCGCTGGCCCCGTGCGCGTCGGCATCGAAGCCGCTGTTCGCGCAGGTGGCTGGGACCGTTGGTTGTTGGGCGAGCGTGGCCGCGAAGCCAAGGCCGGCTTCATCGGCATGTCGAGCTTTGGTGCGTCAGCCCCGGCTGGCGAGCTTTACAAGCATTTCGGCATCACCGCAGAGGCGACCGTAGCCAAGGTCAAAGAACTGCTGGGTTAATCCCTACGCATCAGTTAAGAAAGCCCCGGTTTTTGCCGAGGCTTTTTTGTTAGACGAAAATAATTACTGACTGCATCCCGTCCACAATCAGATCACCGTCAGTATTCCACACACGCATGACTTGCGAGCTGTAGCCATCATGCCCAGCTGTCAGTTGATGTTCCAACAGGAACCACCCTTCTCGCGTCTCAATTTCTTCTGACAACACATTGAAAATCCAGTTCATCGAAGAATTTGGGCCGGGTTTCTTGAGGGTCGGATAGATCGCAGGCGGCGGCAGATCCGCAACCGAGATCAAACCTTCCATCCGGCTCCAAATCCGCGGATCTTTGTGACGCGCCCAAAGGCGCAGGTAGCCTTTCTCTGCTCCTGAAAACGGCAAAGCACCGTCAACAAGCCTGACGTCGAAATTCTCAAGAAACGGAATGGGTGGTCGGGGTAAACCTGGCGGGAAATAGGGTTCGGTTTCTTCGGGTTTCGGGGCTGGTTGCGCGGGATGATCAAACGCGACGTGGCTATCCTGAGGAACACCAAACGAAAACGTTCCCAGCGCCGCGACCTTTCCTTCGATTTCGGCCCGAACGTTGATGATCGTCACGTTACGGCCCTGTCGCAGAATTTCGGTGCCAATCACTGGTGGGGTGCCGATAGGGGCAGTGAAATTGATCAATGCAGATCGCAACGGAGGTAACGCGTCGTGCCGTTCAAAGATGGTGGCCAGCATCAGCGCAGACGAAAACCCACCAAAAGTCGTGCGGCCCTGCATCCAGTTCGCCGGGACCGGGAACCTCAACCGGTTATCAATTGCCTCTCGAGCCTCAAGAACGTCGACCAATGAATAAGCGGACATGAGGAAACCAATTCTGTTGTAGCTTTGGCGACACTAGCCTTTTGGCGGTATGTCGCCATTGCAACCTAACGTCACTTCTCAGCACAGTTTTAGTGCTTCTCTTCAGAACCAGAGAACATACCAATTGCTGGGCCGATGACCTTGGTCGCAAGCGGGATCAAAACCAATCCCCATGCCAGGCCGAAAACGCCATCCATTGTGGCCTTGGAAATCCATTCAACCGCGCCCACCCACTGTTCAGAGACGGAATGTCCAATGGCATATGCCCAATCGTGGATGTGATGACCCAGCCAGCCAAAGCCCAGAACCTCCATCCCGTGGATGACGATCGATCCCCCCACCCACAGCATGGCCGCAGTTCCTACAATAGACAGAGTTTTCATCACGCCGGGCATTGCCTTGACCAACCCTCGGCCCAGACCGCGACCGATAGGTGTCGGCGCGTTCTGCGCCAGATAAAGCCCCACATCGTCCATTTTCACGATCAGCGCGACGGACCCATAAACGGCGACCGTTACCCCGATCCCGACTACAGCCAGCGTCGCGGCCTGCATCCACAAGTTCGGCGCTTCGATAGCTGCCAAAGCAATGGTCATGATCTCAGCTGACAGGATAAAGTCCGTCTTGATCGCGCCTTTTACCTTTTGTTCTTCCAGATGACCGGGGTCACGAACGTCCATGTCTTGTTCGATGGCGTGGCTGCCATGGGGGAACAGGACGTGAAATATCTTCTCGGCCCCCTCGAAACAAAGGTAAGACCCACCAATCATGAGTAGCGGGGTGATCAGCCACGGCGCGAAATTGGCAAGCAACAGAGCCACCGGCAGCAACAGTATGATCTTGTTGAAAATCGACCCTCGCGCAATACGCCAGATGATCGGCAACTCACGAGCAGGCGCAAACCCCTGAACATACTTCGGTGTTACCGCAGCGTCGTCGATGATCACCCCGGCAGTCTTGGCCCCGGCCTTACCAGCCGCGGCAACTACGTCGTCGACCGAGGCCGCCGCCACTTTGGCAATTCCCGCCACATCATCCAAAAGGGCCAACAGTCCGCTCATCGCGTGTCCTTTCCTGTCACCTGCCGCACCCGGACCCTACCTGATCTCTCAGCTAGCGCAAGCGTTAGCGCAATCGGCGCAGGTTTGCGCTAACACCTTAAAAATATGCCGTTTTTGCCCTTTTGAGATTCCCATTTCGCCGCTATATGGCCCACAAAGCAAGCGCATCTGGAGACGTCACATGACCATCAAGGTCGGTATCAATGGTTTTGGCCGCATTGGCCGCTGCACCCTGTCGCACATCGCCGCTTCGGGGCGCAACGACATCGAAGTGATCAAAGTCAACGCCACCGGCCCGTTGGAAACCTCGGCACATCTGCTGAAATACGACAGTATCCACGGCCGTTTCCCGCGTGATGTTTCCATCGAAGGCAACACCATGGATCTGGGCCGCGGTCCGATGCAAATGTTCTCGACCTACGACATGAACGAACTGGACTGGGAAGGCTGCGACGTCGTTCTGGAATGCACCGGCAAGTTCAACGACGGCACCAAGGCCAAAACCCACCTTGAGCGTGGCGCTGGTAAGGTTCTGCTGTCTGCCCCTGGCAAGAATGTCGACAAGACCATCGTCTTTGGCGTGAACCACAACACGCTGACCGCAAACGACAACATGGTTTCGAATGGCTCCTGCACCACCAACTGCCTGGCGCCGCTGGCCAAGGTTCTGGACGAAGGTGTCGGCATTGAAAACGGCATCATGACCACGATCCACGCCTATACTGGCGATCAGCCAACCTTGGACCGCCGCCACAGCGACCTTTACCGCGCCCGCGCCGCAGCTATGTCGATGATCCCGACCTCGACCGGAGCCGCCAAGGCGTTGGGCGAAGTTCTGCCAAACCTGAAAGGCCGTCTGGACGGGTCCGCGATCCGCGTCCCTACCCCGAATGTATCGGCTGTGGATCTGACCTTCCGTGCCGCGCGCGATGTGACCGTCGAGGAAGTCAACGCTATCGTCGAAGAAGCCGCCAAAGGCCCGATGCAGCGCGTACTGGGTTTTGAACCTGCACCGCTTGTCTCGACCGATTTCAACCACACCGAAGAAAGCTCGATCTTCGCGCCGGATCAGACCCGTGTTGTCGACAATCGCCTGGTCCGTGTTCTGGCCTGGTATGACAACGAATGGGGCTTCTCGGTTCGTATGGCCGACGTGGCCGTTGCGATGGGCCGTCTTAACTGACCCTTCGGACTTCGCTTGTACCTTAATGCCCGCTCAGGTTATCTGGGCGGGCATTTTTGTTCGGAACGGCCATGACCAATCAAATCGCCATCTGGCTCGGCATCCTTCTGCTTGGGGGCGTGATGTTGGACATGACGCTGTATAGCGGCGACCACCTGCTGTTCCTTGCCAAAAAGCTCTACGAATTTCTGGACTGGCTTGCTTTCTGGCGCTGACCGAGGTTTTTCTTGACTCTTTCGTTGATCTGGAGTTGTTAGCGCTAACTAATCTGACAGAGAAATTTCGACGGAGCAGACCATGACCCTGAAACTTGCGATCAACGGATTTGGACGGATTGGGCGCGGGGTTCTGCGCGCAGTTATGGAAAGCGGCCGCACAGACGTTGAGATTGTGGCGATCAACGATTTAGGAAAGCCGGACATGAACGCGCATTTGTTCGAGTTCGACAGTGTGCATGGTCGCTACGCCAACCCGGTTACACTCAGCGATGCAGGTTTGGATGTGGGTCGTGGTCCGATCCGTCTGACCAGCGAACGCAACCCCGAAGACCTGCCATGGTCGGATATTGATGTCGTTCTGGAATGCACAGGTGTGTTCCGCACCCGAGAAGCTGCTGAACGTCACTTCAAGAACGGCTCGAAAAAGGTTCTGATCTCGGCTCCGGCCCGCGGCGGCGGCAACGTCAAGACCGTTGTGTTTGGTGTAAACGATCACGAACTGACCGCCGAAGACTTGGTCGTGTCGAACGCATCCTGCACCACCAACTGCCTGTCTCCGGTTGCGTCGGCCTTGGATGCCGGACTTGGCATCAAGCACGGTAATATGACCACTGTCCACGCCTATACGGCCAGCCAGCCCGTACATGACTTGGTCGGAAAAGATCCTTACCTGTCACGCGCCGCTGCGTTGTCGATGATCCCCACCACAACCGGTGCGGCTGCTGCTGTTGGTCTGGTTCTGCCGCGGCTTCAAGGCAAACTGACGGGTCAGGCGATCCGTGTCCCGACCCCGAACGTTTCGGTCGTTGATCTGGTGGCCGAGGTTTCCCGACCAACCACCGAAGAGGAAGTGAATCAGCTTTTTGTCGATGCCGCTGCCAAAATTCCCGGCGTGTTGGCGGCAGAAAGCCGTCCCTTGGTTTCCATTGATTTCAACCACGACCCGCACAGCTCGACCGTGTCGCTGGCCGAAACCAAAGTCACCGATGGCACACTTGTTCGCGTATTGGCCTGGTACGACAATGAATGGGGCTTCTCGAACCGGATGCTGGACACAGCCGCCGCGATGGGCGCCCTAGCCTAACCGTTCTTTCAGCGCGGTGTTGACGCGGGGCGTGACGAATTTCGACACGTCCCCGTTCAACCGGGCGATTTCCTTGACCAGTTTCGAGGCAATTGCCTGATGGCGCGCTTCTGCCATCAAAAAGACGGTCTCGATTGAATCGTCCAATGCACGGTTCATTCCAACCATCTGAAATTCATACTCAAAGTCGGCAACAGCGCGCAATCCACGCACAATGATCTGCGCACCAACATCCCGCGCACAATCGATCAGCAGGTTTTCAAATGGATGGGCGACAATCTCGGTCCCAGTCTGTTCAGAGAGCTGAGCACATTCGGCTTCAATCATGGCCACACGCTCTTCCAACGAGAATAAAGGCCCTTTATCCCGGTTGATGGCAACACCAATCACCAGTTTGTCGACCAAAGCTGCCGCCCGACGAATGATGTCGATGTGGCCCATTGTGATGGGATCAAAGGTTCCAGGATATAATCCAACCCGCATCGCGCCCTCCTGCGCAACAAAATTTCTGCGCAAGCAAACATAACTTTGCTGCAGGTGCAAGTGATTGCTGAAGCAACCCTTGCTGTCAGTGCCCCATTATCATGCCTTCCAAAGCATCTTTTTCCATGGCCAGTTCTGCCAGCTGTGCCTTCACGACATCGCCGAGTGTGACAATGCCGACCAGCTTGCCATCTTCCACCACCGGCATATGACGGAACCGTCCTTCGGTCATGCGGGACATGATGTCTTCCACCGTCGCTTGACGGGTCGTCGTGACAAGATCTTGCGTCATGTAGGACTGTACTGGCTGGTTCAGGCAGCCACTGCCACTGGCCGCCAGTTCCCGGACGATGTCACGTTCAGACAGGATGCCGGACGCGGTTTCACCGCCGTCTTCGGAAATGATAACCGTCCCGATCCGCTTCTCCGCAAGAATCTTCGAGGCCTCCGAGACCGTCGCCGTTGGCGCAACCGTCACAACGCCGTCTGTAGCCTTGGACTTCAGGATGGCCTGTACAAGCATGAAGAATACCTCCGGAAATAATGACACTTATTCCAAAGCGTTGCGCGATTGTGGCGACCTGTCAAGCGTCGGCCTCTGCTTCCAAACGAAGCACTTCCTCGCGAATGCCGCGTGTCAGGGCATCAGCAAAGCGGTTCAACCGTTCGTTGCGCTGATCTCCTTCATGCCGAACAAGATAGAAACTGCGCGTCAAACTCACTTGATCCGTCAGGATTTTCCGCAGATCGGAGTGAAACGGCAGCGTGAAATCATGAGCCACACAAACCCCGGTTCCCAGCGTGACCTGTCGCAATTGGACCGAGACCGAGTTCGATGCAAGCGCGACACGGTCAATGCCTATGTCATTCAGGTAATCCAGCTCTCGGTCAAAGATCATGTCGGGGATGTAACCGATCAACCTGTGCCCTTTCAGATCCGCAACAGATTGAATCGGACCATGCTTTTGAAGATAGTCGTCCGTCGCAACCATGTGCAGTTTGTAGTCGCTGATCTTTTTCACCCTCAACTGGCCGGCTGTTGGCGCGCTCACTGTCACGGCCATATCAGCCTCGCGTCGAGACAGGTTAATCACCCGGGGTAGCGCAAGTATCTGAATGTCCAGATCAGGGTTCGCATCGCTGATTTTCGCGCAAACCTGCGGCAACAGGTAATTCGCGCTGCCATCCGGCGCGCCGATCCTGATCTGGCCGCTCAGCGATTTCGTTGACCCGGCCACCGCCCCGGCAGCTGCGCGCATCGCCTCTTCGGCGTGCAGCCCATGTTCCAAAAGACGTTGCCCTGCCGACGTCAGGACATAACCCTGCTGCGATTTGGTGAACAAAGTGGACTCCAACGTGGATTCCAGACGGGCCACGCGACGCCCTACAGTGGCGGGATCAATCTTCAGTATGCGGCCAGCAGAAGACAGACTTTCTTCCCGTGCCACGGCCAAAAAGATCCGCATATCGTCCCAGTTCGGAGTCATCCACAAACCTTTTGCATTTTTGCAAAACTCTTTTGGGACATTGCCTCTGTTCGCGGGATTTCTGCAAGTCTATTCTGCGCGCAAACCTATCGGAGGAGCTCTTGATGCAAGACCTGACCCATTTTTTGAACGGCGAAATGGTTGCCGGAACATCCGGTCGTTTCGACGACGTGTACAACCCAGCGACCGGCGAAGTTCAGTACAAATGTCCAATGGCCAGCGCGGCAGAAACCACCGCGGCCATTGAAGCCGCAGCCGCTGCCCAGCCCGCATGGGGCGCGACCAACCCGCAAAAGCGCGCGCGAGTCATGATGGCCATGGTTGGCCTGATGAACCGCGACATGGACAAGCTGGCCGAGGTCCTGAGCCGCGAACATGGTAAAACCATCCCCGATGCCAAGGGTGACTTGCAGCGTGGTCTGGAAGTGATTGAGTACTGCATCGGCGCTCCGCAGATGCTGAAAGGTGAATTCACTGACAGCGCCGGCCCCGGTATCGACATGTACTCGATGCGTCAGCCTCTGGGCGTTGTCGGATCAATCATGCCTTTCAACTTCCCAGCCATGATGCCGCTGTGGCACGTAGGCCCGGCGCTTGCCTGTGGCAACGCTGTGGTTCTGAAGCCGTCCGAACGTGACCCGTCGGTTCCGCTGATGCTGGCAGAACTCTTCGTCGAAGCCGGTCTGCCCAAGGGTGTGTTCCAGGTCGTGAACGGCGACAAAGAAGCCGTTGATACGATTCTCGACAGCGAAATCATCCAAGGCGTAAGCTTTGTGGGTTCGACGCCGATTGCGCAATATATCTACAGCCGCGCAACCGCAAACGGCAAACGCGCCCAGTGTTTTGGCGGCGCCAAGAACCACATGATCGTCATGCCCGACGCTGACTTGGATCAGGCGGCCGACGCGCTGGTCGGTGCCGGATTTGGCGCGGCAGGCGAACGCTGCATGGCTGTATCCGTGGCAGTTCCCGTTGGCGAAGAAACCGCTGACAAGCTGATCGAAAAGCTGATCCCGCGCGTCGAAAAGCTGAAAGTTGGCCCTTATACCGCTGGTGATGACGTGGACATGGGCCCGGTTGTCACCGGAGCCGCCAAAGAACGTATCCTGGGCCTGATCAACTCGGGCGTAGAGCAAGGCGCAAAGCTGGTAGTCGACAACCGCGATTTCAGCCTGCAGGGTTACGAAGACGGCTTCTTTGTCGGCCCGCATTTGTTCGACCATGTCACCCCGGACATGGACATCTACAAACAGGAAATCTTTGGCCCGGTCCTGTCCACTGTGCGTGCCGGTTCTTATGAAGAAGCGCTGAAATTGGCGATGGACCATGAATATGGCAACGGCACCGCGATCTTCACCCGTGACGGTGACACCGCGCGTGATTTTGCAAGCCGGATCAATATCGGCATGGTCGGCATCAACGTGCCGATCCCGGTTCCGCTGGCCTATCACACCTTTGGCGGCTGGAAGAAATCGATGTTTGGTGACTTGAATCAGCACGGCCCTGACAGCTTTAAGTTCTATACCCGCACCAAGACCGTCACGTCCCGGTGGCCGTCGGGCATCAAGGAAGGTGGCGAGTTCAACTTCAAAGCCATGGACTGATCTGAACGTCCATTGAAATTCCATGCCCGGCCCGAATTTGGGCCGGGTTTTTTGCATCTTTTCGCCGATAAACCTGTCTGCGGCCTCGCCTTCACAAGAAATTCAGACATGGCCCACTGGAAAAATGCCTCCAAGACAAATATTTTGTCCGACAAGTGTGTACCGAGCAGTAAAATTATCGGAGGCAGCCTTGTCCCATTCTCGTATGACCCGTCGTTCCGCCTTGTTGGGCGCTGCATCTTTACTGGCAACCCCTGCCCTTGTTCGGGCGCAAAGCACAGATGCTTTCCCGGAAACGGAAGATGCCATCAGCACGCAATTGCCGGTGCGCCGCAACGTGTCTTCATTCTCGCAACAGAACTGGCAGGATCACTTTGATGAGCTTGGCGTGGGCTGCCTGCTGGCCGATATCACCAGCCGCGCTGTGCATTACTGGAGCCCGGACGGAACTTACAAGCTTTACCCAAGTTCGGTCCCGATGAGTGAAGAGCTCACCAAACGCGGTTACACAAAAGTCGTACGCAAAACCGAATTCCCAAGCTGGACACCAACGGCATCCATGCGTGAGCGCGATCCATCGTTGCCTGTACGGATGGAAGGTGGTGACCCTGGCAATCCATTGGGCACCCGCGCTATGTATCTGGGCTGGCCAGCTTATCTGGTCCACGGAACCCACGACACGCGCAAGATTGGCCGTCAGAGTTCGTCTGGATGTATCGGACTCTACAATCAGCACGTGGAAGAATTGTATCCACTGGTTCAGATTGGGACACAGGTGCGTCTGGTCTGATTTGCTAATCTCAAAAAGCAAAAGCCCCGGTCAATCGCCGGGGCTTTGTTGTTTTTGAACCGTGGCTTATTCCGGCAGAATAACTGCGTCGACCACGTGAATCACGCCGTTGCTTGCCTCAATATCGGCCTGCACAACCTTGGCATCATTCACCTTAACGCCGTTCTTTGCGTTAACGCTCAGCCGGTCGCCCTGAACGGTCAAGACTTTGGCGCGCTTGCCAGCAATGTCGCCAGACATAACCTTGGCCGGAACAACATGATAGGTCAGGATCGATACAAGCTGGTCCTTGTTCTCGGGCAACAGCAGGGATTCCACCGTACCCTCGGGCAGAGCTGCGAACGCCTCGTCAGTTGGGGCAAAAACGGTGAACGGGCCATCGCCTTTCAACGTGTCAACCAGACCAGCGGCCTGAACGGCAGCGACCAGGGTGTTAAACGAACCTGCAGCAACGGCAGTGTCGACGATGTCAGCGGCCTGCGCCTTAAGCGGCATGGCAAATGCAAGTGCGGCGGCTGCGCCCATGAATGTGCGACGGAACATAGCTGTCTTCTCCTCTCCAGCGTGTTATGGAAAGGGGTACGGACCTTTTGCCGCAGCGGATCACTCTGCGATCATTTTTCTTTGAGTTGCACCCAGATGCTCTGCGCGCGTCCCTCAGCCAGAAACGGCAAAGCGGCAACGGCATCCGGGCGATCCTGTTGAAGGTAATATCCCGGCCAAAGCATTGAATACGCACCAGATTGTAGCAACGCGTGTAGCACATACTGCTCTCCCCAGCCCGGGCAATCATAGAAGAACCGTTTTGGATATTCGTAGGGCAAAAAAACATCGTGCACATGAATGACCACACCGGGTTTCAGCTCCGGAATGATGCGGCAGAACAGATGGGCGACGTCGTTGCTCATCCGCACAACGTGGCTTGAATCGATGAACAGAATATCCCCGGCTTCAAGTTCGGCAAAAATCGACGGGTCGACCTCTTCAAGACGTTTTTGCTCGAAGTGGTCCACGACATGGGCAATGTCGGCACGTGGGTATGGGTCAATGGCAGTGATTTTTGTGTTCAACCCGCCGTCAATAATCGCTTGCCGGGTCACACGAGTTGAGTTCCCGCACCCCACCTCGATCACGCGCTTGGGCTGAAAGCGGCGGATCATCAGATACAAGGCATCTGCATCCGGGCTGTCGTAATAGCCGTTGCCTGTGCGATAGCCTGTCTGATTGCGCGCCGGGTCTTTTAAAGCCTGCAAATCCGCCTTGTGACGGTCATATTCCGCCACCAGTTGCGCGATATCGAAACCTTCCATGCCCGGAGATAACGCATAGGCTGGGCGTGTCAGCCCTCCTGCGGCTTCAAAAGCCTCAAGCCGCGCGCGTTCATCCTGTTCGGTAACCTTGTCGATCAGCCTCACCCCCAACTCGTCCAGAGCGGCGTTAATCTTTGGGAATTTTCTGGGTTTCACGGCGATGGCTCCACGGTCTGTGCTGATCCGTTCCTTACAATTGCCGCCAGTGCCAGTGCAAGGACAAGCCGGGCAAACCCTTGGCAAAAAGCAAATTTCCGTATTCACTGGATCGCACGACAGACAAAGGGGTCGCCATGCAGCAGGAATTCACACTGGGCATTGAAGAAGAATATCTTCTGGTGGATCGCGACAGCCTGCAATTGTCCGAAGCGCCCGAAGCGCTTATGGAGGCCTGTCAAAACGATTTCGAAGGTCAAGTCAGTCCCGAGTTCCTGCAATGTCAGATTGAAGTCGGAACGCGCCCGCACACGACAATCGCCTCGGCGCGGGAAGACCTCAAACGCCTGAGATCTTGCGTGTCGAAACGGGCTGCTGACTACAATCTGTCCCCCATCGCTGTATCCTGTCATCCGTTTGCCAACTGGAAGGATCAACATCACACCCGTAAGGAACGGTATGACGCGCTGCAACACGCGTTAGGGGGCGTGGCGCGTCGCATGTTGATCTGCGGTATGCATGTGCATGTGGGGGTCGAAGACCCTACCCTGCGTGCCGATCTGATGCCGCAGCTGTCCTACTTTCTGCCGCATCTTCTGGCGCTGTCCACATCGTCCCCCTTTTGGAATGGCGAAGATACCGGCCTGTCCTCTTATCGCCTGACCGTGTTCGACAACCTGCCCCGCACCGGTCTTCCCCCAATCTTCGGCAGTTGGAGTGAATATGAGCGCACCACGGGTATTCTCGTGGATCTGGGCGTGATCGAGGATACGACCAAAATCTGGTGGGACCTGCGCCCGTCGCATCGTTTCCCCACGCTTGAAACGCGGATTATGGACGTTCAGCCCCGACTGGAACACACGCTGTCCCTGGCTGCACTGGTTCAGGCGTTGACCCGAATGTTGTGTCGACTGAAGGACCGCAACCTGCGTTGGCGACAATATGACCGCTTCCTCATTGGAGAAAACCGTTGGCGTGCACAACGCTATGGCGTGGGCGAAGGGTTGATTGATTTTGGCGACCGCTCGGTCAAACCGATGTCCGAACTGATCGGCGATCTGATGGGTTTGTTGGCAGAAGACACCGAAGCGCTTGGCACGATGACCGAACTGGCGCGTCTACGGCAGATCGCTGAAAACGGTACCTCAGCCACCCGTCAACGCCGCGTTCACGCCGAGGCCGTCGCGCGCGGAGACGATCCCGGACAAGCCGTCGTGCGTCACCTGATCGAGGAATTTCACGCGGATCTCTAGGCTGCTCTAACCTCTTCGCGAGCCATTGTTGAGCCTGCAAAATTTCTGTAAGAATTCGGAAATAAACAACCGTTCAATTCATTGCCGACGGGAGGGAACGCCATGGATTTCGCACTCAGCGAGGAACAGACAGCCATTTTCGACATGGCATATGCGTTTGGGCAGGAAAACATTGCACCCTTTGCGCGGCAATGGGAATCCGATGGCACCATTCCCAAAACCTTGTGGCCACAAATCGGCGAGCTTGGTTTTGGGGCTTTGTATGTATCCGAGGATAGCGGCGGTTCGAACCTGACCCGCCTGGATGCCACCTTGGTTTTCGAGGCGTTGTCGATGGCCTGCCCTTCGGTCGCAGCGTTCCTGTCGATCCACAACATGTGCGCCAAGATGTTGGACAATTTCGCGGATGATGACCTCAAGGCACGTATCATGCCCGATGTTCTAAGCCTCAATACAGTTCTGAGCTATTGCCTGACCGAGCCCGGTTCCGGCTCGGACGCGGCGGCCTTGAAGACCCGCGCTGAACGCACGAACGAAGGCTACACGCTGAACGGCACCAAGGCATTCATCTCGGGCGGAGGATACTCCGACGCCTATGTCTGCATGGTGCGTACAGGCCAAGATGGCCCCAAAGGTATTTCCACCGTTTATGTCGAAGACGGAACTCCCGGTCTCAGCTTTGGAGCACTGGAAGAGAAAATGGGCTGGAAAAGTCAGCCCACCGCGCAGGTGCAGTTCGATGATTGCAAAATCCCGGCTGGCAACCTAGTCGGCACCGAAGGCGACGGATTCAAGTATGCCATGATGGGCCTCGACGGCGGGCGACTGAACATCGCGGCCTGTTCGCTTGGTGCCGCTCAGGCTGGGTTGGATATGACGTTGCAATACATGTCCGAACGCAAAGCGTTTGGGCAATCCATTGATCAGTTTCAGGCCCTTCAGTTCCGCCTGGCGGATATGGAGATTGAATTGCAAGCGGCACGTACTTTCCTGCGCCAAGCCGCGTGGAAACTGGACAATAGCGCGCCCGATGCCACGAAATTCTGTGCCATGGCCAAGAAATTCGTGACCGAAGCCGGGTCGAAAGTGGTGGATCAGTGCCTACAACTGCATGGTGGTTATGGCTATCTTGCCGATTACGGCATCGAAAAGCTTGTGCGCGATCTTCGCGTGCATCAGATACTGGAAGGCACGAATGAGATCATGCGCGTGATCGTATCGCGCCAGATGCTCGCCAACCGCTGAGGCCCCTATGTCAGACATCGAAATCCGCACCACAGGCCGTGCCGGACGCATCACCCTGACCCGCCCACATGCTTTGAACGCATTGAGTTACGAGATGTGCATGGCCATCGACACGGCGATGCGCAACTGGCGCGAAGACGATGCCGTTGACCTGATCATTCTGGACGCCGAAGGGGCAAAAGCCTTCTGCGCGGGCGGTGACATCGCCGAGCTTTATGATACCGGCACCAAGGGCGACTATTCCTACGGACAGACATTCTGGCGCGACGAATACCGCCTGAATGCGATGATCTTTGAATACCCCAAGCCGGTCATCAGCTTTCTTCAGGGCTTTACCATGGGCGGCGGTGTGGGCATTGGGTGCCACGGTAGCCATCGCGTTGTCGGGGAAAGCTCCAAAATTGCGATGCCCGAATGCTCGATTGGCCTGGTGCCGGATGTGGGCGGCTCGCTGATGCTGGCGCTCGCCCCCGGTCGATTGGGCGAGTTTCTGGGAACAACTGGGTTCCGAATGGGGCCTGCGGATGCGATTCTGGCAGGGTTCGCGGACAACTATATCCCTCAATCGCACTGGTCCGATCTGATTGAGATGCTGGAAGCTTCCGGTAACGCCGACCTGATCTCGCAACACGCAGAAACCCCACCCGCCGGAGAACTGGCCGGGTTGCAGTCCGACATTGATCAGCATTTCTCGGGCGAAACACTAAGCGACATCGTGACGAGCCTGCGCAACAGCGACCACGAGTTTTCACAGAAAACCCTGTCGACGCTGGGAAAAAACGCCCCTCTTTCCACGGCCTGTACGGTTGAAATGCTGCACCGTCTGCGCGGCCCCGCTTTGTCCATACGACGTGCCCTGGAGTTGGAATACCGTTTCACCCACCGGTCGATGGAACACGGTGACTTTCTGGAAGGTATTCGCGCGCAAATCATCGATAAAGACCGCAGCCCGAACTGGCAGTTTCCCGATATGAACGTCCCTTTGACGGCCGTCTCGAAAATGCTGCAACCGCTGGGCGCGGATACCCTGACTTTTGAGGAGGACTAAATGATGCAGATCGGTTTTATTGGGCTGGGAAATATGGGCGCGCCCATGGCGGCCAATCTGGCAAAGGCCGGGCATCAGGTTCTGGGGTTTGATACCGCAGGCGTCACTGTAGAGGGTGTTTCCCGTGCCGAAACGGCGTCTGATGCGGTTGCAGAATCGGATGCGGTCATCACCATGCTGCCAAACGGTGCTATTTTACGGGCCGTCGCGGATCAGGTCATTCCTGCCATGTCGAAAGGGTCTGTGCTGATCGACTGCTCGACCGTTGATGTCGACAGCGCGCGTGCGGTTGCCGATCAGGCCATTGGTTCGGGGCTTCTGTCCGTGGACGCACCCGTGTCAGGCGGTATCGGCGGTGCGGCGGCAGGTACGCTGACGTTCATGGCCGGCGGATCGGAAGACGCATTCGCAAAAGCGGCCCCCTTGTTCGAGATCATGGGGCAAAAAGCGGTTCACTGCGGCGAAGCCGGGGCCGGACAAGCTGCCAAAATCTGCAACAACATGATCCTTGGCGTCACCATGATCGCTACATGCGAGGCTTTTGCGCTGGCGGACAAACTGGGACTGGACCGACAAAAGATGTTCGACGTGGTCAGCACGTCGTCAGGCTTTAGCTGGACGATGAATGCCTATTGCCCTGCCCCCGGCGTTGGCCCGCAAAGCCCTGCCGACAATAACTACACGCCTGGGTTTGCGGCCGAGCTGATGCTGAAAGACCTGCGGCTCAGCCAGCAAGCCGCAGACAGCGCTGATGCGGATACGCCGATGGGTCAGGTCGCGACTGCCCTATACGAGCAGTTTGTCGAAAATGAAGACGGATTGGGCCGCGATTTCAGCGCGATGCTTCCACGCTTCGAAAAACGAGGGCGCGAATAGGTAGTTCGGCGGCCTCTTGCCCAACCATTTGACAGACAATAGGCAAGGGGCCATCTACCCAGTCATGTTCCAAGGCGCCTTTAGCCTGTTCGCAAAGGAAAGCGGCATGACAAAATACCTGGTAACAACTGCAATGCTTGCGGCAATGGCGCTTGCACCCGTTACGGCCGTAGCCAAAAACAAAAACGGGCATTGCCCACCGGGTTTGGCCAAGAAATCTGTTCCTTGCGTGCCGCCGGGACAAGCAAAAAAGATCTATCGGAACGGTGATTTCATCCGAAACGATTATCGTTGGATCGACAATCCGTACCGTTATGGGCTGAACCGGAACTATTCCTACATCCGCGCGGGCGACTATGTGTACCGGGTCGATCCCGATACGCGCAAAGTCCTGAACCTGATCGGTGCAGTTGCCGATATTCTGAACTAAGCTGGCAGGTCAGCGGTTATTCTGCCGCGACGCGCGCGTTGTCCAACATCGATTTCAGGTAGCGCCCGGTATGACTGCGTTCGACCGTGGCGACCTCTTCGGGTGTGCCAACGGCAACAATCTCACCACCGCCATCGCCACCCTCGGGACCAATGTCGATGATATGATCCGCAGTTTTCACCACGTCCAGATTGTGCTCGATAACCACAACCGTGTTCCCCTGATCGACCAGTTCGTGCAGCACTTCCAACAGTTTACGCACGTCTTCGAAATGCAGACCCGTGGTCGGTTCATCCAGGATGTAAAGCGTCCGCCCGGTTGAACGTTTCGACAGTTCCTTGGACAGCTTCACGCGTTGTGCTTCGCCACCAGACAGCGTGGTGGCCTGTTGCCCAACCTTGATATAGCCCAGCCCAACGCGGGCCAAAGCATCCATCTTGTCGCGGATAGATGGCACGGCCTTAAAGAACTCCTGTGCATCTTCCACAGTCATATCAAGCACATCCGCGATGGACTTGCCCTTGAACTTGATCTCAAGCGTCTCGCGGTTGTAGCGCGCGCCTTTGCAGGTCTCGCAGGTGACATAAACGTCGGGCAGAAAGTGCATTTCGATCTTGATGACACCGTCACCCTGACACGCCTCGCACCGGCCACCCTTCACGTTAAAGCTGAAGCGACCGGGCTTGTACCCCCGCGCCTTCGCCTCGGGCAGTCCGGCGAACCAGTCGCGGATCGGTGTGAAGGCCCCGGTGTAAGTGGCTGGATTCGAACGCGGAGTCCGTCCAATCGGCCGCTGATCAATGTCGATGACCTTGTCCAGATGCTCAAGCCCCTTGATCGTCTCACACGGCGCTGGAGTTTGTCGCGCACCATTCAGGCGCATCGATGCGGTTTTGAACAGTGTCTCAATGGTCAGCGTAGACTTGCCGCCACCAGACACCCCAGTGACACACACAAACTTGCCCAAAGGAAACTCGGCCGTGACATTCTTGAGGTTGTTGCCCGTGGCTTTCACCACAGTAACTTTCTGCTTTTTGCCCGCGCGCCGTTCAACCGGAACCGAGATTTCCCGCGTCCCCGCCAGATATTGCCCGGTGATCGAGGCCGCATCACCCGTGATGTCCGCAGGTGTACCATGACTGACGACCTGCCCCCCGTGAACGCCCGCTCCGGGGCCAATGTCGAACACATAGTCGGCCTCGCGGATGGCCTCCTCATCATGTTCGACAACAATCACTGTGTTGCCCTGATCCCGAAGGTTCTTGAGTGTCCCTAACAACCGGTCATTGTCGCGCTGGTGAAGACCAATTGACGGCTCGTCCAACACATAAAGAACCCCAGTCAGACCCGAGCCTATTTGGCTGGCCAAACGAATACGCTGGCTTTCACCACCAGACAGCGTTCCACTTGAACGTGACAGCGTAAGATATTCCAAACCAACGTTATTCAAAAACCCAAGTCGTTCGCGAATCTCTTTTAGAATGGCGCGCGCGATTTCATTCTTCTGCGCGCTCAGATGGTTCGGCGCATCCTCGATCCAGGCCAGAGCTTCCCGGATTGACATCTGCACCACTTGTCCAACATGCAGACCCGCGATCTTGACCGCCAGTGCCTCGGGCCGCAGGCGATACCCCTCACACGTGCCGCATGGACGGTTGTTCTGATAACGTTCGAACTCCTCACGAATCCAGGCGCTGTCCGTTTCACGATAGCGGCGCTCCATATTCGGGATCACGCCTTCGAAACTGCGCGTCACCTGATAAACGCGTCCACCTTCGTCATAACGGAACTGGATCTCTTCATCGCCCGAGCCGCGCAGGAACACCTGCTGCACGTTCTTGGGCAGGTCTTTCCATGGTGTGTTCTTGTCGAATTCGTAGTGCCGTGCGATGGCTTCTATGGTTTGCAGGAAATACGGCGACTTGCCCTTGCGCCATGGCGCCAATGCCCCGTCATAGAGTTTCAACGATTGATCCGGCACAACGAGACGCTCATCAAAGAACAACTCGACCCCCAACCCATCGCAATCAGGGCAAGCCCCAAATGGCGCGTTGAAGGAAAATAGACGTGGTTCGATTTCGGGGATGGTGAAACCGCTGACCGGACAAGCAAAGTTTTCGCTAAAGGTGATCCGCTCCGGATCACCCTCACGCGGAGCAGTCTCCAGAATCGCAATACCGTCTGCCAGATCCAGGGCTGTGCGCAGGCTGTCGGCCAAGCGGGTCTCCATACCCTCTCGGACAACAAGTCGATCCACCACCACATCGATGTCGTGGCGGAACTTTTTGTCCAGCGTCGGTGGTTCATCCAGTTCATAGAACTCACCATCGACCTTGACGCGCTGGAACCCTTGCTTGCGCAGCTCCAGGAACTCTTTTTTGTACTCACCCTTGCGATCGCGCACGATGGGGGCCAGCAGATAACCTCGCGTGCCCTCCTCCATGGTCATGATCCGGTCGACCATGTCCTGTACCTGCTGCGCCTCGATCGGCTGTCCGGTCGCGGGGCTATAGGGTGTTCCGGCACGAGCGAACAACAGGCGCAGATAGTCATAGATTTCCGTGACCGTCCCGACTGTCGAACGCGGGTTTTTAGAGGTCGTTTTCTGTTCGATGGAAATCGCCGGACTTAGGCCGCTGATGTGATCCACATCGGGTTTTTCCATCATATCGAGGAATTGACGCGCATAGGCAGACAGGCTTTCCACATAGCGCCGCTGCCCTTCGGCATAGATGGTATCAAACGCCAGCGAGGACTTGCCCGAACCAGACAATCCCGTGATCACCACCAGCTGATCCCGAGGGATATCAACATCAATGCCTTTGAGGTTATGCTCGCGCGCACCGCGCACCTCGATATTCTTCAGCTCAGCCATTTCCGGCCCCCAACAAATAAGTGGTCTAGAGATAGGCGAGCTTGCCTGAGTCTCCAACAAAAAAGTTAGAACATTTAGTGAACATACAGGTTTTCGCCGACCAAATCAAACCGCGGATGCTTAATCCGAATAGCCGATGCATTGTTTTTGGCCAATCGATTTAG
Organism: Ruegeria sp. CF8; assembly: GCF_056537285.1. Classification (NCBI taxonomy): domain Bacteria; kingdom Pseudomonadati; phylum Pseudomonadota; class Alphaproteobacteria; order Rhodobacterales; family Roseobacteraceae; genus Ruegeria; species Ruegeria sp. CF8. The sequence goes on along the minus strand of NZ_JBQFRG010000001.1, from coordinate 819,025 downwards.
AATGAGAGGAAAATGGCGCGGTTGACGGGGCTCGAACCCGCGACCCCCGGCGTGACAGGCCGGTACTCTAACCAACTGAGCTACAACCGCGCATCTATTTTCGTGGCCTTTACCCTGGACCAAGGAGTGCAGCGATGGCGCGGTTGACGGGGCTCGAACCCGCGACCCCCGGCGTGACAGGCCGGTACTCTAACCAACTGAGCTACAACCGCCCGCTGCACGTTCACTGCTGAACGTTGGGGTGTATTATGGCTACGCTCGGGCAGCGTCAAGCGGCCTTTTGAAGTTTTTTATCAGAATCCAGATTTTTGTTTGCCCGCCGTTTTTTGCGCGCAGAACAAAGCCAAATCCACTTGCAGCCGAACTGCAGGACAGATATCAACGCGTCCCATGGGTGATTAGCTCAGTGGTAGAGCGCTTCGTTCACATCGAAGATGTCAGGAGTTCAAATCTCTTATCACCCACCATTGCCATTCTCAGATTACGCTTGAAATTGAAAGACTTGCCAGCGCGCGGCCTCGATGACTATCGTGCTGTATCGGCCAAACCTTGTGCCGACATCAACGTCAGAGGTCATCATGGCAGAGCTTAAGCGGGACATTGGCCTGATCGGACTGACCTTCATTTCGGTTGGAGGAATCATCGGTTCGGGCTGGTTGTTCGGTCCCCTTCTGGCGGTTCAGCACGCCGGGCCTGCGGCCATCCTCTCCTGGCTGATCGGTGCGGCTGCGATGTTCATTTTGGCGATCACGTTCGCAGAGATCTCAGCAATGCTGCCTATTCCCGGCGGAATTGCACGGGTCCCGCAGTTTTCGCACGGCAATATCGTTTCGATGGCCATGGGGTGGACGGCATGGATCGGGTATAACACCACTGCCCCCATCGAAGTAGAGGCGATGCTAAAGTATCTGGCCCCTTACGCCCCTTGGCTGCACGCTGCCGATACCGGCGACCTGACGGGCGCGGGAATTTTCGTCGCCCTTGTCTTCATGCTGCTTTTCGTTGCGGTCAACGCGCTTGGCGTCAAGTTCTTCACACAGGTCAACGCGGCGCTGACCTGGGCTAAAATAGCTATTCCGGTGATCCTGTCTGCATTGCTGGTGGCCAGCCGGTTCAACGCTGACAACTTCACACAACCAGACGGCTTTGCCCCTTATGGGTTGCAGGGAATCATGGCGGCCGTTTCGACCGGAGGCGTCATTTTCTCGTTCATAGGCTTCCGCCATGTTGTTGATATGGCGGGCGAAGTGCGAAACCCGAAATTTGCGATCCCGGCAGCCCTCGTCTTATCGATCATCCTGTGCGCCGCAATTTATCTTGGCCTCCAAGTGGCCTTCATCGGCGCGCTGGATCCATCACAACTCACCAATGGTTGGGCCCAGTTGAGTTTTGGTGGCGAAGGTCCTTTGGACGCCGTGATCATGTCGGTCGGATTGGTCTGGTTCATCAGCCTGTTAAATGTCGGTTCCGTTGTTGGCCCCTTTGGCAACGGTCTGGTCGCAACCGGCTCGAATGCCCGGATTGCCCTTGCCCTGTCCCAAAACGGTTTTCTGCCAAAACGTCTGCAAAACCTGTCTTCGTTTGGGGTTCCGGTCTGGGCTTTGGCATTGAATTTTCTGATCGGGACGCTGTTCTTGTTGACCGTTCCCTTTACCACCGTCATCGCCCTGAACGGAGCCGCCATTGTTTTGTCATTTGCGGTTGGCCCAATCGCCGTCGTTTGCTTAAGGGATCTGCTTCCAAATCAACCCCGTTCGATCCGCATTCCAGCGGTGCGTCTGGTCGCGCTGACCGCCTTCGCCATTGCAACACTGATTGTGTATTGGAGCGGATGGGACACCGTTTGGCGTCTCGGTATCGCGCTGATCGTCGGAAAAATTCTACTGCTTATCCGGTTCCGAGGGCGTCTGGATGAAATGGACCTGACCGAGGCCGTTTGGCTGATGCCCTATTTTGCCGGGCTTGGGTTGATCTCATTCTTGGGGCAATTCGGCACAGGGGCTTTGAAACAGATCCCGTTTGGGTGGGATATTCTTCTGTGTGTGGTGTTTTCCGCGATCATCTTCGCACTGGCCATACGCTCGGCGCTGTCGGACGAAAAATTCATGGAATACATTGCGGAAGAAGAAATACTTGATCCAAAGCAACCTGTCATCGGGCTGTAAAAAAAAGGCAGAGCAACGCTCTGCCTCTTTCCGTTTTTGTGCGCGCAGCCTAGTGCGCCGTGGCAGATGCATCCGCAGGTTTGGTCGAAGCAGCGGCCGCAGCTGCAGCTTCTTCAGCCGCTTCATCCCAATCGATCGGCTCGGGCTTACGCACCAGCGCCTGCTCGAGAACTTCCGAGACATGCTTGACAGGGATGATCTCCAACCCTTCCTTCACATTGTCCGGGATATCCGCCAGATCCTTTTCGTTCTCTTCCGGGATCAGAACCGTCTTTATCCCACCACGCAGCGCGGCCAGCAGTTTTTCTTTCAAACCACCAATCGGCATTGCGTTGCCGCGCAGCGAAACCTCACCGGTCATGGCGATGTCTTTCCGCACTGGGATGCCGGTTAGCACCGAAACAATCGACGTCACCATGGCAAGACCAGCCGACGGACCATCCTTGGGCGTGGCACCATCCGGCACGTGCACGTGGATGTCGATCTTATCGAACTGTGGCGGCTTCACCCCGATCTTGGGTGAGATGGACCGCACATATGACGAAGCCGCATCGATGGACTCTTTCATCACATCGCCCAGCTTACCGGTGGTTTTCATCCGCCCTTTGCCCGGCAGTTTCAGCGCTTCAATATGCAGCAGATCGCCGCCAACCGAGGTCCAGGCCAAACCTGTTACAACACCGATCTGATCATCCTGCTCGGCCAGCCCATAGCGGAACTTTGGCACACCCAAGAACTCATCCAGATTTTCCGGCGTAACTTCAACAGTTTCCGCCTCTTTCTTGATGATCTTTGTCAGCGATTTCCGCGCCACTTTGGCGATTTCACGTTCAAGGTTCCGAACGCCCGCCTCACGGGTGTAGGTGCGGATGATCTTTTGCAGCGCTTCATCGGTCAGTTCAAATTCCTTGGCCTTCAGACCATGGTTTTTGACCTGCTTACTGATCAGGTGCTGTTTCGCGATCTCGCTCTTTTCCTCTTCGGTGTAACCGGCCAGCGGGATGATCTCCATCCGGTCCAGCAAAGGCCCAGGCATGTTGTAGCTGTTCGACGTGGTCAGGAACATCACGTTGGACAGGTCATATTCGACCTCCAAATAGTGATCCATGAACGTGTTGTTCTGCTCAGGATCGAGCACTTCCAACATCGCCGAAGCCGGATCACCACGGAAATCCTGCCCCATCTTGTCGATTTCGTCCAACAAGATCAGCGGGTTCGTGGTTTTTGCCTTTTTCAGCGCCTGGATGATCTTGCCCGGCATCGAGCCGATATAAGTCCGACGGTGACCCCGAATCTCGGATTCGTCGCGCACACCACCCAGCGAGATGCGAATGAACTCGCGCCCCGTGGCTTTGGCAACTGACTTACCCAACGAGGTCTTACCCACGCCCGGAGGACCAACAAGACACAGGATCGGGCCCTTCAGCTTTTTCGAACGCTGCTGAACCGCGAGATACTCGACAATCCGCTCTTTGACCTTCTCCAGCCCATAGTGATCGGCATCCAGAATGTCCTGCGCGCGGCCCAGATCCTTTTTGACGCGGGATTTGGTGCCCCACGGTAATGACAGGATCCAATCCAGATAGTTGCGCACAACGGTGGCCTCAGCCGACATCGGGCTCATGTTGCGCAGCTTCTTCAGCTCGCCCTCGGCCTTTTCGCGCGCCTCTTTTGACAGCTTGGTCTCGGCGATTTTCTCTTCCAGCTCGGCAACTTCGTTGCTGCCGTCTTCACCGTCGCCAAGTTCCTTCTGAATGGCCTTCATCTGCTCATTCAGATAATACTCGCGCTGCGTCTTCTCCATCTGAGATTTGACACGGGTTTTGATCTTTTTCTCGACCTGCAGAACCGACATTTCGCCCTGCATCAGGCCATAGACCTTCTCAAGCCGCTCGCTGACGCTGAGGGTTTCCAGCAGTTCCTGCTTTTGCTCCACTTCAATGCCCAGATGACCTGACACAAGGTCAGCCAACTTGGCAGGCTCGGTGGTTTCACCCACGGCCGCCAGCGCCTCTTCGGGGATGTTCTTGCGCACTTTGGCATAGCGCTCGAACTCATCCGCGACAGTGCGCAGCAGGGCTTCGGTTGTTGTTACATCACCGGGAATTTCGGTCAAATATTCGGCGCGAGCTTCGAAAAACTGTTCGTTTTCAAGAAACTCGGTAATATGCACACGTGCCTGCCCTTCGACCAGCACCTTCACGGTGCCATCGGGCAATTTCAGCAGTTGCAGCACATTGGCCAAAACGCCCGAGCGATAGATACCGTCTATTTCGGGATCATCGACACCGGGATCGATCTGGCTGGACAAAAGAATTTGCTTGTCATCCTGCATCACCTCTTCCAGCGCGCGGACCGATTTATCGCGGCCTACAAAAAGAGGCACGATCATATGCGGGAACACCACAATGTCGCGCAGCGGCAGGACGGGGTATGAGGAATTCAGAGGCTCTTGCATGCTCTATCCTTATCGTTGGCAAGACGGCACTTGTCCCTCATCGAGGCAACATTTGGCCGTCTCCTGTCTTGGACGATAAAGGTGGGGCCTAATCACCCTTTTTCAACCTTACCGCCGTGTATCGTGTCTCAGCATGAACCGAGGTTTTGCGGACTGCAAGGCACCGCGTAAACATATCCACGGAAATTTCGCCAACGTGCTCGCAGTTGACTGTCAAAGCGGCTCAATATCGCCCTGCGCGCGCTGTGCGTGGAACTCGGCTTGCCAGGCGTCGAAAGTACCGGCAGCAATCGCATCGCGCATGCCCTGCATGATCTCTTGGAAGTAATGCAGGTTGTGCCAGGTCAGCAACATGCCCGAGATCATCTCGTTGGCGCGAAACACATGGTGCAAATAGGCGCGCGAGTAGTTCGAACAGGCGGGACATGTGCAGTTTTCATCCAGCGGACGCGGGTCATCCGCATGGCGGGCGTTTTTGATGTTGACCACACCGCGACGTGTGAACACTTGCCCCGTGCGGCCGGAACGCGATGGCAACACGCAGTCCATCATGTCGATCCCACGCGCGACGGCGCCAACGATATCATCGGGCTTGCCGACACCCATCAGGTAACGCGGTTTGTCTTCAGGCAGAAAATCGGGGGCGAATTCGAGGCAGCCAAACATGGCCTCCTGCCCCTCACCCACTGCCAACCCGCCTACTGCGTAGCCTTCGAACCCAATGGATTTAAGTGCTTCGGCGCTTTCTTCACGCAGGTCCTGTTCTAACCCACCTTGCATGATGCCAAACAGCGCATGCCCCGGACGATCCCCGAACGCGTCACGCGACCGTTCGGCCCAACGCATCGACAACCGCATAGACTCGGCGATGCGTTCCCGGTCGGCGGGCAGCGCGGGGCATTCGTCAAAACACATCACAATGTCCGAGCCCAACAAGCGCTGAATCTCCATTGACCGCTCGGGCGTCAGCTCATGCTTTGACCCATCGATATGAGATTTGAAGGTCACGCCCTTCTCGGTCAGTTTGCGCAGCCCGGCCAAGGACATGACCTGAAACCCGCCTGAGTCGGTCAGAATGGGGCGGTCCCAGTTCATGAACTTGTGCAACCCGCCCAAACGATCAATCCGTTCCGCTGTTGGACGCAGCATCAGGTGATAGGTGTTGCCCAGCAGAATATCCGCCCCGGTGGCACGCACACTTTCGGGCATCATTGCTTTGACCGTCGCGGCTGTGCCCACAGGCATAAAGGCCGGCGTCCGCACCTCTCCGCGCGGCGTGCTGATCACACCTGTACGCGCTTTGCCGTCTGTTGCCTTAAGCTCAAATGAGAATTTCTGCGTCATATCATCGCCTCGGATCGCCGAACCGGGCAGGCTTTGCCCGATCCGTTCCGTCTTTGCAACCCGTCAGGGCAACGAGGTCACGCGGTCGGTGAACAGACGTACAACCCCTGCCCCGTCCACATCGCGACACACCCGGATCGCGGGACGTTCAGGATCAGGTTGCGTCGCGCCCATTTGATCGCCTTCGGTGACAACACGCAGCCCGGTTTCAACCATGTCGAACATGGATTGATGGGAACACGCAATCACCGCTGTGGAATCGTGCAGGCCGCAGCCTTCCAACCCACCGATCTCTTTGTAAAACTTCAGATAGAATCTGGAGATGTCGCGCAGAAACGCCCCCATACCGAGTGAGTTTTGCGCCAGCGCTTCAAAATCCGCTGTTTCGTAAAGCGTCTTCAACGTCACATCCAATCCGACCAGAACAGTGTTTGGCGGCGCGGAAAAGACCTCTGCAGCGGCAAGAGCGTCGTGATAGATATTGGCTTCGGCGTGATGGGTGACGTTACCCGGACAATAAACTGCGCCCCCCATGATCACCAGTTCGCGCAAGTTGTCTGCAAATTCCGGGTCCAGACGCATCGCGTTGGCAATATTGGTCAAGGGACCTACGGCGCAGACCACCAGTTCGCCCTTGTGGGCTCGGGCCATTTCAACCAGAAACTCGGCTGCTGGCAGCGCGTGGTTCTGTCCGATATCGGGGATTTCGGTCATGTCTCCAAAACCTTCGGGCCCATGAACATGCTCGGATGGGGCATGTGTGTCAGCTCCCAAAGGAACCGCAGCACCTTGGGCCACAGGCAGGTTCAACCCAAGTTTATGCAACAAGAACCGTGCGTTGCGGCTGGATTGATGGACATACGTATTGCCGAAAACGGTCGTTAGTCCGATCAGGTTGATTTCAGGCGCGGCAGCCGCGTAGGCAATGGCCATGGCATCGTCGATGCCGGGATCTGTATCGATAATCAGTTTCATCCCCGCCCGATATCGCAAACGCGGTGGGATGCAAAGCGGTCACAGAGGCAACTTTCCATACAACATTCACGTTTTCAGGCATTTGCATACCGCTCCAATCCACTCATACCAGAGTTGAAATCGGGCGACTCAATCCCCACATGTATACCATAGTACACAAAAATAAGAGGACAGAATGACCGAAGATCAAATTATTGGGTTGATTTCGTCAAACATCATTTACCTGCTGGCCGCTGTGCTGGTGATTGTCGTTATTCTCAAGGGCATCAAGATCGTGCCGCAATCCGAGAAGTTTGTAGTTGAACGGTTTGGCCGTCTTCATTCGGTGCTTGGCCCCGGTATCAACTTTATCGTTCCGTTTCTGGATGTTGCACGGCACAAGATTTCGATCCTCGAACGCCAGTTACCCAATGCGACACAAGACGCAATCACCAAAGACAACGTCTTGGTGCAGATTGATACCTCGGTCTTCTACCGTATTCTCGAGCCGGAAAAGACAGTTTACCGCATTCGTGATGTGGACGGCGCGATTGCTACCACCGTTGCCGGTATCGTACGGGCAGAGATCGGCAAGATGGATCTGGACGAAGTGCAGTCTAACCGCGCGCAGTTGATCACACGCATCCAGGAAAGCGTTGAAACTGCAGTAGATGACTGGGGCATCGAAGTCACCCGGGCCGAGATTCTGGATGTGAACCTTGATCAGGCGACCCGCGACGCCATGCTACAGCAGCTGAACGCTGAACGCGCCCGCCGCGCGCAAGTGACCGAAGCCGAAGGCCAGAAGCGCGCCGTTGAGCTGCAGGCCGATGCCGAGCTTTACGCGGCTGAACAATCCGCCAAAGCCCGTCGCATTCAGGCCGAGGCCGAAGCGTACGCCACGGGCGTTGTAGCGAAGGCCATTCAGGACAACGGCATCGAAGCGGCCCAGTATCAGGTTGCGTTGAAACAGGTTGAAGCCCTCAATGCACTGGGCAACGGCACCGGAAAACAGACAATTGTGGTGCCAGCCAACGCTTTGGAAGCTTTTGGAGATGCGTTCAAAATGCTCAAAGGAGGAAGATGATGGCCGACCCTTTCTGGCTGACCTGGTGGATCTGGCTCGCCGCCGCACTTGCGCTGGGTATCCTTGAAATCGTTCTGCCCGGATTCATCTTTCTGGGCTTCGCCATCGGCGCAGCGATCACGGGTCTGATCCTGATCATTCCGGGCCTGTCACTGTCCCTGCCTGTCCTTCTGCTGGTCTTCGCGGTACTGTCGCTGATCGCATGGCTTGTCTTGCGCAAACTCTTTGCGTTGCCCCATGGACAGGTCAAAACCTTCAATCACGATATCAATGACTGAATCGCGGTGGCGCTCATCTGAGCGCCACGCCACCACTGGACGCTGTTGCGGCTATTCCCTATATAATCACTCAGGCAACTGACCCGAGGCAAAGATGACTCACCCGAGCGAACAGTTTGAAGGCACCCCGCTGATTGCGCCGTCAACAATTGAACACCCACTGTACGACGCCGTGGTCGAAGCGTGCCGCACAGTCTACGACCCGGAAATCCCGGTCAACATCTATGACCTCGGCTTGATCTACACGATTGATATTACTGCGGATAACGCCGTTAAGGTGATCATGACCCTGACCGCGCCCGGCTGTCCCGTCGCCGGTGACATGCCCGGCTGGATCATGGAAGCAATCGAACCGGTCGCGGGCGTCAAAGAAGTTGACGTTGAACTGACCTGGGAACCGCCCTGGGGCATGGAGATGATGTCAGACGAAGCGCGACTGGAACTGGGCTTTATGTAAACCTAAAGCCCTACGCTTTGCCTGTTTGCCCGAATGCATATCAATTTAGATTGCAGGTTTTTTTGATTTCTGCCGCCCGGTCGCTCAGCGCTTTGACATAGTCGCCAGACAGCATTTGCAAGTGTTTGTGCTCGGTTCCCGTGACCAGACCCAGCAAAGCCCCTGCAGGAGTCAGCGAGGCAACGCTTTCCAATTGCTTGTCTTCGGCATGTTTCTTTTCCGCCTCAATCGCGCGCAGATCGCCCTCGGCTGTTGCACAGTTGACCGGATGCCTTTCAGCGTCCGTGGCGGCTGATGCATCCCCGGATGTGAAACCGGCAACCGCCAGAGCAAAGATCGATCCTTGCAGAACAGGTTTAGAAGCGCTCAATAACTTATTCATAACAATGTCCTTTCCATCCTAAAATGTTCTCTCCCAACACTGCAATCTGCGTGTTCAGACACAGCTAAACCCGCTTTCTGGCGCAATGCAAGGTTGCAGGGCGTCAACCTTGAACTGCAATATGAGCGTTCTTGCGTAAATCTTTAACCCGGTCGATCTTGAGCCTGCGACCATTGAGCCCTAAATTGAGTAGGACGCGCGACAACGGAGACTTACATGTTCGGCATCCCCGGCAAACAGGCTGTGACCATGACGCCTAAAGCCGCAGAGCAGATCACCCGCTTGATGAATTCAGGCGGTCACGCTGGCCTGCGCATTGGTGTCAAGAAAGGCGGCTGTGCAGGCATGGAATATACCATGGAATATGTGGATCAGGCAGATCCGCATGACGAGGTTGTCGAACAGGACGGCGCGCGCGTCATGATCGCACCGATGGCCCAGATGTTCCTGTTTGGGACCGAGATTGATTATGAAGTCTCACTGTTGGAATCGGGGTTCAAGTTCAAAAACCCGAATGTTGTTGATTCCTGTGGCTGCGGTGAATCGATCAAGTTCGACGAAACCATCGCTCAGCAAAGCTAAATCATCGGTCGAGGCACCAGTCCCTGTCAGGTCTGCAAGCGGAATTGTAAGATTGCGCAGACAATGCTATCCGCATCCTTAAATCATCGAATGATCAGGGAGATACGGGTATGCGGCGGAAGCTGGCGGCTGGAAACTGGAAGATGAACGGAACCGGCGCGGCGCTGAGTGAACTTGAAACGCTGTCACAAAGCCATCCCGAAGCGTCGGTCGATATTCTGATCTGCCCTCCCGCCACCTTGCTCAGCCGCGCCACCGATACTGTGGCTGGCTCGGCGATAACTGTTGGTGGGCAGGATTGTCACGCGGAACATTCCGGGGCGCATACAGGCGACATCAGCGCAGATATGCTGCTGGATGCCGGTGCGACTTCGGTCATTCTGGGCCATTCAGAACGTCGTGTGGATCACGGAGAGCATGACGAGGACGTACGCGCCAAAGCCCGCGCGGCGATGGACGCGGGCCTAAAAGCGGTCATTTGCGTCGGTGAAAGTCTGGAACAGCGTGAGGCGGCCAACACGCTCGATATTATCGGCGGTCAGATGTCCGGCTCGATCCCGGATCAATCAACAGGTGAAAACCTGATCGTCGCATACGAGCCGATCTGGGCGATTGGAACTGGCAAGGTTCCCACCCTGGAAGAGATCGGCGAGGTTCACGACTTCATGCGCGCCCGGCTGGAACGTCGTTTTGGCGAAGGCGTGGGCCGGTCAGTGCGACTGCTTTACGGCGGGTCCGTCAAACCCAGCAATGCGGCCGATATCTTTGCGGTCTCGAATGTGGATGGCGCTTTGGTCGGTGGGGCCAGTCTGAAGGCTACGGATTTCTCGGGCATTATTCAGGCGCTGGAAAGCATCTGACCCCGGTCGCTATTCGGCAATATCTTCGGCCCAAAGCTCTGGTTTTTCTTCGATAAATCGTTGCATCAGCGCGATGCAGTCGGGGTCGTTGGCTATAACCACTTCGACCCCGCGCTCGCGCAGGAAGTCTTCGTTGCCTCCGAAGTTCTGCGTGTCACCGATCACGACGCGCGGAATACCGAATTGAACGATGGTGCCCGAACACATCATGCAGGGCGACAGCGACGTATACAGCACCGTGTCGCGATAGGTTTTCTGCCGCCCGGCCTTGCGTAACGCGTCCATCTCGCCATGGGCAATCGGATCACCGCCCTGAACTCTCTGATTCCGTCCGCGCGCCACAACCTCGCCCCCACGGGCCAGGACCGAACCGATGGGACAGCCGCCCTCATCATACCCGACTTTCGCCTCATCAAAGGCGATGCGCAGCAGGCGGCTGTCGGTCTCGGTCAACATAGGGATGATCCTTGGTTGGGGCGTGTACCGGCAGCCTGCCCAATGACGCCCCGACCGTCAACGGATCAGGCCAGCTTCATGGTAATAATTCCGGCAATGATCAGCAGCGCCGCCAGAACCCGCAGCGGCGTCACCGCCTCGCCCAGCAGGGCAATCCCCACCACAAAAGCCCCCACTGCGCCGATGCCAACCCAAATCGTATAGGCCGTGCTCAGCGGCAGTTCACGCATCGCCAGCGCCAGCAGGCCGAAAGACCCGATCATGGACACTCCCATAATCGCGGTCGGCAAAAGCCGCGTGAACCCGGCGGATTGCTTCATCGCACCCGCCCAGACAACTTCAAGAATTCCGGCAATAAGCAGCATGATCCATGCCATTAGATGACCTCTTGTCAAAGCGGGTCGTCCCGCATGATCTACCCGTGTTGGGGAGGTCGTCCTCTGTCCGTTAGATAAGCACCCGCACGGGTGTTTCAAGGCATGAAAAGGCCGGGCAGTCGCAACCGCCCGGCGATACGGGTCAGGCCCGCTAGTTTGTGATGATTTCCGGCCCCATGAAGGTGTTGGGCAGGAAGGTCGATATCCACGGTATGTACGTCACCATGATCAGGAAGACGAACAGGACCGCCAGGAACGGCAGTGCTGCCTTAACAACGCTCATCATCGGCATCCCGGCCACGCCAGAGGTCACGAACAAGTTCAGCCCGACCGGAGGAGTAATCATCCCTATCTCCATGTTCACCACCATGATGATGCCCAGGTGGATAGGATCGATGCCCAGCTCGATGGCGATCGGGAACACCAGCGGCGCCACGATGACCAGCAGTCCCGAGGGTTCCATGAATTGACCGCCGATCAGCAAGATCACGTTGACTACGATCAGAAAAGTGACCGGCCCAAGACCCGCTGACAGCATGGCACTTGCGATATGCTGGGGCACCTGCTCATCCGTCAGCACGTGTTTCAGGATCAGCGCGTTGGCAATGACGAATAGCAGCGTGACCGTCAGCTTGCCCGCCTCGAACAGCGTGTGCTTCGTGTCCGGGTGGAAGAAAGCCGTCACCAGCGCATATGGCTTCTTCAGCAATGAAAGGTTCGATTGACCTTCCTCTGTGCTGAGCGGCCCCATGTCTTTGTAGACAAAGCTGGCGATAAAGAACGCGTAGACAGCGGCAACAGCAGCGGCTTCAGTCGGGGTAAAGATACCCCCGTAGATACCGCCCAGAATGATGACGATCAGGAACAGGCCCCAACCGGCCTCGCGCGCCGAGGTAAAGACCTCTCCCCAACCTTTCCAATCACCTTTGGGCAGGTTCTTGACCTTCGCCATGACGTAAATGGTGATCATCAGCATCAGACCCGCCATAAGTCCCGGAATGACACCCGCCAGGAACATGCGCCCAACCGAAACCTCGACTGCGGCGGCGTAAACAACCATCACGATGGATGGTGGGATCAAAATACCCAGTGTCCCTGCGTTACAGATCACGCCTGCGGCAAATTCCTTGGAATAGCCCACCTGCCGCATCCCGGCGATGACAATAGAACCGATGGCCACAACGGTAGCCGGCGACGACCCTGAAAGTGCAGCGAACAGCATACAGGCAAACACGCCCGCAATCGCCAGCCCACCGGGCAAGTGCCCGACACAGGCAATCGAGAACCGGATGATACGCCGTGCCACGCCGCCCGTTGTCATGAAAGACGAGGCCAGAATGAAGAACGGGATTGCTAGAAGGGTAAAGTGACCCTCGAACGCCTCAAACAAAGTTCCTGCGACTGACGCCAGTGAACTGTCCGAATAGATCAGTAGAAAAAGGGTCGAGCTGAGGCCAAGCGCCACCGCAATCGGAACACCGATCAGCAGCAGGCCGATGACCATCGAGAAGAGAAGAATGACGTCCATCAGTTATGCTCTCCTTGCTGAGCGCGGACTTCTTCGATCTCGTCCTCGACTTCGTGGCTGGCGACAAGGCGATCTGTCTCGCCACGCCAGATTTGAACGGCAACCTGCGCAAAACGGATGACCAGCAGCAACATCGATAGGGGCAGGATGAAGTAGGGAACAACTTTAGGCAGTTTTTCGTAATACTCGCCATAGTTGATCAGGTCCTCAAGGAACCTCAAAGGCGCGACCATCGGAATGTCGTCGACCTCATAAAAACTCTGGCTTCGGGCGTCGAAATTGAACCCGGTCGGGAACCAGCGCCCGGATGTGGGCGGCAAATCGGCAAAGACGGCCCAATAATCATAGGCCCCTTTCAGCATCAGCAACGAAAACACCAGGCAGCAGCCCACTGCAATCAGCGCAAGAATACGCCGTGGTGCTGGCGACAGCATGTTCAGAATGGCATCCACACCCAAATGCGCATGTTTCTTCACCGCATACGACGCACCCAGCAGCACCAGCCAGCCAAAAGTGAACACCGTCAGCTCAAGCGCCCACAAGATATTTGAGTTGAAAACAAACCGCGCAATCACGTTGGCAAAGGTTACGACCGTCATAAGGCCCAACAGCAACGCAATCAGGGTTTCTTCGATATGGTCGACCAGCCCGCCTTGGCCGGATTTCGCACCAGACATCTATCTGTCCCCGCATTTTTTGATGATGAGAGAGTGTGTGTGGGCGGGCTTTGTCAGCCCGCCCGGCCTACGCGTCGAATACTCCCCAGTCCCCGGACGCGTGGCCTCGATCCGGTTTAGAAACCGGCGTTGATGGCTTGTGCCGCGTCGATCTTGTCCTGACCAACGTCACCGGCGAACTGATCCCAGACAGGCTTCATTGCATCAACCCACGCCTGACGCTGTTCAGGTGACAGTTCACGAATGATACCACCCGCGTCAGTGATCGAGGCTTTGGCCGCTTCGTTCACTGCAAAGGCTTCTTTGTTCCGGGTCTCGGTCACTTCGGCCAGAATGGTTGTGAACTGATCACGCACTTCCGGGTCCAGGCTGTCCAGCCAGTCAACCGAGGTCACAACCAGATAGTCGATGATACCGTGGTTGGTCTCGGTGATGCCGTCCTGAACTTCGAAGAACTTCTTGCCATAGATGTTTGACCAGGTGTTCTCCTGCCCGTCCACAACACCCTGCTGCAGCGCACCGTAAACTTCAGAGAACGCCATTTTCTGTGGGCTGCCACCGATCGCTTCCATCTGTGCAACCAACACGTCCGAGGACTGTACGCGGAATTTCAGGCCGTTTGCGTCTGACGGATCTTCCAGCGGCTTGTTGGCCGACATCTGCTTCATGCCATTGTGCCAGAAGGCCAGCCCCTGCAGACCACGGCGCTGCATGCTGTCTTTCATCGCCTGGCCATCGGCCGACGCCTGGAATGCGTCTACGGCATCGATGTTTTTGAACATGAACGGCAGGTCGAACAGGCGGAACTGTTTGGTGAACTTCTCGAATTTTGACAAGGACGGCGCGGCCAGTTGAACGTCGCCTTGCAGCATCGCCTCAAGCACCTTGTCATCGTTGTAAAGGGTCGAGTTCGGATAGACCTCCATGCACATCACGCCGTTCATCTCGTCATTGACGCGCTGTTCCAGCAGCGAGGCCGCGATGCCTTTGGGGTGTTTATCGGTGTTCGTCACATGCGCGAACTTCACAACAATCTCACCGTCGTCACAGGCCGCCATCCCCGCAGTTGCGGTGACCGTCAGCGCCAGAGCCGTTGCGGCTGTTGTCAAAATCTTCATCTGTTTTCCTCCCAGACTTCCAAGAAACAAGCGATCAGCGCCGGGTTGGCGCCGTATGGCGTGCAGTGAAGCGACTCAGCCGCAACCACACAACTTTTCCCTCTGGCGGTCAGACGGAGGTATTTATTCACGTAATTTCATTGCGTTACATCAAATCTAACACAACGCCAAGAATCACCTTTTCTTCAACGTGCGAAAATCCGCACACATGAAAATGCCACTTGTGCGGATTTCCGCACAATTTTCGAATCATCCATGCGAATCAATGTGGAGGTTCCGTTTGTCGGCTGAATTACCTCCGGTAATCCTCTGGTCGGATTTGGTAACGCGCCAACTTGTCATAAAAGGTCTTTCGCGGAAGCTTCAGCGCCTTTGCTGCCTCTGACGCCTTACCATTGTGCCGCCCCAGCGCCGCGATCAGCAGTGATCGTTCAACACGCGCCATTTGTTCACTGAGGCCCAGATCCGTAGCCTGCGCGACCTCTTCCGGCATCCCCAGAACAAAGCGCATCGCGGCGGACATGAGCGACCGCGCATTCCCCGGCCAGTCGCTGGCCATTAACACCGCCAGATGTTCAGAAGAAATCTCGGGAACCGGAATCCCTGCCTGCTCAGCTGCCTGCGCCACGTAGTGACGAAAGATAACGGGAATATCATCAGGCCGCTCTGCCAAAGATGGAATCCGAACGCGCATCACGTCCAGCCGATAGAAAAGATCGGCATTGAAACGGCCTTCGGCACTTAAGGCAGATAGATCAGCGGTGGTGCCAGCAATGATCCGACCATCCGGCCCTTGTTCGATCAGTTCAAGCGCCGCAAATTGCGTGGCCTGCGGCATGGCCGAAACCTCGTCAAGAAACAGCGACCCACCCGCTGCATCCTCACAACTGCGGGCCAGATCTTCGGGGCTGAGCGTCGAGGCCGGGCGTTTCACGAACGGCCCCTGCCCCACAGACGACATCAGGTGCACGACCTCAGCTACTTTTGAGATGCCACTGCCAGGAGGGCCAGTCACCAGAACTTCGGCCTGTGTGGGCGCAACGGCGCGAACCCTTTCGCGCAACGCCTCTGCCTGGGGCGACAGGCCAAACAGCAATCGTGCGGCCGGGTCACCGCGTTCGAGTTCGGATCTCATTGCCCTCTGCTCGATGACCTCGGACCGGGCTGCGAACGCACGCTCCAGCACATCCAGCAGATCGGACGCGGCACAGGGTTTTTCCAGAAAATCGAACGCGCCCTTACCCATTGCATCAACGGCCATGGGAACATCCCCTTCGCCAGTCAGAAGAATGACAGGAAGATCGGGATCGACCTCTCTTGCATAGCTCAAGAGATGGAATCCGTCCCGGCCCGGCATTCGGATGTCCGAAATTATGACACCGGGAAAGTCCGCTCGGATGTGATCTTTAACCGCGACAAAAGAGCCTGCCGTAGTGGGCTGAAAATCCGCCAGCTCCAGCGTTTGTGCCAAAGCCTCGCGCACGGCTGCGTCATCATCAACCAAAAGAACTTTTCGGGTCATGCCGCCTCGTCTTCCCGATAGTATTCCAACTCTACAGTAAACATCGCGCCCGTGGGCGCGTTGGTTCCACGAATGTTTCCGCCGAAACTCTGAACAAGCCCGTAAGAAATCGAAAGCCCCAGACCCATACCTTCGGACGAGCCTACGGCCTTGGTGGTGTAGAACGGCTCAAACAGCTTTTCCGTGTTTTCGATGCCGGGGCCTATGTCACGTACAGTGACCGAAAGCCTCTCGCCATTATTGATCACTATTTGAATAAGGCGTTCATCCTGCTGGCTCATCGCATCTGCGGCGTTGTTGATCAGGTTCACAAAGACCTGCACAAGCCTTACCTCACCACCCCAAGCGTAAACAGGCGCGTTTGGCGGTTGCCAATCCATGGCCACGTTTTCCGTGTTCAGCCTGGCTTCGGTCAGTTCAACGGCCGTATTCAGAACCTGCACCAAATCCACGCGCCCCATCGGTTCGCTTTCGTTACGGGCAAAGGCCCTCAGGTTCTTGATGATCCGCGCCATGCGCGCAGCCATCTCAGAAATACGGCCCAAGTTCTCGGCCGCTTTCTCGGGTTTTCCACGTTCCACGAAAGCCGTTCCATTATCCGCAAACTGTCTGATCGCCATCAGGGGCTGGTTCAGTTCGTGGCTGATCCCTGCCGACATCTGCCCCAGTGCACTGAGTTTGCCCGCTTGTACCAAATCCGCCTGCGCCCGCCGCAGCGCCGCTTCGGCTTCCTGTCGTTCCGCGACTTCCTTTTGCAAGCTGGTGTTTGCAATAGTCAGATCGAGGGTTCGTTTGGCCACTCGGCTTTCCAGAACCGCATTGGCTTCGGCCAGCGTCCGCCGCCGTTCCATCGCAAGAAAAAGCATTGCACCAAATGCCAAACAGATTGCCGCGACTGCTGCTGCCTGAAGTCGCGCTAGTTGCAGGGCTGGGGCCACGTCCACCAATACCTCGGCAGTCATATCGATGACCGGCAATTCGAGGGTAAGGTGCAAAGCGTCGCGCGGAAGATAGCGCCCCCAGTTCAATTGCCACAGCTCGTGCCCACCGACGTGTGTTGATGCAAAATCAACAATCGCGCCATTGGGCGGTGTAAGCCCTGCCTCTCCTTCCTGGCGAGACCAAAACAGCAGGTCCGACCTGTTCGAGATGAACACAACACCTTCTGCATCGACAAAGAAAACCGCCTCGGTACTGCCGCGCCACGTCTGCTCGACGTCCTGAACATCGGCAACGACCATCAGTGCGCCTTTGATCTGGCCAAAAGGGCCAAAAGCAGGCGCTGCGTAGGAGTAGATACGATCATCCCCTACGGGCGTCACTTCATGCGCACTGCCCAAGGCCCCCTGCATTGCACGACGGAAAGCGGGGTGTCCGGCCATATTTCGCTGAGACACCGGCTGCGCCGAAACCAAGACCTGCCCGTTTTGGTCCAGGTACATCATGTTGACTGCCGACGTCTTGTCTGCAACGTCCAACAAAATTGCCTGAGCTTGTCGTATGTTGGCTTGTTGATCTAATTCTTGCAGAATCGGATGGGTCGCCATCAGCACTGCAAGTTCTTGATACACCTGCATTTGCGTGCTCAGCCGGTCGGCCGCCAGTTCAAGGTCTGCTTCGGCTTTTTCGCTCAGCTGAGACAATGCCTGACGGTAGCCATAAGACCAGACGAATCCGGACAGTACTCCGACGGCAAGCAAAAAACCGGCTATGAACCAAACCCTGTGCATATACAGGGTCTTGCATTCAACGCCCCGCGTGGCAAGTGTGCGTCGCATGAAGTCGCTCTCACAATCCCCGATAGAACCGGGTTTCGTCCAGAACCCCTATCCGTTTTATGACACAGCCCGACAAGCCGGAGACCTGTTCTATTGGACTGATTACGGCATGGTTGCCGCTGTATCCTGCGAGGCCGTGCGCACCTTGCTGAAGGATCGCCGGTTCGGGCGCGAAGTTCCGCCCGAGCACGCCACACAAGTCCCTGCGCATCTGGCCCCATGGCTGTCGGTCGAGGCACATTCGCTGCTTGAAGCCGAGCCACCACGGCACACGCGTCTGCGGGCGTTGGTCATGCGGGCCTTCACGTCGCGGGCGATTACGGCATTGCAGCCTTCGATTGAAACCCTTTGTCACGATCTGATCCGGGACTTCCCACAAGAGCCGTTTGACCTTTTGCATGCCTATTGCACTCAGGTCCCCGTGATTACGATCTGTCGTCTGCTGGGAGTACCCGAAGAAATGGCACCGGACTTGCTGCGCTGGTCGCACGACATGGTCGCAATGTACCAAGCCAATCGAACGCGGGACACCGAAGACAAGGCTGCACAATCGGCGCAGGAATTCACCACGTTTCTGGAAGACTATATCGACCAGAGGCGACGTGATCCGCGTGACGATCTGATTACACGACTGATCGCTGCAGAAGAAGAAGGCGAGAAACTTTCCCGAGAGGAGTTGGTCGCGACCTGTATTCTGCTGTTGAATGCCGGTCACGAGGCAACAGTGCACTCCTTGGGGAATGGGGTCAAAACCTTACTGGAAACGCAAACAGACCCAAGCGTCTTACGACCAGACAAGATTGACTCAACCATCGAAGAAATCCTGCGTTATGACCCGCCCTTGCACATGTTTACGCGCTATGCCTACGAGGACGTCGAGATCTTCGGGCATAGATTCAAACGCGGCGATCAGGTTGCTTTGTTGCTGGGGGCCGCGAACCGCGACCCCGCCGTCTGGCAAGAGCCAAATACATTCCGCCCCACGCGGTCCATCGATGTGATCACCAGCTTTGGTGGCGGAATCCACTTCTGCGTTGGTGCGCCTTTGGCACGGTTGGAAATGCGCATCGCGCTTCCAATCCTGTTCGATGCCTGTCCAGATCTACGACTGGCCGCGCCCCCGACTTATTCGGACAGCTATCATTTTCATGGCTTGGAGCAGGTTTTGGTGCAAATCTGAAGGCGCGTTTCCAACTTTCTGACCGCCCGCGTCGCTATACCTTTTCAACCAATGCGTTCAACGGCAGCATTGTGGTGGATTTGATTTCTTCCATCGACAAAAGCGCCGTGACGTTGTGCACCCGCACCTCTGAAATCAGTGATTGATAGAAAACGTCGTAGGCGCGGGCATTCTTGACCCTGACTTTGAGGATATAGTCGATGTCGCCAGCCAGCCTGTGTGCCTCTTGCACTTCGGGGTGATCACGCAACGCTTTCAGAAATTTGCGTTGCCATTCGGCCTCGTGCTCGGACGTACGGATCAAGACAAAGAATGTTGCCTCGAATCCAAGCGCTTCGGCGTCCAGCAAAACTGTTTGCTGACCAATGATACCAGCGCCTTTGAGCTTACGGATACGATTCCAAACCGGGGTCTTGGAACTGCCTACACGGGCCGCTATTTCATCCAAAGACTGACCTGCATCACGTTGCAGCTCGGCCAGAATTTTCCGATCCGTTTCGTCTATTCGAACCGACATTCCAGTTTTCCTTCCAATTCGAGGTTTTCGTTCCAAATCTCAACACAAATGGAACAAATGTTCTTATTTGACCGCCCATATGGCGCTTTAGTGGGAATATTTCCTATATTGGAGGTCAAGTCAAACCCCACCCGAGACGATCCAATGCAGGACATGCTCACAATCAGATCCAAAGGACATGTCGACTTTGTCGGCGCCGGTCCCGGTGATCCCGAATTGCTGACGCTCAAAGCGCTCACCGCGTTTGAGCAGGCTGATATCGTTCTGCATGACCGCCTGATCAGCGCACCTGTGCTGGATCTGGCCGGCCAAACCGCAGAACTGGTTGATGTCGGCAAAGCCGGGTTTGGTCCATCCTGGAAGCAAAGCGATATTGATGCGCTTCTGGTGGACTATGCCCAAAAGGGCAAGCGCGTGGTACGCCTCAAGTCAGGGGACCCAACCGTGTTTGGTCGTCTGGATGAAGAAATCGAAGCGGTCGAGGCCGCCGGCATTGACTGGCAGATCATCCCCGGCATTACAGCTGCATCTGCGGCTGTTGCAACCATTGGGCAAAGCCTGACCCGTAGGGGCCGCAACTCTTCCGTGCGGTTTCTGACCGGGCACGACATGAAAGGCTTTGCCGATCACGACTGGGCCGCGCTGGCGCGCGCAGGATCGGTTGCTGCGATTTACATGGGGAAGAAATCGGCCCGTTTCATCCAAGGTCGCCTGATCATGCATGGCGCGGACCGCGCCACTCCGATCACGCTGGTCGAAAACGCCTCGCGCCCGAACCAACGCATTCTGGCCACCACATTGGACAAATTGCCGACTGATTTGGCCGCCGCCGAAATGGACGGCCCGGCCCTGACTTTCTATGGCCTAGCCCCGCGCGAAGCGGCGCAGGCTGTGACCGAATTCAATAAGGAGCTTGCCTGATGGCCCGCGCTTTTACCCCCAAAGTCGTCACCGCAAATGATCTGCTGGAAGGTGATGTCATTTATCAAACCGAAGATGACCGCTGGTCGCGCGATCTTTCCGATGCGGAATTGATCACCGACGAAGCTCACGCTCAGGTGCGTCTGCTGGATGCCGCGCGCCAGGCCAACAAGATTGTGGGTGCCTATCTGGCTGACGCTGTCGCTGGCGAACACGGCCCCGAGCCCACTCATTTTCGGGAAGACTTCCGCCGGACTGGTCCGTCCAACTATGCCCACGGCAAACAGGAATCTTCCTCGCAGCCCCGGGCCTGATCCAAGGCCCTCTCTCTCCCCTTCTATGGCCCCAAGGTTCGGGGCTGCAACCAAGGACAGCTAGACATGTATCGCTACTCCGAGTTTGACCACGAGTTTCTGGCAGAGCGCAACGCACAGTTCCGCGCCCAGGTCGAGCGCCGCATTGACGGGTCGTTGACCGAAGACGAATTCAAACCCCTGCGCCTGATGAACGGCCTGTATCTGCAGCTGCATGCTTACATGCTGCGGGTCGCCATCCCGTATGGCACCCTGTCCAGCGCGCAGATGCGCCAATTGGCCTTGCTGGCCGAAAAGTGGGACAAGGGCTATGGCCATTTCACCACCCGTCAGAACATTCAGTACAACTGGCCCAAGCTGAAAGATGTGCCAGATATGCTGGACGCGCTGGCCGAGGTGAACATGCACGCGATTCAAACCTCGGGGAACACCATCCGCAATGTGACAGCAGACCACTTTGCCGGTGCCGCCGCGGATGAGATCGCTGACCCGCGCCCTTACGCAGAATTGTTGCGCCAGTGGTCGACAGACCACCCGGAATTCCAGTTCATGCCGCGTAAGTTCAAGATCGCCATCACCGGCAGCGAAAACGACCGCGCCGTGATCAAGGCCCATGACATTGGCCTTCAACTGGTCGAGCGTGATGGTGTTCTGGGTGCTCGTGTGATCGTGGGCGGAGGTCTGGGCCGGACCCCAATGATCGGCAAGGAACTTTCCGAATTTGTCGCGTTTGACGACCTGCTGGCTTACCTCGAAGCCACCGTTTCGGTTTGGAACCAGATCGGCCGCCGTGACAACAAATACAAGGCGCGTATCAAGATCACTGTGCATGAGCACGGCATCGACGCCATCCGCGCCAAAGTGAACGAACGCTTCCTGCAGGTCCGCCCGCAGTTCAAAGGCGCAGACATGAACCTGCTGGAAGAGATCAAGGGGCACTTTGCAGCGCCTGCCTTCCGAACAGGCTCGGTTGCGTCCTTTGAGTCGGCTTACACCAACGATCCGGTCTTCCGGTCGTGGGTCGATACCAACATCGCGCCACACAAGAACGCGGACCACGCGATTGTCACGATTTCGATCAAAAAGCACGGCGCGACACCGGGCGACGCAACGGCCGAGCAGATGCGCGTTATGGCGGATCTGGCCGAAGAGTTCGCCTATGACGAGCTGCGCATCAGCCATGAGCAGAACGTGATCCTGCCGCATGTCCACAAATCGGACCTGCCCGCGATCCACGCGAAGCTGAAGGAGTACGAGTTGGCCACCGCCAATATCGGCCTGATCAGCGATATCATCGCCTGCCCCGGCATGGACTACTGCGCGCTGGCCACGGCACGCTCGATCCCGGTTGCGCAGCAGATCGCAACCCGCTTTGATGAACTGAAGCTGGAGCATGACATTGGTCACCTGAAAATCAAGATCTCGGGCTGCATCAACGCATGTGGTCACCACCACGTGGGCCATATCGGCATTCTGGGCCTGGATCGCGCGGGCGTTGAAAACTACCAGATTACTCTTGGCGGTGACGGCACCGAGACAGCGGCCGTTGGCGACCGCACTGGTCCGGGTTTTGCCTATGATGAAATCGTGCCCGCCGTAGAGCGCATCGTCGACACCTATCTGAACCAGCGGGAGAGCGCCGAGGAGGAATTCCTTCAGACATACCGTCGTGTTGGCATGGCTCCGTTCAAAGCAGCCCTCTACCCCGAGGCGCAGGCGAATGCCGCTTGACCTGATCCAGACGGAACTGGGCAAAGACCGCAGCGAACTGACAGAAAAGGTCGAAGCGCTGAACGCCCGGTTCCGGCACCATTCTGCGCATGACGTCATGCACGGCGCGCTGGAGGAAATTGACAAATTGGCTCTGGTCTCAAGCTTTGGGGCCGAGTCTGTTGTGTTGCTGCACATGGCAGCGGTGGTCGACAAGATGACCCCGGTGCTGTTCGTGGACACGCAGATGCTATTCACCGAAACGCTGGAGTATCAGCAGGAGGTCAGCGAGCGTCTGGGCCTGAAGAACGTCCAAATCATCCGTGCAGATGATGAGGATGTTCAGCGTGACGACCCTTATGGCGCATTGCGTCTGCGGGATACGGATGCGTGCTGCAACCTGCGCAAGACCTTCCCGCTGCAAAAGGCCTTGATGGGCTATTGCGGCTGGATCACGGGGCGAAAACGGTTTCAGTCGGGCACGCGCGCCGCGCTTGACTTTTTTGAGGTCGAGGACGGCACGGGCCGGATCAAGGTCAACCCGCTGGCCCATTGGGCGCCCGAAGACGTGCGCACCTACATGGACGAAAACAATCTGCCCCGGCACCCGCTGGTGGCCAAAGGATACCCTTCGATCGGCTGTGCGCCCTGCACCTCGCCTGTCAAAGAGGGCGAAGACCCCCGCGCCGGGCGCTGGCGCGACCAGAACAAGGAAGAATGCGGCATCCATTTTGTCGATGGCAAGATGATGCGCGCCGGAGAGAAAACATGAACGTAATCGTAACGGATGAGGGCTTTTCGCCCGATGACTGGACCGACGGCTTTGTCACTCTGGACGATGCCGCCAATGATGTGGTCGCGCTGGACGTCGCCTCGGACACCGACCCGGATGAACTGATTGACCGTTTGGGCAGTGCCAAGATGGTGCGCGTGGACTTCCCGTCCTCTGCGGATGGGCGCGGTTTTACCATTGCGCGCGTCCTGCGCCTAAAAGGCTATAAAGGCCGCCTGCGCGCCAAAGGCCACGTGCTGGCGGACCAATACGCCATGGCCCGCCGCAGCGGATTCGATGAGGTGGAAATCGATCACGCCCTTGCAGACCGTCAACCCGAAGATCAGTGGCTGGCGCGTTCCAATTGGCAAGACAACAACTATCAGGCCCGCTTGCGCGGTTAATACCGCTATCGCCAGCTTGTGATGCAAGGGGGCAATCTGTCCCCTTTTCCTGACTTGGATCAAAGATTAAACGGAGATGTCGGTTTAGCTGACCGGTAGTGAAATGATGACAGAGATGAAATCCGTGACTGAAGCAACCGCCGTAAAGGCCCCCGTTCTGCCAGATGCCCAGACTGTCACCGAGGTGAAGCATTGGACCGACAGCCTGTTCTCGTTCAAGGTCTCGCGCCCGGCCTCGCTGCGCTTCCGTTCGGGCGAGTTTGTGATGATCGGCCTTTTGGGCGACAACGGCAAACCGTTGCTGCGCGCCTATTCGATTGCGTCGCCGTCCTGGGATGAAGAATTGGAGTTCTATTCGATCAAGGTTCAGAACGGCCCGTTGACCTCGAAATTGCAACACATCAAGCCCGGCGATCAGATCATCCTGCGACCCAAGCCCGTCGGCACCCTGGTGCACGATGCGCTGTTGCCCGGCAAACGCCTGTGGTTCTTTGCCACCGGCACAGGCTTTGCACCCTTCGCGTCGCTGCTGCGTGAACCGCAGACCTATGAGGACTATGACGAGGTCATCATCACCCACACCTGCCGCGAAGTGGCAGAACTGGAATACGGCCGTCAGCTGATCGAAAACATCCGTCAGGACGAACTTCTGGCTGAGCTGATGGGCGAAGGCTTTGCGGATAAGATCCGCTACTACCCCACCACCACCAGGGAAGACAGCCCCAAGATGGGCCGCATCACCACCCTGCTTCAGGACGGCACCGTGTTTGAAGATCTGGGCATTGAAGGCGGTATCAAGCCTGAAACCGACCGCGCGATGGTATGTGGATCGTTGGCCTTCAACCTGGATATCAAAGAAATCCTCGAAGGGTTCGGCTTGCGCGAAGGCGCAAATTCCGACCCGAAGGAATTCGTGATCGAAAAAGCCTTTGTCGGGTAATTCCAATTTGCGTTCGGGGCTTTCCGGCTCTGAACGCGAAGAATGCCCGATAAAACAAGTTTTTTCACATCATCCTGTATTTATGCCGCTTGAAGTGCGGCGCAGCCCGGTTTAAATTCCGGGCTCGAAATTCTGCAATTATCAAAGGAATGAACCCATAGCTCGCAGACCTCACAACGCGCCGCCTCAACGTGAAACCGGCCCGCGCGTCAATGACAGAATCCGTGCCCCCGAAATTCGCCTGATTGGTGCAGAAGGTGAAAACGTCGGGGTGGTTCATCCCGCCAAAGCCATGCAACTTGCGGCCGATGCCGGCCTTGACCTTGTCGAGATTTCGCCCAATGCGAACCCGCCGGTCTGCAAGATCATGGATTTCGGCAAATACAAATACGAACAGCAAAAACGCGAAAGCGAAGCCCGCAAGAAGCAAAAAGTCATTGAGGTGAAAGAGGTCAAGTTCCGACCCAACACTGACACCCATGACTACGACGTCAAGATGAAGAACGTCGTCAAATTTCTTGAGAAAGGTGACAAGGTCAAAGTCACGCTACGGTTCCGCGGACGTGAAATGGCGCACCAAAACCTGGGTCGCGAATTGTTGGAGCGTGTGGCCGAGGACATCAAAGAAATCGGCAAAGTTGAAAACATGCCGAAGATGGAAGGCCGTCAGATGATCATGATGATCGGCCCGCTTCCGCAGAAATAGGCCGAACACAGGCTGCAAGATCACAGGCTCTCGCTTAATTGGTGAGAGCCTTTTCGTTTCAGCTGCTGTCAGATGACTGCGCTCAACGCCCGTTCCAATTTGCCGACAAGTTCGTCAATCTGTGCGCCTTCGATAATAAAGGGCGGCGCCAGCAGAATATGATCACCGTTGCGGCCATCCCGCGTTCCCGCCATCGGATAACAGATCAAGCCTTCGGCCATTGCGGCCTTTTTCACCTTTGCGGCGATGCCCAAGGACGGATCGAACGGAGCCTTGGTGTCCCGATCCGACACAAGTTCGATCCCGCGGAAGAGGCCCCGCCCGCGTAGATCGCCAACATTCGGGTGCTGACCAAACGCAGCCTCTAGGGCCGATTGCACTTTGTCTCCCATGACCCCAGCGCGGGCTGGCAAATCCCGTTCCGTCAGCTCACGGACCACCGCGAGCGCGGCAGCTGTGGCAACCGGGTGACCGATATAGGTGTGCCCATGTTGGAAAAACCCGGACCCATCCCGAATTGCATCATAGATCACGCCAGTACACAGCATGGCTCCAATCGGTTGATATCCAGCCCCTAAGCCTTTGGCGATGCATAGAATATCCGGCGCGATGCCGTCATAATCGCATGCAAACAGGTGACCTGTTCGCCCCATGCCGCACATCACCTCATCCAGGGTCAACAGCACGCCATATTGGTCGCAGATTTCCCGGATACGTTTGAAATACCCTTCAACTGCAGGAACTGCACCAAGCGTTGCGCCAACCACCGGTTCTGCCATAAACGCCATAACGGTCTCGGGCCCAAGACGCAGGATTTCGGCCTCAAGCTCATTGGCAACGCGCTGACCATAGTCAAAGCTGCTCTCGCCCTCGGGTTTTTCGGCGTATTCGTAACAGGCCGAGATGTGCGTCATCTCGATCAGCATAGGCGCGAACTGAGCCCGTCTCCATGCGTTGCCCCCGGCTGACAAAGCGCCCAGCGTATTGCCGTGGTAACTTTGTTTGCGCGCGATGACATGCCGGCGCTCGGGCTGACCGATTTCAAGGAAATACTGACGCGCCAGTTTGATTGCAGCCTCAGTTGCCTCGGACCCGCCCGATACAAAATAAACCCGGTCCAAATCTCCCGGCGCGTGCTGGATCAACAGGTCCGCCAGCGCCTCAGCCGGTTCAGAGGTCATGAAACCGCTATGGGCAAAGGCGATCTGCTCCACCTGATCCTGCACGGCGCGGATCACCGCAGGATTGGAATGCCCCAGACAAGACACCGCCGCGTCACCGCAGTCCAGGTAGCGCTTGCCTTGCGCATCGATCAGATAGCAGCCGTCCCCACCTGCGGCGACGGGCAGGTCCGATTTGGTGTGGCGTGGGAATACGTGACTCATGTCCTGGCCTTTCCAAGCAGTTCAACCAAAGCCGCGACCGAAGCCGCATTATCCGCCCACGGCGTGCCATCCGGCCCCGTCAGGCTGTTTTCAAATCCGACACGCACATCGCCCCCGCGCCGCGCTGCTTCGGCCAGACAGGCGTGTTCCTGATCGCCAAACGCGCAGACCATCCAATGGTTTTGACAATCCGGGAAGGCATCCAGATCTGCCGGTACGGATTGCTGACCTTCGCTATAGCGTCCCAGAACTAGCAACCGATCCGTCTGATCCTTACGAACAATGCCATCGTGTTGCCACTGGTCCAAAAGCCGTGCGTCTTCTGCATCGTACAGAATATGCTGCACCCGCGTTCCCTGATCGGCACAGAGCGCATAGACACGCGACGCAAGGTCCGGGTCGCGCGCAATCTCTCGTACAGAAATCGACGCCCAGTCCGGTTGCACCTGTTCCAGGCAGGCAAGCTGCGCGGGAACGTCAAAGACACCTGCCGCTTCGGTTGTGATTTGAACATCCAACCCCGGCGCGATGCGGCGCAATTCGGCGATCATTTCCAGATACGTTCCAGCATCCAGCGAATGTTGACCATTCGCGCCCCGCACATGAACATGAACCCCATGTGCTCCGGCAAGATGGCAGGCCCGTGCGGTTTGGACGATCTGATCTATCGTGACCGGAAGGGCAGGATGATCTGCTGCAGTCCGCCGCGCGCCATTGGGCGCTACCAGGATATAGGGGGTGTTGTCGTCGTCAGCGGGATTGGGTTTCATCTGTTCTTTCCTCTTACAAGGTTGCAGCTAGTCTCCACTCAATTCGTTTTCAATTTACGCTTTAGAAAACATATGTTTTATTTTGGCCATGACCCCTACCCTGATGGCACTCACGGATCAGTTAAGGCGCGAGATCGACCAGATGCCTGCGCAAATGCAGGTCGCGGCAAAGTATGTTGTCGATCATCCTGGCGACTTCGGACTGAACCCGATCCGCGAAACCGCCGACAGGATCGGCATCAGTTCAAACG
The DNA here is from genome assembly GCF_056537285.1 of Ruegeria sp. CF8. Classification (NCBI taxonomy): domain Bacteria; kingdom Pseudomonadati; phylum Pseudomonadota; class Alphaproteobacteria; order Rhodobacterales; family Roseobacteraceae; genus Ruegeria; species Ruegeria sp. CF8. Next base: position 791,132 of record NZ_JBQFRG010000001.1, on the reverse strand, counting down.
TGTTGGTGCGGCTTGCACAGCGCATGGGCTTTGACAGCTTCGACGCATTTCGCCAACCGTTTCGCCGCGCCCTGACAACTGACAGCGAAGACCGGCTGGGGCAAGGCTGGTTGGAGCCTCCGGCAGGGCAAGACCCGTTTCATCTGGCGCAGGTCAAATTCGCTCAGAACGAGATGAATGTTGTGTCGCGATCCCTGCGACTGATGGATCCGCTTCTGACACAACACGCCATTGGGCACATGGTTTCCGCGCGGCGCTGTTACGTGACCGCGACCCGGTCCAGCCACGCGCTGGCATATTACTTTCATTACGCAGGCCGCATGGCCCATCCCGGATTGCAGCTGGTGCCCCGTCACATGGGCTCAGCAATTGACGACTTGGTCGAGGCCACAGCTGGGGATTGTCTGTTCGCCATCACCGTCCATCCCTATTCCGCCGATACGATCCAGTCGATGCGATTTGCCCGCGACCGGTCCATGCGCATAGTGTTGCTGTCTGATAGTGAGATAATCGCGCCCGGGGTCGAACCGGATGTGGTGCTGCCCGTCAGCACCCGCACTCTGCATCCACTTTCAAGCTTCTCGGGCGCTATGGCCGTGTTGGAATGTTTGCTCGGGCATCTTTTTGAGGCCAGCGGCAAAGAGGCCCGGGACCGCGTGGAACAGTACCAAAAAGCACGGGAAGATACAGGGGCTTATTGGCGGCCCGGCGTTTTACCAAAACTCAGGAAACCATGAAATCTTGCTGCGTCGCGGTCCGCTCGCAGGGACACGGTTAGGTTTTGCGTTTGGCACGGGGCTGCGGTCTGGTTGGAATTTCCTTAAGCAGTCCTCCAACCCCCATGGCAGCAATATCTGCACCGGTGGTCTCAACCCCACACGCGATCCGGGACAGAACCCAATCGGCACCGTTCAACGCCGGAGAGCGCGCACAACCCGGCAATCCAATGACCGGGCGATCCTGCAATGCACCCAAAAACAACAGGTTCCCGGGATCCACCGGCATTCCAAAGCGGTCCACCTGCCCGCCAGCCAGACGCACGGCCGAAGGCGCCACATCTTCCGGGTCCGACGTCGCAGACCCTGTCAGGATCATCAGCACCTCGCCATCGCTTTGCGAGACCGCTTTGGCCAGAGCATCGGTCCGGTGCGGAACGATCTGAACGTCACACAACTCCATGTCCAGCAACTCGACCCGGCCCCGAATAGCTGCGATCCCCTTCTCGTTCGACGGTCCACCCGGAATGTCCGTCACGATCAGCCCTGCTGTTTGGTGAACCGGACGCGCCAGACGGATTGCGCCCTGCGCCAACGCGACCGCGCGTTGGACATCCTCCTCGGGCACGGCATAAGAGATGACCTTGATGGTCGCCACCATGCCACCTGGTCCCATCTGCTGATGCTGCGGAACCGTGGCCACGGTGATCATCGGATTGACCTGATTGAAACGCTCAAGTGCGGCGATATCCAATATGGCCACACCCGGCCCATCCGCCAAAAGGTTGACCCGCCCTGTAAACGCCTCGGTCACGCGCAAGTTGGCTGCGGCAGCGTCAGGCGCAAGGGCCGCCGCCAAGGCATGTGCGGCTTCGTCTTCGTGGCAATCACCGGGCTCAAGTTGTGCGACGATGACTTCGCTCAGCCCAGCTTGAGCCAACTGCGCGACATGTTCAGCCTCCAACGCCAATCCTTTGCGCAGCTTTCGTCCATCTGCCGTCACCGAATGCGCTAGAATCGCCCCTTCTGCCTGCGCTACGGAAACCGGGCCAAACTTCATGCCTTGCCTCGCAAGACCGCCGTCATCTGAGCCAGAATGGCCACAGCGATTTCCGCAGGTCCCGCAGCACCGATATCCAGCCCGATCGGGCCGTGAATTCCGGAAATCTGTTCCTCGGTAAACCCAGCGCTTTTCATGCGTTCCACGCGCTTGGCGTGGGTGCGCGTCGAGCCCAAGGCGCCGATGTAAAAAACACCGGCGTCCAGTGACGCCTGCAACGCCGGGTCGTCCAGCTTGGGGTCATGGGTCAGCAAGACAATGGCGGTGCGCGCGTCCAGCCCAAGCTTGGCGACCGCTTCGTCCGGCCAATCAGTCAGGATCGTTTCCCCCGGAAAACGCGCGCTGGATGCAAAAGCATCGCGCGGATCGATGATGGCCGGATCATAACCCGCAATGCGGGCCATCGGCACCAGAGCCTGTGCGATATGAACGGCCCCCACAACGATCAGACGTAAAGGCGGGTTGTGAACCGCCACAAAGGTTTCACCGTCTTCTTCAAAGCCAGACCGGTCCATGCGCAGGCGTTCCGCATAAACGTTGCGGCGCAAAGCCCTGTGTCCGGTGTTTGTATTCACCTCATACGCCACCGGCTCGCGCGCGGCGCGCGCTGCAACCAGTTCGGCCAGCATGGGCTCGGGCAGGACCTTTCCAATGGGTTCAACGAGAACTCGGATCGTTCCACCGCAGGCCAGCCCCACGGCAAACGCATCCTCGTCACTGACGCCAAATTCCAAAAGCCGGGCTTCGCCTTCGTCCAATGCTTCCAGCGCTTCGACAATCACCGCGCCTTCCACACACCCACCGGATACAGAACCTTCAATCCGCCCGTCGCCGCCGATCACCAGTTGGGACCCAACGCGTCGTGGCGCGCTGCCCCAGGTTTCGACAACTGTGGCCAAGGCCGCGCCCCGCCCGCTGCGGTGCCAGTCCAAAGCCGTTTCCGGGCCGTTGTCGAATCGCTCCATCAAACCCTCCAGATGTCACCCGTTTCCAACATAGGCAGGTTTGACGCGAAGAAAAGCGCAGCTGTCTTGCCAAAAGGTCTATGTCCGTTCTTTTTCAGAGCTTTCAAAGCCTGAGCCACATTCAACAAATCATAGGATTGATTGTTAGGTGTCAGGGTTCTAGCTTGCACATGCAACCGGTGTTTTACCGGACCGCATATCCAAATTTTTTATATCGGAGACAAGCAGTTGAAACGTTTTTTGACACTGGGTGCTGCAGTAGGTCTTTTGGCCTCGACAGCGGCATGGGCTGACACATTCGAACGTTACGGAGAGGTCGAGGGCTGGAAAGTCTTCATCGATAATGAACGGAAATCCTGCCTGATCGAGGCCGTTGACGATGCGGAAAACGTCGTACAGATGGGTCTGACCGAAGATCGCAGCGTCGGTTATGTCGGCGTGTTCACCAAAGCCGACACCGATATCAAACGGGGCGAGACGCAAGAGGTTGCCATCCTGATTGGTGACAACATCTACCTGGGTGAGGCCACTGGTATGAAGGGTAATATCACCAAGGGCTATTCAGGCGGCTACATTCTGTCGGACAACCCTCAATTCGCAGACGATCTGGCCAAGAAAAAGGTCATGATCGTGTTCCCCGAGACCGCATATGCCTTCACTGTTGATCTGACCGGCACTTACAAAGCCATGGAAATGGCGCGTAAGTGCAATGAAGAGCAGTTGTCGTAATCGACTAACCGGAAAGCGCGGCCATCAGCCGGGCTTTCTGACCCTGGTCGTCGGGTTCTGAAATCACGGCGGCCAGGTCTTCGAGTGAGGCAATGGAATGCCCTGCTCGGAAACTGTCCACATGCGGCAGCATTGTCGCCACGCCTTGCGCTTTTGGGGCGAACCCGTCCCAACGCAACAGCGGATTCAGCCAGATCAGACGTCTTGAAGACAGGTGCAGGCGCTCGATCTCTTTCTGCAGAACCTTGGGTTCGCCCCGCTCCAACCCATCCGAAATAAGCAAGACAACCGCCCCCTGCCCCATGACACGGCGAGACCAATCTCGGTTGAATTGATGCAGGCAATCTCCAATGCGCGTGCCACCTTCCCAATCCTGCGCCTCGGCCCCGGCGGCGGCAAGCGCTGCATCCACATCCCGTTGACGCAAGTGTCGGGTGATGTTGGTCAGGCGGGTACCGAATGTGAAGGCATGAACTTTGGCCCAGCCCGCGCCCTTGGCGTTCGACACCGTATGCAGGAAATGCAGGATGATCCGGCTGTATTGGCTCATCGATCCCGAAATATCACACAGCGCCACAAGGTTGGGCCAGCGCGGTTTGGGCTGTAGCCTTGAGATATCGCGCAGTTCACCGCCTTGCCGCATCGCTGCGCGCAAGGTGCGGGCTCGGTCGATACGGTGCCCAAGATGGCTGGTCTGTCCCCGGCGGGACTCGATGGGTTTGACCGGCAGTGTCATCCGCGCCAAGACGCGTTTGGCTTGCGCAATTTCGGCCGTGCTCATCTGTTCAAAATCCAGATTGCGCAGTCGTTCCTCGGATGACGCAGTCTGAGTGGCGTCAATCTCGATTTCGGTTTCACCTTCATCTTGTGTGGCGGGTTCAGGCATATCCCGTTCGACGCCGTCCAACAGTGCCTCTGCCGCCCGTTTTTCGCCCGCATCCGCTTTACGCTCTTCCTGCACGCCGCGAATGGCGGGCAGCATCATGGCCATCATATGTTCCATGTATCGCGGATCACGCCAGTACATTCGGAAGACTTGCGCAAACACCGTGCGGTGTTCCGAGCGGTTCACGAAACAGGCGTGCAGCGTCCAATAAAAGTCTCGTTTCTCAGTAAACCCTGCCGCCTGCACAGCGTTGATGGCATCAATCACGCGCCCCGGGCCAATCGGTAAACCCGCCTTTCTGAGGGCACGGGCGAAGTGCGTGATATTCTGTGCCAGCTTCGGGTTGTCCGGTATGTCCAGAGGAAGTTGTTCTGCCATCAGCACACATGGGGGCTCAGCCCCCATACCCCCGGAGTATTTGGGAAAAGGTGAAGCATCAGGCCGGTTCGAGGGTGGCTTTGGCCTCGTCCAGAATGCGTTTCGCCTCGGACCCTTGCAGTTTTTGGATGTCATCCTGGTATTTCAGGATTGCGCCCAGTGTGTCTCCGATCACCTCTGGGCTGAGGTTCATCACATCCAGCGCCAGCAGGCATTTGGCCCAGTCAATGGTCTCGGCCACGCCGGGTTTCTTGAAGAGGTCCTCGGTGCGTAGCCGTTGAACAAAAGCGACTACCTCACGGCTGAGCGCGTCTGCCGCTTCGGGTGCGCGGGCGTGCAGGATTTCAATCTCGCGCTCGAAATCGGGATAGTCGACCCAATGGTACAAGCAGCGTCGTTTAAGCGCATCGTGCACCTCGCGCGTCCGGTTTGACGTTACGATGACAACGGGCGGCTCGGGCGCTTTGACGGTGCCGAGTTCCGGGATCGTGACCTGAAAATCGCTGAGAGCTTCCAGCAGGAAGGCTTCAAATGGTTCATCGGTGCGGTCCAGTTCGTCGATCAGCAGAACCGGCGCGCCATGTTCATCAGGCCGCATCGCTTGCAACAAGGGGCGTTCGATCAGGTATTCGTCTGAGAACAATTCCGCCTGAAGCGCGCTTCGGTCCGCCCCGCCCGACGCCTCAGCCGTACGGATCGCCACCATCTGCGCGGGAAAGTTCCATTCGTAAACGGCGGAGGACGCATCCAGACCTTCGTAGCATTGCAGGCGGATCAGGCGACGATTTAACCCCGCGGCCAGCGCTTTGGCGATCTCGGTTTTCCCAACGCCCGCTTCACCTTCCAGAAACAGCGGTCGGCCCAGTTTCAACGACAGAAAAACAACAGTCGCAAGGGCGCGTCCGCAGACATAGCCCTGGGCTCCCAACATCTGCTGTACGGCATCAATTGAATTTGGTTGCGTCATGGACCCCTCTCTCCTTAGCGGACAAACAGGTCATGCACCGACCTGCGCGTCAAGACCTCGTGCCGCGACACAGCTACGACGTTCGGGTTGGTTGACAAGTTTTTTCACCAACGCGTGCGGTCGCGGTTGGTCTTTTTCAACAGCTATGCTAGCGGAAGCCCATGACCGATACCCTCACGATCCGCCGCCCCGACGACTGGCATCTGCACCTGCGCGATGGCGCCATGCTGCAGGCCGTTCTGCCCGAAACTGCACGCCATTTTGGCCGTGCGATCATCATGCCCAATCTGGTGCCACCCGTGGTGACCGGTGCGCACGCCGCAGCATATCGCGACCGCATCATGGCCGCGCTGCCCGACGGTATGACGTTTGAGCCGCTGATGACACTGTATCTGACCGAGGATACGGACCCGGACGATCTGGCGGATGCCCACGCAAGCGGATTGGTCAAGGCCGTAAAGCTGTACCCCGCAGGGGCTACGACCAATTCCCATTCCGGTGTGCGGAACTTTGACAACGTTCGTCCTGTACTGGAGCGTATGGCCGAGATTGGGCTGCCCCTGTGTGTGCATGGCGAAGTCACCGATGCTGAGATCGACATTTTCGACCGTGAGGCCGTGTTCATCGACCGTGTACTGGACCCGATCCGCAAGGCCACTCCGGGTCTGCGCGTGGTTATGGAGCATATCACCACCCGCGACGGTGTTCAGTATGTCAAAGCCAATGAGGCAGACCTGGGCGCGACGATTACCGCGCATCACCTGATCATCAACCGCAACCATATTCTGGTCGGTGGGATCAAACCGCATTATTACTGCCTGCCCGTCGCCAAACGCGAAGAGCATCGGTTGGAGTTGCTGAAAGCCGCGACCTCGGGCGATCCGCGCTATTTCCTTGGCACCGACAGCGCGCCGCATACGGATGACAACAAGGAAATGGCCTGTGGCTGTGCTGGTTGCTTTACGGCGACCAACACCATGTCCCTGGTGGCCGAGATGTTCGACCGCGAAGGCGCATTGGACAAACTGGAAGGCTTTGTTTCGCTGAATGGGCCCGCGTTCTATCGCCTGCCCGTGAACGAGGACACCATCACGCTGACCAAGGGCGAGCCGGTCGTATACCCCGACAAGATCGACACAAAAGATGGACCCGTTACCGTTTTCGACGCTGGCTTTCCATTGCACTGGCGCGTGATCTAACCCGCCAGTTTGGCGGCCAGATCGCGGGCGCGGCCACCGGTGCGCAGCATCGACCAGATCGCGTCCGCCTCATCCGCTCCGATCAGCTTTGCGGCTTTGGTACGTACACGATCCTCGCGGTCAGACAGTGACATTGGGGTCAGCAGATCATGCGTTGCCTCACGACGAATACCGTCGCGGCGCAGCAAGGCCAAATGCGCCTGTGTCTCTGACATGCTTTCATCTGCTTCGACCGTGATACGGTCGCGCAAAGACTTAAGGCGTGGGTCGGCGCAAACCTTGTCCGTATAGCTGCCGGGTAAGGCGGTATCGTATCCCAAGGCCTGCATCGCGATGACCGTGCGATATGAGAATTTAGCCCCTAACCCAGTTGTAGGTGTCTGCTGATTGCACACACTCATCCAGCGCGGATGGGTTTTGATCTTGATCTCGGCCACTTCAGGCTCGGCGATGTCCAATTCCCGCGCTGCTTCGAGCGCGGCGTGCAAGCCGTGGCAACAGGCATGAAACTTGTGACTGACGCTTTCGAACAACCATTCATCGCCTAAACCGTCCAGCGCGCTTAAATCCGACGCGCCTTGATGGGTTGCACCAAAACCAAAAGGCCCTTCCAGCGCGTCTGCGTTCGCTCGAAAACAGTGCTGAACCAGCAAAGCTGTTTCGATCCCGGCTGACGCCGCAATGCCCGCGTTATAAGGTTTGCCCATCGTGCCAAACTGCGCCTTCAGCCCGGCTGCACGGGTGGCAGTCAGACCCAGAACGGATCGCATCTGACCCGCATCGAAGCCCAACAACCGCCCGGCGGCGACGCCGGCCCCAAATGCGCCGGACGTGGCTGTCTGATGAAACCCAACCTGGTAGTGGCCGCGACCCAACCACAGGCCAACGCGAATTGAGGTTTCCATCCCAATCAAAGCGGCTTCGAGCAAATCGACCAGAATACGATCATCCCACTCGGCCACAGCAAGTGCCGCCGGAAGGATGGCAACAGACGGATGCCCGATATGGGCAAAATGCGTGTCGTCATAATCCAGCGCATGAGACACGGTGCCATTCACCAGCGCGGCTCCGCGCAATGGCGCTTCGCCTCCGCCAAATAGATGGGCCTGTGCCTGGCCACCCTCGTCCAGAACCATCTTGCGAATGATGGATGAGACAGGTTCGTTCGCACCCGCTCGACCAACCGCAACCCAGTCCAGCATGGACAGAGACGTCACAATCCGCGCCTGAGATGTTGTTGAAATCGGTCCCGCCGCAAACGCGGCCAATGATGTAGTGAAATCCGTCATGGGCGCAGTCTAGCGAGCGCAATTGCCGCGTAAAGACCTAGCCGTAGAGTTCTTGGGCGCGCGCCTCGAACGCACGTACAATCCTTTGCATGGCTTCGTTGAACACGACGCCAATGATCCCCTGCAGAATCGCGTTCTTGAACTCGAAATCCACGTGGAAGGAAATGTTGCAGCCTCCATCAGGCGCATCCTCGAATTGCCAGTCGGACTTCATGTATTTGAAGGGGCCATCCAGATACTCGGTATCGATCTTCTTCTGGTCCGCAAACAGCGTTACCCGGCTGCCAAAACGCTCGCGGAATACTTTGAACGAGATGACCAGATCAGCTTCCATCACCTGCGCCTCGCCCACAGCATAGGTCTTGCGAATACGAGCTGCAGCGCACCAGGGAAGAAACTGCGGATACTTGGCCACGTCAGCCACCAGATCATACATCTGCTGGGCGGTGTATGGCAGGTGTCGGGTTTCCGAATGGATAGGCATGGCGTCCGGTATTTGCAGGTGACAATGGCGCGTCATGTCGTATGTTGCGCGCCAAAGATCAAGGGGGCTGCGATGACTGACCGCGCATATGTGATAGATGAGATGATCTCGGCCAAGGCCATCGCTGCCAGAATTGAAGAGCTCTGTCGCGAGATCACAGCAGAATTCGGCAACACCGACAAGCTTGTTGTCGTGGGCTTGTTGCGCGGCAGTTTCGTTTTCATCGCCGATCTGGTCCGCGAACTGGATTTACCCATCGAAGTGGATTTCCTTGAGGCGTCATCCTACGGTGACGCTATGGAAAGCAGCCGGGAAGTGCGTATTCTCAAAGACTTGCGCGGCGCAATTGAAGGACGTGATGTGCTGGTCGTTGAAGATATCGTGGATACCGGTCACACACTGAATCACGTCACAAAACTGCTTCAAAGCCGTAAACCCGCACGCCTGAAATCCATTGCCCTGCTCGACAAACCCAGCCGTCGCGAGGTGGATTTCCGGTCAGACTGGATCGGGTTTGAAATTCCGGATGAATTTGTGGTCGGTTACGGCATCGACTACGCGCAAAGAAACAGAAACCTACCCTTTATCGGAAAGGTTCGGTTCACCGAAGGCTGAACGGCGTTTAAAAGCTGAGTCTTATCCCAAAATCTGCCGAATGGACGAGATGAAGATTCCCGTGCCCACAGGTATCAACTTATCAGGAAAATCGTAGTCCGGATTGTGCAGTTGGGGATGATCCCGTCCTGATCCCAACCAGAACATGGCGGCTTTTGCGCTTTTGCCAAACTGCCCAAAATCCTCGGAAAATCGCTGCGGCTGATCGACCAACCGGCATTCAATTCCCTGATCGGCACAGGCTTGCTTTAGAACTGAGACGGTTTCCAGATGATTGACGCAAGACTCGAACACCTCATCATAGGAAATCTCCACCGAAAGCCCTTCGGCCTGCGCGGTCTCACGGACCATCGCTTCGGCGTCAGTCATCAGTCGCGTCATCCGCCGGTCCGAGACTGTGCGCAGCGTCACCCACAATTCAGCCCGTCCGGGGGCAACACCCACAGTACGCTCGCCCAGATTGGCGTGCGTGACGGTGGTTAAGGCGTAGTCATCGTTCAAGTGACCGCCTGCCCCCAAACCAGCCAAGGCTGGCATCAGTTCGGCCAAGGCACCCGCAGGTGAAACGCCATCCTGTGGGGCCGCCGCGTGCGAGGTCTTACCCGTCAAAACAATCTGCATACCACGCGAAGCACAATTTGCAGGGCCAGTACAGAGTTCGACTGTTCCAAGTTTCAACCCTGGTAGATTGTGCAAGGACAAAACTATATCCGGAGAGATCCCGGCAAACTGGGGGTCTGCCCGGAACGCAACCGCGCCATGCCCCGTCTCTTCGGCGGGCTGAAAAATCAGAACGACACGGCCGGATTTCGGGCGTTTGCCACCTAAAGCGTCAGCAACGCCCAGCACCATAGTCATATGGCCGTCATGGCCGCAGAGATGCCCTTTGCCATCTGTTTGCGAGACATACGGCAGATCAGATACTTCCTGGATCGGAAGGCCATCCAACTCGCACCGAATGGCCAGAGTTGGCCCCGGTTGCCCGCTTTCGAAAATACCGGCAACACCGTGTCCGCCGATGCCCGTCAGAACACGATCAGCTCCGGCTTCGCGCAATAAATCAGCGACACGCGCCGCAGTTTGCACCTCCTGCCCCGAAAGTTCCGGGTTCTGGTGCAATTCACGGCGCAGGCGGGTCAGCCTTGCGACAAGATCCGGGGTCACGCTTGCTGTAGCTTTTCTTGACGCGCGGCCCTCAGACGGGCGAAATCGTCGCCCGCGTGATAAGACGACCGGGTCAACGGTGTTGCCGACACCATCAGGAAACCTTTTCCATAAGCCGCCTTTTCGTAAGAGGCAAACTCTTCCGGCGTGACGAAGCGATCCACACCGTGGTGCTTTGGTGTCGGTTGCAGGTACTGACCAATGGTCAAAAAATCGATATCTGCGGCGCGCATGTCATCCATGACCTGACGCACTTGTTGTTCGTCTTCGCCCAATCCAACCATGATACCGGATTTTGTGAAGATCGACGGGTCCAGCTCTTTCACACGTTGCAGCAAACGCAGCGAGTGAAAATACCGCGCGCCGGGACGGACCTCGGGGTACAAACCCGGAACGGTTTCCAGATTGTGGTTGAACACATCAGGTTTCGCCTGAACGACAACCTCCAGCACTTCCGGTTCACATTTCAGAAAATCCGGTGTCAGGATCTCGATCGTGGTCTTTGGGGAACGGTGGCGCACGGCGCGAATGGTCTGCGCGAAATGCTCAGCTCCACCGTCACTCAGGTCATCGCGGTCCACCGACGTAATAACAACGTGGTTCAGGCCCAGCTTTTCAACCGCATGTGCCACGCGACCCGGTTCAAACGCATCCAACTCGTCAGGGCGCCCGGTGGCAATGTTGCAAAAGGTACAGCCGCGCGTACAGATCTCACCCATGATCATCATGGTGGCGTGACCCTGGCTCCAGCATTCGCCGACATTGGGGCAACCCGCTTCTTCACAAACCGTCACCAGATTATTGTCACGCATGATCTTGCGGGTGTCCGCGTAGCCCTTGCCGCCCGGTGCCTTGACCCTGATCCAGTTCGGCTTTTTGGGTTGCGCGTTATCCGGGCGATGCGCTTTTTCCGGATGGCGTTGTTCGGGGATCTTGAGATCTCGCACGGCTGGTTTCCTGACTTTGGGTCAACTTTGTGTACCTATAACATAAACAAGTCGCCATTGTTACACCAGCGACGCATAGCCGCTATGCGCGTATTTTCCGAAAATAAACTGATTTAAGGCTAAACTATATTTTTCCCTTTTGTTTTCAAAGCGCAAAGGCAAGAAAAAACTTCGCAGGTGCAGCACATCTTCGATTGAAGGTATTTTAGAACTGTTTTAAGTCCCGCGCAGATCACATCTGACTCACAGGAGCTTGAGCATGAAAACCGGAGCGAAACTGCCCGACGTGACCTTCCATACACGTGTCCGGGACGCGGCTGTTGAAGGCCCCAACCCGTTCCGCTGGGAAGACAAGACAACCGCCGATTACTTCTCTGGAAAGCGCGTGATCCTGTTCTCGCTGCCCGGTGCGTTCACGCCAACCTGCTCGACCTACCAACTGCCGGGTTTCGAGAAAGGCTTTGCCGATTTCACAGCTAAGGGGATCGACGAGATTTACTGCATGTCCGTCAACGACAGCTTTGTGATGAACAAATGGGCGCAGGATCAAGGCTTGCAAAACGTCAAAGTCATCCCTGACGGTTCGGCAGAGTTCACGCGCAAGATGGGTATGCTGGTTGACAAAGACAATCTGGGTTTCGGCATGCGTTCGTGGCGCTACGCCGCCATCGTCAATGATGGCGTCGTCGAAGCGTGGTTCGAAGAGCCCGGCCTGATGGACAACTGCCCCGAAGATCCCTATGGGATTTCGTCACCAGAAACCCTGATGGAGCACCTGGAAAAAGCGGCCGAGCCGGAACTGGCCTAAGCTACAGCCCAAGATCAAAAAAGGCCCGCAATTAGTGGGCCTTTTATTGTTTCGCTTAACCAATCATACGATCGCGCTCTACCTGTTCCTGATAATGCCGCTTTAGCCGCTGCAAAGCGATGCGCAGAACGATTTTGCCAGACCGAGCAGACCACCCCATGCGTTTTTCAGCCAGTTCCAGCCCTTCGAGGTAACAACAGCAACGCAGAGCAACGTCGCTCAGCCCCGGACCCAGTTCCGACATGGCCCGAGCCACTCGATCCCGCGCATCGGAATAGCCCATGCCGCCATGCGTTTCACTGTCGTACCCACCGCGCGCCCCAGCCGTCAGGAATCGATCCCAGTTTTGTGAAACCTGCGGACCGATTTGCGCTAGTTCGAAGTCTTCGCGCAAACGTTCTCCGGCCTTCACGAGTGTTTCATCCAGAAACGGTTTTCCGTCCCGATCGCGGCGGCGTGCCAAAGCGGTCAATGGACTTTCCGCAGCGCTGTACCGAATGCGACTGACGCCTTGGGCAGGTCCACCCGCCGGCTTTGTCTGAAACTCGCTTTGGGCTTCGGCAAATCCAGGCTCTGCTCTGGCACGCGCATGGTTTTCTGCCTGCGCGATCAAGTGGCTTAGTGCCGTTCGTCCCGCAGTCGTGATCCGATACCGCGAGATACGACCTGGGTTGTCGCAGGAAATCCAGTCTTTGAGCGCCAAAGCCTGCGCAATACTGCAATCGACAACCGCAGTTCTGGTTGCTCCGCTGTTGCCCGTGTCCCGGACCACAACGGCCTTATCCATTTCCTCAGCCACGGCAAGCACGGATCCGGTTTCACTCAGACGGCGCAGAATGCGCAAAGCTTCGCGCTCAAACTCCTGCTTTTCCGCAGCCTCATCTTGAGAAGCAAAAGATCTGTTACCTGCTTCTGAAACAGAAAAGTGTGTTTCAGCAAGCGATTGCAGGGCCGCATCAACCAAAGGATCATCGCGACGCATTTCGATACGCCGAATTTGTCTTAGGATGGTTGACGCATGGCATCCGGCTGATCGCGCTATATCGCGGATCGAACGGCCGGTTTCGGTGTGGGCAAGGTATCTTTGCGCCCCCTCTGGAACCCATGCCGGAATGGTGAAAGCCATGTTGTTTTCCATCATTATTTGCCCTCGTCGACAAAACAAACTGCTACTTTTCGCCCTCGGAATGCGGGTTAACCAATTCTAACTAGAGGTCCATTCGTTACTCGTTCGTTAACCGCACAAGGCACAAACCAGATTTGATTCAAAAAGATAAACAGTCGTGAAACCATCGTTCGGCGAGACTGATGCAAAGGCAACACCCGCTTAGGTTGTGCAACAAGTGATCCCGGAAATCTTAAGGAAAAGGGACAAAATATGCAGGACCTGATGACGATGATCGCAACCGTTCGCCGCCCTCGTATGCTTGCACGGGCAGCCAAGTTCGGGGCCAGAGATTACAATCGGGACAGGCACTTGCAGCGTATTCTGGGATACGGGTCGCTACCCGGATCCGGACAGGCCCTACTGCGATTGATGGAGATGGAGAAGGAAGTAAACGAACAGCGCAAAGAAGAAGATGCGGCCTATTCCCTAGTGCGGCATCTGGATCTGCTTATCGCGCTGTTGGGTGAGGCGCAGTTGTATCAAGCCAACCGCGCCTCAGCTTTTCAGTGATCAGGTGAACGCATCCGGCATGGAAGCCTTTTTCTCGGCGATATAGGCTTCCAGCGCTGCGGCGGTATCCGGATCCATCTGCGGCTGCTGGTAGTTTGCCAGCAAATGCTCGACCCGCGCGGACGCCAATGCGCGCGTGTCACGTGCGCCCTCTTCCTGCCAGGTTTCGTAGGGTTTGTAGTCCAGCAGATCAGACTTCCAGAAGGATTCCTTGAAGTTTGCCTGCGTGTGCGCACAGCCAAGATAGTGGCCACCCGGCCCCACTTCGCGAATTGCGTCCATGGCCTGCGCGTTGTCATCGTACGCGACACCCTTGGCCAATGAATGCAGAATACCCAACTGGTCTGCATCCATGACGAACTTTTCGAAATCGGCGACAAGGCCACCCTCAAGCCAGCCGCAGGAATGCAGCATGAAGTTTACGCCGGACAACAGGCCCATGTTCAGCGAGTTTGCTGTCTCGTACGCGGCCTGCGCGTCAGGCAGTTTTGAACCACAGAAGGACCCTGCAGACCGGTAAGGCAAGTTCAAGCGCCGTGCCAACTGACCCGCACCATAGGTGATGTGTGCGGCTTCAGGGGTGCCAAATGTGGGTGCGCCTGAATTCATGTCGATCGAGGTCACGAATGCACCAAAAATCGCTGGCGCGCCGGGGCGGATGATCTGGCTATAGGCCACACCAGCCAAAACTTCAGCCAAAACCTGCGTCAGGGTACCTGCAACAGAAACCGGAGCCATCGCGCCGCCCACGATAAAGGGCGAGATGATGCAGGCCTGGTTGTTGCGCGCATAAACCTCCAGCGCGCCCATCATCACATCGTCGAACGTCATCGGCGAGTTGATGTTGGTCAACGACGTCATCACCGTATTTTCCTGCACGAACTCTTTACCGAACAGGATCTCGCACATCTCGACCGAGTCCTGAGCGCGGCTGGGATCTGTCACCGAGCCCATGAAAGGCTTGTCTGACAAAGTCATATGCGCCTTCAGCATGTCCAGGTGGCGTTTGTTCACCGGAATGTCCGTCGGCTCACACACCGTACCGCCCGAATGGTGCAACCACTTGGACATATAGGCCAGTTTCACGAACTTATTGAAATCGTCCATGGTCGCATAGCGACGGCCGCCTTGCGCATCACGCACAAAAGGAGGGCCATAAACAGGTGCCAGAACCATGTTGCGGCCACCGATGACCACCGATTTCTCGGGGTTGCGGGCGTGCTGCGTGAACTCGCTGGGGGCGGTTTTGATCAGCTCGCGCGCAAGACCGCGTGGGATGCGAACACGCTCTCCGTCGATATCCGCACCAGCGTCGCGCCAGCGTTCAAGCGCGGCGGGGTTGTCGACGAAGTTGACGCCGATTTCTTCCAACACGGTTTCCGCGTTGTTCTCGATGATTTCAAGCGCCTCATCATTGAGGATCTCGAAATTCGGAATGTTCCGTTCAATGTATTTCGCGGTCTCGATACGGACTGCGGTACGCTCGGCACGGCGGGCGGCGCCACCGCCACCTCTTGCCCTGCGTCGGGTGTTTGCCTCTGCCATGAGAAAATCCCGTCTGGTTGGTTAGATTGGAGCTTGTGATACAGGTTTACCAGAACGCGGGCATCGGGATTGCGGCGCTCTGGGGGGAAAAGCGACATTGGCACCCTGCCAAGCAGCAAACACCACCTCAAAGTTTTTCAGGCCTCTGAAACACTATCCCACTCAATGCCTTCGATACTCGGCTCCAGCATCAGCGGCGCAACCACCTTGTGTTGAAGCTCTTCGGGGTGATCCTCCATCGAAACAAGAACCGCTATGGTCTGCGAACCGTCAGCACTGTCCCCTTTCTCGAACCCAACGATGCGAATGTCATTTTGGGCCAGCGCCTTGAGAACCGCGACACGCGCATCGGCCTGCGTCTCTTCCTTACATTGCAGCAGAATCTTGAATTCCTGCGTCAGCGGAACCCCGGCGCGCGTCGTCCGTTTGAGCCATTTCACAAGGGGCCTAAGGCCAAGGTTCACAAAAATAACGAAGCCAGTCATCATTAATGCGAACAGCCAAGCCCCCGTCCCCGCCATCATTCCAACAGCAGCGGAACACCACAAGGTTGCCGCCGTGTTCAGCCCGTGGATTGTGAAACCGTGGCGGAAAATGATTCCGGCCCCTAAAAAGCCAATGCCCGACACGACCTGTGCCGCCACGCGGGTTGGGCTGACCTCGTCCGGAAACAGAGCAGAAAACACAACAAAGGCGGCAGCACTCAGGGCCACAAGCGCATTTGTCCGCAATCCGGCCATTCTCTGCCGGACTTGCCGCTCGGACCCGATTAGTGCCCCGCAAAACAACGCAAGCGCCAGATTCAGCGCGGCAATTTCAATCGAAATCGGCAATTCATGATCCTTATCCAGACGAATCCAGACTTGGATCCTTTCTGATTGTCATATTTTTGTTACAAAACTTTTACAATTGGGTTTTTGTCGAGGCCTGAAAATCCAAAGGAATTGGACGTCGCCCTTGCGAAATCACCGGGCTTGCCCTAAGGCGCAGACATGACCCAGACATCCCACGACCGCCTTCTGATCATCGACTTCGGCAGCCAGGTAACGCAGCTTATTGCCCGCCGCCTGCGTGAGCTGAATGTTTATTGTGAAATCCACCCTTACCAGAATGTCACGATGGATTTTGTGCGGGAAATGTCCCCCCGCGCCGTGATTTTTTCAGGTGGCCCTGACAGCGTGACGCGCGAGGGTTCGCCGCGTGCTCCGCAAGAGATATTCGATTACGGCGTTCCAATTCTTGGCATCTGCTATGGCCAACAGGTGATGATGCATCAACTGGGCGGCAAGGTGGAAAGTGGTCACGGCACTGCCGAGTTCGGTCGGGCCTTTGTCACCCCCGGAAACACGTTGGATATTCTGGATGGCTGGTTCGCTGATGGGGATGAGCAGGTCTGGATGAGCCACGGCGACCACGTCAGTGAGATCGCACCCGGCTTTGAGGTCTTTGGCACCTCGCCCAACGCGCCTTACGCGATCACGGCGGACCCTGCGCGCCACTTCTATGCAGTGCAGTTCCACCCCGAAGTGCATCACACTCCCAAGGGCGCGAAGCTATACGAAAACTTCGTCAAGCTGGCCGGTTTCAAGGGCGACTGGACCATGGGTGCCTATCGCGAAGAGATGATCCGCAAGATTCGCGAGCAGGTCGGCGACAAAAAGGTCATCTGTGGTTTGTCCGGTGGTGTCGACAGCTCGGTTGCTGCGATTCTGATTCACGAGGCGATCGGGGATCAGCTGACCTGCGTCTTTGTCGATCACGGTCTGCTGCGAAAGAACGAAGCCGAAGAAGTCGTGGGCATGTTCCGCGACAATTACAACATTCAGTTGATCCATGCAGACGAATCCGAGCTGTTTTTGGGCGAACTCGAAGGTCAGAGCGATCCGGAAACCAAGCGCAAGATCATCGGCAAGCTGTTCATCGACGTGTTCCAGAAACATGCCGATACCATCGAAGGGGCCGAGTTCCTGGCTCAGGGCACGCTCTATCCGGATGTCATCGAGTCGGTGTCCTTCTCGGGCGGTCCGTCCGTGACGATCAAGTCGCACCACAATGTGGGTGGCCTGCCCGAAAAGATGGGTTTGAAACTGGTCGAACCGCTTCGCGAGCTGTTCAAGGACGAGGTCCGCGCCTTGGGGCGCGAGTTGGGGCTGCCGCAAAGCTTCATTGGTCGCCACCCCTTCCCCGGACCGGGCCTGGCCATTCGCTGCCCCGGTGAAATCACCCGCGAAAAGCTGGAGATTCTGCGCGAAGCCGATGCCGTCTATATCGACCAGATTCGTAAGCACGGCCTTTATGATGAAATCTGGCAGGCGTTTGTCGCCATCTTGCCGGTGCGCACCGTGGGCGTCATGGGCGATGGCCGTACTTATGACTATGCATGCGCGCTGCGGGCAGTCACTTCGGTTGATGGAATGACTGCGGATTATTACCCCTTCAGCCACGAGTTCCTTGGCGAAACCGCGACGCGGATCATCAACGAGGTTAAGGGCATCAACCGCTGCACCTATGATATTACCTCAAAACCGCCGGGCACGATTGAGTGGGAATGATAGGCGAACACCGCACTGAGATAAGAGCTTGAACGCGCGGATTAATGTGCGCGTTCAAATCGTTTCCGCGGAAATTCATTGATACATTCTTGCATCCGTTCATTCTTCGGCGTTTGATTGGCTGAACACTTTTAATCGTCTTTCTAATGCCTGGCTTTGCACTCCATCGCATGTTTGGCCTCGCGACTAATTCTGGGTGCGTTAGTAATGAGCCACGGGCAAAGTCACGTCTTTAAGGCTGCTCTATGGATGACGGGTGCCATCGCCTCGTTTTCATCCATGGCTGTAGCCGGACGAGAGTTAAGCCTTACGCACGACACGTTCGAGATCATGATGTATCGCAGCATCGTCGGGTTTCTTGTTGTGGCTCTTGTCCTGACAATCACGCAGAACTGGGCGCAGGTTTCAACGAAACACATGGGGCTGCACGCGATACGAAACACGCTGCATTTCACCGGGCAGAATCTGTGGTTCTACGCCGTCGCGGTCGCCCCATTGGCTCAGGTCTTTGCTCTTGAGTTTACGCAGCCACTCTGGGTCATACTGTTGTCCCCTTTGTTTCTGAAAGAACGTCTGACTCCTCTCAAGATAGTCGCAGCGCTTATTGGGTTTGCGGGCGTTCTGATTGTCACTCGCCCCGGCTCTGCCCCCTTAAGCCCGGGTCTTGTTACTGCAGCGCTTTCTGCTGTTTTCTTCGCGTTTACAACGATTACCACCAAGAAACTTACCCGGTTTGCAAGTATTGGATGCATTGTCTTCTGGCTGACAGCCATGCAGGCTGTTTTGGGTGCCGCAGCGGCTGGGTTTGATGGTCAGATCTCACTACCGAACGCAAACACCGCTCCGTTTCTGGTTCTTGTTGGTTTGGCCGGATTGCTGGCGCATTTCTGTATCACCAATGCTCTGGCCATCGCCCCGGCCACCGTCGTGATCCCTTTCGACTTTGCCCGTCTTCCCACGATCGCAGTAGTCGGGATGATCCTATATCACGAACCCATCGACCATTGGGTTCTGATCGGTGCCGGGGTCATTTTCTCTGGCATCTTCTTAAACATCTGGTCCGAAAATCGTAGCAATTTGGCAACAACTCCAAACATGAGTCGCACCAAGTAACGCTCCGTCACCAGTTGACCTTAAAGTAACCAAAAAGAAAGTATCGTGCGGAATACAACGGGCAGGCGATTTTTTCACTCACAACAGTCGCCATAAAAACCCGCAGGAGACCCATAGGGAGGACAGAATGAAAAGAACATTACTCACAACCTGCGCGCTGTGCGTTGGGGCCGCTACAGCCCATGCAGGTGGTCTTGATCGAAGTGGTCAGGGGATCAATTTGATTTTCGAAGAAGGCTCGGTGGTTCAGTTCCGGCTCGGCTACACTGATCCGAGTGTGACCGGCACGATGCCCGCATTGGCGGGTCCAAACATTGGCCAGCCTCAGGACTCCGGCGAGGTGGCGAACGACTTCTTCACACCGCACCTGGGCTACAAGGCAGCTCTGACCGAAAAGCTTGATTTTGCGATCATGTATGATCAGCCGTTTGGCGCTGATATTGAGTATGCAAGCAACTATCCCCTTTCGATCAACCCTGTTCCGTTTGGTCGGACAGACACTTTGCGGGCAACGGCAGACACGGATGCCATCACGGCGTTGCTGCGCTACAAGTTCGATGGTGGCTTCAGCGCAATCGGCGGCATTCGCGCCCAGCGTGTGAAGGCATCGGTCACCGTACCGCTTGCTGCGGGCTATAACGTAGACACGAGCGCCGACACAGCATTCGGCTACGTCGTTGGTGTAGCCTGGGAAAAGCCCGAGATCGCGGCCCGTGTGGCACTGACCTACAACTCGAAGATCAGCCATGATCTTTCGCAGACCGAATCTTTGAACCCGCCGCCAATTCCCCCAATTCCACCGGGAACGGTTGCGACGTTCAACACCAATAGCGAGATTGAGACACCTCAATCCATCAACTTGGATTTCCAGACAGGTGTTGCTCCTAAAACCCTTCTGTTCGGATCTATCCGTTGGGTTGACTGGCCGCAGCTTGTTTACAACCCACCAAACTATCCGCCGACCAGCAACTTGGTTGACTATGACGACGCCACTTTCACCTATTCGCTGGGTTTGGGCTATCAGTTCTCGGAAGAGTTTTCTGGTGCTGTGACTCTGGGCTACGAATCTTCACAAGGTACTCCGGTTTCGAACCTCGGTCCGACAGATGGGTTCTGGAGCATTGGTCTGGGTGGCACATACTCACTTGAAAAAGCCCAAATCTCGGGCGGTGTGCGCTATACGGATATTGGCGACGCAACAGCAGACGGCGCGGGCCCCGGAGCGCGCGCAACATTCACAGGCAACAGCGCCTGGAGTGTTGGGTTCCAGATCACATACGCTCTGAACTGATCGCCGCCATCTCTGAACATGTCCAAGCCCCGCTGAAACAGCGGGGCTTTTTCGCAAGAACCGGGTCGCAGTTTCACATTCCCAATGAGACAGTGACGCCATGAACGCACAAAAACATCTTTCGCCCCGCGCCTGGGCCGAGCTTTTGCTGCTTGGCATCATCTGGGGCGCGTCTTTTGTCTCGATCCGGATCGCGTTGGACACCATTCCGGTCATGACGTCTGTGCTTCATCGCACGTTCTGGGCCATGCTAGTGCTTTGGCTGGTGGTCTGGGCTCAGGGGCATGAAATACCGCGCGCACCAAGGGTTTGGGGTGCGTTTCTGGTCATGGGGCTTCTTAACAACGTTATCCCGTTCAGCCTGATGGCCTGGGGGCAGCTTTATATTGACACCGGCCTGACCGCGATCCTGAACGCCTCAACTGCCGTGTTTGGGGTTCTGGTTGCAGCATTGTTTTTTCGCGATGAGCAGCTGACAAGATCCCGACTGGTTGGCGTTTGTTTGGGCTTCATCGGTGTCACGATAGCCATCGGCGTGCAAAACTTCACAGGGTTCAGCCTGCAAAGCACTGCCCAGCTTGCTGTTCTGGCAGGGACGGTGTCATACGCTTTCGCGGCCGCATGGGCCCGATATGCGCTGTCTGACCTTCCCCCTATCGTTGCCGCAGCAGGCATGTTGACCGGATCGACCATCTTGGTACTGCCGCTGACCCTTTTGACCGATGGTTTGCCAAGTCTTGCGCTGCCAGCAATCACCTGGGCGGCCATTGGCTACTACGCAATTGTTGCAACCGCCGGGGCGTATCTGTTGTACTACCGTGTTCTGGCCATGGCTGGCAGCGGCAATCTGATGTTGGTGACGCTGGTGATTCCCCCTGTCGCCATCGTACTGGGGGCGTTACTGCGCGGCGAAGCGCTGTCGCCCAATGCCTATTTTGGCTTTGCTATTCTTGCTACAGGTCTTTTGGTTCTCAATCGCTCTGGTCGTCGCGATTGACGCCGCCCGTTGCCCGATTTAGCAAAGGCAAAAAAGGGACAGCGCACAATGATCTACTCCTCGGCCGAAGACTGGCGCGCAGCACGCCGTAAGAAAGTGTTGTTCTTTGGCATGTCTGGCCTGGGCAAGACGTATGTCTCGAATATCCTCAGGGATTCGGGGAACTGGTTCCACTATTCGATCGATTACCGGATCGGCACGCGTTACATGGGTGAATACATCACCGACAATGCCAAGGCAGAAGCCATGAAGGTTCCGTTCCTGCGCGACCTGCTCTTGTCGGACTCGATCTATATCGGCTCGAATATCTCGTTTGAAAACCTGACTCCCGTTGCCGCCTACCTTGGCAAACCGGGCAATCCGGCGCTTGGCGGGTTGGAAATGCCAGAGTACCGCCGCAGGCAGGAACAGTTTCGCCTGGCCGAGATCCACGCCCTTTTGGATACCGAATATTTCATCGACCGCGCCGAGCGTTTGTATCAATACCCGCACTTTATCTGTGATACGGGTGGTTCGATCTGTGAATGGGTCGACCCCAAGGATCCCAAGGATCAGATCCTGTCGGAACTGTCACGCCAAACTCTGATGATCTGGTTGCAGGGGGATGAAGGTCACACGGCCGAATTGGTGCGCAGGTTCGATAAAGCGCCCAAACCAATGTCTTATCAGGCAGAATTCCTGACCCGCACATGGGCGGAGTATCTGGATCAAAAAGGGTGTGCAGAATCTGATGTGGACCCTGACGATTTCGTCCGCTGGACCTATGCGAAGGCTCTGGCACACCGTCAGCCCCGTTACGAGGCGATGGCCGAAAACTGGGGCGTGACGATTGCAGCAGATGATATCGGCAAAATCCGTGATGCCGGTGATTTCGATGAGTTGATCGAACGCACCCTTGAGACCAAACGCAAGAACGCCTAACTAGCAGTTTTCCTTACTCTCTTCGAAGCCTGACACATGCCTATCAAAATCCCATCTGATCTTCCTGCTTTTGACGTCCTGACCAAAGAGGGCGTCATGGTCATGGACGAAGATCAGGCGATGCGTCAGGATATCCGCCCGCTGCGCATTGGATTGCTGAATCTGATGCCCAAGAAAATCCAGACGGAAAATCAGTTCGCGCGTCTGATTGGCGCGACCCCTTTGCAGATCGACCTGTCCCTGATCCGCATGACGGAACACCGCACTAAAAATACTGCAGCCGAGCACATGACCGAGTTCTACCACCCCTTCCAGGAGGTCAAGGACGAGAAATTCGACGGCCTGATTATCACGGGCGCGCCGATCGAGCATCTGGAATTTGGTGACGTCACCTATTGGGACGAGATCAGCGAAGTCTTCGAATGGACACAAACGAATGTTCATTCGACCTTTGGTGTCTGCTGGGGCGGAATGGCGATGATCAACCATTTCCACGGCGTGCGTAAACACATGCTGGACGCCAAGGCCTTTGGCTGTTTTCGTCACCGGAACCTAAACCCGGCCTCGCCGTTTTTACGTGGCTTTTCGGACGACTGCGTGATCCCTGTCAGTCGATGGACTGAGATGAAACAGGGTGAAATCGACAGCGCACCCGGTTTGAACACTCTATTGGGCAGCGACGATGTAGGACCCTGCTTGGTCGAGGATCCCGAGCACCGCGCGCTCTATATCTTCAACCATTTCGAATATGACAGCGACACGCTCAAGCAGGAATATGACCGGGACGTTGCCAATGGCACGCCAATCAACGTGCCGATCAATTACTACCCGGACGATGATCCATCACAAATGCCACAGAACCGGTGGCGCAGCCATGCGCACCTGCTTTACGGCAACTGGATCAACGAAATCTACCAATCCACGCCTTTCGATATGAGCAAAATTGGCAACTAAAGCGTTCATATTCCTTGGCCTCATCGTGCTGGGCCTGGCCGTGCTGACCGCTTGGCGCAGCGTCAGGAATGAGGCGATGGCAGAAGCGGCCTTTCCACCCGAAGGTCAGATTCTTGATGTTGATGGCATCGCCGTACATGCCGTTGTGATGGGCGACGGCCCGGATGTTGTTCTGATTCATGGCTCCAGCGGGAACACCCGTGACATGACATTCGCGCTGGCTCCCATTCTGGCGCAGAACTTTCGAGTTATCGTGTTTGACCGTCCCGGCTTGGGGTATTCCCAAAGCTTCAACCCCGACGGCGAAACCATCATCGAACAGGCAGACATCCTGCAACGGGCAGCGGCACAGCTGGGGGCCGAAAAACCCATCGTTGCAGGTCAAAGCTATGGCGGGTCGGTTTCGCTTGCGTGGGCGGTCACGCGGCCAGACAACATCTCGGCCTTGGTTCTGATCGCGCCTGCGGCCATCCCGTGGGAAACACCTTTGGATGGTTTTAACCGGCTGGCATCAACTACCGCTGGTAATGCACTGGTCCTGCCCCTGATCAGCTCATTCGTGCCCGACTGGTATGTGACGCAAGCTTTGGACAAAGTATTTGCGCCACAGACCGCGCCTGAGGGGTACGCGGAGCACTTCGGCCCCGGCCTTACGATCCGGCGTGGATCAATGCACGCAAATGCCAAGCAACGCGCCAACTTGCTGGATGAGATTACCCGCCTGCAGCCCAGATATGGCGAGATTTCCGTGCCAACGGAAATCATTCACGGAACCGCCGACGACACGGTTGGTCTTGAATGGCATTCCGAACGCCTGATCGACCAAATCCCAGGGGCCGAGCTGATCGACTTGCCCGGCATTGGCCACATGCCGCAGGTGGTCGCCGCCCCCGAGGTCGCCGCCGCTGTAGATCGTGCGGCTCAGCGTGCGGGTTTGCGTTAATCCGGCCTCTAATTCATAGTAAGATATGGATTTTATCGCGAGGTGACATATGGCCCGGTCCGAAAAAGGTTCTATCGAAAGATATTATCAAAAAGACGCCCCCAAGGCGGTGCGGGAGGAGATCAAGAAATCGGGAAAAGGCGATATCCTAAACGCCACATACCCGTATCGCGAGAAGATGAAGACCAAAGACTATGATGCTCAGATGGAGCTTCTCCAGATCGAGTTGGTCAAGATGCAGTCTTGGGTGAAGGAAACAGGCCATCGGGTGGCGATCATCTTTGAAGGTCGTGATGCCGCCGGCAAAGGCGGTACCATCAAGCGGTTCCGCGAAAACCTGAACCCGCGCGGGGCACGCAACGTGGCGCTGGCCAAGCCTTCGGATGCGGAACGCAGCCAATGGTATTTTCAACGCTATATCGCCCACCTGCCCGCCGCTGGTGAAATCGTTTTCTTTGACCGGAGTTGGTACAACCGGGGTGTTGTCGAAAATGTTTTCGGCTTTTGTACGCAAGAAGAGCGGGAGAGGTTTTTCCGTCAGGTCCTGCCGCTGGAAATGGGTTTGGTCAATGACGGGATCCACCTCTTTAAATTCTGGCTCAATGTCGGGCGTGCTGAGCAGCTGAACCGCTTTTTGGCGCGCGAGACGGATCCGCTCAAACAGTGGAAGTTAAGCCCCATCGATGTGGCGGGTCTGAATAAATGGGATGAGTACACGGAATCGATCTCGGAAACACTGACCAGATCGCACACCGACGCCTGCCCCTGGACGATCGTGCGATCAGACGACAAGAAACGGGCGCGCCTTGCAGCGATCCGTACAGTCCTGCACGCGTTGGACTATGATGAGAAAGACAAAAAGAGCATCGGCAAGATTGATCCGAAGATTTGCGGTGGCCCGGATGTCTGGGATGCGTAACCCGGCACTCCACCGAAGTGTTTTGTCGAACAGGGTTGGACGGCTCTGCGTGTTTGCTCTATCTCGTTGTTTTCAAACACTGCATCAAGACAGCTGAGGCCGGAATGACGAAACGCGGGTATCACCACGGGAACCTGAAACAGGCTTTGGTCGAAGCCGCGTTGTCCCTGATCGAAGAAAAAGGGCCAACTGGTTTCACCCTGTCCGAAGCCGCAAAAACTGCCGGAGTGACACCCGCCGCCGTCTATCGCCATTTTCAAGGGCGCGAGGATCTGATTGCCGAGGCCGCGCGGCAAGGGTTCGAGATGTTCGCAGATCTGATGCAATATGCCTATGACAAGGGGCAGCCATCAGCGTTGGCAGCGTTCGAGGCGACAGGACGGGCCTATTTGGCCTTTGCCCGCAAGAACCCGGGCCACTATATCGCGATGTTCGAAAGTGGGATCTCTCTGAACCGCACGACCGAGCTTTCCTTAGCCGCCAACCGCGCCAAGTCGGTTCTTGAAAAAGCGGCGGCGGACCTGTCCCAACACATTCCGCCAGAAAAGCGCCCGCCTGCATCGATGTTCAGTGCCCATATCTGGGCGATGAGCCATGGTGTTGTTGAGCTTTTTGCCCGCAACACCGGCGCAACCTCACCTTTTCCGCCAGAGGATTTGCTGGAAAGTGGGATTGGCATTTACCTACGCGGCCTGGGCCTTATTCCACAAGACGACTGAAACGGGTCAGAGCAACCGACTGCCCTGTGGCATACTCAGACCCGACGTCACATTGATCAGGTCCATCTCGCCCATTCCCTTGATGTCGACGGTTCCAAGGTCCGAGACCTGAAACTCGTCAATCAGGGCAAATTTCATTTCTTCCGGGGCCACAATGTTCATCGGGTTGGCAAACACCTGTAATCGGGCGGCAATGTTCACAGCCGGGCCGAAAACGTCGTAGACATATTTTTGAATACCAACGACCGATCCAACTGCAGCACCCATCCCCAAGCCGATCCTAGCCTGCCATTTGTGCGGATGGCTTTCGTTCCTGCGTTCCAAATATCGAAGGAATCGCACCGCACAATGCGCAACAGCCGTGGCGTGATCAGGGGTTGGGTCAGGCATGCCGGACACCGCCAGATATGCGTCACCTATTGTTTTGATACGCTCGCATCCAAATTGTTCCACAATACGGTCAAACGCCGTGAAGATATCGTTCAGTTCACTCAGGGTTACGGTTGGGTCGGTTTTGGCAGCAAAATCCGTGAACCCGACAAAATCCAACATCACCACCGAAACCTGCTGATACAGCTGAGGTGTGACGACGCCAAATGTCTTGAATTCTTCATAGACGGCCCGTGGCATCAGGTTCAGCAACAGGCGTTCAACCCTTTCTTTTTCGCGCTCAAGTTCTCGGGTATTACGCTCGACCATAGTGGAATAGCTGTCGATCATGCTTTCCAATTCACGAATACGCGTGATGTTCTGGCATTCCACAATCAGCACCTGCTCCGACAGCCCATTGGCCAACGACACTGTCACAGCAAAAATAAGTGTCCGGCGTTTGGGTTTGATCTGAAGCTCGACCGAGTACCTCAGGCCGGACTGTTTGACATCCTCCAGTTCTTTCGGGTCGAGATCCGGTAGAATATCGCCAAGCGTATTCCCTTCTTCCGGGGTACCGAACCATTCCGCGAAAGGCCCGTTGTGAAACACAAATTCCAGATCCGAGGCACGCACCACGGCGACACCAACACCAATGGCGCGCAACAGTTGCTCATTGATTGCCAGTATGCTCATGCCGCGGTCCGGACGACTATGATGGACCTCTTGCCCTCAATTGCGGCCAGCGCGGTTTTAATATCCCCATCCGACATACCATGGGCGCTCAGCGCATCGCCGAACAGTTCCGCCATGACGTCAAACTCATCGTGCGAGATATTCAGATGCCGGTGAACCGCTTCAATTCTGTCGTCATTGAATGATGCAGGGCCTCCGATTAACGAGGACACAAACTTCGTCTGATGATCAATCAGTCGAGGCATATCAATGTCTTCGAAATAGTGGCCGATATCGTCAGATTCCAACGCCATCTCGTAGAAGGTCATCACGACGCGGCTGATTGTTTTGAAGCCGCCATACTTTTCATAAAGTGTCTGTGTCACACGAATACCCGCGCGTTACTGATCAATAACACCACAACTCTATATCAAATTGATATTTTTGTTAACGTTTATGATCTGCCTCATCCGACCGACGGAGAACTTTCGGGGAAAGCAAACCAGAACACCACAGGTTCTGGCGCTTGAACAACTTCAAACGATCAATGCAGCAAATTTAGCAAACGCAAGCGCCCGGATTTAATGACCGCTCCCATCTATTCGTTCGTCACGAAGCTTTCGAAGTTTGCCAACTGTAAATCGACTCGACCAGCATCAAGTGGCCCTACTGCCGTTAATTTTGGTAAGGGTGTGGCGGAGAGACAGGGATTCGAACCCTGGAGACGGTTTCCCGCCTACACACTTTCCAGGCGTGCGCCTTCGACCACTCGGCCACCTCTCCGTGCCGGCGATATGTGAACCAATGTCGTTAGATTTGCAAGGCCCCAATGCGGCGAAAAATCGGGAATGCCCCAAATAAGTTGCCCTGCCCCCGTGCGGCTCTCACCGGGCCATTTCAGACCGTATCAAGGACGTTGGATAACGCCCTTAAACCTCGTCACCACCGTCGGGATCCAAATCAGCCTCTGTCAGGTCAGCGGGCTTTTGTGATGGGGCCTCGGGTTTGCTTTCCATGGGTTGGACGGGGCCCTTCTGATCTTTGACATCCGACTGCAAAGCTTCGGGATTGCGCAACCAGATGTCGCGCTGAGCAAACGGAATCTCGATTCCAGCGTCCGAGAATCTGCGGTTGATCTCGTGGTTCATGTCGGACTTCACCGACAGCACCCAGTTCACATCACGCAAGATTGCGCGGATCTCGAAATCCAGGGAATCCGCGCCAAAGCCCTGAAACACAACACTGGGCGCCGGGTTTGCCAAAACCATCGGATGATTATTGGCGATCTCACCCAGAATGGTTTCAACCTGCCGCGTATCGGTGCCATAGGCGACACCAACAGGCACAATGACACGCCCAATTGTGTTGCCTCGGGTATAATTGGTCACCACGCCGCTGATCAGATCCGAGTTTGGAACGATCACATCCGTCCGGTCGAAGGTTTCGATCGTCGTCGACCGCACCGAAATGTCACGGACATAGCCCATCATTCCGTTCACATCGATCCAGTCGCCTTTCGAAATCGGACGCTCGACCAAAAGGATAATGCCCGAGACAAAGTTCGACACGATGGTTTGCAGCCCAAAACCGATCCCAACAGACAAGGCGCCTGCGACGATGGCCAACGAAGACAGATCAAATCCGGCCACCATAATCGCTATCAACGCAGCAATCGTGATCCCGACATAGCCGGACCCGGCCACGATTGCGTTCTGACCACCAGGATCGATTTTGGTTTTCGGCAAAAGCGAATTGCGAAGGCCGCTCTGCAACAGGCGCGTTATTGTGTACCCAATGGCAAAAACGGCAACGAATGTCAGGAAATTGGTGGGCGAAATCGTGACACCACCGATGTTGAAACCCTGCAGTATCTGGGTCCATACCTCTAACAAGTCTGTCTCACGCGCGCCCCAATAGATGGCCAAAATCGGCAAGGCCAAAATCGCAAGAACGAAACCCAGCAGGACCGAAAACAAAGAATCCCGAGCAGCATCACCCTGCCCGGTAACCCAACCATAAACCCCGGACAGAAACCTTTGAATGATGACCAAAGCTGCGATCAGGATCAGGGTCTTTACCGCTGGGAAAACGATAGCTTCGGCCGCGTTCGTATAGCCAAATAAGGCCAGAACGGGCGTTGCGATACCCAGTAGAAACAAACCGCGACGCAACAATTCAACCAACTGGCTAAAGCCCGCACCCCGTGTGGTTGCGTTCGGGTCTGGCTCATCCTGTTGAATTTCGTTCAGCCGGATATGACGCACACGCAACAGCAGCAACGCTGTGACTACGACAACCGGGAAACTAACCACTGCGCGGGTCGCGTCCGAAATGTTTTCGATCTGCTCAAACAGGATCGCCATCTCGTTCAGGATCAACATGATCGCCAATAGATCAAGATAGAGGCGCAACTCTCTGATTTTGTTGGCAGAAAGACGTTTAAAACCCTGCGCGGCTCCCATCAGATAAATCTGACGTCCGATCCAGTCATAGAAAAAGATGAGCGCCGCCCAATAAGGCACGTTTTCCAGCAAAAAAGTCCCGCGCAGGCCCAACACACCGGTCATGGTGATTGCCTCAACGATCGCCCAAACCCCGAGCCAGGGCAGAATTATGCGAAACAGCGAAACAACAAAGGTCCATACGCCCGTTCCGGAACCGCCAAGTGTGCGAAGGAATTCACCCGCCTTTTCGGACCAGGATCGGCCAAACGTAAGCAAGATCACGGATGCGGCAACCAACAGAGCGATACCCAAGCCCCGTTCACGGATTCTTTCTCGCACGACATCTGTGCTCAGATTTTTAATTGTCTCATTATAAAGAGATCGCGCCGCTTCTGTCAGATCCACCCAAGCCGGACGCCAATAGATCGGATTGACAGGCGAAGGACCGCGCTCCAGAAGTTCTTTCTTTTGCCGGTCTCGAATGATCCGATCAATTTCACTGATCAGTCCGTTGGCACGGCTATATGCCTCCTCAGAAATGATCCGCGGCACGCGCAAGCTGTTTAGCTGTTTTTCCAGATGCGCCCGCAACATTGCAATGTCTTCTGGCTCAGTCGCGTCCCCTTCGGGCTTGGGGCCTAAGGCTTTGATCTGACCTTCCAGAGTTTGAATGCGATCCGTATTCGCATTGCGTGCCCTATTGAAGTCCTCTCGGTAAGTGCTTATTTCTGATCGAAGATTTTCCAAAGCTGCGTTCGAGGCACGGTTCGCCTCGATCACATCTTCTGCACGGTCCGCCGTTTTCAGCCATCCCTGATAATACTCGCTTTGTCGGTTGCTCAGTTGCGCATCCGCGCTGCCGGCGAACCCAACAAGGCACAGAAAGATCAGGGTAAGAAACAGGCGGACCTGCGCCAGCATCATACGTCCTCGAACACGCCCGGAATGCTTCGGGGGGCCTCGGTCATCCAATCCGGTACCGGCAGTTCCTTCTCGCGCAGGAATTCAGGGTTGAACAGTTTGGACTGATAGCGGGTGCCGTAGTCACACAGGATGGTAACGATGGTGTGACCCGGCCCAAGATCCTTCGCCAAACGCACTGCTCCGGCCATGTTGATCGCGGTCGAACCGCCCATCACCAGACCTTCCTCGCGCAGCAAATCGAAGATATAAGGCAGCGCTTCGTTATCGGTCATCTGATACGAGTAGTCCGGTTGAAACCCTTCAAGGTTCTTGGTGATGCGGACCTGACCGATGCCTTCGGCAATCGAGCTGCCTTCCATCGCGATTTCACCAGTGGTGTAGTATGAATAAAGACCTGCCCCCATCGGGTCGACCAAGCCGATTTTAACACCCTTGGGCTGCAACGCGTCGGCCACGCCGGCCAGAGTTCCGCCAGAGCCTACGGCGCAGACAAACCCATCGACCTTACAGTCTGTTTGCTCCCAGATTTCAGGGCCGGTTGTTTCCACATGCGCCTGACGGTTGGCAACATTGTCGAACTGGTTTGCCCAAATCGCGCCATTGGGTTCGGTCTTTGCCAGTTGCTCGGCCAGACGACGCGAATAATGCACGAAGTTGTTGGGGTTGCGATAGGGCGCGGCCGGAACCTGAACCAATTGCGCACCCGCCAAGCGCAACATGTCTTTCTTCTCTTCCGACTGGGTTTCCGGAATCACGATCACCGTCTTGAAACCCATGGATGCGCCCACCAGAGCCAGACCAATGCCGGTGTTGCCGGCCGTTCCCTCGACAATAGTGCCGCCGGGCTTCAACTCACCTCGGGCCACCGCATCACGGATGATATACAGCGCCGCACGGTCCTTGACGGACTGGCCGGGATTCATGAACTCGGCCTTCCCGAGGATCTCACAACCGGTTTCTTCACTGATGCGCTTCAACCGGATCAGTGGTGTTTTCCCGACTGCGTCGGCAAGGTCTCGTGCAATGCGCATGGCGCCCTCTTGTCGTTTGGTATCAGAGAAGATTTACAGCCGCGCCGCCGCGACCACAAGCGTGATAGTCATGCCCGCAGCCTGTCCCGGTGGCGCGCCAGCCAATAGGCCAGAGCCACAAGTTGTACGTCTTTGAAAACATGACGGTCCGTCATCTCTATGAACGTATCAAACGGCAGGATCTGACTGCGAATATCTTCGCCTTCGGTATCAAGACCGCCTGTTGTGGTGGTATGGGTCAAATCACCCAAACCGACATACAGATACATGAACCCGGTTGATGACCCGCTCGAAGAATACGCCCCACCTGCGTATTCAAGCCGGTCGAACGTTACTCCGGCTTCCTCCATCGCTTCACGATGGGCTGCTTGTTCCGGCTCTTCGCCAGGGTCTATCATCCCGGCCACGGCCTCCCACAGCCAAGGTTCAGGGTCGTTGATCAAAAACGCTGGTGGTCTGAATTGTTCGACAACAAGTACAGCGTCGCGCACGGGATCGTATGGCAGAACAGACACCGCACTGCCTTGCATCAGGCTGCCCCTGTGCAACACGGGCCCCATGGTTCCATCATGCTGGCGGTGCTGAAGGTCCACTTCCTCCATACCGAAATAGTTCACATACGCGCGATGGTGGCGATGCACGATGACATCCTTGCTTGTATCCCTCGGGTCGCCCGTGCGCCGTTTGCCAGCAAGAACCTTGGCCCATGCCCGGGTTTGGATAGCACGAATACTTCCAGCCATATCCTGAGGCTCTACCCGTCCGAAATATGCCATCTCTTCTTCCGCAGCCAGCGCCGTGATCTCACCCAATCGCTCCGCCCACCCGTGCAAAGACCAAGGCCCGTCCGGCTTCCAACTGCACGGCGCTGGGAAGAAGACCCTTGCTTCCTTCTTGGTCCCGTCTTGCAGAATTACCGTTACAGGTGTCAGGTCGTAATCAAACGCGCCTTCGTAAAAAGCCAAACGATCCAGGTCTTCGGACGACAGATCGCGAACAAAAACGCCCTGGGCACTGTTGCCCTGTGACGTCTGGATCATGGGAAAATCCTGCCCGTGAACAGCCCAAACGGCATGATCGGGTAAAACCGCCGGTTGAACTGAAATCTCGTGTAAAGCACGGCCCAGGACACGTTCAAGAAGCGGCAAATGCCGCAACGTTCCATAGAAAAACAAATCAGACAATCTCAAACTCTCAGACAATGGACTGCATTAACGCCATTGGCGGTGGGCCTGTTCGGTGGCCAAACCGGCAACAACCGCCCCGATAGCAAATGCAATCAGAATTTCAGGCGTGATCAGCAGCTTGCCGTAGTCGATCCCGATCTTGAAAATAGCCAGGATCGCTTCAAACGGACCGCCATAGCGGTTGCGCATAGCAAGGCGGAACATTTCGTAACAGCCCTGCACGAACAAGGCCCAGAAAACCAGCGACGCGACCCCCGTCAGGCCATTGTTGATACCCGCAGTCCAACCTCGCCCGGCGCGCTTACCCATGATTGTCCAGCCACAAGCCGCGCCAAGCGCCATGTTCACATAGGTAAAGTACCCATAGTCCTTACCCTCTTCACCATTATCGATGATCATCCCCGAGACAATGAAAGCCAGCACGACAAGGCAAAGAGCGGCGACAAGACGCGAGGCTGTGGGCATGTGACAGTCCGTTCATTAACTTTGTTTTGCTATGGTGATCTGTGTCACATCACAATTGCTTGTGTCAAAGGCCGCGCCACATGCGGTCAAATAATAATTCCACATGCGGCGAAAACGCTCATCAAAGCCCATGTCAGCAATTTGGTCCCACTTATCGTTGAACGTCTCGTACCAACGGCGCAGCGTCAGGTCATAGCTTTTACCGAATTCTTTGGATTTCACCACGCTCAACCCAGCCTGGTCGATCTGTTGCCGCAAAATCGAAGGCGACGGAAGCATTCCACCCGGAAAGATGTATTTTTGAATGAAATCAACGCCATTCTTGTAGTAGTCCCAGCGATGATCACCCACTGTGATAATCTGCAAAGTCGCTTGCGCACCCGGTTTCAGTCGCTCTCGTACTGTTTCGAAGTATACTGGCCAGTACTTCTGGCCGACAGCCTCGAACATCTCGATTGACGCGATGCCGTCATACAAACCCTGTTCGTCGCGATAGTCCTGTAATTTGAACTCAACAAGATCTGATAACCCTGCTTTTTCAATACGTTCCTTGGCATACTTGAACTGCTCTTGACTGATCGTCAAACATGTTACGCGCAGGCCACGTTCCTTGGCGGCGTATTCCGCAAATCCACCCCAACCGCAGCCGATTTCCAGTATGTGATCGCCCGGCTTCGCGCCCATCTCATCCACAAGGCTGGCATATTTCGCGGTTTGTGCTTTTTCCAAGCTTTCCTGACCTGTTTCAAAGATCGCACTGGAATAGGTCATCGTTTCGTCCAGCCACAGGCCGTAGAAGTCATTGCCCAGATCGTAGTGGTACGAGATGTTTTTCTTTGCCTGCGCCCGGTTGTTGCGGTGCAGCCAAAATCTCAGCCGTTCATAGGCTTGTACCAGGAATTTCCCCGTAAACCCGTCATATACGGTTTCAGAGCCCAAATGCACGACATCCATGAAGGATCGCAGGTCGGGCGTGCTCCAATGACCATCAAGATAGGCGTCAGAAAAGCCCAGCTCACCTTCGCGGATCAAACGCGCAAAAACGTCATCGTCATGTACATCGACCTGAGCAACCGGCCCCGGCTTGGTGCCTTCGGCGCGAAATGTTCGACCATCTGGCAACGTGATATCCAGACGCCCCTGTTCCATATTGGTCAGCATCTTGAAGACTTGCGCGAAATATCTG
Source organism: Ruegeria sp. CF8 (assembly GCF_056537285.1). NCBI lineage: Bacteria > Pseudomonadati > Pseudomonadota > Alphaproteobacteria > Rhodobacterales > Roseobacteraceae > Ruegeria > Ruegeria sp. CF8. Next base: position 757,012 of record NZ_JBQFRG010000001.1, on the reverse strand, counting down.
GGCAGATCCTTCTGCCCGTCGGTTGTCGTCAGGATCATCCGCTCTCCCCTCTGCGGTATTGATGTAAGGCTAGGCCGCGATTCTGTTTCTGGCAAGTTTTCAATTCCTTAGTGGGATTTTCGGCTTTCATATGCGCTCAGCGCACGGGTTCGTCCCTCGGTCAAAGCAACAATCGGTGTGGGATAATCTGCGCCTGGGCGCAGATCCCAAGACAGCGGAACAGCGTCAAAATACGAAAGGGCCGTTTCGCTCGGGCTTTTTTCGCCCTCAGCGATCCAGCGCTTCAGATAAGTTCCATCTGGGTCGAATTTCTCGGCCTGCGTCTGCGGGTTGAAAATACGAAAGAACGGTGCCGCGTCAGGGCCCGAGCCCGCTACCCACTGCCATCCCATTGCGTTGCAGGCCGGGTCCCAATCGATCAGGCAGTCATCGAACCACTGCATCCCGATTTTCCAGTGTGTCATCAAGTGCTTGGTCAGGTAACTGGCTACAATCATCCGGGTTCGGTTGTGCATTCGGCCCGTGACATACATTTGCCGCAAGCCTGCATCGACCACGGGGACACCGGTTCTTGCCTGCGTCCAGGCAACAAATTCGGGGTGGTCCGGATCCGTGTTCCACGGAAAACTGTCCCATTCCGGCTTCCAGTTGCCCGTGACCAACTGTGGCGTGTGATACATCAGGTGATAGGCAAACTCGCGCCAAACAAGCTGGCGCAGGAAGGCATCAGTGCCTGATACGCCCATCAATGCGGCCTGCTGAACCCGATGCCAGACTGTACGCGGGCCTATCTCGCCTAACGAGAGATACTCCGACAGATTGGATGTTCCGTCCATATCCAGACGATCGCGGTGTTTCGAATACTGCGCTACACGGTCCAAAAACACATTTAGATGTTCGTGGGCAGCTTGCTCGCCGGGGTGCACATAGGGGCGTACGATCGACGCGCCTCTGTTCATGGCACGATCCAACTGCCATATGTGCAGTTCTTCAGTTGATGGCCATTTTGCAGGAACAAGCAATCCCGTCACAGAGGCGTCAGGCGCAGGTACATCCCGCCCTTGAACGGCGCGCCACATGGGCGTGTAAACGCGAAACGGCTGGCCGGTTTTGGTCGCTACAGTCCAGGGTTCAAACAGCAAATGCCCGGCAAAAGACTTTGCCGTGACACCTTGTTCCGTCAAAACCGACTTGATCTTCTTGTCCCGCGCGATCGACGCAGGATCATAGGATCGAGACCAATAAACGGCGCCAGCGCCCGTCTCTTCGATCAGTGCTTGCAACTGGGCCAGCGCGTCGCCGCGCCGCAGGATCAATCGGCTGCCGAGACCGTCTAGGGATTTGGAGAACGCCTCCAACCCCAACCCCAATCGCCACTTTGGCGCAGCTCCCAAGTATTCGACAAGGTCATCGTGAATAAAGACCGGAACAACCGGGCGACCGCTTTCAGCCGCTGCGGCTAAGGCTGGATGGTCCGACAGGCGCAAATCCCGTCGGAACCACATAATAATCGGAGTGTGCGCGTCTTTCATGTCCGCCCTGAGCTTTTCTTCGTATTACGAAGGCTCAGGGAAAGTGGATCACAAAACGCGTTCAAGTGCATCTAAAAGCTGATCAATTTCCTGTTGCGAGGTGTAATGCGTGAAGCTCACCCGCAACACACCCTGCTCTGGCTCGACCCCCATAGCCTGCAACGCACGTACGGCATAAAAATCGCCACCGCTCGCCATGACACCGTATTGGGAGAGTTCCTCGGCAACCGGGCCCGCAGGTCGGTTCAGGGACAACGCAACTGTCGGTGCGCGCCGGGTCGCATCGGATGTTCCGATCAGGCGGACTGCGTTGCGATCCTTGACCGCATTCAACACTGGTTGCAGCAAAGACACTTCGCGCATGCGCATCAGATTATGCACGAATTCGCCTTGCGCGGCCGCGCCACTGTCTGGCCCACCATGATGTGCATTTAACTGTTCAACATAATCCGCCATGCCTGCACTGGCCGCGATCTGCGCATGATCCGGACCTGCCGGGGTAAAGCGCTTATACAGAACATCACCGTTGAAATAATGCGCCTGATTGGGCAGCAACTCTCCTAAAGTGCGGCGGATGACCATACAGCCCTGATGCGGACCATAGGTTTTGTAGGCGGAAAACAAATAGATATCCGGCCCCAGATCACCAACATTCGGGAAACCATGCGGGGCGTAAGATACGCCGTCCACACATACAAATGCACCGGCGGCATGCGCAATGGCGGTGATTTCCGTCACTGGATTGATCTCTCCCACAACGTTTGAACAATGCGGGAAACAAACCAAACGTACCTTTTCGTCCAGCATGTTCTCTAAGTCCTGAGGGTTCAGCGAGCCGGTTTCAGGATCAATCTGCCATTCTCTTATCTCGATCCCTGCCTCGGCCAAACGCCGCCAAGGACCAGAGTTAGCCTCGTGATCCTGATTTGTTACGACAATAGCTTCGCCTGGCTTCATCCATTGCCGGAACGCCTGCGCCAGAACATAGGTGTTTTGCGTTGTCGAAGGTCCAAAGCTCAGCTCGTCCGTGTCGACGCCCAGAATTGCAGCCATGCGGACGCGGGCCTCGTCCATTTCCGCACCACCCAAACGGCTTGCCTCGTAAGGCGCATAGGGTTGGACTTTGCGCTGGGTGTAAAACCGCGTCAGCCTGTCGATCACCGGTTTACACGTGTATGACCCACCTGCGTTTTCAAAGAACGCCTGCCCTTGCAAGCTGGGTTCGGAAAAAGCCGGGAACTGCGCCCGCACGAAATCAATGTCCAGAGAGCTCATGCCTCATTGCTCCTTTTTATTTTGCATTTTGATCAATGAGATACCCGCACATGTTTCCGGGCGTCTCAGAAATCACGGCAGGTCTTCCAGCCCAGCCTGTAGTCGCAGGTCAAAGTGGCGAACTACGGGGCAGCTCTTTCGTAAAAAGAGCACGGACACTTAGACAGTCGCGTCCATGACCGTCAAGGCGCAGCACAAAAGAAAACCCCGGCACAGCCCCGGGGCTTTTGTACGCGGTTCAGCGTCCGTTTTAACCCTGAACTTTGGTGTACGTCCCCTCGCCCGCCAGAATTCCGCGGAACCCGCCGGGTTCATCAAGGCCAAAGACGATCAGCGGCAGATTGTTGTCGCGCGCCAGCGCGATGGCCGAGGCATCCATAACGCGCAGCCGCTTGGCCAGAACATCATCATAGGTCACGGTGTCATACCGCACGGCGTCGGCATGTTGTTTGGGGTCTTTGTCATAAACCCCATCAACACCGTTCTTACCCATAAAGATGGCCTCGCACGCCATTTCATTGGCGCGCAGTGTGGCTGCAGTGTCCGTAGTGAAATACGGGTTGCCAGTACCGGCAGCGAAAATGCAAACCCGCTTTTTCTCTAGGTGCCGCACCGCGCGGCGGCGAATATAGGGTTCACACACTTCATCCATACGAATGGCCGAGATCACACGCGTGAACACCCCGATCTCTTCCAGTGCCGACTGCATTCCCAGTGCGTTCATCACCGTCGCCAACATACCCATATAGTCAGCCGTGGTCCGCTCCATTCCTTGCGCCGACCCGCTCAGACCCCGGAAGATGTTGCCGCCGCCAATGACCATGCAGATCTCAACGCCCAGATCGTGAACCGACTTCACCTCTTGTGCAATGCGCTGAACGGTTGGCGGGTGCAGACCGAATCCCTGATCTCCCATCAACGCCTCGCCCGAGATTTTCAGCATCACCCTGTTATACTTTGTTTTCGGGGTTTCAGCGGTTTCTAACGAAGGGGAAAGGCTCATGTTGCGCTCCGGGCTGGCACGGGTTTAATTTCCGGCGCAAAATGAAGCAAAAGCTCCGCAGGTTCAATGCGGTTGGTGAGGATTGAGGCAACCGCACATGACCCAGCAATCAACAGCGCAGTATTTTCAACACCTGCCGCCTATTCCCGATGACAAACCGGTTCTGATTGCGGGTCCAACTGCATCCGGAAAATCCGCTCTGGCGCTTGAGATTGCCGAACGGTTTGGCGGTGTGATCGTCAACGCGGATGCAAGCCAGGTGTATGACTGCTGGCGGGTTGTCTCGGCGCGCCCATCCGAAGAGGAAGAAGCCCGCGCCCCGCATCGCCTGTATGGTCACATTGCATACGATCAGGACTATTCAACCGGACATTGGCTGCGAGAAGTAACGCCATTGTTGAACGGTGCGCAGCGTCCGATCATTGTGGGCGGCACCGGTTTGTATTTCACCGCGCTGACCGAAGGCATGGCGCAAATCCCTGCCACCCCAGCAGAGATACGGGCTGAGGCGGACCAGATCTCACTGCCAGAATTGATTTCCGGGGTCGACGATGAAACGCTGGCCGGTCTGGATATTCAAAACAGGGCGCGTGTGCAGCGCGCCTGGGAAGTGCAACGTGCTACCGGACGCAGCCTGCTGTCCTGGCAGTCCGACACTCCGCCGCCGGTTTTGAGGCTAAGCGATACAGTGCCGATTGTGTTAGATGTTGATAAGACTTGGCTTTTGGCGCGAATTGAACGCCGATTTGATCAGATGCTGGAGCAAGGTGCCATTGAAGAAGTGCACGCGATGCAGGACCGGTTTGACCCCAACCTGCCAGCCTGCAAAGCAATCGGAGTACCAGAGCTCAGGGCTTATCTGAACGGCTCGATGACACTCGACCAAGCCCGCGATCGCGCAACAATTGCGACACGGCAATTCGCTAAACGACAACGCACTTGGTTTCGGGCTCGTATGAAAGCATGGAATCACATTGACCCCTCAAAATGATACTAAACTTGGCGCCTTGCTAACCTCGATCCATCGACCCCACATAAGAATCTGTTTTTAAACATTTTTTCACCAGACCCTTTGCTGTTCATAGAAGTGGCACTGCATAAACCCAAAGCTCGCTGCAGTTGCGAAGCAACGTGTTCAACTTGGCGAGAATGTCGTTTTTGTACTCCCAATGACGAATTCGAACATTGACCTAGCCTGAATTCTGGTGCCGAATACCGTCATGGGGATGCACAGAGACCTACAATCAGAACCCTTTAATCTGGCGACAGGTAACAACCAAGTCGCGTAGAAGCATAATCAATCAACAAAATCTAATGTCACAGGGAGACATCTATGACGAATGACGTAACCACCAATGACAAGGTGCACTGGGCGGCCGAGATGCACGCACAGGAATACCGTGATGGCAAGCTCAGCCGTCGTGAGTTCCTGACCCGTGCCACTGGTCTGGGCGTTACCGCAGCCGCTGCCTACGGGATGATCGGTCTTGCCGCTCCTGTTCACGCTGAAGGCGAAGATGCCAAGAAAGAAGGCGGCACCCTGCGCGTGCAGATGGAAGTTCGTGCGCTGAAAGAGCCGCGTACATACGACTGGTCGCAGATCGCAAACGTGTCGCGCGGGACAATCGAAAACCTGGTCGAGTACAACTCGGACGGTACATTCCGCGGCATGTTGCTGGAAGGCTGGGAAGTCAACGAGGACGCAACGGTTTACACACTGAAAGTGCGCCCGGGTATCAAGTGGAACAATGGCGACGACTTTACTGCGGACGACGTGGCCCGCAACGTCGCCGGCTGGTGCGACAAGAGTTCGGAAACAAACTCGATGGCAGGACGCTTTGCGACGTTGGTTGACGAGTCGACCGGCCAAGCCATCGAAGGCGCCATCGAAGTTGTCGATCCGCTGACTGTGAAGTTGAACCTGCCAAGATCCGACATTTCTTTGATTGCCGGTATGGCTGACTATCCTGCAGCGATCATTCACAGCTCGTTCAGCGAAACCGATCTGCTGAACAATGTCGGCACCGGCCCGTACCTGATGGAGTCTTTGGAAGTCGGTGTGAAGGCTGTATTGGTTCGCAACGAAAACCACACCTGGTGGGGCGAAGAAGTGTTTGGTCGCCCGGCGCTGGATCGCATCGAATATATTGACTACGGCACCGATCCGTCAGCGTGGCTGGCAGCTCTGGAATCAGATGAAGTCGACATGCTGTATGAATCGGTTGGCGAATTCATCGATGTCATGGATGGGCTTGGTTACGTGAAGTCCGAAGTTGTGACCATGAACACCATTGTGATCCGCCCGAACCAGTTGGCGGAAGTTGACGGCAAACAGCCCTACGCTGACAAACGTGTGCGTAAAGCACTGCAAATGGCAGTCGACAATTCGGTTTGCCTGGAACTGGGCTTTGGTGGTCGCGGCTCGCCTGCTGAAAACCACCATGTTGGTCCGATCCACCCGGATTACTTTGAACTGCCGCCGCAGAAAGTGGATCCGGAAGGTGCACGCAAGCTCATGGAAGAGGCCGGTATGGCCGATTTCGAGCACGAGTTGATCTCGATCGACGACGACTGGCGCCGGAACACGACAGACGCCGTAGCGGCGCAGCTGCGTGATGCGGGCATCAACGTCAAGCGGACCGTTCTGCCGGGTAACACCTTCTGGAACGACTGGGCAAAATACCCGTACAGCTCGACCAACTGGAACCACCGTCCGCTGGGCGTGCAGATCTGGGCACTGGCCTATCGTTCAGGCGAAGCGTGGAACGAATTTGGCTGGGCTAATGAAGAGTTCGACTCGATCCTGACAGAGGCTCTGGCCATTGCCGACGCGGACAAGCGTCGTGAGGTGGTCGCCAAGGGTGAAGCTCTGATCCAGGAAGAAGGTGTGACGATCCAGCCATATTGGCGCTCGCTTTACCGTCACATGAAAGACGGCCTGGTGGGTACGGACATGCACGTGTCGTTCGAACACCATCACTACAAGTGGGGTTGGGCCGCTTAACGCCAGCCTGCTTCTCACAAGGGGCGCCTGACCGGCGCCCCTTTCCAGCCGCAGACGTGCCGACACGGGGTCGGATGTCCGAGGCCAGAAAATGGTCCACTGATCTGCGGAACACCCGAACAACAGGGGCCAACATGGGACTCTTTATCCTCCGACGGTTCGGCGTGATGCTTCTTACAGCATTGTGTCTTACTTTCGTGGTCTTCTTTTTGACCAACCTTTATCCCAACCTCGAAAAACTTGCCAAAACGCAAGGCAACCAGCGGATGTCCGACGAGCAGGTCGAGACCTGGCTGGAAAACCGCGGCTATCTTCAACCCACATTGATCAAATATGGCCAGTGGCTGGGTGTGATGCCGGGCTTCACCAACACCCTGGACGATGGCACGTTCCTGGGCACGTGTGTGCGACCCGGATCAACCGAAGAGAACACCGCTCGGTATTGTGGCGTCCTGCAAGGGGACTGGGGGTATTCCACGGTTTTCAAGGATGAGGTGGGTAAGATTGTTGGCGTGCGCCTCGGCAATACAGGCTACCTGATGTTCTGGGTTCTTGTCCTGATGGTGCCTTCCGCCTTGTTGGTCGGGGTACTGGCCGGGATGCGCGAAGGATCAGCCATGGATCGGTCTCTGTCGACCTTCTCGATCATAACGACCGCTACCCCGGAATATGTATCCGGCGTTATTTTCATCGCGATCTTCACGTCTTCGACTGTCGGCCTGAAATGGTTCAAGGGCACGGCGACGTCGGCAATGGAAAACCCGACCTTTGAGAACTTTTTCCTGCCGGTTCTGACAATTTCGCTCTATGGGATGGGTTATATCGCCCGCATGACACGCGCCTCGATGACCGAGGTGATGACCGCGCAATACATCCGAACTGCGCGCCTCAAGGGTGTGTCGTTCGGCAACATCGTCTTGAAGCACGCGTTGCGCAATGCGCTGATCGCGCCATTCACCGTCATCATGCTGCAGTTCCCGTGGCTGCTGAATGGTGTCGTGATCGTCGAAACCCTCTTCAACTACAAGGGCTTTGGCTGGGCACTGGTTCAGGCGGCAGGCAACAATGACATCCAGCTGTTGCTGGCGATTTCTGTCGTGTCGGTTTTTGTGGTGCTGTTCACCCAGCTGATATCGGATATCGGCTACGTTTACCTTAACCCGCGTATCCGCATTTCTTAAGGAGGGTGAGATTATGGAACCATTGACCTGGACCGGCTCTATCGCCTTCCTAAACCCACTGCTGATGATCGCGCTGGCTGCGCTGATTATTTCAATCGTAGTATGGATCGTTGCCAGTATCTTTCTGCCCGAGCAGCAGATTGTCGTAAATTCGGATGGATCTGTCAGTTCGAGCGGCGGCATTCGTGGCCTGATTAACCTAGCGTTGCACTACAGCTTCCTGGCCTGTGTCGGGTTGTCGGTTGCCTATCTGCTGCTGGGCATCTTCATGGGCACCAGTGCGGGCATCATCGGCGCGATGTCGCAACAGTTTCTTCCCGTCTGGGTGGCGCTTATCATCATGTTCGCGTCGTCCATCGCCTTTAAGCGGCGTCTTGGACTGTATGGCAAACTCTATGACAGCCCCATCGGCATGATCGGTTTCGGTCTTGTGATGTTCTGGGTGTTTACGGGCATCTTCGGTGCGATGGATATGATCGTAACGCATGACCCGCTGGTGCAGCTTTCTGGCATGAAGAACAAAGTGCCCGGTACGCCTCTGCCAAATTTGGAAGAAGGGCAGTATGCCTGGTACCTGCTGGGCGGCGACAACCTGGCCCGCGACGTCTTTAGCCGGATGGTCAAAGGTGCCTGGATCGTGGTGCAGATCGCGCCACTGGCGACCATGTTTGCTTTCATGGTCGGGATCACGCTGGGTCTGCCCGCAGGCTACTATGGCGGTCGTTTGGACACGTTGCTGTCGTTCCTGGCCAACCTGATCCTGGCCTTCCCAGTGATCCTGTTGTTCTACCTTCTGGTAACGCCCGAGATCGTTGCAACCGGAGTGCCGAACTATATGGCGGCCGTGTTGTTCATCTTCCCGATCCTGTTTTTGGCGGTCTTGCTGAACTCTCGGTTCTACACACGACCGAAATTCCGCACGCCGTTGCTGATCGCTGTGCTGGGTATCACGATATGGCTTTACCTGTCGCTGATTTCGACAGGTGGCTATGTGATCAATACCGATGACTACAGCATTTGGGGCCTGCCCACTTATCTGGATCTGTTCGACATTCCAGGCGGTATTCTGGTGGTGTTCGTTTCGGTGGTTTTCGTGAACTCACCCACGGTTTTCCGTATCGTGCGTGGTCTGGCGCTGGACATCAAAACCCGTGATTACGTCGCGGCGGCGCAGACCCGTGGCGAAGGACCTTGGTACATCATGCTGTGGGAGATTTTGCCGAACGCGCGTGGTCCACTAATCGTCGATTTCTGTCTGCGTATCGGGTATACAACGATCCTTCTGGGAACTTTGGGTTTCTTCGGACTGGGCCTTCCACCTGAAAGCCCGGATTGGGGATCCACGATCAACGAGGGGCGCAAGCTTCTGTCGATCTACCTGCACCCTGCCCTTCCGCCTGCCTTTGCCCTGCTGTCGCTGGTTCTTGGTCTGAACCTGCTGGCTGACGGTCTGCGCGAAGAAAGTCTGAAGGACTGATGTGATCGAGGCCGGGGGCTCTGCCCCCGGACCCCCGAGGTATTTTTAGCCAGATGAAGGGGATCCCCGCATTTGGTGAGGAGTAAGCAAAATGAGCAAGATGGCGGAATATGACGGCCCGATCCTGGAGATCGACAAGCTGTCAATTTCATTCTTTACCCGCCTGCGGGAAATTCCCGCCGTGATGGATTTCTCGGTCAGTGTGCAGCCCGGCGAGGCTGTGGGATTGGTCGGCGAATCCGGGTGCGGTAAATCTACCGTGGCGCTGGGTGTCATGCAGGATCTTGGAAAGAACGGTCGGATAGTTGGTGGTACGATCAAGTTCAAAGGTCGGGATCTGGCGGAAATGTCGGCGGAAGAATTGCGCGACATTCGCGGCAATGAAATCGCGATGATCTATCAGGAACCGATGGCCTCGCTGAATCCGGCGATGAAAATCGGCAAACAGCTGATGGAAGTGCCGATGATCCACGAAGGCGTAAGCGCAGAAGAAGCCTATTCGCGGGCTTTGGAAGTGGTGACGGACGTGCGTCTGCCTGACCCGGAGCGTATGCTGAATTCTTTCCCTCATCAGCTTTCAGGTGGTCAACAGCAGCGGATCGTGATCGCGATGGCGCTGATGTCAAAACCGGCACTTCTGATCCTGGATGAGCCAACAACCGCGTTGGACGTGACCGTCGAGGCCGCAGTTGTCGAACTGGTCAAGGATCTGGGCAAAAAGTACGGCACATCGATGCTGTTCATTTCGCACAACCTCGGGCTGGTGCTGGAAACCTGTGACCGTCTGTGCGTGATGTATTCAGGTGAAGCGGTCGAGCGCGGTTCGATCAAGGACGTGTTCGACGAGATGCAGCACCCCTACACGCAGGCGCTGTTCCGCTCGATCCCCTTGCCAGGTGCCGACAAGAACTCGCGCCCGCTGGTGGCCATTCCGGGCAACTTCCCCCTGCCCCATGAGCGGCCTCCGGGCTGTAACTTTGGGCCGCGCTGCGACTATTTCGAAGAAGGGCGCTGCGACGCCAAAGATATACTCATGGAAGCTGTGCCTGGAAACGACCGGCACCACACGCGCTGTCTGAAATTCCAGGAAATCGACTGGAACGCACCCATAACCGTGGGTGAACAGAAAGAGAAAGGTGAGATTGGCCGGACCGTCCTGAAGATGGACAACCTCAAGAAATACTATGAGGTTGCGGCAAATGCTCTGTTTGGTGGCGGTGAAACGAAGGTCGTGAAAGCCAACGAGACGCTGAGCTTTGAGGCTCATGAGTCCGAAACGCTTGCGATTGTTGGCGAGTCGGGTTGCGGTAAATCCACCTTCGCCAAAGTACTGATGGGGCTTGAAACCGCGACGGACGGTCAAATTTTGCTGGACAATCGCAATATCGAACAGGTGCCCATAGAGGAACGGGATGCCAAGACCGTTGGCGAAGTTCAGATGGTGTTCCAGAACCCGTTCGACACACTAAACCCGTCGATGACCGTAGGGCGTCAGATTATTCGTGCGTTGGAAATTTTTGGCGTCGGAAACTCCGAGGCCGAGCGCAAGAAGCGGATGCTGGAACTTCTGGATCTGGTGAAGCTACCGCGCGCCTTTGCAGATCGCATGCCGCGTCAGCTGTCGGGTGGTCAGAAGCAGCGCGTGGGCATTGCGCGAGCCTTTGCCGGTGATGCCCGCATCGTGGTGGCGGACGAGCCGGTCTCGGCCTTGGATGTGTCGGTGCAGGCTGCGGTGACCGACCTGTTGATGGAGATTCAGCGCGAGCACAAAACGACGCTGCTGTTCATCAGCCACGACCTGTCCATTGTTCGTTACCTCAGTGACAGGGTTATGGTGATGTATCTGGGCCATGTGGTCGAGCTTGGTACAACGGATCAGGTTTTTGCCCCGCCCTACCATCCCTATACCGAAGCGCTGCTGAGCGCGGTTCCCATTGCGGATACCTCGATCGAGAAACAGCATATCGTTCTGGAAGGCGATATCCCTTCGGCCATGAACCCGCCCCCGGGTTGCCCGTTCCAGACACGATGCCGCTGGAAGTCCGAAGTACCGGATGGACGCTGCGAATCTCATGTACCACCGGTACAGACCCTGGCAGATGGGCATCAGGTGAAATGCCATCTGTCCGAGGACGTCCTTGCGCGGATGGAACCGGTGATCAAAGTCGCGGCAGAGTAATCTCACTGTTCAGATTAAGAAAGGGCCGGTCATTGACCGGCCCTTTCTGTTGGCGCCGTGTTTTGTGGGGAGACAGACGGCGCTTGGGAGTAATGCGTGAGTGGCAGCCCCCGGTGCTTCCTCAGCCAGTCATGACATTGTTCCCGAAATGCATGAACTCTTGGTTCATTCCAGCAACGTCACCGGCCTCCAGCTGCAAGCTGGCGCTTTCGAGCATTTTATAGCTTTGCTGCCCCTTCACCCAATCGTCCGCCGATTGCAGCGTGGTCAGTGTGTAAGACGTGACTTCGTTCAGGTAATGGGTAGGAATGATGACCTTGGGCTTGAGCTTGGACACGATGTCATTGCCCTGCTCAAAGCTGAGGATATGTTCCGAACCGTCCACCGGTAGCGTCAAAACATCCACCTGTCCGATGGCATCCCAAAATTCCTGCGGCGGGTTGTGACGGTTGTCGCCCCAGATCAGCGTGCGAATTCCGCCAGTTTCAACCAGATAGACCACCATATCCATGTGGCCCACATTGTTCGGCGGACAGGCTTCTGCCCCGAACTCGGCCAGCGCATTGGTCCAATCATACCACCCTGGCGCGACGCAGGCGTGCTTGTCTGCGAAACCGGTAATCTTGACATCGGCGAATTCAAAATTGCCTACCATCCGGTCCAGCACCATGGTCGAACTTGGCCGTTCAATTGCGTCATGATCGAAATGCGCGTGGGTCGACAGAGTGATATCCACAGGGATCTGAGGGAACTCGTTACGGAACCACAAACCCCACGCCCCCGACGGATCATCGCGCCAGGGATCGAACAGAGCGGTCGCCCCGTTTGGTGACGTGATTTTGATAGCGCAATGGCCATAATAGTCGATACCAACCGCCCCGGTACTGGCCTGCCCGGTCGACCCTTGCAGGTCGATCACATGGTTGTTGTTCCCCGGCTGCAACCACGCCTGTGATTGCGCTTGGGCAGGGTTCGCCCCCAGAACAGAAGCTGTCGCGCCAACACCTGCAGCGCCCGCGGCCATGAAGAACGACCGGCGCGAAAGCCCCGGTGCCAGGTGATCCTTGTACCCTTTCATGATGGTCGGCTTCAGATCCTTGCGATCCATGGGATGTACCTCTCTGTTGGATGTGTGCAGTTCGTCCGCACCTCACGACAGAGCGTAACAAGCCAGGGCATATTGGCTCAGACCGAAAAAATAGGGGTGAAATATGGGGGCTTTCCCCATATTCGATGTTCACGAAATCGAGAGCAGATGGCTTCGCAGGTTCTGGTCGCGTCCTTCGAGACCCAGCTTTCGGCGGATGTTGTTGCGATGAAAATCGATTGTCGACGTCTCTCGGGACAGGGCCTTGGCAATGTCTTTGGTTGTTTTTCCAAACATAACCATCTGCGCAATCTCAATCTCGGTCGGGGTCATTACTGCAAAGGCGTCTGTTAGTTTGTCTGACAGAGACGACGTAATCTCGCTCAGGTTTTTTTCAGCCAGATCGAGATAGACATTCTGTGCCTCGTCATCGGCAAGTTGCGCGCGCACTTTCTCAAGATACGGCAAAACCCGGCCACGGACCTGTTCGACGATCTCGAGATCGCGGCTCTTTCGATCATCCTCCAGACTGGACAGCAATACCCGCAATGCGGTGTTTGTTTCCTGTAACTCACGGGTACGATCTGAGACTCGGGTTTCAAGATGCGCCAGCGTTTCGTTCAGCTTTTCTTCCAGCGCGCGGCGCAGGTAAACCTCTTGCAACAAAGCCAAATCTGACTCGACCATGCGCGCAAACTGGGTCAACCCTTCGCGAAACAACAACGCCCTGCGGTTTTGTTTGCGGTCAAGAACGCAGATTGTGCCAAACACCGATCCATCGGGCCACTTCAACGGCAGCCCGATGTAGAACGTCATCCCATGTTCCAGGTCTTCGTTGTCGGCCCAAACCGGGTCACAGGAAGCATCCTCGACCACCAGCTCTCCGTCCCGTTGAAGCACGCCCTGGCAATAAAGCTTGGGATTCAACTGAAAACTCATCCCAACCGGATAGGGGTTTTCCGGATGGTCCGATGTAATCAGAACCGCATGATTGGGCGCATCGGTCTTCATGATCAGGCTTGCAGGCACGTCTGCCAACTCTGCCACCAGATCAACCAATTGTTGCCAGTTGGCCAGCGTTTCCTTGGGAATCTGCGGGTGATCAGTGGGCATGGCGGACCTCAGTTGTGACTGGGCGATACCCGATCAGGTTAGTTGGTCCGAATGCAGAGAATCAAGAAACGCACCTTCTGCGCCGCAGCATCGTGTCTAGCCGCCCCAGATGACCTTCACGTAATTCTGGGTTTCTTTGTATGGCGGTATGCCACCATGCTTTTCGACCGCTTTTGGACCCGCGTTATAAGCGGCCAGGGCCAACGGCCACGATTTGAACTTGCGATACTGCCACGACAAATAACGTGCCCCACCTTCAAGGTTTTGCTTAGGGTCGTGTGGGTTGACCCCTAAAAGCTCGGCGGTCTGCGGCATCAGCTGCGCCAGTCCCAGCGCGCCTTTGTGCGATTTCGCATGCGGGTTCCAGCCACTTTCCTGCTGCACGAGGCGCAGAAACAGATCTTCAGGAATGTTGTGCAACCGGGCTGCTTGACGCGCCAGATCCAGATACTGCCCTCGGTATTTTCCTGTGTATCGCTTGCTAACCTGCGCACGAGACGTTTTCGGCTTAAGACGCTCAGAATCCCGATACTGCGTAGCCGCGCGCGAATCCAACACCTTGGATTGCTTCAGGAAAATATCCTTACGGCTTTTGGTGGACAGCGTTTGCGCCTGCACAGGCGCAACAGCCAGCACAAGGCAGACAACAGAAAACCCAGCAACCCAAGAACGCATCAATGCCAATCCTGCTCGATCAGAAACCAGTCGGAGTATAGGTATTCCCGCAAAAAATGAAAGCTTGGTAAAGAAGACAGTAAGACTCTTGTTCGACACTGTTGTATCAACATGTTTCAACCATGATGCAGGCCGTATAGGGTCTCACGAAACAAGGCGCGCCAGATTCGGCGCATATAGGCGAAAACAGAACGAGGAATTACATGGCGGGTTCAGTCAACAAGGTCATTCTGGTCGGCAATCTTGGCCGCGATCCCGAAGTTCGGTCGTTCCAGAACGGCGGCAAAGTATGCAATCTGCGCATTGCCACCTCGGAAAACTGGAAAGACCGTAACACGGGCGAGCGTCGCGAACGTACGGAATGGCATTCGGTCGCCATCTTCTCAGAGCCTTTGGCCCGCATTGCCGAGCAATATTTGCGCAAGGGCAGCAAGGTCTACATCGAAGGTCAGTTGGAGACCCGTAAATGGCAGGATCAGTCCGGTCAGGACCGGTATTCGACCGAAGTGGTCCTGCGCCCCTATCGCGGTGAATTGACCCTGCTGGACAGCCGCGGCGAAGGTGGCGGCGGCAGCGGTGGTGGTTATGGCGGCGGCCAAGCTGGCGGCGGTTATGGCGACCCTTACGGTGGCCCGTCCAGCTCACCAGCGCCTGCATCGGGCGGAATCGACGACGACGAGATTCCGTTCTAATCGAAACGGAGATACAACATGACATGGTCCTTCTCTCTCGGCCGATTGCTCGGGTCCGAACTGAGGGTCCATGTCACCTTCTTTCTGCTGTTGGCCTGGGTCGGCTTTGCGGCCTATTCCGTGGGCGGTATTCCAGCGGCCATCGACAACCTTGTGTTTGTGCTTGCGCTGTTTGCCTGTGTTGTTGCGCATGAGTTTGGCCACGCTCTCATGGCACGCCGTTATGGTATCAAAACCCCTGACATAACTCTGCTGCCCATTGGTGGGTTAGCCCGACTGGAACGCATGCCGGAAAAACCGATGCAAGAGGTCTATGTGGCGCTTGCGGGTCCTGCAGTGAATATCGTCATCTGGATCGTGCTTGTTGCCCTTGGCGCGGGGACACCATTTGAAACCTTTGCTCAAATAAACGCGCCCGGCACAGGGTTGTTGGACAGGCTGGCCTATATCAACCTGCTGCTGGCGGCGTTCAATATGATCCCCGCCTTTCCCATGGACGGGGGCCGAGTGTTCCGCGCCCTGCTCTGCTTGCGCATGGACCGGGTCAAAGCCACCCGCGTGGCAGCAATTGCTGGCCAAATCGTCGCCGTCGGGCTTGGATTTCTTGGGCTTAGCTCGGCGAACCCCATTCTTGTCTTGATCGCGGTGTTTGTGTTCATTGCCGCCAACGCAGAAAGCCAGGATGTCGCCTTGCGATCTGCCGCCCGCCGCGTCTTGGCGCGGGACGCCATGATCACTGAATTTCACGCTCTGTCCCCAAGCGACACGCTCAGCACGGCAGCACAAGCCGTCATTCATACGACACAGCACGAGTTTCCAGTTCTGGATGCCGACCATACGCTGTTAGGCTTTGTGACCCGAAACCGTTTGTTCACAGCTCTTGCCAGTGATCTACCCAGATCAACCGCGGCGCTTTCGGTGATGGATGCCGATATCCCTTCGGTTTCGCTGACGACAGGGCTCGAGGGCGTGTTGGCGCATTTGCACAAAGGCGCACCGGCCATCGCAGTTGTCACGCAGGACGGACGCATGGTGGGCTATATCACCCGTGAGAACATCGGTGAACTCATGGTGATTCAGGGCCGCTAGGACCCTGTTTCACACCGTCGCCAAAGCATCTGACAGGACTGACAGAACGGCGTTTTTCGGTACATCAGGCGTGACAAATGCCTGCCCGATGCCGCGCGCGAGGATAAAGCGCAATTGCCCATCCACAACCTTCTTGTCCTGCCCCATCAGTTCCACCAGCGCGTCGGCACTTGGAAGATCGCCCGGAATATCGGCAAGATCTGTTTTCATCCCCATGGCGCGTAGATGCGCCCGCACCCGGCTTGGGTCTTCCTGCGAACACAAACCAAGACGCGAGGACAGTTCAAACGCAAGCGCGCAGCCGATGGCGACGCCTTCGCCATGCAGCAACCGGTCGGAATAGCCTGTTGCCGCTTCAAGCGCGTGGCAGAACGTATGCCCCAAATTCAGCAAAGCGCGATCGCCCTGTTCGGTTTCATCCCGCGCGACAATATCGGCTTTCATCTGCACAGAACGTGTGACAGCCCGCACCCGCGCCGCCATGTCTCCGGCGGACACGCTTGGGCCGCTTTGTTCGAGCCATTCAAAGAATTCCGCGTCACCCAGTAGACCGTATTTCACGACCTCGCCATAACCCGACAGAAAATCCCTCTGGGTCATGGTCCCAAGAACTGACGTATCGGCCAGAACCAGCGAGGGTTGATGAAATGCCCCAATAAGGTTTTTACCCTGAGGCGCATTGATCCCGGTTTTGCCCCCAACCGAGCTGTCGACCTGCGCCAGCAGCGATGTTGGAATCTGCACAAACCTGACCCCGCGGCGCAGGACAGCCGCCGCAAAACCTGCAAGGTCGCCAATCACGCCGCCGCCCAAAGCCACGACCACATCCCGGCGTTCGACTTTCTCAGCCAGCAACCATTCAACTGCGCGTTCGAAATGTGGCCAACTTTTGGTGGCCTCGCCAGCGGGCAACGCCAGCGCGGTCATCTCGATCCCGGCAGCGCTGAGCCCTGCTCGCAGTGCATGCAGGTGCAAGTCAGCCACGTTTTCATCGGTTAGGACAGCGACCTTGGGGCGCGGCAATAGTGGGGAAATCCACTCACCTGCCCGCGCCAGAAGATCCGGCCCGATCTCAACATCATACGAACGGTCGCCCAGATCCACGTGTACTGTTTGATGCATTACTTCACTTCCAAAACATCGGGGCGCGCCAACAATGCGTCGACAACCCTGTCCACCATATTTTCGATCGAGGTTTCGCCATCCGACTCTGCGATCAAATCCGCTCCGGCATACACGGGCACGCGTGCTTCGTAGAGAGCCTTTAGCGTCGCATGGGGATCAGCTGTTCGAAGCAACGGGCGCGTGTCTTTGTGGCGCACCCGGTTCCACAAAACGTTCAGGTCGGCCCGCAGCCAGACCGAAGCACCCTTCTGACTGATGGCAAGACGGTTCTGAGGTTGCAGAAACGCCCCTCCTCCGGTGGACAGGATGCCCTTTTTTTCCTCCAGAAGGCGTCTAATAACCTGCGTTTCCTTCTCGCGAAAAAAGGGTTCGCCATCCCGTTCGAAGATTTCCGGGATGGTCATGTTGGCCGCTGATTCGATCTCAGCGTCGCTGTCCAGAAACGGAACACTAAGGCGCGCGGCCAATGCGCGGCCCACAGCAGTCTTGCCAGCCCCCATCATCCCCACCAGAACCACGGTTTTGTGCAGATGAAATCTGCCCTGTGCGTCCGAGATGCGCGTGTTTTGCTTAATTTCGCTCATTTCACCGTGAATGACGTGATCTTGGGAAAAATGCCAGTTATAACTTGGCCAAAATCAAAAATTGAGGCAGCGTGGGGCCATGGGCCGTCTGATCAAATTCGTGATATATGTTCTTTGCCTGGGTTTCATTGGGCTGGTGGCTTATGCCTATGTCGGGCCGTTCTTCGGCGCGGATTTTTCGGCGCCTCAAAGTGAAATCCGCGAACCGGTCGAACTGGATGTCAACTAAACTGGCGCTCTTCGCCATCTTTCTGGCAGGATCGGCGCAGGCACAGGACCCTTTGTCGGCCATCGAATGGCTGACAAACCCTCCTGAAAACCTGCCCGGAACTGTTCTGTTGGAGCCGCCAGTGACGCAGAACGGCGCGTTGCCGGATATCGAAGTCACTTCGCTGGAAGCCTTGTCGCGACCGCTTGGACTTGTGTCATCTTCTGTCACCGGCCTTCCGGTTGATCTTTGGCAAAGCAGCGATCCCAAGCGTCTGGCCGAGTTGATTGCCAAGACCCCGGTTCGTCACAACCCCGCCATGCAACGCTTGTTGTTCACGTTGCTTTTGTCAGAAACACGCGCGCCATCCGGGTCAGACGCCCAAGAGGTTTTGCTTTTGGCCCGCCTGGATCGGCTGATGCAACTGGGTGCCGCAGACCCGGTGCAGTCGCTTGTGCAACTGGCCGGGCCGACGGACACGCAAGAACGGTTTCAACGCTGGTTTGACGCGACATTGCTGACCGGCGATGAAGATCGCAGTTGCACTGCGCTTATTGCAGAACCGCATCTGTCGCGGGACTATGCGGCGCAGATCTTCTGCAAAGCCCGTCGCGGAGACTGGGTGTCCGCAGTGCTGACCCTTGAAGCCGCGCATGCGCTAGAGCTTCTTCCATCAGAAGAACTGGCGGTTCTTGATCGGTTTCTCAGCCCCGAGCTTTACGAAGACGCGGCATATCTGCCGCAGCCCGAGGCCCCCGATCCGCTGAATTTCCGCCTGTTCGAGGCCATCGGAGAACGCCTGCCATCTGCGCCGTTGCCCCGTGCATTTGCAAATGCAGATCTGCGTGACGTTGCGGGTTGGAAAGCCCAGATCGAAGCCGCAGAACGGCTGACGCGGATCGGCGCTTTGACGCCAAATCAGCTTTTGGGCCTTTATACCGAGCGTGATCCTGCCGCATCCGGCGCTGTCTGGGATCGTGTTTCGGCTGTACAGCGGTTTGAAAGCGCGTTGGACACGGGCAATGCGGAAGCCATTGGAAAGACACTGCCTGCTGTTTGGCAACAAATGCGCAGTGTGGGCCTTGAAGTTCCCTTTGCAGAGCTTTTCGCAGAACGCTTGTCGCAGGTTTCCTTACCGGTACCCGCGACTGAAAACCTGCGATGGCGCATCCTGATGTTGTCGGACATGTACGAACGCGCGGCCCTTGCGACACCGGACAGTTCGACCGACACTTTGTTTCTGGCGGCGCTTGCTCAGGGCGATCCTGGCCGAGCCGTATCGCCTTCACCCAAGGCAGATGCCATCACTCAAGGGTTTGAATGGTCTGCACCCGTACCCAGTGATATCGACACACTGCTGTCCAACGGTCAGCTGGGTGAGGCCATTTTGGAAGCAATGCAACTGTTTGCCCACGGCGCACGCGGCAATCTGGTGGATCTGACCGGTGCGATCGCAACCTTCCGAAAGGTGGGATTAGAGGATACGGCCCGCCGCGCCGCCCTGACACTATTGATCCTTCAAGAGCAGTGACCATGAGCGGCCCGGCATCCAACGAGCTTTGGATTTCAACCTTCCTGCAAGCACAGGCGGCTGAACTTGGCGCGGCGACAAACACGTTGCTGGCTTATGGGCGTGATCTGAAAGATCTTGCCGCGTGGTTGGAGCATCGAGCAACGGGATTTGAACAGGCCGACCGGGACCAAATCGAAGCTTACCTGATCGACTGCGATGCGCAGGGCTTGTCCCGTTCCACCCGCGCAAGGCGACTTTCGGCCATCAAGCAACTCTATCGGTTTGCCTTCGAGGAAGGTTGGCGAGATGTGAACCCCGCCATTCAGATCAAAGGTCCGGGGCGGCAGAAACGTCTTCCCAAAACTCTGGATGTGCCCGAGGTGGACCGTCTGCTTGAAGCGGCGCGTCAAACCGGACGCTCCCAGGCGGACCGCGTGCGCAACACATGTCTGATGGAGCTGTTATATGCCACCGGCATGCGCGTGACCGAGCTTGTGTCCCTGCCCGTCTCTTCAGCGCGCGGCGATCCGCGCATGCTGCTGGTGCTGGGCAAAGGTGGTAAGGAACGGATGGTGCCCTTGTCACCACCCGCGCGGGATGCATTGGCCGATTGGCTGACCGTGCGCGACGACGCCGAAGAGCAGACCGTTGAGAAAGGCGGTCAACGGTCGCGCTTTCTGTTCCCGTCGCGTGGAAAGTCCGGCCATCTGACGCGTCACAGGTTCTTTCTTCTGGTCAAGGAACTGGCCGTGCACGGTGGCGTCTCACCCGAAAAGGTCACGCCACACACGTTGCGACACGCCTTTGCCACGCATCTTCTGGCCAATGGCGCTGATCTGCGTTCGATCCAGACCCTGTTGGGGCATGCCGACGTCGCCACAACCGAGATTTACACCCATGTTCTGGACGAACGTCTGGCGGAACTGGTGTTGCAACATCACCCGCTGAGCAAAGACCCCAAGAAAGACTAAGGCTAAGCCCTTGATCCGGCGGGGTGGCATCCCCATAACGGATGCAGAACTCTAACTCTCAAGGACCGATGGAACCCTCACCTTCTCTGATCGACAGCACTTTCTGGTTTACCTCTGGTGCTATCCTCCTTTTGCTCGTCTTGTCCGGCTTCTTTTCTGGCTCGGAAACAGCGCTCACGGCCTCTTCTCGCGGAAAACTCAGGGCGCAGGCAGACAAAGGATCACGCGGGGCAAAGAAGGCGCTCGAGATCACCGATGACAACGAGCGTCTGATCGGATCGGTTCTACTGGGCAATAACCTGGTCAACATTCTGGCGGCCTCGCTGGCGACTGCACTTTTCACGCGACTGTTTGGTGAAAGCGGCGTGGCCTTGGCAACGCTGGTGATGACCTTGCTGGTTTTGATCTTTGCCGAAGTGCTGCCGAAGACCTACGCCATCACCAACTCTGAAAAAGCCGCATCTGCGGTCGCACCAATCATCAGCGTGGTTGTGACTGTGTTCTCACCCATCGTTGCCGCTGTGCGATTGCTGGTGCGCGGTGTCTTGCGCCTGTTTGGGGTGCAGATCGACCCCGACAGCAACATCCTGGCCGTGCGCGAAGAAATCGCCGGGGCCCTGCAACTGGGCCATTCCGAAGGCGTGGTCGAAAAAGAAGACCGCGACCGAATTCTGGGCGCGCTGGATCTGGGTGACCGAGCTGTGGAAGAGATCATGTTGCACCGCTCGAACATCGAAATGATTGATGCCGACGCCGCGCCCGAAGCGATCTTGAAGCAATGTCTGGAAAGCCCGCATACGCGCCTTCCTGTCTTCCGGGATGAGCCGGAAAACATTGTGGGTGTTGTGCACGCCAAAGACCTGTTCCGCGCTATGTATGCGCAAGCCGGTGGCAGCGATGGCGGCACTGACCGTCTGGCCAGCTTTGATATCGGTAAAGTCGCCAATGCCCCCTATTTCGTACCGGAAACCACCACTCTGGACGACCAGATGCGGGAATTCCTGCGGATGCACAGCCATTTTGCGCTGGTGGTCGACGAATACGGATCTTTGCGTGGTCTGATTACTCTGGAAGATATTCTGGAAGAGATCGTGGGCGAAATCGCAGATGAATTTGACATCGAGGAAGAGGTGCCAGTCACCCGTACAGAAGACGGTCAGTTCCTTGTGGAAGGTGCCATGACAATCCGTGACGCAAACCGCGCGCTGGATTGGTCACTGCCGGATGAAGAAGCCAACACCCTCGCGGGTTTGGTCATACACGAGGCACAGATGATTCCGGTCGTGGGTCAGGTGTTTTCATTCCACGGATTCCGGTTCGAAGTCACTGCTCGCGAAGGCAATCGCATCACAGCACTGAAAGTGCGCCCGCTTTAAGCCTTGGCGGAAACCGGTGCCCGAAATCCGGGCACCGGTCGTTGTCAAAGTCTTAGGCAAACCAGGTCCGGCTCGCGACATAGCCATCCATCAGGTCACCGTTCGCATGCGCGGACCAACCTGTCACCTTGTCCGAATACCCGTCAATGAACTGGTTGAACATCGGGTTGATCAGACCGCCTTCTTCCCAGACGATCCGGGCCATCTGACCGTAGATTTCTTTACGCTTGCTCTCGTCCAACTCGGCGCGCGCCTTCAACAGCAGGGCGTCGAACTGTTCGTTCTTGAAGCGGGTATCGTTCCAGTCTGCGGTGGACAGGTAACCGACGGACCACATCTGGTCTTGTACCGGGCGCCCGCCCCAATAAGACGCGCAGAACGGCTTGTTGTTCCACACTTCGGACCAATAGCCATCTGCGGGTTCACGCTGGATTTCCAGCGGGATGCCCGCCTCTTGCGCTGACAGCTGGAACAGCTGCGCCGCGTCGATCGCACCAGCAAATGCCGCGTCCGAGACGTGAAGCACGATGGGTGATCCGTCATGCCCGGATGCCTTGTAGTGCTCGGCAGCTTTGGCCAGATCAAACGCACGCTGCTCCATCGAGTCGTCAAACAGAGGATAGGCTTCGTTGATTGGAATATCATTGCCAACCGAGCCATACCCGCGCAGCACTTTGTCCACCAGTTCCTCGCGGTTGATGGCGTATTTCAGCGCCAAACGCAGGTCCTTGTTGTCGAAAGGCGCGGTGTCGCAATGCATGACAAAGATGTAGTGCCCACGGCCCGACGATGCGTTGAGCGTTACGCCTGGTGCGCGACCAAACAGTTTGGCGGTGCGTGGCGGAACGACGTTGATCGCGTGCGCCTGACCCGCCTGCAGAGCAGCTGAGCGCGCGGTGTCATCGTTCAGAACCAAAATCTCGTGGCTGTCGTAGTGGCCAACGCTTTCATCCCAGTGGTTAGCGAACTTTTCGAACGCGTAACGCACACCCGGTTCATCTGCGACCACCTTATAGGCGCCGGTCGAGATGCCATCGGCCGGGTTTTCCATGCCGCCACCGGGCTGCATGATCAGGTGATAATCTGACATCAGATAAGGCAGATCAGCATTCGGAGTGGTCAGGGTGATGACTACGTTGTCTCCATCGACCCGAATATCTTCGATCCCGCGCATGATCCCCAGCGCACCGGATTGAGCGTCCTCGTTCGAGTGGCGTGCCAACGTCAGTTGAACATCCTCTGGCGTCAGGGTTTTGCCGTTGTGGAACTCTACGCCTTTGCGGATACGGAAGGTCCAGACCTTGCCATCCTCAGTTGCTTCCCAGCTTTCTGCGATGCTCGGGGCAATGCCGCCCTCTGCAGTGACAACGGTCAGCGTGTTGCCAAACGCTCGCAACGCCTTGGCGGTCACATGCGACGCCGACAGGGCAGGATCCAGCGTGTTGGTGCTTTCGCCCCCTTTCAAACCCAGAACAAAGTGTCCCCCTTTCTTAGGCGTGTCCGCCAGGCCCGCTTCGGCCCAGATCGTGCTGGCCACAGCTGCGCTCAGGCCCAGGGCCGCGGATTTCGCCATGAATTCCCGGCGGCTCAGCGCTTGGGGGTTGAGATCGAATTTACTCATTTCATTTCCTATCTGAGTGTCTCATGAAGGTGCAGTCGCGCGGCCCTTAGATTGATTCTGTAACAGGCGCGTGACCGACCCCAGGCGCGTCTATCGCGCCGAGCAAATGACTTCCACGACAAGTTTTGTCGCATTTAGCATTGCGCCCCAAGAAGCGCTGAGCACACTGGCAGAAATCAATCGGAGGTCCCTATGAAATTGCAAACCCGCGTGGTGGTCATCGGCGGCGGTGTCGTCGGCTGTTCCGTTCTGTATCACCTGACCAAACTGGGTTGGTCCGATGTGATGCTGCTGGAACGCTCTGAACTGACCAGCGGGTCGACCTGGCACGCGGCGGGCGGGTTTCACACGCTGAACGGTGACACCAACATGGCCGCGCTGCAGGGCTATACCATCCGTCTGTACAAGGAACTGGAAGAGATCACCGGCATGTCCTGCGGCTTGCACCATGTGGGTGGCGTGACGCTGGCCGACAATCAGGACCGCTTCGACATGCTGTTGGCAGAACGTGCCAAGCACCGTTTCATGGGGCTTGAGACGGAAATCGTCGGGCCAGACGAGATCAAGAAGATCGCGCCTATCACCAACACCGATGGCATCATTGGCGCGCTCTATGATCCTTTGGACGGGCATCTGGATCCGTCGGGCACCACTCATGCCTATGCCAAGGCCGCTCGCATGGGCGGGGCAACAATCGAAACACATTGCATGGTGCGCGAAACCAACCAACGTCCCGATGGAACATGGGATGTGGTCACCGACAAGGGCACCATTCACTCCGAGCATGTAGTCAACGCAGGCGGCCTATGGGCGCGTGAAGTGGGCGCGATGGCCGGTGTCTACTTCCCTCTGCACCCGATGGAACACCAATATCTGGTCACGGATTCGATCCCGCAGATCGAAGCGATCATTGATGCGGGTGGCGAGCATCCTCATGTGATGGACCCGGCTGGCGAAAGCTATCTTCGACAAGAAGGCCGTGGGCTTTGCATCGGGTTCTACGAGCAGCCTTGCAAACCCTGGGCCGTGGACGGCACGCCGTGGGAGTTTGGCCACGAACTGCTGCCTGATGACTATGACAAAATCACTGACAGCATCGAGTTTGCCTACAAACGTTTCCCGGTTCTCGCCGAAGCTGGTGTGAAGTCTGTAATACACGGGCCTTTCACCTTTGCGCCCGACGGCAACCCGCTGGTCGGGCCGGTGCCCGGAATGCGAAATTACTGGTCGGCCTGTGGCGTAATGGCCGGATTCAGCCAGGGCGGCGGCGTTGGCCTTACACTGGCGCAATGGATGATCGAGGGCGAGCCCGAGCGCGACGTTTTTGCCATGGACGTGGCCCGGTTCGGCGATTGGATCAGCCCCGGCTATACCCGCCCCAAAGTCATAGAGAACTATCAGAAACGCTTCAGCGTCGCCTACCCGAACGAGGAACTGCCCGCCGCGCGACCGAACCGCACAACGCCGATGTACGACATCTTCAGCGATCTGGGCGCAGTCTGGGGACAGCAATACGGGCTCGAGGTCGCCAACTACTTTGCCCACGGGGATGAGCCGGGCTACGAAACGCCTTCATTCCGCCGCTCTGATGCCTTTGAAGCGACGGGACGCGAAGTGCGTGCCGTGCGTGAGAACGTTGGCATCAACGAGGTCCATAACTTCGGCAAATACCGGATCACCGGACCAGCGGCGCGGGATTGGCTGGACCGGATCATGGCTGGACGTATGCCAAAACCCGGTCGCTTGTCCCTGACACCGATGCTGTCGCCCAAAGGGAAACTGATCGGCGATTTCACCGTGTCTTGCCTGAGCGAAACCGAGTTTCAGTTGACGGCCTCCTATGGCAGCCAGGCGTTCCACATGCGCTGGTTCCTGCAAAATGCGCAAAATGGCGTTTCCATCGAGAACATCAGCGACCGCTTAAACGGGTTTCAGATCGCTGGTCCTAAGGCAACGCAGGTTCTGACCGCCTGCACCCGAGATGACCTGAGTGATTTCCGGTTTCTTGATGTCCGCCGCATGACCGTTGGCATGACCGAGTGCATCGTTCAGCGGGTCAGCTATACTGGCGATCTTGGGTACGAGATCTACTGCGATCCGATGGCCCAACGGCAACTCTGGTGGACCTTGTGGGAAGCCGGGCAAACGCATGGCATGGTTCCCTTTGGGATGCGCGCGATGATGAGCCTGAGGCTGGACAAATTTTTCGGCTCGTGGATGCGGGAATTCTCGCCCGACTACACCGCTGCGGAAACCGGTTTGGACCGCTTTATCTCATTCCGCAAGAACAGCGACTTTATCGGCCGCGCCGTTGCCGAGGCAGAACGTGCTGACGGAACCGCCCGCACATTGGTCGCCTTCGAAGTTGATGCAGACGACGCAGATGTGAACGCTTATGAGCCGATCTGGCTGGACGATGCAGTGGTCGGGTTCTGTACATCGGGCGGGTACTCTCACTTCGCACAGAAATCCATTGCGATGGGCTTCTTACCTTCTGACCGCATATCCGAAGGCTTAGAGGTCGAAATCGAAATTCTTGGGCAGATGCGAAAGGCAAAGGTACTTTCAACGCCTTTGTTTGACCCCGACGGCACACGCATGAGGGGATGACACTCCGGTCGACCGGCGGCATTGTGACGGCATGACTGATATTCCCATCATCCTGCTGGCCGCCGGACAATCCAGCCGCATGGGCGGCGTGGACAAGTTGATGCAAATGATTGACGGTGTCCCTTTATTGACGCGATCAGCGTGCAGCGCGCGGGCCGTTGGCCCCGTGCTTGCCGCCCTGCCCCCGAAACCACACCCCAGATATGACGCGCTGACAGGTTTGGATGTTCAGACAGTACCTGTTCCGGACGCAACAGAAGGTATGAACGCAAGCTTGCGTGCTGCGATGCGACGGGTTTCGTCTGACGCTCCGGCAGTGATGGTGCTGTTGGCCGATCTGCCAGACCTGTCTGGTGCCGATCTGGCTGCGGTCGTGAACGCATGTAAAACCCACCCAGACTACCTTATCTGGCGCGGCGCCACTGCGGACGGCAAACCCGGTCATCCGGTGATCTTTGACCGAAGCCTTTTTGATCAACTTTCACGTTTGCAGGGCGATAAAGGTGCCCAGCAGGTGGTGCGGACAAATCAAGACAAAGTGCATCTGCACCGCTTGCCGAACAGGAACGCTTTGCTGGACTTGGATACACCCGATGACTGGCACGCCTGGCGAAAAAATCGGACTCCGAAATAAACACGGCCCGGTCTTGAAGACCGGGCCGGTGCCCAATACAGGACTACCACTTTTCTCAATCCCAAAAGCCTGGTCAGATCGCCTTCAAGACAATCCGGCTAAATAGCAGCCAAACCTAAACAAGACCCCCTCGTTAACACGCCGCTAAAACTCTCGGTGACTGAGTGAACCAGCAGCGCCCCCTAGCGCTTTTGGCTCCCCCTCACTTGGGCAAGATCATCCTCACTGATCTGATCACGCGAAACAACGTAAAATTGGCAGGTATGGTTAACTTAGCTCAACTTTGAATGGTTTTTGAGCAACAACGCCCCATACACCAATCAACCTATGAGGGATCGCACAATTGTAAACACGATAACGATTCGAGGTTATGCACAAACTTATTCGTGCTTACACCTCGCTCACGTCAAAGTTTTTTCGTCAAGTCCAGCTAAACGCCTACCTGAGCACAACCATTGAGGGAGCTGCATTTTTCCCCATCCTGTCGACAGATCATTGTCAACAAAACAAAAATAATTCAATGCTTTTGAAAGTTTGACGTCAATTTCAGCAACAATCCTCCGATTCGCGTGCCGACGACCCGGCAATTTCAGCGAATCCCGTATTGACGTCGGCCGTCACAGAACACTGGGTTTGTGGCAAAATTAAGATTTCTTCACATATCCCTAAGGAAAGACCAATCCTGCTGTCGCATCTCTTGTCTCAACGCGCAGTCGCACCTGCGCGACACATACAGGAGACAGAAATGAGCATCCGCAAATCATCGCTATTACTTCCCCGGACCTCCAACTGGATGGGCATTGGTGCCTTGGGCGCAGCCATGCTGGCAACAACTGCCATTCCATCCATGGCGGACGAGGCGCTGGCAGATCTGGTCGAAACCGTTTCACCTTCGGTCGTGACCATCATCGCGGAACAAGAGATCGTACCCGGCGCAACACCCGGGCAAAACTTTGACTTCGACGGGCATCCGTTTGGTGAATTCTTCAAGCGCTTCGGCGCGCCCGAAGGCTTCAACGCCCCCCAGCAAGGCCCAGCACAGGGTTTGGGCTCGGGCTTTGTTTTGGATGAAGCGGGATACATTGTTACCAATCACCATGTCGTGGACAATGCTTCAACCGTGACCGTTCGGCTGAACGATGACCGCACCTTTGAGGCCGAAGTGATCGGAACGGACCCACTGACCGATATCGCTGTGTTGAAAATCGATGCAGATACCGCGCTTCAGGCCGTTGAACTGGGCGACAGCGATGTCATCCGCGTCGGCGAAGACGTTGTAGCCATCGGAAATCCGTTTGGTCTGAGCTCAACAGTGACCACCGGTATCGTCTCGGCAAAGGGACGCAACATCTCGGAAGGCCCCTACGCAGAGTTCATTCAGACGGACGCAGCAATCAACAAAGGCAATTCAGGTGGTCCCCTGTTCAACATGGATGGCGAAGTTATCGGTGTGAATTCAGCCATTTATTCACCCAGCGGTGGATCGGTGGGCCTGGGCTTTGCCGTGACGTCGAATATCGTCGAACACATCACCACCGATTTGCGGGATGATGGCCAAGTCAGCCGCGGATGGCTGGGTGTTTCGATCCAGAATATCAGCCCGCAACTCGCGGCCGCCCTGGGGATCGATGCGTCATCCGGTGCACTGGTGTCTGATGTGGTTGCCGACAGCCCGGCGGATGGCGTTCTGAAACAGGGTGATGTGATCCTGTCCTTCAATGATGAAGCCGTCGACTCGAGCAGTGATCTGCCCATTCTGGTCGGCACAACCAAAGTTGGTACTGACAGCACTTTGACAGTGTTGCGTGACGGCAAAGAGGAAACGCTGACCTTGACCGTTGGTCAACACCAGGCAGCGTCTGCGCAGGCCGACACGCCGGTCGAAGCTGAGGTTGCAGGCACCACGCTGGGCGTCACAGTCGCCCCGCTGACCGAAACGGTGCGCGCCGAGACAGGTGTCGCCGAGACCGTCGAAGGCGTTGTGGTCACAGATCTGAAACCGGACAGCCCCGCCGCAAAGGCCGGTCTGCAGCGCGGTGACGTGATCGTCAAACTGGGCAACCAGGACACGTTCACACCTGACGCGTTGAAGGCCGCACTGGATAGCGAAAAAACCGATCCGGCCCTGGTGCTGATCAATCGCGGTGGCAGCCAGATCTTCGTCGCGGTGGAACTGGCCTGATTTGAACACGCGCGCGCCGCTTGATGGGGATTTTCGGCGCGCGCCTCACCCGGCGGAACAGAGTTGTCCACTATCCGCCGGGCTTGCCGGGTGCATGCCCAGCACCCGGCAAGATCCCCCGAATTCAATGTGCATCACCTGAAAATTGTGTTTAAATCCCGATAGAAAGGAGCCCGACCATGAGCCGCCGTCTGTTGATCGTGGAAGATGACGCTGACACCAGGGACTTTATCGCCAAAGGCTTCGGCGAAGAAGGCTATGTGGTTGAAACCGCAGAAGATGGCCGTGAAGGGTTGTATCACGCCACAGATGGAGGGTTCGACGCCATAGTGCTGGACCGGATGTTGCCAGGCTTGGATGGGCTGTCCTTGATCAAATCTCTTCGCGCGGCCGGTTTAAAAACACCCGTCCTGATGCTGACAGCCATGAGCGCCGTAGACGAACGGGTCAAGGGCCTGCGCTCGGGCGCGGACGACTATTTGGTTAAACCTTTTTCCTTTCAGGAATTGCACGCCCGGATCGAAGCTCTGCTGCGACGTCCGCAGGAATCCGAGGAAACGCCAACGCTCACCTGCAAAGACCTTGAGATGGATCTGTTGACCCGAAAAGTCACCCGAGACGGGCATGAGATTACGCTCACCCCCCGCGAGTTTCAGATCCTTGAATTTTTTCTGCGTCGCAAGAACCGCGTGGTGTCGCGCACCATGCTGCTTGAAGGCGTTTGGGACTATCACTTCGATCCAAACACCAACGTTGTCGACGTCCATATCTCGAAACTGCGGAGGCAATTGGATGAAGGCGGCGACGCCCCGTTGATTGAAACCGTTCGCGGTGCGGGCTACATGATGTCTGATGGATAACCTGCGACTTTCACTTAACAATTCTCGTACGCGACTGGTCGCGACCAGTATGTTTCTCAGCACCTTCCTGACTGCGTCGGTGTTGGCTTTGGTCTACGTCACCGCAAACCGAAGCATCGAATCTGAGACACGCTCGGTCGTTTCAGCTGAACTGACGGGTCTGGCGGATGAATATGAAAGGCGTGGTCTGCTTGGGTTGATCACGGCAATTGAGAGGCGGCTTCCAAGCGCTTTTGAACGAGACGCGCTTTACCTTTTGACGGATCGGATGGGCGTCAAGCTGGTCGGGAACCTGAAATCCTGGCCAGTGAATGTTGCCGCAGGCAGCGGTTGGGTCGATCTGGAGCTTCGTCGCGCCGACAATGACCAGCTTGTCCCGGTGTCGGCCGCCTCAATCCGCCTGCCAGGCGGGGAACGTCTGCTGGTTGGGCGCGATGCCGCCACACGCCAGCAGTTTGATCGCGTCCTGTTCAGGTCGGTCGCATTGGCACTGGGGATCGCCTTTGTGCTGAGCGTGATTACCGGCTGGCTGTTTACGCGTCTGGTCTTTGCGCGTCTTTCGGACATTGCCAGCACGGCCGAAAACATTGTGTCAGGTGATTTGTCCAAAAGAATGCCCATGCGTGGAACCGGCGACGAATTTGACCAAGTTTCGGGAACGTTGAACAACATGCTGGATCGGATCGAAGAACTGATCAGCAACCTGCGCACCACGTCGAATTCCATTGCGCACGACCTGCGATCTCCGCTCTCGCGTTTGCGTCAGCGTGTCGAGGCCCTGTCAGAACCGGGAAAAACCGATCTGGAGCGCGAAGTCGATATCGCCCGTGCAACAGCAGAAATAGACCACGTGCTGCGTGTGTTGGCGCAACTGACCGAGATTTCACGTGCCGAAGCGGGGCTTGGGCGCGAACAGTTCGAAACCATCGATTTACAACACCTCGTCGGGGATGTTGTGGAACTTTATGACCCTGTCGCAGCTGATCAGGGTATTACACTAGAAATCAGTGGCTCTGCCCCCCCGATCGAAGGGCACCGCCCGCTTCTATCGCAAGCCCTGTCCAACCTGCTGGAAAATGCTATGCGGTATGCGCCTGAGGAGTCGACCATCACAGTGTCGATGGATGCCACGAACGGGTTTGCCTGTCTGCATGTTCGTGACCAGGGCCCGGGCGTCCCACCCGAAGAACTGGATCGCCTGCAATTGCCTTTTGTAACTCTTGACCCCGCGAGGACGGAACGCAATGCCGGGCTGGGTCTGGCATTGGTCGCAGCGATTTCGCATATGCATGGCGGGAAATTTGCAGCCGAAAACTGTGACCCCGGTCTGAAAACAACGATCTTTCTGGCGCAGAAGCCCTAAGCCGGGATACCGTTTGTCGCCATTGTCTTGTTTTTATAGCGTTTGTCTTCCGTTACATCCGCTCCGAACCATACCGGCGGCACAAAAGCCTCGGCGTCTTCTACAGAATTGAACTCGACTTCAACCAGCCGTAACGACGCCAGATCGCCTGAAAAAATATCCAGCTCAAACCTGAGCCCACCCGTCAAGTGTCCGGTGAAGCGCTCTTTCTCGACGCGGCGACCTTCGGTTTCAGGCCAGAAGGTTTCAAACTGTGCTTCCGTAATCTGTGCTTCACGTTCAACACGGACCAGCCCACCGCCGCCTTTCAGGGTCAGGTAAAACGCATCGTTCTTTTGCCTCAACCGCAATTCTGTCGAGTCGTCAGGCGCCGTTAGATAGCCCTGTCGCACAACCGCTTTCTGCGCATTGCTCAGGTCCGGCAAGTCTGCAACCAGAAACTTGCGTTCGATTTCTTTACTCATTTGGCCGAAACTACTCCGTTTTCCAATTCGTCGAACAGCGCCTGATAGGATGCGCAAGCCACGCTGCGCCCCGCATAGGTGCTGACCGGGGCACGGTGCTGACCCATTTTTTCTATGTCCGCCGCAAATGGCACCGTCGTTTGTAAAAACCGTTTAGGATACAGCTTGCGCATCGACAGCATCGTTTCCTGATGCAGAACCTTCCGCTGCTGGACCATCGAAAAGAACGCCCTCAGCTTTTTCTTGCGCAGCTTGTGTTCGTCAAAAAAGCTTACCAACTGGTCGAACGTGCGTTCAGAAAGAGTTGTGGGAATAACCGGCACAACGATTACATCAGCCGCCTTGAAGATGTTCTCTGACAGGGTCGAAAAGTTTGGCGGGCAATCCAGGATGATCACGTCATAGTCACTGCCGGCCGAAACCAGTGCCTTTTTCAGGCGCGAGCGTTTGTTACGCATCCGGGACAGGAACACATCGAAATCGCGGAAAGTCAGGTTTGCAGGCAGCACGTCCAAACCTTCAAAGTCGCTGGCCCGGATTGCCTTGGTAAACCGTTCTACATCTTCGAAAAACCGCGCGTCCGTCAGTTTCTTTGATGGTTTCACGCGAAAGTAGAAGCCCGACGCGCCTTGAGGATCGAGATCACACAGCAGAACCTGTTTCCCTGCCTGCGCATACGCAAATGCGAGGTTCACCGAGGTTGCGGTTTTACCGACACCGCCCTTGTTGCTGTAGCAGGCAATGATCTTCATCCCTCACTCCTCATTATGGTGAAATAATCTGCGGAACAGATGCTGGGTTTCAGGGCTGTCAAAATGCTGGAAACTGGTGATGACACGGCTGCGCTCGAACTTTTGACGTTGATCCAGCACGGCAATCAACCCTCCTACAGCCAGACCAATCTGTGAATCCACACGACCCTGCGCGTTGCTTTGCTGCGAGACAAATGTCAGCAGAGCCTCTTGCTGCACCGAATAGTCATTAAACAGACCCAAGTTATCTTGCAGCTTTTTTAAAGGCTTGAGTATCGTTTTGAATGCCTTCGCGTCAAAGAGCGGGGCAAAGAACTCCATCAAATAACGCAGTTTCTTGCAATCAATACGCAGGTCATGGACCGTCTCATCCGGAGTGTCATCGGTGATGCTTCGCGCGATTTTGCACACCTTGCGATAGCGTTTCCAGATCAGCGTACAGGCATAGTCATAAGCGCCCCGATCGGCGTTTGGTCCCGGTTGCAGATGGACGGTGCCATCGAACCTTTCGATCAGACGATCCATCGACGCGCTGTAGTCACGACTGCGCAATCTGCGAGACAAGCGCGACAGTTCCTGTTTGCGCTCTTTCTGAAACTGCTCAAACATCGCCTGCAGTCCCACATGAAGGTTGGCTGGTATGAGGCTGAAGTACATATCTTTTTCCAAAAGGTATACATCCAGATCTCGCAGCCGCCCGGTTGGCGCCATAAGGTTCGAAAAAACGCGTTTCAGTTCTTCGGTCTGGTCTTCGGAAAACACCCCTTTGAACAAGCTGACTACAGACCGGATCTTACGTAATGACACACGGTAATCGTGCAGAAACTCTGTATCAATATCGGCGACTATGCCCTCTTCGTTTTGCCGGGCAACCTTCAGATGGGTGTGTATAATATCTGTCGCCACTTCGAGCGAGGGTTCGGTTTTTCCAAGTTTGATCTCGGGCTTGGCCCGGTAGGTCACCAAGCCCGAAAACAGACCTGCATAGAGCGCTTCAACGTCCTGTGCGCAGCCCGGCAATTCAACGATTGAAGAGCAGACCTTTTGATAGGTGCGTTCATAACCGCGCAACCCATGCAATCGAACGACCGTAGCCTGCCCCGAGGCCGACGTCATAGACCAGATCACCCCTCTGACCTGCGTCTTTTGCAGTTCGTCCAGCACAACAAGAGTGCTCTCTTCCAGCTTACCGACCCCAATCTGCATCAGGGCCCGGAGCTTTGGAAAATCGTGCATCGCCGCCCGCACTTCACCGTCAGGCAGGTCATGAACGAACCGCCCTTTACCAAAGCCGCTCTGGGACAACGGGCGCTGGTCTTTTTGCAGCAAGTGCAGTGCCCCGCCGCTTTCGATCAGCACTCGACCTGCTGCGCGCTGGGTCTGGTCATGGCAATCCAAAATCGAAAAAGGCTTGCTTGTACCTTTTGGCTCAATCACCAAAGTTAAGCCCAGCAAAGAGGCCTCAATAGCTTTCGTGTCCATCATCGAGGAGAGAAAGAACAGGTCTTCAGACGGCACGTTCACTCCCCCTTCAATCGATCCTTCTTTGGTCTTTGTGTGTTCAAACACCCGACCCTCCGCGAAAGCCTCGCCTCATGCAAACGCAAGCTTGGGAAAACATCAAGACATTCCGTTTTGACCAAACGTAATCCTCGGGTGACAGGGCAGCGGGATGAACGTAAAACGAACGCATGAGCGACCCTGTTTCATCGATCCGAAACCTTGGCCCGGCTTTCGAACAAGCCTGCGCCCGTGCAGGGATTCATTCGGCGGAAGAGTTGCGAGAGCTAGGGCCGGACGAGGCTTATGCCCGTCTATTGCGCGCCGGGACCAGGGCCCATTTTATCGGCTACTACGTTCTTGTGATGGGGTTGCAGGGCCGTCCGTGGAACGACTGCAAAGGCGAAGAAAAGAAAGCCCTGCGTCAGCGCTTTGACGCGATAAAGGCGGGCAATAGCGCCGCGCCCGAAAACCAGATGATCGCCGATCTGGATGCCATTGGCGTGCGCGTTGCACCCAAAGATCTAAAGCAGGTCTGAACAAAAAAGGCCGCCCCAGTTGGAGCGGCCCAATACTTCGGTAGAAGCGGTGGCTTAGCCGACCAGTTCGATGCCCGAGAAGAAGTACGCGATCTCAACGGCTGCGGTTTCAGGTGCGTCCGAACCGTGGACCGAGTTTTCACCAACCGACTCGGCAAACTCGGCACGGATGGTGCCGGGTGCTGCGTCTGCAGGATTGGTTGCGCCCATGACTTCGCGGTTCTTTGCAATGGCGCCTTCACCTTCCAGAACCTGAACAACAACCGGAGCCGACGACATGAATTCGCACAGTTCGTCATAGAACGGACGCTCGGCGTGCACTTCGTAGAACTTGCCGGCTTGCTCTTTGGTCATGTGGATGCGCTTTTGCGCGACGATGCGCAGGCCGGCCTCTTCGAACTTGGCATTGATTTTGCCAGTCAAGTTGCGGCGGGTTGCATCGGGTTTAATGATCGAGAATGTGCGTTCCAGTGCCATGTCGGCCTCTCCTTACAATGTGACGCGGGGCCCGCGCCGAAATCCATCGCGCGCCGCGTATCACGGTCTTTGGCTTATGAAAAGTGTTATGATGGCCCGTTCGCCGCTTTGGCGTTCAGAATGTGTCGGGCAACGGGTCGATCCGGTCGAGACGACGGACATACAGCACCGCAAGCAACCCGGCAAAGCTGCATGCCCACATCATGCCCAGAACCAGAAACGGCCCGTTTTCGGGGCTGACAAACGCACCCGTCATCGAGGTCAGGACAGCCCCAAGCGCCACCACCATCGCGCCAGACAACCCTGCCGCGCTGCCTGCCAGCCTGGGGCGCACGGACATCACCCCTGCCGAGGCATTGGCGTTGGTCAGCCCGTTGCCGAATCCCACACATATGGCCGAGCCGAAGAACACCCAGACCGACCCAAGGCCAGCGAGAAACAGCAGCAATCCGAGGAATGGCCCGGTCGAGGCCACAATCCGTCCGATCAGGATCATCGTGGTCAGACGTGTCCGCGCGGCGATCCGGCCAGTGACGAAGTTACCCACCATGAACCCGCCGGTAATAATCCCTATGCCAAGGCCCAACATCGCAGGGCTCAGATCGAACCAAGCGGCGGCGACCAGTGGCGCGCCGGTGATGAAGCTGTAGAACCCGCCAATCGAAAACGACGCGCACAGGGCGTAACCCCAGAACCTGCGGGCGCGAAACAGATCCGGGTATTCGCGCAGTTGGGCTGAAAAGGTGGACGAGCGGTTCATGTTGGTCTCGCCCATGTCAAACCACAGCAAAACCAACAGCCCTGCCCCCAGCATAGTGTAAAGCACAAACCCCGAGCGCCAGCCAAAGAGCATATCCAGCCCGCCGCCCAGCATCGGCCCAAGCATCGGTGCCAAAGCCATGGCCATCGCCACATACCCCAGTTTGCTGGCCGCCTCGTTTGGTGGGTACCGGTCTCTGATCGATGCGCTGGACAGAACCGACCCGGCCACCACCGCAGCCTGCAAAAGCCGGAAACCCAGGAACACCCAGATCGACTCGGCCAGTGTGCAACCGATTGAGGCGACGACGAAGATCGTCATGCTCATCAACAGGATCGGCCTGCGTCCGAAGCGATCAGACAGCGGCCCCATGATCAGTTGCAGCACGGCTGAAACCGCCAGATAACCGGCAACCGATAGGTTCATCAGGCCGTAATCCACGCCGAAATCTTCGCTCATGTGGGCCAGCGACGGCAGGAACATGTTCAGCGACAGCACCGACAACGCAGTGGCAAAGATCAGCGTGATCAGATGAGGGGGCGTTTGGGCCGCGCGCATGGGAAAAACCGTTCAGAAAAGCAAACGACACAGCGCTAACACATTGCATGAGACTTGAACATGCCAAGCCGCTGGCGGCGGCATCACGCCTCTGCTAAGAGCGGCCCATGCTACGGATCGAAGACATCACCTATGCCGTTGAAGGCCGTCCTTTATTTGACGGCGCAAGCGCAACCATTCCAGACGGGCACAAGGTTGGCCTTGTGGGCCGTAATGGCACCGGAAAGACCACCCTCTTCCGCCTGATCCGGGGGGAACTGGCGCTGGAATCGGGCAATATCGCGGTCCCCAAACGCGCGCGGATCGGCGGTGTCGCTCAAGAAGTGCCCTCGTCCGATGTCTCGCTGATCAACACGGTTCTTGCCGCTGACACGGAACGCAGCGCTTTAATGGCCGAAGCCGACAGCGCCGAAGACCCCGCCCGCATTGCCGACATCCAGACCCGCTTGGCCGATATCGACGCCTGGTCCGCCGAGGCGCGCGCTGCCTCGATCCTCAAAGGCTTGGGTTTTGACGATGAAGACCAGCTAAAGCCCTGTTCGGATTTTTCGGGCGGCTGGCGGATGCGTGTCGCTTTGGCAGCGGTGTTGTTCTCGCAGCCTGATCTGCTGTTGCTGGACGAACCAACCAACTATCTGGACCTTGAAGGCGCGTTGTGGCTGGAAAGCTATTTGGCCAAATATCCGCACACGGTGATCATAATCAGCCACGACCGAGGGTTGTTGAACCGTGCCGTCGGCTCGATCCTGCATTTGGAAGACCGCAAGCTGACCTATTACGCGGTGCCTTATGACAAATTCGCCGAACGGCGCGCTGAACGTCTGGCGCAGGCGGAATCCGAGAACGCCAAGGCGAAGGCACGCATCGCGCATTTGCAAAGCTTCGTCGATCGCTTCCGCTATAAGGCGTCCAAGGCCGTTCAGGCCCAATCCCGCCTGAAGATGATCGAGCGCATTCAACTGGTCTCAACCCCGCAAGAGGCCGCCCTGCGCGCGTTTTCCTTCCCCGAGCCAGAAGAACTGTCGCCGCCGATCATCCAGATCGAAGGTGGTGTGACCGGCTATGGCGAGACTGAGGTTCTGCGCCGCCTGAACCTGCGGATTGACCAGGATGACCGGATTGCCCTGTTGGGTAAGAACGGTCAGGGCAAATCAACCTTGTCCAAGCTTTTGTCCGACCGCCTGCCCCTGATGGCGGGCAAGATGAGCCGTTCCAACAAGCTGCGCATCGGCTATTTCGCACAGCATCAAGTGGATGAGCTTTATGTGGACGAAACGCCATTGGACCACCTGCGCCGTCTGCGTCCTGACGAAGCGCCGGGCAAGTGGCGCTCTCGGCTGGCTGGATTTGGACTGAACGCGGATCAGGTCGAAACCGAGGTTGGTCGTCTGTCCGGCGGTCAGAAAGCGCGCCTGTCGCTGCTGATCGCCACGATTGATGCGCCGCATATGCTGATCCTGGATGAACCGACCAACCACCTTGATATTGAAAGTCGTGAAGCACTGGTCGAGGCGTTGACCGCATACTCCGGTGCGGTCGTTTTGGTCAGCCACGACATGCACCTTCTAAGCCTTGTTGCGGACCGGCTTTGGTTGGTCTCGGACGGGACGGTCAAGCCCTTCGACGGCGACCTTGAAGCGTACCGATCTCTGTTATTGGCGCGGGACAAACCTGTCAAAGAAAAGCCGCAAGTCAGCAAGCCCAAACGCCCCTCGCGCGAGGCCATGCTGGCCTTGCGGGCCGATTTGCGCAAATGCGAGGATCGGATCGAGAAGCTGACGGATATGCATGACAAGCTTTCGGCCAAACTGTCGGACCCGGCTTTGTATGAAGACGACAAGATCAACGATCTGGAAACCTGGAACCGCAAATTCGCGGAAGTCACCGAGGCGATGCAAAAGGCCGAAGCACTATGGGTTGCTGCGGCAGAACGGCTGGAACAGGCAGAAAACGTTGCATGATGAAGCCCGTCGTTGAAACCAAGGCCATGATCGCAGGCATGCGCCCCGTGCTTCAGCCGGGCGAATTTGCGTTTGTTGTCTGGCCACAAGAAAAAGCCTGGCCCGAAGGCACACGGGCAAGCTGTATTGAAGCCGAAGGTCTGTCGCTGATCATCCCCGTTGGCGCCGCACCGGAAGACGCGGTGCCCATGCGCTGCATCACACTGCAGGTTCATTCGTCGCTTGAGGGGGTGGGCCTGACCGCTGCCGTTTCGACCGCCCTTGCGGAAAACAACATTCCGGCAAACATGGTTGCCGGGTATCACCATGACCACGTGTACGTTCCCAGCACCTTGGCTGAAAAGGCTTTGGCTGTTTTGAAAGACCTGCAACAGGAGGCTGCGGGATGATCGACCTTGCTTTCTTCATCACCGCGTTCACGACCTTGTTCGTGGTCATCGATCCGTTTGGCACAACTCCGATTTTTGTCGCGATGACGCAGGGTATGGATGCCCGGACCCGTCGCATGACGGCCTATCGCACCTGTGCTGTGGCCTCGGGCATCCTGATCGCCTTTGCAGCCTTTGGTGAGGCGGTTCTGGGCTTTGTCGGCATCTCGATGGAGGCGTTCAAGGTTGCAGGCGGTGCGCTGCTGTTCCTGACCGCGCTGGACATGCTGTTCGAACGGCGCACCAAACGGCGCGAGGATCGGGCCGAAGAAGAAGAACACCCGGATCCGTCTGTTTTTCCTTTGGCCATTCCCTTGGTGGCGGGGCCCGGGTCGATTGCGACGATCATCCTTTTGGCCGGTCAGCACCCGGGGTTTCTGGGCATCGCCGAGGCAATCCTGGTGATGCTGGCCGTAATGGCCGTCGTTTTGATCTTCTTCCTGTCAGGCGGTCTGATCGCACGTATTCTGGGCAAAACCGGGTTGAATGTGCTGACCCGGTTGCTGGGTATGCTGCTGGCGGCTTTGTCGGTGCAGTTCATTCTGGATGGCCTAAAGGCCTTTGGTTTTGCATCTTAGACCCCCATATAAACAGCACGTAACTTTGGTGGGGTGAACCACATGGATGGCGGCAGCTTTGGACAACTGGTGTATCTGGTCATACTTGGCACAGTGCTGGTGTTCTGGTTCATCTCGTACAATCGCCAGTCCCTGAACAAGACGTTGCAACAGGTAATGGCCTGGGTGTTCATTTTTGTCGGCGTCATCGCGATTATTGGTCTTTGGGAAGATATCCGTTCAACTGTTAGCCCTGCTCCGCAGATGACCGTTACTGGCGAAACGATTGAGGTGCCGCGTGCCTATGACGGCCACTATTATCTGCCCGTTTTGGTCAATGGTGAGCCAATCAACTTTCTTGTCGACACCGGTGCCAGCCAAATTGTCCTAAGCGCACAGGACGCGAAACGTGCAGGTATCGACCCGGATCAACTGAATTACTTTGGGCGCGCCCTGACCGCCAATGGCGAGGTGCGCACCGCCCCGGTCCGGCTTGAAACCCTGACCGTTGGCCCCATCACCGATCAAAACGTATCTGCCTGGGTCAATGAAGGTGAGCTGCACAAGTCCTTGCTGGGGATGGATTACCTGCATCGATTTTCCAACATCCAATTCGCAAACGGGCGCATGATCCTGTCGCGCTGACCTTTTCAGGGCTGCATTCGATCATTGAGAACAAAGTAAGAACATGTTAGCCTGCCTGCATGGCTGCTCATCTTCTTGATCAAAAACCCGCGCGTGCTGCTCCGGGGTTGACCCTACATAGTCAAATCACCCTGCAACTGGGCCGCGTGCACGAGGCATGTGGCCCTGCCCGGCGCAGCTTTGCCATGTGGCTGGCCAGTCAGGCGCAGGGGCCCGTGCTGTGGATCTCGCCCGCGTGGGAGCCTGGTCAGCTGAACCCGGACGGGATGATGCCCTTTGCCGATCCGGCCCGGTTCATCTTTGTCCGCCCCACCCGCGCCGAAGATCTGTTGTGGTGCATGGAAGAAGCGCTGCGCAGCGGGGCGATCCCGTTGATCATCGGCGACCTGCCAGGCGCGCCGGGTCTGACACCGGTACGCCGGATGCATCTGGCCGCCGAACAGGGCGGCACGATGGGGCGGGCTCCGCTTGGCCTGCTGCTGACCCCCGGTGACGGTGGCGCGCAAGGGGTCGAGACGCGCTGGCATATGGCTGCGGCCCATCAGGGCGAGGCCCGGCGCTGGACCCTGACCCGCCGCCGCGCCCGTGCCCTGCCCCCGGTCACATGGCAGGCCACTATGACCGCCGCCCGGTCCGGCCTGCACCTGACGCGCGTCGCGACCAAAGAAGCCCCGGTCTGAAAAAGCCACGAT
The DNA here is from genome assembly GCF_056537285.1 of Ruegeria sp. CF8. Lineage (NCBI taxonomy): Bacteria > Pseudomonadati > Pseudomonadota > Alphaproteobacteria > Rhodobacterales > Roseobacteraceae > Ruegeria > Ruegeria sp. CF8. The sequence goes on along the minus strand of NZ_JBQFRG010000001.1, from coordinate 716,325 downwards.
CACGCAATGTTTGATTGGCCCGTCAAAGCGCACGCCCTAGCCTTCGGGCATGAGAGTATTGACCCGACGCACTTTCCTTGCCGGACTGGCGGCCCTGCCCCTTGCCCGACCGTCGCACGCGACGCTCAGCCCTTACGTTCTATCGACAAGCGACACCAGGGTCGGCTTCAGCTTTAACCTGTCGGGTGTGATGCAGTCGGGATCCATGCCAATCCGATCCGCCGATGTTCACATCGACACGCGCCAACTGCAGAACAGTCAAGTCTCGGTTGTGCTGGATGTCAGCAAGGCCAGAACACGGTTGCCTTTTGCCCGAATGCCCATGCTCAGCCCCAGTGTACTGGATGCCAAGCAGCACCCAACAATCCGGTTTGTCTCAACGAAAATTGAGCTTGGCGCACAGGGGCGCATCTCGGACGGGGCCCGCATTACGGGGGACCTGACGGTTAGAGGCGTAACGCGGCCGATCACGCTGAACGCCAATCTATATCGGCAGGCAGGCACAGCGGCAGACGATCTGAACACATTGTCCATCGGCCTGACCGGGGCCCTCAACCGGCATGACTTTGGCGCGTCAGGCTATCCTGATCTGGTTCGCGACACCGTCGTTCTGGACATCCATGCCGAGATCAGCCGTGCGCGTTAATTAACAAAGCGCAAAAAACGACTCGATAAAGTCGAATAGATGCGCGCATTGTGCGGCAACGACGCCAATCTGAGATCACTATGCGCACGATCATTTCCTTTGCCGCCCTTTTTCTTTCGGCCATTCTGTTGCAGCTGTCGACGGGCGGGGTTGGTCCGCTCGATGCTATTTCCGGCATCACGCTGGAGTTTACAACCGAGCAGATCGGTCTGCTGGGTTCAGCCCATTTTATCGGCTTTTTTGTCGGGTGCTGGTGGGCGCCGCGCCTGATGGGCAGTGTCGGCCACTCTCGTGCTTTCGCGGTCTGCACCGCCTTGGGCGCGATGGGATTGATCGGTCACACCCTGACAGACAATCCCTACATCTGGGCGGTTCTCAGGATCGCTTCGGGCACCTGTATCGCGGGATGCTACACGGTGATCGAGGCGTGGCTGAACGCCAAGGTAACCAATGAAACGCGCGGCCGGGCCATGGGAACCTATCGGCTCGTGGATCTGGGTGCCTCGCTGGGCGCACAGTTGATGATCGCGGTGCTGCCGCCTGCCTCTTACGTGTCCTACAACTTGTTGGCGATCCTGTGTTGTGCTTCGCTACTGCCCCTGACCCTGACACGTGCCAGCCAACCGCAGACACCGAACACACAGCGGCTGCGGCCCAAGCTTGCATGGGCCTGTTCCCCACTGGCTGTGGCCGGCGTGATCGTCTCGGCGCTCAGTTCTGCGTCCTTCCGCATGGTTGGTCCGGTCTACGGGCAAGAAGTCGGGCTGGGCGTGGACCAGATTGCGTTCTTCCTTGCTTCGTTTGTATTGGGCGGGGCACTGGCACAGTATCCATTGGGCTGGCTTGCCGACAAATATGACCGACGCTGGGTTCTGATATGGTTGTCTGCCGCTGCTGTACTGAGTTGCGGGTTCACGATGGCCGCCAGCGGGACCGGGACACTTGGGGTGATGCTGGCCGCCGGGTTCTTTGGCCTAACGACCTTTCCGATCTTTTCGCTGTCTTCGGCCCACGCGAATGACTTTGCCACCAGTGAAGAACGGGTCGAACTGTCTGCGGCCTTGATGTTCTGGTACGCCTTGGGCGCAATTGCATCGCCCTATATTTCTTCGACACTGATCGAACAGTTCGGCCCCGGCGCTTTGTTTGCCTTTGTGGCCACAGGACATCTGGGGTTGATCATTTTTGGTCTTGCGCGGATGCGCTCTCGCCCAACGCCGGAAGAGCGGACGAACTACGTCTACGCTCCGCGCACATCCTTTACCGTCGGGCGCCTTTTGAAACGCTCTCGGGAAGAGTAAAAAGGGCCGGGAAATTCCCGGCCCATTTGTTCTTTGTTCGTTTTTACTGAGTCGGCGACGTCTCTTCCTCGACGATCTCGACCGTGTCTGCGGGTTCTGGCGTCGCCTCTAGCGCGCCGTTCACCACACCGCCGACACCGTTTTCCATCGACAGCCCGAGCTCTTCGCCCAGCTTCTTGAGCGCGGGCATCTGCACAGCCATGCCCATGATCGAGTCCAACGCCTGATTGACCACCGGCTTGTCGCTGTTGGCCGCTCCACCGCCTGATGCACCGGCACCGATGCCACCGACCTGATGGATCTTGATCGAGTCGATCTTCTCGGCCGGTTTCACCATTTCCGAGATGATTGACGGCATCGTCTCGATCCGCGCCATATCAACCTTCATCCGGATCTGCGCGGCGGACAAGGCATTGTCGGCCTCAACAATCGCGCGCTTACCTTCCGCTTCGGCCAGCATGTCGTTCTTCTTGGCCTCGGCGCGAATGTTCAGCGCATCCGCTTCCGCCTGAGCTTCTTCACGACGCGCTTCGGCACGGTCGGCGGCAGCCTCTTTCTCGGCTTGCGCGGCCAGACGGATCGCAGTCGCCTGACGTTCGGCTTCACGCGTCGCTTCGATCAATACGATCTGCTTCTGGCGTTCAGCTTCGGCCACTTCACGGGCGGTCACGACGGCCTCGGTCGCCTTTGTCGCCTCGGCCCGGGCAAGGTCAGCAGATGCACGTGCGCGGCTTTCTTCTTCCGATTTCTGCGCGATGATGATCTGACGCTCCTGTTCCGCGACTTCGATCTCACGTTCTTTCGCAATCTCAGCGTCACGGATCTTGCGCTCGCGTTCGATCTCGGCCCCGCGGATGGCTTCTTCACGGGCGATCCGGGCACGTTCGGTTTCGCGTACTGAGTCTTCGGTCCGCGCCGCAATCTCGGCCTCTTGCGCGACGCGCAGGGTTTCGACCTTCTGGGTCTGCTCGATCCGCGCTTGCGCCTCGTCCTGCTCGATCAGCAGTTTCTGACGCTCGGCCTCCATCGCGGCACGACGTACTTCAACCTCGGCATCCGCATCAATCTGCGCGCGTTCTTTTTTCGAGGCTGCAATCACCTCGGCCAGCTTGCGCATACCCACAGCGTTAAAGGCGTTGTTCTCGTCCAGCGCTTCGAACGGTGTCTGGTCAAGCGCGGTGAGAGAGACGGATTCGAGCGACAGACCGTTCTTCAACAGGTCCTCGGACACTGCGTTCTGCACCTCTTGCACAAAGTCAGCGCGGTTTTCGTGCAGTCCGTCCATGGTCATCTGGGCGGCCACGGCACGCAGGCCGTCGATCAGTTTGCCTTCGATCATCTCGCGCAGCTGTTCGACGTCGAATGTGCGCGAGCCCAGTGTCTGCGCGGCGCGGGCAATGCCCTCTTCTGTCGCCATGACCGAGACGTAAAACTCAACGCCCACATCCACGCGCATGCGGTCCTGAGTGATCAGCGCGGCTTCACCGCTGCGCTGCACTTCAAGGCGCAGGGTTTTCATGTTCACGGGGCTGACCTCATGCAGCAACGGCACAATGACCACACCGCCATCCATGATGACTTTTTTACCGCCCGCCCCGGTTTTCACCAGGCTCACTTCGCGGGTCGCGCGTTTATAAAGGCGGCCAAGTACAAGGCCGATGAATAACAGGACGGCCAGAATGGTGACGACCGTAATGGCCAGGAATGAAACTTCCATGCAAAATCCTCCGATTTAAGAGTTGGTAATTTGGTTAGTCCGACAAGCCGACCAGAACGAACCGGTCCCGCCGTCTGTCACGCAGCACCAGAACGTCGGTGCCTTGCTCAAGGATGTCTTTGTCTTGCAGCGGCTCGGCGCGCAGGTGATGCGTGTTTCCGAACCGGTCCATAACGCGCACCTCGGCGGGGCGTCCGCGAGACGCCGTTCCTTGTGAGATCACGCCGCGGCGGCGGGCTAGCATCCGTTCGGACATCGCCTCGGTCTCGGTCTTGGGCAACAGGCGGGCAAAGACCGCGCCAAAGCCACGTGCGAACCACAGGCCAAACGCACCTGCTGGGATTGCGGCCATCCAGCTAGGCAGGTCAAAGCCCAACAAATCGCGCAGCGCCAATTGCAGGCCGATGCCCGACAGACCAAACCCTGCCAGCAACACAACAAGCCAGATCATGAATGGCACCTTGCCAATCCCCAACCAAGCCATCGGCCCGGCAGCAACAGCATCAGGAACGTCCGTCTCAATCTCGGCCAGTTCGAATTCGCCCAAATCTATGTCGGCATCGATGTCGAGATCGAAATCCGCGACATCCAGATCCGGGACGTCTAAAGCATCCAGATCGACTTCGCCTTCACCTGCCAGCAGGCTTCCACCCAGCACCAAAGCGATCAGCTCCAGGGCCAGCAGGCCAAACAGCAGCGCAAGCGCCATGGTAAAGGGCACGAATGCACCCTCAAGCAGGAAGTCGAACATCAGCAATGTGCCCTCGTTATTGTATACTTTTGTATACATTTAATATGGTTTACGATTGTTAAATTACAAGAGGTTGTGATTCTGTTTTCAACCTATGGGTAGTGTCTGCGTCCTTCGGGCTGCAATCTGTATTCCAAGGATGGGCCGTTTTTTGGTGGGATCGTGGCATTTCAGGGTAACGATGCAAAACCCGGCCTTTTGCTGGCGGGTTACATAAGGTAGACGAGCGCGCAGACAGTTACGTGGACACGCAAAATGGCTCGGATTCTCATCACCTCGGCGATCCCTTACATCAACGGGATCAAGCACCTCGGCAATCTGATCGGCTCGCAATTGCCTGCCGACCTGTATGCACGCTACCAGCGTGGCCGTGGGAATGAGGTCATGTTCCTGTGCGCCACGGATGAACACGGCACGCCAGCGGAACTGGCGGCGGCCAAGGCGGGCAAGCCCGTGGCCGAATATTGCGCAGATATGTATGCGGTTCAGGCCGATATCGCCAACCGGTTTGGCCTCAGCTTCGATCACTTTGGCCGCTCGTCCAGCGAACAAAACAAGCGCCTGACCCAGCATTTTGCGGGAAAACTGGATGACGCCGGACTGATCCGCGAAGTTAGTGAGAAACAGGTCTATTCCAACGCAGATGGCCGTTTCCTTCCCGACCGTTACATCGAAGGCACCTGCCCCAATTGTGGGTACGACCGCGCGCGTGGCGATCAATGCGAGAACTGCACCAAGCAGTTGGACCCGACCGATCTGATCAACCCGCGCTCTGCCATTTCCGGCTCGACCGATCTTGAGGTGCGCGAGACCAAGCATCTGTATCTGCGCCAGTCAGCGATGAAAGACCAGTTGGACGCGTGGATCGATACCAAAATTCCACCCAAATTTAGAAATGAGTTTTTGGGAGGAGATAACGAAGGGTTGACTAAGACCGAAGATCTTTCGGGATTTAAAGAGAACCCATATTGGCCAACTCTAACAACCTCGATTGCCAAGAAGTGGCTGCACGATGGCGACGGTCTTCAAGACCGGGGCATCACCCGCGACTTGGACTGGGGTGTTCCGGTCAAAAAAGGAGATCAGGACTGGCCCGGCATGGAAGGCAAGGTCTTCTATGTCTGGTTCGATGCACCCATCGAATACATCGCCTGCGCCAAGGAATGGGCGGATGCCGGCGGCAGAACCGATGCCGATTGGGAGCGCTGGTGGCGCACCGACAAGGGCGCGGATGACGTACGCTATGTGCAATTCATGGGCAAAGACAACGTGCCCTTCCACACCCTGTCCTTCCCAGCCACCATCCTGGGCACAAATTCGCACAATGAAGACACCGGATCGTCCGAGCGCTGGAAGCTGGTCGATTATATCAAGTCTTTCAACTACCTGAACTATGATGGCGGCCAGTTCTCGACCAGCCAGGGGCGCGGTGTGTTCATGGATCAGGCGCTTGAGATCCTGCCCGCCGATTATTGGCGCTGGTGGCTGCTGAGCCATGCGCCTGAAAGCAGCGACAGTGAGTTCACTTGGGAAAACTTCCAGCAATCGGTGAACAAGGACCTTGCCGATGTTTTAGGTAACTTTGTCAGCCGGATAACCAAGTTCTGCCGCTCGAAGTTTGGCGAAGCTGTGCCTGAGGGCGGCAGCTACGGGGAACGCGAAAACGCCCTGATCGACGAGTTGACTCGCCGCGTCCGCGCCTATGAAGGCCATATGGAAGCGATGGAAGTTCGCAAATCCGCGCAGGAGCTACGGGCGATCTGGGTGGCGGGCAATGAATACCTTCAAGCAGCGGCCCCATGGTCGACCTTCAAGGAAAATCCTGAACAGGCCGCCGCTCAGGTGCGTCTGGGTTTGAACCTGATCCGTCTTTACGCTGTGCTCAGCGCACCGTTCGTACCTGACACCGCGGCCCGTATGCTTAGCGCCATGAACACACTGGACACGGGCTGGCCCGAAGACGTGGCCGCGGCATTGGACGCCCTGCCCGCTGGTCACGCATTTACTGTACCGGATGTTCTATTCGCGAAAATCACAGATGAACAACGCGAAGACTGGCAGGAAAAATTTGCAGGCACACGCACCTGACCCTCTTTCAATGCAATCAATCTTCGGGGGCTTATATGGCCCCCGTTTTTCTTTCCGGTAAAAGCAAAGCAAACTTCTAAACCAGCCAAAGCGCTGAAATATTCTGCGCTGACTCTGGCCGGTTCCGGATTCATCGCGCTTGAGAAACTACCGCAAAAAAGTCATCCTGACATTAAGCTCTTCCGACTCGGGCCTCCTACGCGGTGCGCCCGGCATTATTTCTTACCGTCACGCACGAGGCTTTCGCCATGTCCCCAGCACTTTTTTCTTCCACCCGGACCAGCAGGCCATTGGCCGCAGCGTTTGTGCTGTTGTCTGTGGGATTGGCGTCTCCACTCGCCGCCCAGGAAGAAAGCGCGCCTCCGAAAGTGTCGATTTCGGCAGCTTACACTGAAGAGATTACCGACGAAGCCACCTTTATCGGCCGCGCCGAAGCGATCAACAACGTCGACATTGTCGCCCGTGTGAATGGGTTTCTCAACAGCCGCGAGGTCGAGGACGGCGCAACCGTCAAGGAAGGTGATCTTCTGTTCACGATTGAGCCCGATCTGTATGAGGCCACGCTTGAAGCCCGCAAGGCCGATCTGAACCGGGCCGAGGCAAATCTGGAACTGGCCAAGGTCGATCTGGCCCGGAAAGAAGAGCTGTATAAGCGCGACGCCACACCAGAATCGGAACGCGACATTGCCCGCGCCAACGAACTGGTGGCTGAGGCCGAAGTCAAAGCCGCAAACGCAGCGATCCAGCAGGCTGAACTGGACCTGAGCTATACGCAAATCCACGCGCCGTTCGATGGGCGTATCGGCAGCATCACCACCAGCGTGGGTGACGTTGTGGGGCCAACTAACCCACCGCTGGTCAATATCGTGAGTGAAACGCCGATCTACGTGAACTTTTCGCTGAACGAAAAGCTGTTTACATCGGTTTTGCAAACCTACGGCGAAAGTTCCGCTTCATTGGCGGAAAGCTCGCAGAGCCCCAATGTGCATGTCATTCTGCCCAATGGCACCGAATTGGATGAGGTTGGCCGGATCGTGTTTGTCGACAACCGCATCGATCCGTTAACAGGCGCTATCACCGTCCGGGCGCAATTCGACAATACCGATCGTCTGATCCTGGATGGTGCCTTTGTGAACGTTCAGATCGAAGCGCTGGAACCCACCTTGCAGGTACTGGTGCCTCAGGCCGCGCTGCAACGCGATCAGCGGGGTGAATTTGTTCTGGTGGTCAACGACCAACAGATGGTCGAGCAACGCTACATCACCACCGGCGACACGGTTGGCACCGCGATCATCGTGACCGACGGTTTGCGTGAAGGCGAAAGTGTGATTGTCGAGGGCCTGCAGCGGGTCCGCCCCGGCGTGGCCGTTGACGCGGTCGTGGCCTCTGAGCAGCCGGGAGAATAACTGATGTTCTCAGCCCTGTTCATCAGCCGGCCAAAGCTGGCGCTTGTCATTTCGTTGGTGCTGACCATCATGGGCGGCATCGGCTATATGGTTCTGCCTGTCGCGCAGTTCCCCGATATTACGCCACCGGTCGTCAGCGTTACAACCACCTACACCGGCGCCAACGCCGAAACCGTTGAAAATACCGTCGCTGCACCAATCGAAGCGCAGGTCAACGGTGTGGACGACATGATCTACATGACGTCCACGTCTTCGGACAACGGATCTTACTCGCTGAACGTCACTTTCGAGGTCGGCACTGACCCTGATATCGCTTCGGTGAACGTTCAGAACCGCGTTGCGCAGGCCATGTCTTCGTTGCCAACCGAGGTGACGTCTTCGGGTGTGGTCACGCAGAAATCCTCGACCAACATGCTGATGCTGGTCACGCTGACCTCGCCCAATGGCACCTATGACAGCGTATTTTTGTCAAACTATGCCTCAATCAACCTGCGTGACGCGCTGGCGCGTGTGCAGGGCGTGGGTAAGGCGGACGTCCTGACCAACCTTGAATACGCCATGCGGATCTGGATGGACCCGGACAAGATGGCAGCCCTGTCCATCACACCAGGTGACGTCATCAACGCGATCCGTGAGCAAAACATCGAAGTGTCTGCGGGCTCAATCGGCTCTCCTCCGGTCCCTGAAGGGCAAACGTTTCAATATACAATCAAGTCCAAGGGTCGCCTGACGTCGGCGGATGAATTCGCGGACATTGTCATCCGTACCGGAGCTGACGGCGCTATCGTGCGCGTCAAGGACATCGCCCGGACGGAGCTTGGGGCGCAGTTCTATTCGGCCTCAGGCTTTTTTCAGGCAGTTCCGGCCACGGTGATTGGCATCTACCAAGCACCCGGTGCAAACGCGTTGGCGGTGTCCGAGCGCGTGCAGGCAGAGTTGGAACGCTTGTCCCGCGCGTTCCCGACAGACGTGGAATATGAAGTGCCGTTCAACACCACCGACTTTGTCGAGGCATCCCTGAACGACGTCGTCTCGACTCTGATCCTGACATTCATCCTTGTGATCTCGGTTGTGTTTATTTTCCTTGGCAGTTGGCGTGCGACGGTCATCCCTGCGGTCGCCATCCCCGTGTCGCTGATCGGGACATTTGCATTCCTTCTGGCCTTTGGCATGTCGCTGAACACGATTTCGCTGTTCGCGCTGGTCCTGGCCATCGGTATTGTGGTGGATGACGCTATCGTTGTGGTCGAGAACGTTGAACGTATCATCGCAGACGAAGGGCTGCCCCCCGCCGAAGCAACCCGCAAGGCGATGGGCCAAATCACCGGCCCGGTCATTGCAACCACGCTGGTTCTGCTGGCCGTGTTTGTGCCTGTTACCTTCATGCCGGGCATCTCGGGGCGACTGTATTCGCAGTTTGCTGTCACCATTTCGACCGCAGTTGTGATTTCATCCATCAACGCGCTGACGCTATCGCCTGCCCTGTGCGGTCTGGTTCTGCGGGAACGTTCAGGCCCGCCCAAAGGGCTGCTGGCGGTGTTCGAAGGGTTTATCGGTACGATGCGAAACGGCTATGTCGCCATTGTGCGTAAGCTGCTGGTGTTTCCTGCCATCGCGCTGGCCATCGTAGTCGGTCTGGGTCTGGGCACCGGCACGATCATGTCGAACACATCGGCCGGGTTCATCCCGCTTGAAGACAACGGCTATCTCTTTGTTGACGTTCAACTGCCTGACGCCGCGACTCTAGAACGGACTGAAACCGTGACGGCGCGTCTGGACGATCAGATACGAGAAATCCCCGGAGTCGCCAGCACAGTTCTGGTCAACGGGTTCTCGCTTTTGAACGGCACAACCACCAACGGTGCCGCGATATTTGTGAACCTCGATAACTGGGCGGAGCGTCAGGAAGAAGACCTGAGCGCCGATGCAATCCTGGCCAAGGTCCTTGCGATCGCCAACGCCGAATCCGCGGCCTCGATCGTGGCCTTCAATCCCCCGCCCATTCAAGGTTTGGGCATGTCGGCTGGCGTCGAGATGGAAGTGCAGCAAACGGGTGGTGGCTCACCACAGGATCTGGCCTCAGCCGTGGGGTCATTCGTTTACGCTGCGAACCAGCGGCCCGAGATTGCGCAGGCCTACACGACGTTCCGCGCCAACGTTCCACAGCTTTTTGTCGATCTTGATCGAGAAAAAGCCAAGACTCTGGATGTTTCGGTGGCCGAGGTTTTCCAAACGATGCAGGCACAGTTGGGGTCCTACTATGTCAACGACTTCAACCTGTTTGGTCGCGTTTATCGCGTGATGATTCAGGCAGATGGTTCCTATCGGGACAATGTCGAAGACATTGCCAACCTGTATGTCCGGTCGCAAAAAGGCGATATGGTTCCGCTGGGTACGCTGATTGATGTGGAAAACGTGCTTGGTCCGGTTCTGCTCAAACGCCACAACCTGTTCCGCTCGGCCACGGTGACGGCAGTGCCAGCGCCGGGTCTGTCAAGTGGTGACGCCATCACGGTGATGACGGAAGAATCCGCAACCGCCCTGCCCCCCGGCTATGCGTTCGAATGGACCGGCACGGCGCAGCAACAGCTGGCCTCGGGCAGTTTGGTGATCATCATCCTTGGGCTTGCGATCTTGTTTGGATACCTGTTCCTGGTCGGGCAATACGAAAGCTGGTCGATGCCTGTTTCGATCCTTCTTTCTGTTGTTGTGGCCCTGTTCGGGGCCGTGGCAGCCGTGGCGATTGTGGGCAGCGACATCAACCTCTACACGCAGATCGGGATGATCATGCTTGTGGGGCTGGCATCGAAAAACGGTATTCTGATCGTTGAATTTGCGATGGAGCAACGCGCCAAAGGTTTGTCGATCAAAGATGCCGCAGCAGAGGCTGCTTTCCAGCGGTTCCGCGCCGTGATGATGACAGCCTTGTCTTTTCTGTTGGGTGTTGTTCCCCTGTTGGCTGCAAACGGCGCGGGTGCCGCAAGTCAGAAGGCGATTGGTGTTGCCGTGTTTGGCGGTATGCTGGCTGCAACCGTGATCGGTGTCATCGTGGTGCCAGTGCTCTACGCGTTGATGCAGAGCACGCGAGAATGGTTGAAAGGCAGCAAGAACGATCCCGGCCCGTCCGAGACCGCCGCATGATCCAAAAAGCCCCGCAGCAACCGCGGGGCTTTTTTCTTACTGCGATCTTTCACGCCGTCGTCTGGCGATATCGTGGATCACCTGTTTGGCATCGACGGGTGGTTCTTGTTCAACCCTGCGATACTCTGATCCGTCCTTGCGCCGCGTCAGCAACCCGCAGGAAATCATCGTACGGCGCAAAGTTGCCGGATCGTCAAAACAATGCTCTGCATTGAGGCACGCGTTAACCTGAGCCTCATGCAATGTCCTGCCTGACGGTACAGCAGCCCAGAGCGCCCAAAGCGAAAGGGTTTGCACCGAACGCTTCGAAGGCCACTGCCTCAACCTGCCCTCTGTGTCGAACAGATGAAGCGTGCGTTCAACCAACCGAGCATTGGGTGCCGGTGGATCCGACCGATTCTGCAGCCTGCGGCTGGCCGCACTGTCGGCCCGCATATGTTGCACATTCTGAAACCCGGCTGCGCGCGCAACCATGTTCATCAGCGTCAGGTGCGAGGGACTGGCGTCTCCCAGTTGGTTGGACAAGGTCCGAACGAACGGGGTCAGATCATCAAGATGTAAGGGGACTGGCGTTTTGCTCATCACACATCCACATCGGGCGTTCTGCGCATTCGTTGGCCGCTGACCTGACGACGCAACGCCCTGCGTGTTGCAATGTCAATCATGTCTCACAGGCAGGTTTAGCACTCTGAACCAGAGCAGCGGCGCCTCGGTGTCTGCCGACCGTCTCCAAGGGCTAACACAACAGGAGTCCACCGCCAAGAGGCTTGCAACCTCTGTCACGCGGCGCGGCGCTCGGCCATCCAATCATCGATCCGCGCGATCTGATCCTTGTTCAGACGAAGACCCAGCTTGTTGCGCCGCCAGACAATGTCATCAGCGGTGCGCGCATATTCCTTGTCCATCAGCCAAGCGACCTCCTGCGCGGTCAAGGTTGCGCCAAAGTCTTCGCCCAGATCAGCGGCCTGTTTTGCACCGCCCAGAACATCACGCGCCTCAGTGCCGTATGCGCGGATCAAGCGTGCGGCCCAGGCTGCGGTAAGGAACGAGAATTCTGCCAGAAGGTCGCTTTTCAGGGTGTCGACGGCATCTACTGGAAAGTCGCCTCCGGGCAAAGCGACACCTGCTGTCCAGGGACCGGGCAGGTCCGGAAAGAACTCGGCCACCCTCTCCAGCGCGCTTTCAGCAAGCCTGCGGTAGGTGGTAATCTTGCCGCCGAACACGTTTAAGACGGGCGCCCCACCCTGCGCATCGACCTTCAGCGTATAATCCCGCGTCGCCGCAGTGGCGCTGCTGGCCCCATCGTCGTACAGCGGGCGCACACCGGAATAGGTCCATACAACATCATCACGAGTGACAGTGCGTTTGAAGTATTTCGACGCGAAGGCGCAGAGATACTCCTGCTCAGCCTCGGTACAAACCGGCTTGGTGGACGGGTCCGAATGATCCTGATCGGTGGTGCCGATCAGGGTGAAATCCTGCTCATATGGAATGGCAAAGATGATGCGGCCATCTTCGCCCTGAAAGAAGTAACACTTGTCGTGATCGTACAATTTGGGTGTCACGATGTGGCTGCCACGTACCAACCGAACACCCTCGCGCGAGTTCACGCGGATTTTCGTCTGGATGATGTCGCCAACCCACGGACCGCCCGCGTTGATCAGCATTTTCGCCTTTACCACACGGGTCTGGTCGCTGTCGCGATCCCGTACTGTCACTTCCCACATATCGCCCACCCGTTCGGCCGAGATCACCTCGGTCCGCACCATGATCTGTGCACCACGCGCCTCAGCATCCCGCGCGTTCAGAACCACCAGCCGGGAATCCTCGATCCAACAATCTGAATACTCATAGGCTGTCTCGAACTTATCCTGCAGAGGCTCCCCTTCCGGCGTCGAGCGCAAGTTCAGAGACGTGGTTCCGGGCAGAATTTTGCGCCCGCCCAGATTGTCGTACAGGAACAAACCCAACCGGATCAGCCATGCCGGACGCCGCCCCCGCATCCACGGCATCACTGTGCTGAGCAAGCGCGATGTTGGCGTCTCGGAGTCAAACCGCATATCTTTGTGATATGGCAACACAAAGCGCATCGGCCAGCTGATATGCGGCATGGCCCGCAGTAGAGTTTCGCGCTCGATCAGCGCTTCGCGCACCAGACGGATTTCAAAATATTCCAGATACCGCAACCCGCCGTGAAATAGTTTGGTCGAGGCCGAAGATGTGGCCGATGCCAGATCGTTCATTTCCGCCAGCGCCACTGAAAGGCCCCGCCCAGCGGCGTCTCGGGCAATACCGCAGCCATTGATGCCACCGCCAATGATGAAAAGGTCGTTGATCTGGTCGTTTGTCGACTGCATGTCCAATGATTCCCCGCCAGGCATGATCAGGCGCATTAGCCAGAATGTTCTTCGTATGGTCAACGTTTATGTTCGTTTATTTTCTTTTTGCAACGCTGGTATGAAAATCTCGCAGCGCTTCTTGCCAAATTCACCTAAAAGAACAAAAACGAAAGGGCGCATTACCTTGGACCCACCCCATGTCTCTTTCCTTTCGCCAATCCGATATTCTGGATATCGCCAGCTCTGAGGGGCGCGTCACGGTTGAGGGGCTGGCCGAACGATTTGGCGTTACCGTACAAACGATCCGGCGCGATCTGACGGAACTTGCGGATGCGGGCAAGCTTGACCGAGTCCACGGCGGCGCGGTCTTGCGGTCTGGTGTCTCTAATATCGGTTATGAAGACCGCCGTGCCCTGAATGCAGATGCTAAAACCCGCATCGCGAAAGCCTGCGCCGAAGATATTCCGGATGGGGCGTCGATCTTCATGAATATCGGCACCTCAACCGAGGCTGTGGCCCGGCAATTGCTGAACCACAAGAACCTGATGGTTGTGACGAACAATTTGAACGTCGCCAGCATCCTGATTGAAAACCCGGACTGCGAAATCGTGATGGCCAGTGGCGTGCTTCGACGGGCTGACGGCGGGTTGATCGGAAACTTGACTGTGTCGACGATCCGGCAATTCAAATTCGATCTGGCCATTATTGGATGCTCGGCCCTGGATAGCGATGGCGATCTGCTGGATTTCGATTTTCAGGAGGTTCAGGTCAGCCAAACCATTATCGCTCAGGCGCGTCGCACCTGTTTGGTCGCTGATCAATCAAAATTCCAACGCTCTGCTCCGGCTCGGATTGCCTCGCTCAGCGAGATCGACAGTTTCTATACAGATAAGCACCTGCCCGACGAGCTAGGTCAAAAATGCGCAGACTGGAAAACGGCGCTGCACATTGCCGATTGACGTAATTTATCCGTGTCTTTTTCCTGCCTGTTCTTGCCAGACGAGTAATGGCCTGACAGTATCGCCTCAAAGTGATCATTGCAGGGATGGGGAACCTGGGCGGTGATACACCCGAGTTAGGTTATTTTTGCCAAGCCCGGTGACAAAACGCGCCGACCAACCCCCAGAAAACAACCAGCGGGACCCGCACCCCGGCAGGAGGCAACATGGGACTATTGGGCCAGCCTTTGGGCTATTACGACTACCTGACATTTGTAGCATTGATCCTGCTGCTTGCGGCGGTGATGGCGGTGTTTTTGTTCCTCATGGGACTTCCGGGACGGATCGCGATCAAACGCAATCATCCCCACGCCGAAGCCGTCAAGATTATGGGATGGATGGGGTTTCTGGCTGTCGTGCCCTGGGTCCACGCCTTTATGTGGGCGTTCCACGATGGTGTCACCGTCGACATGCGCCGTGGTCCGGACGAAGAGAAAGACGCCATTCGCGATGAAATCAAACGTCTGGGCGGTGAGGTAAAGCCGGAATATCAGGATCGTCTGGACACAGACGACACCCAGCAAGGCTAAGGCCGAAGGAAAGCAAGACCCATGTTCGTCGCCCTTGGCATCACTCTTTTTTACATCATTTTTGTCTGGCTCATTTTCTTCAAGCTGGAATTGCTGAAATTCAACATTGCCTGGGGCATCGTCTCGTTCTGGGTGGGTGCACACCTGCTGCTGATCTTTCTTGTGGCTTTGCGCTTCTTTCAGCCCTTTTCGGCAGACAGCCATGTAGTGCGTTCAACGATACAGATCGTGCCCAAACTGACGCAGCCCACGATTTTGACCGAGGTACTGGTTGAGCCGAACACTCAAGTGACCAAGGGTGACCCGCTTTATCGCTTCGATGACACTGTGTTTTCTCTGGCAGTCGACAATGCCAAGGCGCAACTGGTCGCGGCCGAGCAAAACGCCAAAATTCTGGAACAGGATGTCATCGCCAAAACCGAAGCTGTTGAGCGGGCGAATGCCCAACTGGCCTATGCAATAACCGAACAGGCCCGGTATGAAAACCTGGTCCCGGCCGGTGGCGCACGGCAGGACGAGCTGGACCGTTGGAACGAACAAGTGGCCGAAGATCAAGCCGGCGTAAAACAGGCCGAGGCCAATTTGAACAAGGCTCAGCTGGCGCTGGAGTCGCAGATTGACGGTGTGAACACCGGCATTCTCCAAGCGCAGGCGCAACTTTCCGAGGCTGAGTATTTTCTGGAAAACACCACCATCTACGCACCTGAAAACGGGATGATCGTCTCGCAACAGGCGCGTCCCGGCCTGGTTGTCGGTGACGTCCGCCTGGGCGCGATTGCCAGTTTCGTAACCGAGGACAACCCCTATATCCTAGCCACCTTCCGTCAACAGAACCTCAAATTTGTCGAGCCGGGTCAAGAGGTTGAGGTAGCACTAGATCTTTATCCCGGTGAAATTCTGACCGGCAAGGTCGAGGCAATCTGGTGGGCGACCCGGCAGGGGCAATACCTTCCTTCGGGACGTCTGCCCGGCTTCGAATTGCCCAAGCTGCCAGGTCGAATTGCGGTGCAGATCAATGTCGATTTACCCGAGGGGCACACTTTCCCAGCGGGCGGCCATGCCGCCGTTGCGATCTATACCGGCCAGGGAAAAAGCTTTGAGTTCCTGAGGCGTATCAACATTCGCCTCTATTCCTTTGCCAACTTCATCCGACCGCTGGATATCTGAGGATGCGTAACATGACACTCCGCCGGTTGCTAGGAACTGCCATTTGCGCCGCAACCCTCGCGGCCTGCGCGCCCGTGGGGCCGGATTTCGTGCGCCCGAACTCTCCGGTCGTGAAGCAATGGATCGAGGTCAACAACCCCAGCACCGGCCAAAGCGGCCTGACATCGCGCAGCGCACCCGTGGTGAAATGGTGGGAGACGTTCAATGACCCGACTCTCAACAGGCTGATTGCCGAAGCTTATGCGCAAAACCTGACCCTTCAAGTCGCCGGTGCGCGTGTGTTGCAGGCCCGTGCGCAGTTGGGCATCGCGTTCGGCGAACTTTATCCGCAATCGCAGGCCATTGGCGGGTCGTTGCAACGACGGCAGATCAGCGACAATCTTGGACCCATTGCCGATATCAACCGCATCATTCCGCTGGATACGGAATTTTCGACCTCGCAAGTCGGCTTCGATGCCCAGTGGGAGCTGGACGTCTGGGGCGCACAGCGGCGCGGGGTGCAAGCCGCGCGGTCTAATCTGGCACTTCAGGTGGCCAACTACGACGACGCTTTGGTGACACTGACCGGGGATGTGGCTGCTTTGTACGTCAATATCCGCGCGTTACAGGAATCTTTGGCGGTCGCCCGCGATAACATCAAGTTGCAGCAGGAATCTGCAGATCTGACCCAGTTGCGTTTCAATAACGGTGTCACCACCGAATTGGACGTGCAGGAGTCCACCGCCCTGCTCAACAACACCAAAGCCTTGGTGCCCGAGTTGGAAAGTGACTTGCAACAAACCAAGAATGCCCTGGCCGTGCTGCTGGGTGTCACGCCGTCCCGGATGACCAGCCTGTTGGGGAACTCGGGCCGCATCCCGTCCGCGCGGACAAATGTGGCTGTGGGTGTACCCGCCGAACTTCTGCGCCGCCGCCCGGATGTGCGGGCCGCGGAGCTGGCTGCAGCAACGCAATCCGCGCAAGTTGGTATCGCGATGGCGGATCTGTATCCGCAATTCGTGCTGTCCGGCTCGATTGGCCTACAGGCTTCGGGCGGGCGCGACCTGTTCAGCGGCAACAGCACCACAGGTCTCGCCAGCGCTGGCGTCGTCTGGAACGTGCTGAACTATGGCCGCATCAAGAACAATGTCCGCGCACAAGATGCCGCCTATCAAGCGCTGATCGCCAATTACCAGAATACCGTTCTGACCGCGTATTCCGAGGTTGAAAGCGCCATGGTCGCTTATGCTCAGGCACGTAAACAGGTTGGGTTCTATCAGCAAAGCGTCGACGCCTCGCGCAAGGCGGCTGAGATTGCGGTCAGCCAATACACGGACGGCATTGCCAGCTATTCGCGTATCCTGAACACGCAAACCGCTCTTCTGCGCTCACAAGCCAATCTGATCGAAGCGCGTCAGCAAGTGTCCAGCAATCTGGTCGCGGTTTACAAAGGGTTGGGCGGCGGTTGGCAAATCCGTCAAAATCAGGAGTTTCTGCCCGAGACCGTGTTGGCCGAAATGGCCTATCGTACCGATTGGGGCGATCTGCTGCAGAAAACCCCAACCGGTGCCAGCCTGAACTGATCCTACTTTGTCAGCCCGCGCAGCCCGCCCGAGATCAGGATGTTGACCTCATACAAGATACGCGGCGCGGCCAACCCGCCGGGGCTGGCCAGATAATTCGGGCTCCATTCCGGGTCGAACTTCTGCTTGAAGCTGCGTAAGCCCTCGAAATGATAAAACTGTTCGCCATGCTCATAGACGAACCCGCCTATCCGGTTCCAAAGCGAGGCATGTTGCCGGTTTTCGATGCCCGAAAACGGCGCAGCCCCCAGCGAGAACCAGTGAAAGCCCTGTTCCGAACCCCAAACCATCATCTCGGCAAACAGCGCGTCCATCACAAAGCTGGGGCTGTCCGGCTCATAGCGCATCAGGTCCAGCGACAGCTCGGATTTGTTGCCGCCCTGAAACAGGTTGGCAAAGGCCTTGATCTTGCCTGTGTTTCCATCGCGCAATACCGCATGGTCGAAATAAGACAGGTACTGATCGTCAAATCCACCAAGCGCAAATCCTTTTTCGGCACCGGCCTTTTGCTCCAGCCAATGATCTGAAATTTCGCGCAATTCTGGCAAAACCGGTGCCAGTTTTTCCTTTGGGATAATCTCGAACACATAGCCTTCCCGCTCGGCCCTGTTCTTGGCTTGCCGGAACCGTTTGCGCGACTTTCCGTCCAGCGAGAAATCTTGCAACGGCACCCGCGCTACCTCGCCTATTTTCAGGATCGATAGACCCAGATCCAGGAAGGTCGGCAAATACTTGGTCGAAACACTATAGAACGCACACAGCTTTCCTTCACGATCCGCCATTTCCCGAAGCTGCCAAATCAATTGGCGGCCTGCGACCTCATCCCCTACTGGCTCTCCTTTTGAGATCACCGCGTTGCCTGTATCAGCATAAGCAATGAAGGCCGTTTCATCCGGTGAGATCAGGAATTGCTTGTCGCCTGTCAGCGAAATCTGGGACTCGGTATCCTCGCTCTCCATCACCAACCGTTCGACAACCTCGGGGATTTCGGTGCGTTGTGGTATTGGAATTTCGCGTCCGAACAGAGAGTTCACGGCCACAATGCCCACTATCACAGCCACAACAAGACTCGAGCGTAAGAACCTCGAAGCGTCGCCATTCCAGGCAAACTCCCACCACAAAGCGTTTTGGTATTCCACGTGGGAATACGCGAACAGCCCTATCCAGAAAATGACCGCCAGCAACACAACAACACTGATCAGCCATGGGATGTTCAGGCGGAAAATCGAAGCGCCGCTGACCCTGTAAAACGCTCCACGGAACAGGGCCAAAACACCTATTGTTCCCAACATCGACACCGCTTCGTGCGTGTCCAAACCCTTGGCAAGCGAGGCGAAGAAGCCCGCCGCCATCAACAACATCGCCACCACCCACGCACGGTAGAGCTTGCGGAACAAGCCGCGCGAAACCAGTAAAAGCAGAACACCAATGGCGCTGCCTACCAGATGCGAGGCCTCGACAAAGGACAGCGGCAGAACATCTTTTAAAACACCAAGGTTCTGTGACCCTGCAGGCAGCGCTCCTGACACCAGCAGGATCACACCGGCCACCGCTGCGACACCGGCCGCAACAATCGGCACCATTGGTCGGATCGCGCGGTACACCCAGGTTGCAGCCCCGCTGATCCGGTGGCGTTGTGTCAGTGCCGACGCCACAGCAATCGACAGGCTGGCCACTGCAAACGGAATGAAAGTGTAAGTCACCCGGTACAGCAACAACGCTGCAATAACATCCGACCGTCCTGACGCGCCCAGCCCAGCGATCAGCGTTGCCTCGAACACACCGATCCCACCCGGTGCATGGCTGAGGATGCCCACAGCAATGGCCGCGATGTAAATCGTGAAGAAATACGGGTAGCCAACGCCCAGATCATCCGGCATCAGGACATACAGCACCATAGACGCGCCAAACAGATCACCGATCGCCGCCAGCGTCAAAAGACTAGCGAGTTTTCCGCCCGGCAAGTTGAATCCCACACCTGCCAATGAAAACCGTCTGCCACCGCTGGACAACCAAATGAAGACGAAAACCAGCGCCCCCAGCAAACTCAGCCCTATGGCGGTTTCCACCGTTGTGCTGACCGGCACCACCTTGGAAATTCCATCAGGATGAAAGGTCAACAGTAGACCCAGAATTAAAACCAACCCCATCCAGAACGCGACCCACGAGGTCGCAATCACCCCGGCCACGCGCCCCAGATCCAGACCAAGCGACGCATAGATCCGATAACGGATCGCAGTGCCGGTTATGTAAGAAAAACCCAAGCAATTTGATACGGCGTAACCACTCGCCCCAGCCATTCCGGCCACCGGCAAGGGCACTTCGCCCTCAGCTACGCTTTGCACGGCAAACACATCATAAAGTGACAAGGACAAGAAACTGAACGCCGTCCAGCACAGCGCAATGAACATCAGTTTCCAGGACGTCGCCGCGATATCGCCTTGTACATCAGACCATTTCACATGCGCCGACAACTCGTGCAAAACGGTCAGGGCGATACCGGTTATGACAATGGGTATCGCGATGCGCAGCCAGGGTTTTTCAAGAATTGCTGTAATTCGTTCCGCCCATTGCACGGCCAGCGGTTCGTCAGTTTTCTGCGAAGTGGTCATGCTGTACGTCCCTGCCTGTTAGCAAATCCAATCGACCTAGCGATTGCTTTGATATCTTTTGCCCAGAAACTCTGGCACAAATTGTTTTGATCTCAAAGCACTAGAGCCGCCCCTTTCGCGTGGACAGCAACAGATTCGTCTCGGATCGTGTGATGCCGTCGAAGCGGCGGATTTGAAACAGAACTTCATCTAGTTCGGCCAGGGTTTCGGCAGAGATCTCGGCGATCAAATCCCAACTGCCATTTGTTGAATGCACCGCCGTAACTTGCCGCAGCGCCGCTATCCGCGCCATGACACGCTCTGTCCCGCGCCCTTCAATCTCCAGCATCATCAATCCACGCACCGGGCTTTGCGCCAAATCCCTTCGGGTCAGAACGGTGAAGCCAACAATTTCACCGGACTGCTTCAGCCGTTGCAACCTGCTGCGCACCGTTGTGCGCGTCACGCCCAGCGTTTCTGACAGCTCAGACAGGCTGGCACGCGCGTCACGTTGCAACGCATTGAGCAATCGATTATCCAAATCGTCCATATTATTTTCTCATTAAGGACTTTCTTGACCCATTTTGAGCATTTTGCTGCCTTCACGCAAGACACTCTGCCAGCCTAAATGAGCATATGGACATGAAAACTATTATTTTGGTGGGCGTCCCCATGGACGCCGGAAAACGCCGTCAAGGATGCCGGATGGGTCCCGACGCTTATCGTGTGGCCGGGCTGCAAGAGGCTTTGACCGATCTTGGCCATTCCGTTCAGGACCAGGGTGACGTGACCCCGGAAGAGACAGGCTTGACCGACCACCCTCACCTCTTTTCTTTGCCCGAATGTGTGGGCTGGACCAGCGCTCTCAGCGCGGCGGCGCAGGCTGCCGCTCGTCAGGGCGTGCCTATTTTCATGGGCGGCGATCATGCATTGTCCATGGGCACCGTCGCCGGGATGGCCGCATATGCGGCGCAGGTCGAACGGCCTTTGTTTGTGCTGTGGTTGGACGCTCACAGCGACTTTCACACACCAGACAGCACAGGCAGCGGCAACCTGCACGGAACGCCTGTGGCTTATTTTACGGGCAGACCGGGTTTTGATGCCTTCCCGCCCCTGTCTGCCACGGTCCCAACGGACCGCGTTGGAATGATTGGCCTTCGCTCTGTCGATCCAGCTGAACGTTCAGCGCTCGAGCAGGACCACGCCATGCTGGCCGACATGCGCAGTATTGATGAGCATGGGATAAAGGCACCTCTGTTGGCCTTTCTCGACCGCGTGCGCGCCGAAAATGCCTTGCTGCATGTGTCGCTGGATGTTGACTTCCTCGATCCAGCCATAGCGCCTGCCGTTGGCACTACGGTTCCTGGCGGGGCGACCGAGCGCGAAGCTCATTTGGCGATGGAATTGCTGCATGAAAGCGGGCTGGTCAGCTCCTTGGATCTTGTTGAATTGAACCCGTTTCTGGATGAACGCGGTCGCACCGCAAAACTAATGGTCGATCTGGCCGCCTCGCTTATGGGCCGCCGCATCTTTGATCGCCCCACCCGGAGTTTCTGATGACCCAACCTTCTGACAAAGCCCTCGTGCCGTTTGTATCCGTCGACAACATGATGCGATTGGTTCATCACATCGGCGTCGAGCAGATGATCACGCAGATCGCCGCACAGATCGAAGCCGATTTCAAACGATGGGAGAGTTTTGACAAAACCCCACGTATTCCGGCGCATTCACCGCATGGTGTGATCGAGTTGATGCCAACTTCAGATGGTGAGGCTTACGGCTTCAAATACGTGAATGGCCATCCCAAGAATACCTCAGAAGGTTTGCAAACAGTCACGGCCTTTGGCCTGTTGGCGGATGTCTATACTGGCTATCCAACACTGCTGACCGAAATGACGCTGCTGACCGCCCTGCGCACAGCCGCAACATCGGCGCTGGTGGGGCGCTATCTTGCCCCGGCAAACGCTACTACGATGGCCATGATCGGCAATGGCGCACAGTCTGAATTCCAGTGTCTGGCCTTCAAAGCCATGTGCGGGATCAGTACCGTCCGGCTTTACGACACTGACCTAAACGCAACCGCAAAATGTGCGAAAAACCTGCAGGGCAAGGGTTTGACTGTTGCTCCCTGCACGACGCCGGAAGAAGCCATCGAGGGCGCCCAGATCATCACCACCTGCACCGCGGACAAGAAATACGCGACGATTCTGACCGATAACATGGTTGGTCCCGGTGTTCACATCAACGCAATCGGTGGCGACTGTCCGGGCAAAACAGAACTGCATCGCGACATCCTGCTTCGCTCAGATATTTTTGTCGAATATCCCGAGCAGACCAGGATCGAGGGTGAAATTCAGGCGCTGGACGCGGATCACCCGGTTACCGAGATGTGGCAGGTCATCACCGGTGCCGCCAAAGGGCGCGTCGATGATCGTCAGATTACTTTGTTCGACAGCGTAGGTTTCGCGATCGAAGATTTCTCAGCCCTGCGCTATGTGAAACAAGTGATTGAAGGCACACATTTCTTCGAGCCGTTGGATATGCTGGCCGATCCCGATGATCCGCGCGATCTGTTCGGAATGCTGATGCGCGCCGGGTAAGGCACGGTCATGGGGGCTCTGCCCCCGCCGCGCTGCGCGCGCCTCCCCCGAGGTATTTTCAGCCAGATGAAGATTGGATCCCTTGCTTCATCTGGCCATAAATACCTCGGAGCGCGAGGCAGAGCCTCGCTTCCCTGCTAACCCGCAAGCGACGGCAGATAGAGCACAATCCCCGGGAATGCCACAAGCATTGCGATGGTCATCGCATCGGCGATGAAGAACGGTGTCACGCCTTTGAACACGTCCTGAACGCTCAGGTCCGGCCGCACCCCGGCCACAACAAAGCAGTTCAGCCCAATGGGCGGCGTGATCAGGCAGAACTCGGCCATCTTGACCACCAAAATACCAAACCAGATGGCGCACATCGGGCCAGACATGCCAAAGGCGCTCTCGGCTGCGCTCACAGTTTCACCTCCGTTCAGGGCCATGACCGCTGGATAGACGACGGGCAATGTAAGCAGCAGCATCCCAATCGCGTCCATGAACATGCCCAGTACTGCATAGGCCAGAAGGATGCAGATCAGGATCATCATCGGCGACATCTCAAGCCCGGTGATCCAATCAGAAAACGCGCCGGGAAGATCTGCGAAGCCCAGAAACCGCACGTAGATCAAAACACCCCAGATGATCGAAAAGATCATCGCCGTCAGTTTGGCAGTTTCCAAAAGCGCGGATTTGAATTCCTTCCAGCGCATTCCGTGAAACAGGGCGAAACAGAACACAATGAAGGCCCCGATCGCGCCACCTTCTGTGGGCGTGCCCCAGGCTTTGTCTCCGAACGGGTTGTAAACAAAGCAGATGATAATCAGGATCACAGCCACAATCGGAATAGCACCGGGTAATGCTGCGAAGCGCTCTTTCCAGGTAAAGCCTGTGACAGGCGGGCCGACGGTTTTGAAGATCACTGCAATCCCGACAATCAGCATACCATAGATGATTGCGGAAAACGCACCCGGGATGAACCCGGCCAACAGCAGCTTGCCCACGTCCTGCTCGACTATGATGGCGTAGATCACCAATATGGCCGAGGGCGGGATGAGAGAGGCCAGTGTGCCACCCGCAGCGACAACACCCGCTGCAAAGCGTTTGTTGTAGCCCACTTTCAACATCTCAGGGATTGCGATGCGGGCAAAAACGGCCGACGTAGCGACTGACGCCCCGGACACAGCGGCAAAACCTGCCGTTGCAAAAATCGTAGACACGGCAAGCCCGCCCGGAACCCAGGCCACCCAGCGTTTGGCAGCTTCGAACAAGGCGCGCGTCAGACCCGCGTAGTAGGCAAGATAGCCAATCAGGATGAAGGTCGGGATCAGGCTGAGTGTATGGGCTGCGACCTTGGAATGCGGTACCTGCCCCGCGGTCTTGACCGCAACCGTTAAAGCTTTGCCAAAGCGGTCCGGGTCATATCCAAATTTGGCCCAGAAAATCCAAACCAACCCAACTAAACCTGCAAGCCCGGCTGCAAAGGCCACGCGCATACCGGCAACGACCAGAACGAGCAGACCACCTGTGACCCACAGGCCAATATCAATCGTGTCCATGCTCTAGTCCTGCCCTTCGAACTGCTCGGCCTCTGCCGCCGCTTGGGCCGCAGCGTCCTGAAGGAGCGGCACCGCCACAGGGGTCTCGAGCCCCAGCACAAATGCACGCCCATAGCCCCACACCTGAAGCACCAGCCGCGCGCACAGCACTGAAAAGGCGACGGGTGCCAGCAGCTTGGCAGGCCATAGGGGAATACCGATGTCGATGGAACTGTCCCGGCTCCAGAGCGGCGCACCAAAGTCAAAGGATCTGTCGAAATGGGACCAGCTGCCCCACACCAAAGCAAGCATTAGAACGAGGATCAGGAGCACCGAGATCAGCTCGAACAGCCACAAGGCCCGGCCGTTAAGCCGCGAGATGACAATATCCATGCGGATATGCCCGCCGTCGCGCTGCACAAATGAGATGCCCAGAAAAGCAATCAAAGGCATCGCCTGTTCGATCCAGTCGACATAACCGGGCAACGGCGCGTTCATTGCGTTGCGCCCGCTGACGGAAACCACGGCCAGTACCATCAGGCCAAAAACCGCCAGACCGCTGATCAATGCAAGAAAGCGCTCGAGCTTCAACAAATGCCGGTCCAGCTGGCTCAGACGGCTTCCGTCTTCCAGCACCGTGGCCTGTCCTGCCATTCCGGTCGTTCCTTGTTATTTGAGAGAGACCGGGCACCCGACGGGGCACCCGGCCCAAAGGATCAGTTACCGCCGCGCTGCTGCTGCAGTGTGGATTGAACCAGATCATACAGATCCTGAGCCGGCAGCCCCTGATCCGACATATCTGCAATCCATTTCTCGCGGATCGGATCTGCGGCTTTGGTGCGGAACTCTTCGATCACGGCGTCGTCGATCATGACCTTCTGCACGCCCTTTTCCTCAAGGACGCTGTCCCACTGTTCAAGCAGACCGCCGTAGTTTGCCAGGTAGTGATCGATCGCCTCGTCAATCGAGCTGTCCAGCGCTTCGCGATGCTCGGCAGGCAGCGCTTCGTAGGCGTCTATATTCACAACCACAGGACAGTTCACCGTGCCGGGGTTCAGGTTGGCCGTCCACCAATCGGCCTCATTGATGGTACCGAAAGACAGATGCGCGTGTTGGGCGAAGGCCACCGTGTCCACAACACCCGATTCCATCGCGTTGAAGGCTTCGGTCGCGGGAACCGAAGTCGGCACACCGCCCACAGCCTCAAAGGCCTGACCCAAACCACCGGTTGCACGAACCCGCATTCCATCAAATTCCGCCAACTGATCACGAGGTTCGCCCGTGCCCACGATATTATACTGGGGCATAGGTGAAGTCATAATTATGCGGGCATTCCACTGCGCCATCTCATCCTTTACTGCTGGATGGTCGTACACCGCGTGGCTGACGGCGACCTCTTCTTCAAGGTTGTTCACACCAAGGAACGGCAGTTCCAGCACAGTGATCGCCCGGTTTTTGTCGCGGTGATAGCCAGCGCAGAACTGAGCCATCTCGAACGCCCCGATTTCGATGCCGTCCAGATTTTCACGTGGCTTGGACAAGCCTCCGTAGCTGACGTTGATCGTGAAGTCCCCGCCGGTCTTCTCATTGACCAGTTCCGCGAGCTTTTCGACATGTTCAGTGAACGCGCGGCGCTTGCCCCAGACAGAAGCGTTCCACTCGGTCGCGGCAGCTTCGCTAACAAACGCAAAGCTCAGGGCGGCAACGGCGGCACCGCTCAACATCTTATTCATGATTTTCTCTCCCTTTGACGCGCCTCTTCCCGAAACGCTTGCAAAAGAAGCTAGCGCCAACATTCAGATGTGCCAACCCTGAGGATTGCGTATGTGCTCTGTGCGGACGTTGAGAATTGCAACAGGCAAGGTCGGACTTCGGTGTATCAGCGTAAAACAACCGAAAGTAGTTGTTACAAGCAACACCCTGTTTCATATGTATTTTTACAAACATCCGCCCGTATATTTACAAATATGAAAAATTCATAAAAATTTCTTTACAAACAAATCCAAAGATTACGGCAATTTATTTATTTATTTTCTGATCCCGGTAATACTTCGATTGGGGAGGAACGGGATCGACTTTGCTAAACAATCGGGCAAGATCGTCCCAACGTAATCCAGTCCAGAGGGAGGAGCCTCAACGATGACTACCGCTGCCCAGGCAGATGCCAAGACATATCCGCCATCCGCAGAAACCGTCGCCCGTGCGCATGTCGATGCCGCAAAATATGCCGACATGTACGCAGCCTCGATCAGTGACCCAGACACGTTCTGGGGCGAGCAAGGCAAGCGCGTCGACTGGATCAAACCCTTCTCAACGGTAAAGGACGTCAACTACGACTTCGGTTCGGTCAAGATCAACTGGTACGCCGATGGCACACTGAACGTCTCGGCCAACTGTCTGGACCGTCACCTAAAGACCCGTGGCGACCAAACCGCGATCATCTGGGAGCCGGACGATCCAAACGATCCGGCGCAGCATATCACCTACGCTGAACTGCACCGCCGCACCTGCCGGATGGCCAATATCCTGGAATCGCTGGGAGTTCGGAAGGGCGACCGTGTTGTCATCTATCTGCCGATGATCCCCGAAGCCGCCTATGCCATGCTGGCATGCGCGCGGATCGGGGCCATTCATTCAATCGTATTCGCAGGCTTCTCGCCCGATGCTCTGGCCGCCCGGGTCAACGGGTGCGACGCCAAAGTCGTTATCACTGCCGACGAAGCGCCACGCGGTGGACGCAAGACGCCATTGAAGTCGAACGCTGACGCAGCGCTGCTGCACTGCAAAGACTCGGTGAAGTGCCTGGTGGTCAAGCGAACCGGTGGTCAGACCACATGGATCGACGGGCGCGATTACGACTACAATGAAATGGCGCTTGAGGCGGACGACTACTGCGCACCCGCCGAGATGAACGCCGAAGATCCCCTGTTCATTCTTTATACTTCCGGTTCTACCGGACAGCCCAAAGGCGTTGTGCACACCACTGGCGGCTATCTGGTCTATGCCTCAATGACGCATGAGATCACCTTCGATTACCACGAAGGCGATGTATACTGGTGCACGGCGGACGTAGGTTGGGTCACGGGCCACAGCTATATCGTCTATGGCCCGCTGGCCAACGGTGCGACTACGGTGATGTTCGAAGGCGTTCCGACCTTCCCGGATGCCTCGCGCTTCTGGCAGGTTTGTGAAAAGCACAAGGTCAATCAGTTTTACACCGCACCAACGGCGATCCGTGCCCTGATGGGTCAGGGCAACGAGTTTGTCGAAAAATGTGACCTCAGCGATCTGCGCACACTGGGTACCGTGGGTGAACCGATCAACCCCGAAGCCTGGAACTGGTACAACGATGTTGTCGGCAAGGGTAAATGCCCAATCGTGGATACATGGTGGCAAACCGAAACCGGAGGTCACTTGATGACCCCCCTGCCCGGTGCTCACGCCATGAAGCCGGGTTCGGCCATGAAACCGTTCTTTGGCATTGAACCGGTGGTGCTGGACCCGCAGTCGGGTGTTGAGATCGAAGGCAACGGCGTCGAAGGTGTTCTGTGCATCAAAGACAGCTGGCCCGGTCAGATGCGCACCGTCTGGGGTGATCATGAGCGGTTCGAGAAGACCTATTTCTCGGATTACAAAGGCTACTACTTCACAGGTGACGGTTGTCGCCGTGATGAAGATGGCGATTACTGGATCACAGGCCGCGTGGATGACGTGATCAACGTGTCCGGCCACCGTATGGGCACGGCCGAAGTAGAAAGCGCTCTGGTGGCGCATGCCGCTGTCGCTGAGGCTGCTGTTGTGGGCTATCCACATGAAATCAAAGGACAAGGCATCTATTGCTACGTCACCTTGATGAATGACCGCGAGCCTTCGGACGAGCTGTTGAAAGAGCTGCGCACATGGGTCCGGACCGAGATCGGCCCGATTGCTTCGCCGGATGTGATCCAGTGGGCCCCTGGCCTGCCCAAGACCCGCTCGGGCAAGATCATGCGCCGTATCCTGCGCAAGATTGCCGAGAATGACTTTGGCAGCTTGGGTGACACGTCGACGCTGGCCGATCCGTCGGTTGTCGAAGACCTGATCGAAAACCGCGCAAACAAGTGAGGATGTGATGGACGCTGCCACGATCACCACACCCGCCGTTCTGATCCTTCTCGGCCCTCCGGGCGCCGGGAAGGGCACACAGGCGCGAATGCTGGAAGAAAAGTTCGGGCTGGTTCAGCTCAGCACCGGCGACCTGCTGCGCGAGGCCGTTGCGGCCGGAACTGAAGCAGGTCTTGCCGCCAAAGCCGTCATGGAAGCAGGCGATCTGGTCAGTGACGACATCGTCATCGCCATCCTGCGTGACCGCATGGCCCAGCCAGATTGCGCCAAGGGCGTTATTCTGGACGGCTTTCCGCGCACAACGGTTCAGGCCGAAGCGCTGGACGAACTGCTCGCGTCGAACAATCAGAAGATCAACGCCGCGATCAGTCTTGAGGTCGAAGACGCCGAAATGGTGATCCGCATCTCGGGTCGCTACACCTGCGCCGGCTGCGGCGAAGGCTATCACGACACGTTCAAGAAGCCTGCGGAAGACGGCAAATGCGACAAATGTGGTCACACTGAATTCAAGCGTCGCGCGGATGACAATGCCGAAACCGTGGCGTCACGGTTGGCAGCCTATCACGCACAGACCGCGCCGCTGATCACCTATTACGAAAGCCATGGCGTGCTGCAACGCACCAATGCCATGGGCAAGATTGAAGACATCGCCCGCGACCTGGAGGATATCGTCAGCGGCGCGATGAAGTAAGGGGAGGAGATTGGCCGCAAGGCCTTGATCCTTAAAGGAATACTTCAATGAACCGCCTTGGCGGAACAGAGAAGTTTTGCCGGGCGTCACGGGGCGTTTGGTAACATCGAGAAGCGGTCCGCGTTACTGGAGGATTTGGGCACGGGCCGCCCAACGAGGAAGCGAAGGAGGAACCCGCAATGGCGGATCATTCAACAAACTCCGCGCAGGCGTCCGAAGCCGATAAGGGCTATTGGCAAGCAAACCTGCGCCTCATTTACATCAGCCTCGCGATCTGGGCGCTGGTGTCGTTTGGATTCGGCATTCTGCTGCGTCCGTTGCTGTCGGGGATCGCCGTCGGCGGAACCGATCTGGGCTTTTGGTTCGCACAACAGGGATCGATCCTGGTCTTTCTGGTGCTGATCTTCAACTACGCCTGGCGCATGAACAAGCTAGACGCCGAATTCGGCGTAGACGAAGAATAAGGGAGAGCGGGGACAATGGATCAGTTTACCATCAACCTGCTGTTTGTTGGCGCATCATTCGCGCTATACATCGGCATCGCGATCTGGGCCCGCGCGGGGTCCACATCAGAATTCTACGCCGCCGGTCGCGGCGTTCACCCGGTCACCAACGGTATGGCGACAGCGGCGGACTGGATGTCGGCGGCCTCGTTCATCTCGATGGCGGGCCTGATTGCCTTTACCGGCTATGACAACTCGACCTTCCTGATGGGTTGGACCGGTGGTTACGTGCTGCTGGCTCTGCTGCTTGCGCCTTACCTGCGTAAGTTCGGCAAATACACCGTCTCGGAATTCATCGGTGATCGTTTCTACAGCCAGACCGCGCGTGTTGTTGCGGTGATCTGTCTGATCGTTGCTTCGGTGACTTACGTGATCGGTCAGATGACCGGTGTGGGCGTGGCCTTTGGCCGCTTCCTGGAGGTATCCAACACATCCGGTCTGCTGATCGGTGCTTGTGTGGTCTTCGCATATGCGGTGTTTGGCGGGATGAAAGGTGTTACCTACACCCAGGTTGCTCAGTACTGCGTGCTGATCACAGCCTACACCATCCCGGCGATCTTCATCTCGCTGCAGCTGACCGGCACGCCGATCCCTGCTCTGGGTCTGTTTGGTGACACCGCCAGCGGTGAGCCCCTGCTGACCAAGCTGGACGCAATCGTGACCGAGCTGGGCTTCAACGAGTACACAGCACACCATTCGAACACGCTGAACATGGTTCTGTTCACGCTGTCGCTGATGATCGGTACCGCCGGTCTGCCGCACGTGATCATGCGCTTCTTCACCGTGCCGAAAGTGTCTGACGCACGTTGGTCGGCTGGCTGGACTCTAGTCTTCATCGCCCTGCTGTACCTGACCGCCCCTGCGGTTGGCGCAATGGCGCGTCTGAACATCACCGACATGATGTGGCCCAATGGTGGCATCGACGGTGGCGCTGTCTCGGTCGAGGAAATCGACACCGATCCGCGCTATGACTGGATGAAAACCTGGCAGAAAACCGGTCTTCTGGATTGGGAAGACAAGAACGGCGACGGCAAGATCCAGTACTACAACGACAAGTCCGAAGCCATGACCGCAATCGCGGAAGAAAAGGGCTGGGTTGGAAACGAGCTGACCAAGTTCAACCGTGACATCCTGGTTCTGGCCAACCCCGAAATCGCCAACCTGCCGGGTTGGGTGATCGGTCTGGTCGCGGCAGGTGGTCTTGCGGCTGCTCTGTCAACCGCTGCGGGCCTGTTGCTGGCGATCTCGTCGGCTGTGTCCCACGACCTTGTCAAAGGTGCGATCAACCCGCAAATCTCTGAAAAGGGTGAACTGCTGGCTGCACGTATCGCAATGGCCGTAGCCATCGTTGTCGCAACCTACCTGGGTCTGAACCCACCCGGATTTGCGGCGCAAACCGTGGCCCTGGCATTCGGTCTGGCGGCAGCCTCGATCTTCCCGGCGCTGATGATGGGGATCTTCTCGACCCGCATCAACAACACCGGCGCGGTTGCAGGTATGCTGGCTGGTCTGGTTGTGACCCTGGTCTACATCTTCCTGCATAAGGGCTGGTTGTTCATTCCGGGCACCAACTCGTTCACCGATGCTGACCCGCTGCTGGGTCCGATCAAGTCGACCTCGTTCGGCGCAATCGGTGCGATGATCAACTTTGCGACTGCCTACGTTGTTGCAGGCATGACCAAAGAGACTCCGCAGGAGATCAAGGATCTGGTCGAAAGCGTACGCATTCCCCGTGGTGCGGGCGCAGCTCAGAACAAATGAGCTTGATGCGGTCGTTGGTTCTTGCCTTCGACCGCGTCTTTCGATCCACTGTTCCCGCCCGGCACACCACTGGGCGGGATTTTTTAACCAGAACACCGGAGACAAACCATGCCCCTGTCCCATGATGAAATTGCCCGGTTTCTGAAATCCGTTCACCCCTATGACGCGTTGCCTGCCGACGCCCTGGATCAGATCGTCAAACAGATCGAGGTCTGGGAAGTTGAGGAAGACGCCTCGGTCTATGAGTTGGGCCACAAGTTGCCCGGGGTGTTCGTGATCTATGAAGGGCAGGTTGAAATTACCGATGAGAACGGTGCTATCGTTTCTCACCTTGGATTGCGCAACTCCTTCGGCGAGAGGGGTCTTCTGAAAGACGGCAAGGCCGCCACCAAAGCCCGCGCGCATACACCGTCGGTCCTGATGGTTCTGCCACCGGATCTTGTGCGGAGTTTGATCGACAACCATGATGTGGTGGCAAAGTTCTTTGATCGCACACGTGGCGACCGCAGTGGTCCGCAAAGCCTGGCCACCAGTTCGATTGACGTGCTGATGGCACATAATCCGGCTACCTGCCCCGCTGACACGTCGGTTCAGGATGCCGCGCGGATCATGCGTGACAAACATATCTCGTCGCTCTGCATCACGGACGGAGACAGCTTGCAGGGCATTGCGACCCTGCGGGATATCTCGGGCAAGTACGTTGCAGACGGCCTGCCCGCCTCTACGCCCATTTCCGAAATCATGACGCGAAATCCTGTGACCCTGTCGCCCAGCGATATCGGGTCGGATGTGCTGCACATCATGATGGAGCGCGGCATTGGCCATATCCCGATTTCCGAAGGTGGTCGGCTGGTTGGGATCGTGACCCAGACCGATCTGACCCACTATCAGGCGGTGAACTCGGCAGAGTTGGTACGCCGTATCGCGCAGGCTGACACCGCCGAAGAAATGGCCCGCGTGACCGAAGAGATCCCGCAGCTTCTTGTACAACTGGTTGCTGGCGGAAACCGGCACGAAATTGTCACCCGCCTGATCACCGATATCGCGGATACGGTCACGCGCCGCCTGCTGGCACTCGCCGAAGCGAAGCTCGGCCCGGCACCGGTGCGCTACCTGTGGCTTGCTTGTGGGTCTCAAGGCCGGCAGGAACAAACGGGCGTATCGGATCAGGACAATTGTCTGATGCTGGATGACAGCGTGACCGACGCAGACATGGCCTATTTCACCCAACTGGCCAAATTCGTCTCGGACGGGTTGGACGTTTGCGGGTATTTCTACTGTCCCGGCGACATGATGGCGACCAATCCGCGTTGGTGTCAGCCGGTGCGCGTCTGGCGCGACTATTTCAAGGGCTGGATCGCCAAGCCAAGCCCCGAAGCGCAAATGCTGGCGTCGGTCATGTTCGACCTGCGCCCCATTGGAGGGGCGTTTGAGTTGTTCTCGGACCTGCAGGCGGACACGTTGGCGGCAGCAAACGCAAATTCCATTTTCGTCGCGCATATGATTTCGAACTCGCTGAAACATACGCCTCCGCTGGGGCTGTTACGCGGATTTGCCACGATCCGCTCGGGCGAACATCGCAACACGTTGGACCTTAAACACAACGGGGTCGTCCCGATCGTTGATCTGGCACGGATTTACGCATTGCAGGGCGAGTTGACCGAAGCCAACACACGGGCCCGCCTGAAAGCGGCCGAGGCCAGCGGTGTCCTTAGCCCGTCTGGCGCTCGGGATCTGCTGGACGCTTACGACCTGATCGCTGAAACCCGGCTGGAACATCAGGTTCGGCTGGTCAAATCAGGCGAAAAACCCGACAATTATCTGCCGCCGTCCGAACTCTCGGACTTTGAGCGAAGTCATCTACGCGATGCGTTTGTTGTGGTAAAAACAATGCAGTCGGCGGTTGGTCACGGTAAGGGTATGCTGGGCTAAGACCCCCAAGAACGGAGAGACCACATGTTTCTGGAATTGATCGGCACTATCTTTGCGGGCTTCGCATTTGCGGGCGTCGTGCTTGTGCTGAACAAGCTGACCGGTGGGCGCTTGCCGAAATGGACCACCCCGGTTGCGGCAGGTCTGGGCATGATCGGCATGACCATTGCAAGCGAATATTCCTGGTACGACCGCACCCGCGATCAACTGCCGGATGAAATGGCCATCGTGCAAGAGGTCGAAAGCCGTGCTTTCTATCGCCCCTGGACATACGCGGTACCCTTCGTAGATCGTTTTGCCGCCATTGATACGATATCGGTTCGCAGCAATGAAAACGTTCCAGATCAAAGACTTGTCGACCTATATTTCTTTGGCCGTTGGGCTCCAGTTTCAAAAGTGCCGGTGGCCGTCAACTGTGTTGAAAATAGCCGTGCCAATCTAGCAGACGGTGCGGAATTCGCTGATGACGGGCGTTTGATTAACGCGGACTGGATTTCAGCCGAAGCCAACGATCCAATTATCGAGACCACCTGCGGGGTCTGATCATGCTCACCAAATTGAGCCTGCGGCTCAGGATTTTTCTGTTTTTTTGCCTTCTGGCACTCGGAGGGATCGCGATCAGCGCAGTCGCCCTTTGGATCACCTATGCCCGAGCGGACAATCCCGGGCTTTTGAGCGACTTCATCTTTGCAGAAATCCTTATCGCGTTTGGATTGTTGGCTTTGATTGCTGGCGTATGGCTGTTGTTCGACGACAATGTTGCCAAGCCGATCGAACGCCTTTCGGCTCAATTGCGGGCACGCGCGCATGCCGGGGTCAGCACGGATCTGGACATGCAAGCGGCGCGCTATCTTGGCGATCTGGCCCCGGCAGCAGCGGGACTGGCGGAACAGGTGGCGTCAAATGCGATGCGCACTGCCGAAGCCGTAGCCTCTGAAACCGCGCATCTGGCGGCTGAGAAACAACGCCTTACCGCCCTGTTGACCGAGATTCCGGTCGCGATGTTGCTGGCCAGCCCAAAACACCAGATTGTGCTGTATGACGGTCAGGCTGCCGAGGTTTTAGCCCAAATCGCACATCCGCGTCTGAATGCATCTCTTTTTGAATACCTCGAAACCACGGGCCTCACGGATGCCTATGCCAAACTGTGCAAAACCGGCAAGGACGTTTATTGCACCCTATCCAGTGTGGATGGTCGTCAGACCTACTCCGCCCGGATGAAACCTCTTGGGGACGCGCCCGGTTATATGTTGGTCTTCGAAGACAGCGCCGCCCAAATGTCACCTGACGAGGCGCGCCCGCTGGTTTACGATTTCGAACTTCTCGACACACCTGGGGACGATGCGTTCGAAAACCGCACATTGTCTGACCTGTGTTTCGTGGTCTTCGATACCGAGACAACCGGGCTGTTGCCGCACAAGGATGAAATCGTACAGATCGGCGCGGTGCGCGTACTGAACGGCAGGATAGTTCAGGGCGAGCACCTGGACATGCTGGTCAATCCGGGCATTCCGATACCACCTGCATCAACCAAGGTGCACAAAGTCAGTGACCGTATGGTTCAGGGTGCTCCAGACATCACTGAGGCCGGGCGCGTATTTCATCAGTTCGCCCGCGACGCTGTGATCGTGGCGCATAACGCACCTTTTGACATGGCTTTTCTGCGACGCCACGCTCAGCGCATGGAAGTTGAGTGGGATCACCCGATCCTCGACACCGTTCTACTGTCTGCCGTGCTGTTTGGTGCCAGCGACACGCACACGCTGGATGCACTCTGCGAACGGTTGGAAATCACCATTCCGGAAGCCCTGCGTCACACGGCGCTTGGCGATGCGGTAGCTACAGCTGAAGCACTGATCAAGATGCTGCCGATCCTACAGGCGCGTGGCCTGACCACCTTTGGCGAAGTCATAATCGAAACCCGAAAACACGGGCGTTTGCTGGAAGACCTGAACTGACAGTTTAAATTGCAAGCAACAGTCAGCTTTTCATGGACAATCCGAGCCACGCGTGGCACCTGATGCGCGGCCAAGGAAGACGCGCGCAATGACGGAAAAAACTTTCATACCGACCCCGGATCAAAGCCCCGCATTTCGCGAGGCATTGGGATGCTTTGGCACCGGCGTCACCGTGATCACCACGCAAACCGAAGGTGGACCGCGCGCGATCACCGTGAATTCTTTTGCTTCGGTCTCTTTGGACCCACCGCTGGTGTTGTGGTGTCTGGCCAAGGAATCGTTCCGTTTCGACGCTTTCAGCAACTGCGAACACTATTCGATTCATGTGATGGCACAGGATCAACAAGAGCAGGCGCTGCGATTTGCGCGTGACGGTACGGACTTCTCACATGCAGATTGGAACGAGGACGAGACCGGGCGCCCGCAACTGGCCCAGTGTTTGGCGCGGTTTGATTGCCGTCTGCACGCGCGGCACGACGCTGGCGATCATTTGATTATTGTCGGTCAAGTGGAGCAGGTTATGTACCGCACCGGCAAAGGCTTGATCTTCAAACGCGGCCAGTTCGGCGGATTTGTCGATCTGATCTAGTCATCCAGAGATCCATGCACGGCCAGCGCCTCGAGCTGGGCATCTTGGGGCGTGATGACACGATAGCTCTCGTGCACACCAGATTCGCTCAACTCACGGGCCACAGTCAGCAGCGTATTGGCGGCATGGTCTTGGCACAGGTCAGACATGTGATCGACTTCGGATTGTGCGACGCCCATTGCCGCCTCGACCGAAGGCGCGCCGTAGAATTGCACGAAGTGTTCGGCCAGGTAGCGGGTGATCTGATCTTTCTCCGCTGGTTCGATCTGCGTCACCGCTATAAACGTCACACGACCGAAGGTTTCCAGACCCAACCAGCCATTTGCGAAAGCCTGCCGTGCCTTGCCCTCAAGATCGGCGTCGCTCCAGTTTGAAAACTCGAACCCGCCTGACACACACCATTCCCCGGTTCGCGCCGGAGAATGAAACACGTTCATATCGCTTTCGTCGAAATGGATAGCGCGGGCCAGTTTCATCATCAGTTCTCCAAAATGTCGGTCAGGGGACGCAGGCGTGTATCAGACCCATCCCGGATCAGCATTCCAAACCGCTCGTCAGTGCCCAGAAAAACTCCGCCATCGTCAAGTGGAGCACCGACACCGCGCAGCAAGCCCATCCATTCGGCATGCAGCGGTGCGTTGCCATCTTCCTGCCAGCGGTTCAGCCAAGTCAACGTATGACGCGACCAGCTTTCTACCAACTGGGTTGCGGAAACATCAGCACACCCCTCTTCATAAAGCGCGGTGACATCCGGTGTTGCGCCCGGTGCTTCGCTGGTTTGCAACAGCGCCAACTCCCAACCAACGATCAGCCAGTCAGGCTCCTGATCGGACGATGTGCTCGACGCAGCAACCCGGAACATCCCGCATTTCGCACCGTTCACGCAAATCAAACCGTCCCAACCCAGATGCACGGCAACCTCTGGCGGGGCCAGAGCGCCCAGCGCATTCTGAAATCCCACAGCACACAGCGGCAACATCGCCATTGCGTCCTGAAGCGGCACTTCAGGCGCAAAGACGATGGCAACACGCAGGCGGTCGGCCTGAATGTTGTAAACGACGGTTCCTGCATCGCACCCCAGCGCGGCCATAGCCTGCGCGCGGTCGAACGGGTCTTCCCCACCCTGAACCGGGTGACCCGTCAACAAAGGGGGAAAGACCGGCAGGGTCATGCGAAACCGTTTGAGATCAGGTCGCGTGCGATTTTGCGGAACGATTCGGCCTGCGGACTGTCGGGTTTGCTGACCACGATGGGCGCGCCTCCGTCAGCGGCCACGCGGATGTCCAGATGCAGCGGGATTTCACCCAGCAGCGGTACACCCAGCGATTCCGCCTCGGACGCAACACCGCCATGACCAAACACATGCTCTTCGTGCCCACAGTTGGAGCAGATATGGGTCGACATGTTTTCGATCATGCCCACGATCGGGGTTTTGAGTTGGTTGAACATATCGATCCCCTTGCGGGCGTCGATAAGGGCCACGTCCTGCGGGGTCGATACCACTATGGCACCGTCCACCTGGAACTTCTGGCTCAGCGTCAACTGCACATCCCCGGTGCCGGGCGGAAGGTCGACGATCAAAACGTCCAACGCGCCCCACTGCACCTGTCCCATCATCTGTTGCAGCGCACCCATCAACATCGGACCCCGCCACACCACGGCCTGACCTTCGTTTGTCATCAGCCCCATGGACATCATGGTCACGCCATGATTGCGCAGCGGCAGGATGGTCTTGCCATCAGGGCTGGCCGGGCGACCGGACACACCCAGCATCCGGGGCTGTGAGGGGCCGTAAACATCCGCGTCCAGCAGACCTACGCGCCGTCCTTCAGCCGCCAACGCACAGGCGAGGTTCGCCGAGACAGTGGACTTGCCGACGCCGCCTTTGCCCGAAGCAACGGCAATGATCCTGTCTACACCGGGAACGGCCTGCGGCCCGGTCTGCGATGGTTTGGGTTTCGGTTTCAGATCCGGCGGTGCCTTGTCGGAATGCGCGGTCATCATCGCCGATACATTGGCCACACCGTCAACCATCTGCGCGGCTTTCTCTGCCGTCGCCCGCACAGGCTCCATCTTTTCAGCGTGCTTCGGGTCGATCTCAAGCACAAAGCGCACTGTGTCGCCTTCAACGTTCAGCGCGCGCACGATACCTGCGCTGACAATATCCTGCCCGGATACCGGGTCGGTGATCTCTTTCAGGTTCGCCAGAACCGCGTCACGAACACTCATGCCTTGTTTCCTTCGATATGCCCTACTGACAGGGCCGTGCGTATCACCATTGTCTGGTCGCCGCTCATTGCATGTGTCTCCGTCTTTTTCAGTTTATTTGACGCACCGCGCCCCGCCCCGTTAGGCTGAGCCATGCGCTTTGTCCTCTTGTGCCTGAGCCTGACGTTCTCTGCCACCCCCTCCTTGTCTCAGGAGGCGATTGGCCTTGCGGCCCCGGCCGAGGTGAAAGACTCGGGTCTGTTGCAACATATTCTTCCTCGCTTCTCTCTCAAGACCGGGATACGCGTTATTGCGGACGATGCGGGTGTAATGATGCTTAATTCCGCACCGCCGGGTGATCCCGTCTTTGCCCGTGACGGGGTGGTGTATCACCTGAGCATTGAAGACGAAAAGCGTCAGGCCCGGTTTCGCGACTGGCTGCTCTCGGATATCGGCAAACGCACCGTCGAGAGTTTTGCGCCCTCTCAAGGAGGTGCCTTTACCGTCGACTTCGATCTACAGGTCACTCAGGCAGACGAAGCCGTCGAAGGCGACACCGTGCTGGGCGAAGAACTGTCGATGACCCATTGCGGACGGTGTCATGTGATTGGACCCAAGAACCGAATGAACGGGCTGGGTTCGACCCCCTCCTTTGCCGTCTTGCGCGCAATGCCGGATTGGTCTGAACGGTTTGAGGCGTTTTTTGCGCTCAACCCCCACCCCGCGTTCACACAGATTGACGGGCTAACGCCGCCTTTTGACCCCGAGCGCCCCTCTCCGATCCATCCCGTTGAGATGACCTTGGGCGATCTGGACGCAATCCTTGCGTTTGTCTCGCGGATGAAAGCCGCAGATTTGGGGGCTCCGCTGCAGCTTCAATGATCCTTTCTGTCTGAGTAATAGTCGTCGGTCGTGACAACCCGTGGCTTGGGCTTTGACTGGAACGGATTGTCCTGCTGTTGGAACTGCACTTTCACCCTGCAATTGTCACACATCTGGATCATCCGCGCCTGATCCGAACTGGCAAACATCGGGTGTGTACCAGAAAGCTTTTCCATGATCCGCTCGACCGTAGATTTCACCCCAAACAAGGCGCCGCATTCGACACAGGCAAACGGTTCTTCTTCGTTGAGCACCTGCTGGGACAGAGCCGCATCGCTCAGATCCAGTTGAGGGACCAGAGTGATCGCTTCCTCAGGGCAGATCGTCTTGCACATCCCACATTGTAGGCAGGCATCTTGCTGGAAGTTGAGTTGCGGTTTGTCCGGGTTGTCGATCAAAGCCCCCGACGGACAGAGCGACACACAACTGAGGCACAGGGTGCAACTGTCCGTGTCGACCGCCACTGCCCCGTAAGGCGCGTTATCGGGCAGAGGCAATGGAGCTTCGGCCTGCGGATTTAGCGCCTGCGCGGCCAATCGTGCGATCTGCCGCCGGTTGCCCAACGGAAGTACCGGATCAGCCAAAGGCTGCGGCACGTCTTGGCCATAGAGCAGATCAGACATGGCGTCCGGATCAGCCTCATCAATCAGACCAATTCCATCGGGCCCGGCAATGGCATGTGCCAACGCAATCTCACGGTCCAATGCGTCACGCTCTGTCGTCGGTGCAAGCAACACGTCGACACGGGCAAATCCATGCGCCAATGCAGCGAGCATCTCGGCGTGACCAAAACCTGATATTACATTTAATTCCAGCGGGATAACATCCGAAGGCAATCCACGTCCAAAACGCGCTGCCAGCCGGATCATCTCGGCCCCATGCGCATCATGGACAAGCAACCGGGGCGCGGCCCCACCCGCACGGCGATAGGTGCGCGCCAGGATGTGCATCCGAGACAGCAGCGCCGACACGGTCGGATCCTCGTAGGTAATAGCCGTCGAAGGGCACAAGGCGGCGCATGCGCCACAACCGGCGCAAACCATCGGGTCTATGCTCACATGTTCACCCGCCGGGGTTATTGCACCGGTTGGGCAGACATCCAGACAGTTTGAACAGCCCACCTGTTCCGCCCGTGAATGGGCGCAGAGGGTTTCTTCCAACCGCACGTACAAGGGTTTTTCGAATGTCCCGACAAGCTGCGCGGCCTCAAAGGCCAAACGTTCGACAGCCACCGCGTCTTTTGGATCGGCTCGCAGGTACCCTTCACGCTTGGCCGGGGCCTGTACAAACGGCGTGCCACCCGAAAGGTCCAGGATAATGTCACACGTGGATTGCGCCCCATCTTTCGGTTCAGTCCAGTTGAAAGCGCCTCGCCCACCTGGTTCAACCTGCTGCAATGCATCCAGACGAAGTGAAAAACCGCCCAGCGCCCCGGATACTGATTTCACCTGCCCACGTATCACATCAAACGCGCGCGACATTGGCTCTGCCTGATCTGTCGCCAAGACAGTCACGGCCAAGGTTCCGGCCAACCTTTCAGCCACATCAAAACTCACAGCACCGGGACCAATGATGAAACAAGTCCCTTCGCTTATGACATCAACGCTGGGCGTCACGGGTTGCGGTAACATCGCCTCAGCGGCCAATGCAGCCATTTTGGGCGTTGCATCTGCACCCTGATCGGACCAGCCCGCACGGTCGCGCAGGTCAAAGAAGCCGGGCATTTCAAAATTCAGATCTTCTGCCAGAGACTGGAAGACCTCTTGTTCCTGCAGGCAGGCGATCACGGTCTCTCCCTCCTGCATCAAGTCGACAGCGGATTGCAATTGGGTTGTGCAAAGCGCCGTGTGTATCTTGGAACAGCTGACACCACAGGCGCTTTCGATCCGGTCGGGATCCAAAACCTGAGTTCCAGCGCAGTCGCATAGCAGTATTTTGGTGCCCATTTTTCCTCCCGCAGGATGCTCTCCTGATCCCATGAAGCTTAGGCTGTACGCAGGGCACGGCAACTTCAACCCCTTGTCGCGAACCGTTTACCAGCCTGCATTCGGACCTAAAATCAAAGGAAACAAAAGTGTTTTTGGCCTCAATCACGCAGTTGCGACCCAAACCTACGACCAAAGTCTTAGGGCGCAGGCTTGGCACACACACAAATTGTGTACCATAGTGTTCATGTAAAGGCAGGGGAGCGCCTTTCGGGGAGGAGCCAGTGGCCGAGGCCGCAAGCCAGATCGAAATGCCGGTTGGCGTCATCGTACGCAAAACGCCCGGGGTCACGCGTTGGGCCCGTTGGAATTGGCGTGCAGTCGCCGTATTGCCCGGCGCCGGCCCTGCTGATTGGCAGGAATTGCGTCGTGAAGGCGATGCGGTTGAATACCATGCAGCCACCCTGCCCCTGACCCTTTGGGCGGATGAGACCGAAGCCTACATGGTGAACCTGTCTGACGGTCTGCCCTCTCTCTATCTGGTGTTGCGCGACGAATTAAAGGGCGACGTTCCCTTGAACGCGGTTCTCATAACTGCCTCACCGTTCGAAGGGCAGGACTATGCCGATACCGGCGAGGAAATTGTCGAGAAAATCCCCATGACCGAAGGCTTGATTGCTTGGGTGCGGGATTTCACCCTTCAGCATCATAAAGACGAGGTGTTCATCAAGCGTCGGCGGGACAAAAAGCGTACCGATCTGGTAGAGGACGGCAAAGGCGACCCACGTATCAGGCAAACCTCTGATGTCTACCGCGCACCGCGGAGGGTTGTGCAATGACCCAGGCCCGCGACTTCTGGTCCCGACGCAAGGCGGCCGTACAGGCTGAAGCCGAGGCTGAAGTCATCGCGGCTGAAGAACTGGCCATCGCCGCACAACACGCGGAGCTTGAGGAAAAAAGCGATGCTGAGCTGTTGGCCGAGTTTGATCTGCCGGACCCCGATACGTTGCAACCGGGAGACGACGTATCGGGTTTCATGGCCAAAGCTGTACCAGACCGACTGCGCCGCCGTGCCTTGCGGCGCTTGTGGCGACTAAACCCTGTTTTAGCCAACGTCGACGGGCTGGTCGATTATGGTGAAGACTACACAGACGCGGCCTGTGTGATAGAGAACCTCCAGACCGCGTATCAGGTTGGCAAAGGTATGCTGGCCCATGTCGAAGCGCTGGCGGCGGCTGAAGCCCCCCTTGAGGATGAGATCGCCGTGGAAGATGAGCCTACCGCTGATCCGGCGACAGACGCGCCTGCCCCAAATGACACTCCCTCTGACCACGAGGTGGTGGTGGCTGAGTTAGAAGCAGAACCCGAAATTGAGGACGAAATCGAAATGCCCCCGGCCCCTCGCCGCATGAGATTTGAATTCGAAGGATAACGAATGACCGCAAGTAACGCGCAAAACATGGATATCTCAGCCGAGGATCGGCTGCGCGCGGATTTCTACAATTTTCTGGGCCTGCTTTTGGCGGGTCCGCCGGATCAGTTGCTTTTGGACCAGATGGCGGGCCTTAGCGGAGATGACACCGACCTGGGCCAAGCCATTCAAGCTATGGCACGTGTCGCCAAAGTCACCAAACCGACCGCCGCCGAACGTGAGTTCAATGCGTTGTTCATCGGACTGGGGCGTGGTGAGCTGCTGCCCTACGGCAGCTTCTACCTGACCGGGTTCCTGAACGAAAAACCTTTGGCGCAATTGCGCAATGACATGGCTGTACGTGGGATCACACGGGCGCAGAATGTATTCGAGCCCGAAGACAACATCGCTTCACTGATGGAGATGATGGCAGGCATGATCGTCGGCCGCTTTGGCTCACCCGCCACACTCGAAGACCAAAAAACGTTCTGGAACAAACATATCGGCCCCTGGGCCGCACATTTCTATTCGGATTTGGAAGCCGCCGAAGCGTCGGTTCTCTATGCCTCGGTCGGCACCGCCGGTCGGGTGTTCATGGAAATCGAACGCGAGGCCTTCCGAATGACGGCGGCATAACCCGCCACTCGCCAGCGCCTGAATGAGCGCTAAATCGCAAATGGGAGAGGAGAAGCCCATGAGCAAGACCAAGGAAGAAGGCGCAACCCGCCGCGACTTCCTGAAACTGGCCGGAACCGCAGCGCCTGCTGCCGTCGCCGCCGCCAGCCTGAGCGGTCAAGCCGAAGCAGCCGAGCTGCCCACGGACGAGACCCGCATGCAAGATACAGCGCATACCCGCGCCTATCTGGAAAGCGCGCGCTTCTAAGCCGCCTCGACTGCGCCCGGCGCACCAGCCGGACGATGTCACTTACCCGACTGACGGTTGCGATTGGCCCTGACGTCGGTTTCGCAGTTACCAAGCCAGCCGTGATCCTCATGGCCAGCAAGGGAGGAAAGAAATGCTTAGGAAAAAGACCAACGGGGTTGCGAGACGCCCCCAGCGGACAAGTATCCTGTCCCAGGTCGGCGAGAAAACCGTCGATCGCCGCGCATTCCTGCGTGGCTCGGGCCTGACGATCGGCGGCCTTGCCGCGATCAGCGCTACGGGTGGAACCGTGACGCCAGCCAGCGCCCAAACAGCGGCAAACACCGCCGTTGAAAACATCAAATCCGTATGCACCCACTGTTCAGTCGGCTGTACTGTCGTGGCCGAAGTTCAGAACGGTGTCTGGGTCGGGCAAGAACCCGGCTGGGACAGCCCGTTCAACCTGGGTGCGCACTGCGCCAAGGGGGCCTCGGTCCGCGAGCACGCCCATGGCGAACGTCGCCTGAAATATCCGATGAAAAAGGAAGGCGGCGAGTGGAAGCGCATCAGCTGGGAAGAGGCGATCAACGAGATCGGCGACGGCATGATGAACATCCGTCAGGAATCCGGGCCGGACAGCGTGTACTGGCTGGGATCCGCCAAGCACAATAACGAACAGGCCTATCTGTTCCGCAAGTTCGCTGCCTACTGGGGCACGAACAACGTGGACCATCAGGCCCGCATCTGCCACTCAACCACTGTTGCGGGTGTTGCGAACACATGGGGCTACGGCGCCATGACCAATTCGTATAACGACATCCATAACTCTCGGGCCATCTTCATCATCGGCGGCAACCCGGCCGAGGCGCACCCCGTCTCGCTGCTGCACGTTCTGCGCGCGAAAGAGCAGAACAACGCCCCGCTGATCGTCTGCGACCCGCGCTTTACGCGCACCGCGGCGCATGCGGATGAATATGTGCGGTTCCGTCCCGGCACAGACGTTGCGCTGATCTGGGGTATCCTGTGGCACATCTTCGACAACGGTTGGGAGGACAAAGAGTTCATCCGCACCCGTGTCTGGGGGATGGACCAGATTCGTACCGAAGTTGCCAACTGGAACCCGGAAGAGACCGAGCGTGTAACCGGCGTGCCCGGCTCGCAGCTCAAGCGCGTTGCCCGGACCATGGTTAACAACCGCCCCGGCACCGTGATCTGGTGTATGGGTGGTACGCAGCACACCAACGGCAACAACAACACACGCGCCTACTGCGTGCTCCAGCTTGCTTTGGGCAACATGGGCACATCGGGCGGTGGCACCAACATCTTCCGTGGCCATGACAACGTGCAGGGCGCAACGGACCTTGGTGTTCTATCCCACACCCTGCCCGGCTATTACGGCCTGTCGAAAGGTGCCTGGGGTCACTGGGCCCGTGTCTGGGGTGAAGATCCCGATTGGCTGGCAGGCCAGTTCGCCACGATCAAAGACAAGGAAGGCAAGGATAAACCGCTTCAGAATGAGCGCGGCATCCCGGTCTCCCGCTGGATCGACGGTGTTCTGGAAGACCCGGCCAACATGGATCAGGACAACAATGTCCGCGCCATGGTTCTGTGGGGCCACGCGCCCAACTCTCAGACCCGGATGACGGAAATGAAGACGGCGATGGAGAAGCTGGACATGCTGGTCGTGATCGACCCGTATCCCACAGTCTCGGCCG
Source organism: Ruegeria sp. CF8 (assembly GCF_056537285.1). NCBI lineage: Bacteria > Pseudomonadati > Pseudomonadota > Alphaproteobacteria > Rhodobacterales > Roseobacteraceae > Ruegeria > Ruegeria sp. CF8. The sequence goes on along the minus strand of NZ_JBQFRG010000001.1, from coordinate 671,427 downwards.
TGCTGCATGACCGTACCGATGGCGTCTACCTGTTGCCTGCCTGTACGCAGTTCGAAACCCGTGGCTCGGTCACGGCCTCGAACCGGTCGCTGCAATGGCGCGACAAGGTGGTAGAACCGCTGTTCGAAAGCCTGCCGGACGAGGTCATCATGGCCAAGTTCGCCAACAAGTTCGGCTGGGCGGATCGCCTGTTCCGCAATATCGAGATGGACGACCCGGAAACCCCCAATGTTGAAAGCATCACACGTGAGTTCAACGCGGGTCTCTGGACCATTGGATATACCGGTCAATCGCCAGAGCGTCTGAAAAGCCATATGGCCAACCAGCACACGTTCGACAGAACCACGCTGCAAGCCATTGGTGGACCCAACGACGGCGAATACTACGGTCTGCCCTGGCCGTGCTGGGGTACACCGGAGATGGGTCATACGGGAACACCAAACCTCTATGACATGTCCAAACCGGTGGCCGAGGGTGGCCTGACCTTCCGCGCGCGCTTTGGCGTGGAACGCGATGGCGATAACCTGCTGGCCGAAGGGGTCTATAGCGTTGGATCGGAAATTCAGGATGGATACCCTGAATTCACGATGCAAATGCTGATGGATCTTGGCTGGGACGGTGATCTGACGGCTGAGGAACGCGCGGCCATCGACGCCGTTGCAGGACCAGAGACCAACTGGAAAACCGACCTGTCCGGCGGCATCCAGCGGGTCGCGATCGAGCATGGCTGTGCGCCCTTCGGGAACGCCAAAGCCCGCGCGGTTGTCTGGACCTTCCCGGATCCGATCCCACTGCACCGCGAGCCGCTCTATACCAACCGGCGCGATTTGGTGGAGGACTATCCGACCTACGAAGACCGGCAAGCATATCGCCTACCCACCCTTTATGCTTCGATCCAAAAGAACGACTTTTCAAAGGATTACCCGATAATCCTCACGTCAGGTCGTCTAGTCGAATATGAAGGCGGCGGCGATGAGACACGGTCCAACCCGTGGCTGGCCGAGCTTCAGCAGGACATGTTCGTCGAGATCAATCCGCGCGATGCCAACAACCTTGGTATTCGTGACGGATCACAGGTCTGGGTCGAAGGTCCTGAGGGTGGCAAGGTCAAGGTGATGGCGATGCTGACCAACAGGGTCGGTGCCGGCGTGGCCTTCATGCCGTTCCACTTTGGTGGCCATTTCCAGGGTGAAGACCTGAGGGAGAAATACCCGAAAGGCGCCGATCCCTATGTGCTGGGTGAAAGTACCAACACCGCCCAGACCTATGGCTATGATTCCGTGACCCAGATGCAAGAGACCAAAGCGACTCTCTGCAAAATCTGGTCAGCGTAAGGGAGGAGAAGAGAACATGGCAGCAAGAGCAAAGTTTCTCTGCGACGCCGAACGCTGCATCGAGTGCAATGCCTGCGTCACCGCGTGTAAGAACGAACACGAGGTGCCGTGGGGCGTGAACCGCCGCAGGGTGGTGACGATCAATGACGGTGACCCGGGTGAACGCTCGATTTCGGTGGCCTGTATGCATTGTTCGGATGCGCCCTGCATGGCGGTGTGCCCGGTCGACTGCTTCTACCAGAACGAAGAAGGGGTCGTCCTGCACTCCAAGGACCTGTGCATTGGCTGTGGTTATTGCTTCTACGCGTGCCCGTTCGGCGCGCCGCAATACCCGCAGGCGGGCAACTTCGGATCGCGCGGCAAGATGGACAAATGTACCTTCTGCGCCGGCGGCCCCGAGGAAACGCACTCGACCGCAGAGTTCGCCAAATATGGTCGCAACCGGATCGCCGAGGGCAAACTGCCCATCTGCGCCGAGATGTGTTCCACCAAGGCCCTGCTCGCCGGTGACGGCGACGTGGTCTCGGCCATCTACCGCGAGCGCGTCGTTGCGCGTGGGTTCGGCTCGGGCGCGTGGGGTTGGGGCACCGCCTACGACCAGAAAGACGGCTAAGACCGCATTTTCATGAACCAAACAGGCGACCCGCATCCGTGGGTCGCCTGATCAGGGATTTTGACCGAGGTTCAGATGTTCCGCTTACTCATCGCATTGCTGTTCACCATTGGGCTGGCACAGGCCACCGTCGCGCAAACCAACGAGGCTGAGGCACCCGCCACCACGAATGAACGCGCCTCGACCGGTGGTGCGACCACGCTTGAGGATATTCTCGCGCGTCAGCGTGGAGAGAAAGTCGATAACAGTTTTCGCTCGGAAAACACCGGCCAGGGCAATGTCGAAGGTCTGCTGGGCCAGTTTGGACCCAGCGGCGTATCGTCGGACAGTGACGTGTATCGCGCGTTGCGCTTTGGCTCGGCCGACGTGACCGTATCCTCGCGCGGACCTGCTGACAGTGTACTGATCCAAGATGGCGGCATGTGGTGGTGGGAATTCCGCACAGGGCCGTTACGCGAATATGGCGGTTACATCATCGCAGGAATGCTGGCCATCATCGTTCTGTTTTTCCTGATCCGAGGCAAGATTCGCATCGACGGAGAAAAGACCGGCCGTACCGTCCTGCGCTTCACCAGTTTTGAACGCTTCGGTCATTGGCTGTTCGCCGGGTCTTTCATCGTTCTCGCAATTACCGGCCTGCTGACGCTCTATGGCCGCGACTTCCTGATCCCGATTTTCGGCAAGGAGGGTTTCGCAACCATCGCGCAAGGCTGCAAATGGCTGCACAACAATCTGGCATGGGCCTTCATGTTGGGGCTGATCATCATCACGGTGAACTGGATTGCCCATAACATCCCCAACCGCACCGACCTGAAATGGCTGGCAGCCGGAGGAGGCTTGTTCAGCAAAAACAGCCACCCGCCCGCCAAGAAGTTCAACGCAGGGCAAAAGATCATCTTTTGGGCCTGCATATTGCTGGGCGTCTCGATCAGCCTGTCCGGCCTTTCGCTGTTGTTTCCGTTTGAATTGCCGATGTTCGCCAAGACCTTCTCGGTTGCCAATGCCACCGGCATTCCACAAGCGCTTGGTCTGAACCTGCCCGTGCAAATGTCGCCTCAGGAAGAGATGCAATATGCCCAAGTCTGGCACGTGATGGTCGCTTATGTCTTCATCGCCATCATTATCGCGCATATCTACCTCGGCTCAGTCGGGATGGAGGGCGCGTTTGACGCCATGGGTTCGGGCGAAGTCGAAGAACAATGGGCGCGCGAACACCACTCGTTGTGGCTGGAAGAGGTGCAGGAAAAAGAGGCTGGCAAGGCAGCGGCCTCACCCGCCGAATAGATGCGCTGGCTGATCCTTGCCTGTGCGTTGACCCCCCTGCCCGCATGGGCGGAGTTCTTCACGCTCAAAGGCCATGGCGGGCCGATCATGGGAATTGCCACCGCGCCAGACGGTCGGATCGCAACAGCCAGTTTCGACAATTCTGTCGGGCTATGGTCGGACCAGACACCCCAATGGCTAGAAGGACACGAAGCCGCCGTGAACGCGGTCGTGTTCAACGGTACAGCCATCTATTCCGCCGGAGATGATTTTACCCTGCGCCGTTGGCCGGGCGGAGAGATTGTCGGTCAGCACAGAGGCAAGATCGTTTCCGTAGCCGCGTCCAAAACGCATGTCGCAACGGCCAGTTGGGACGGCACAATCGGTATTTGGCCCATTGATGGCAGTACACCCGAGTTGTTCGGCCCCACGGGCAGCGGCGTGAATGCGGTCACTTTTTCACCGGATGGGTCACAGCTTTTTTCTGCTGGCGTCGATGGGTCCTTACGCGTGTGGGATGTCGCAACCGGCGAAGAAACGGACCGGCTGGTTGAACACGGCTTTGGCATCAACGAATTGATCTTTAATGCGCAGGACAACTGGATCGCCTATGGCGCGGTGGACGGGGTGACGCGAATCCTCGATCTGACAACCGGTGAAGAACGCGACTTTACTCTGGATCGCCGCCCGATCCTGGCCCTTGCACTCAGCCCGGACAGAAGCCTTTTGGCTGTCGGCGACGGTGAAGGCTATATCATGATGATCGACACTACCGAATGGCGCATCACGCAGGATTTTCGCGCAACGCTGCGTGGACCGGTCTGGGCGCTGTCATTTTCGGATGATGGTCAGAACATCCACGCCGGTGGCATAGACGCGGCCATGTACAGCTGGCCCGTGGGTGACCTGTCGGATCAACAGCAAATGGCCTCGTCCGAGCCTAGTTTTCTGAAAGATCCCGACGAAATGGAAAACGGAGAGCGCCAATTCGCCCGCAAATGCTCGATCTGCCATAGCCTAACACCCGACAGCGAACGCCGAGCTGGGCCGACGCTGCACGGTATCTTTGGGCGACGCGCCGGGACCATGCCCGAATATTTATACTCGGATACGCTGCAAGACTCTGATATTGTTTGGAATGAACAGACAATAAATGCCCTTTTCGATGAGGGGCCGGATCATTACATTCCGGGATCGAAGATGCCGATGCAACGAATTGCAGAACAGCAGGATCGGGACGACCTGATCGCCTTTCTGCGCCGCGCGACGGACGACCAGAACTGAACCGGAGGAGACTATGAAAGCCTTTTTTGCCGCAGTTGCCGCGATGGTCGTGATTACAGTCGCAGCCCCGTCCACACTGGATCGGTTCGGGTTCAGTGCTGCTGATACCACGTCGGGTCCAGCGGTGCGCCTCGACTGAATGTCTCAATACCTGACCACCCGAGAACTGGCCGATCTGCTGCGCATTGGCGAGCGGAAAGCCTATGATCTTGCCTCTTCGGGCGAGGTGCCCTGCGTGCGCGCCATGGGCAAGCTGCTGTTCCCAAGGACCGAAATCATCGCCTGGCTCAACGCCTCGCGGTCCGGTCCGCAGGTGGCTGAACCGCCCCTGCCCCCGATTGTTGCAGGCAGCCATGATCCTTTGCTGGACTGGGCATTGCGTGAAAGCGGATCGGGGCTGGCAACGTACTATGATGGTTCTTTCGACGGTTTGACACGGCTGAGCGAGCGCAGCGCGCAAGCCGCGGTATTGCACATCCACGAAGACGATGGGTTCAACATCAAATCCCTGCGCGACGCATTGGGTGAAGCCCCGGTGATCCTGTTTGAAATCGCACGGCGAGAACGGGGATTACTGCTTGCTCCGGGCATATCGGACATCAAATCGTTCCAAGACCTCAGATCCAGACGCGTCATCCTGCGTCAGGACAGTGCAGCCAGCCAGCGCCTGTTTGAGGCGCAACTTGAGGCACATGGGCTAAATCGCGAAGACTTGGACGTTTTCCCCGGTTGCGCCCGCACCGAAGAAGAACTTGCCATAGCGCTGCACGATCAAAAGGCCGAGGCTGGCTTTGGACTGGGTGCCTTGGCCGGGCTGTACAACCTTGGCTTTGCCCCCACCCATTCCGAGCGGCTGGATCTGGCAATCTGGCGCAGATCGTTTTTCGATCCGCCGATGCAAAAACTGATGACGCTGCTGCGCTCGGATCATTTCACACAACGGGCCCGCGAATTTGGCGGTTATAACCTGTCGGGCCTCGGTACGATCCACCACAATGGAGCCAGCGGTTGATCCCCAGCTCACCGCTTCATCTTTTCAGAAATACTCGCCCCGCAGGGGTTGGCCGCAGGCCAACTTATTGGGCATTGGGGAAAAACACCTGCTGTCCCTCCAGCCTGAAGGACGCGATCGCCTCTTGCCCGTCCGGACCCGTCAACCAGTCGATAAAGCGTTGACCGGATGCCGCCCGCACATGTTGGTGCTTTTCCGGGTTCACAAGGATAACACCGTATTGATTGAACAGGCGCGGATCGCCCTCCACCAATACTTCAAGATTGCCTCGGTTGCCAAAGGACAACCACGTGGCCCGGTCTGTCAGCGTATAGGCGTCCATTCCGCTGGCCACGCTTAAGGTTGCGCCCATGCCCGAGCCGGTTTCGCGATACCACGTTCCCGAGGCGCCCGTAGGATCAACGCCAGCATCCGACCAGTGGCCCATCTCAGCCTTATGCGTTCCGCTGTCGTCTCCACGCGATACGAAGGGCGCTTCAACCTCTGCGATCTCAGTCAGAGCAGCCAGAATATCCGTGCCGCCACGAATTCCGGCCGGATCAGAATTCGGGCCAACCAGAACAAAATCGTTGTACATCAGGTCTTTGCGTTCAACGCCCCAGCCATCGGCAACAAACTTCTCTTCCGCCGGCTTGGAATGGACCAGCAGCACGTCTCCGTCCCCGTTGATCGCATTGCGAATAGCCTGACCTGTTCCCACCGCGACGACACGCACGTCTATGCCGGATTCGGCTTCGAACCACGGTAAAATATGCTCCAGCAGTCCAGAGTTTTGTGTCGAGGTCGTCGATTGCACCACTATGAACGGTGTTTCCGCCGAAACCGACCCCGCCGTTAAGCCAAGAGCCACTGCTGCTGCCCGTATAACTGCCCGGAACATCATTTTCTCCGATTTTTCTTTTTAAGTAACCAACCCGCCGGCCAGATAGCGGCGCGATGCGTCGCTTTCCGGTGAGTCCAACACCTGTTTTGCAGCGCCATGCTCTACCACATGCCCGCCCTGCATCATGACCACATCCGATGCCAACCGTCGCGCCTGCCCGATGTCATGTGTCACCATCACGATCCGCACCCCCCGCGCCGAGGCGCGTAGCACCATCCGTTCGATCATCTGCGTTGCAGCCGGGTCAAGCGCGCTGGTGGGCTCGTCCAGAAACAGCGTGTCTGGCTCCAGCGCCAGCGCACGCAGGACCGCAAGCCTTTGTGCCTCGCCACCCGACAACGACCGCGCAGGCTGACGCGCCTTGCCGTCAAGCCCACCTTCAACCAGCAACTCAGCGATACGGGCCTTTCGGACCGCCCGCCCCAGACCCTGACGTTTTAGAACAAAGTCCAGATTGCCAGAGACAGAACGGCGCAGCAAAACCGGGTGCTGGAACACCATAGCCTGACGCGCCTTTTGTGCAGCGCTCAGCGGTTGTCCATCCTGCACCACACGCCCATGGTCGGGCGCGATCAGACCATGCAGACAGCGCAGCAAAAGGCTTTTGCCCGCACCGTTTGGGCCAAGTATAAGGGTTGGGCCCGGGCCATCCAGAACCAACGAAGGCACATCCAGCAACGCGCGGCCCTTGTTGCGGATCTGAAGGTCTTCAACCTCAATGCGGTTCACTATTTCGCAGATGACATCACGCATGGCGTAACCCCTCCTGCTCGGCTCGCAGGCTAACAGCGCTGACCATTGCATTCACGGCCACAGCAATCCCGATCAGGATCGCGCCCAACGCCAACGCAAGTGCCAGATTTCCTTTCGAGGTTTCCAGCGCGATGGTCGTTGTCATCACGCGCGTCACATGATTGATGTTGCCACCGACGATGATCACCGCCCCCACTTCGGCAATGGCGCGTCCAAATCCAGCCAGCAAAGCTGTGACCAAAGCCAATCGCGCATCCCACAACAAAACAGGAACAGATGCCAGCCGTGACACACCAAGGGATCGAAGCTGCTCGGAATACTCCTCAGCCAGCATCTCGATCACCTGTCGGGTCAAGGCCGCAACGATCGGGGTAACCAGAACCACCTGAGCGATGATCATAGCAGTTGGCGTATACAACAGTTCCAGAACGCCCAGAGGCCCTGAGCGCGACAGCATAAGGTAAACCAGCAACCCCACGACCACCGGCGGAAACCCCATCAGAGCATTCATCAAAACGATCAGAACCCGCCGCCCGGGAAACCGGGCCACGGCCAAAGCGGCCCCAACCGGCATACCAATCAGCGCTGAAATCAGCACCGCAAACATGGAAACTTTCAGGGACAGAAGCACAATTGCCCAAAGCTCTGAGTCTCCTTGAAAGATCAGAGCGATGGCTGAGCTGAATTCTGATGCAAATCCCTGCATTTTATTCCCGAAAGCGTGCATTTCGTATGAAATGCGTTCATTTACAGGTAAATACTACTCTGTTTTTCCATCGAGTACAGACACAAATCCGGCATCTGAAATGAGAAACGCGGCCCCAATTGGGGCCGCGCTGAAAGCCTTGAGCTGACGACTTGCGTTAGTTCAGCGCTGCGTCGGTAATCTGATGCGTCCAGGCACCGTCAGGTTGTTTGGTAATGACCGGATCCGATCCGCCCGCCAGCAGTGTATTGACGGTGCGTTCGAAATCCGCCGGGTCCAGCGCGCCATTCGATCCCGCCGTCAGTTTCGCGATTTCACCCATCATACGCTGCTGATGTTCTTCGGTCTGCGCGCCGGTGGCGTCGTTTTCCAAAACAATATCGGCCGCTTCATCCGGGTTTTCCTCGGCGTATTTCCAACCCTTCATCGAAGCGCGAACAAACCGTTCCATCTTGTCCACAAAAGCTGCATCGCCCAGGTTTTCTTCCAGAACATACAGACCATCTTCCAGTGTCGCGACGCCCTGATCTTCGTATTTGAACGTCACCAGCTCATCCGGGCTGACGCCAGCGTCAATCACCTGCCAGTATTCGTTATAGGTCATGGTGCTGATGCAATCGGCCTGACGCTGTAGCAGCGGGTCGACGTTGAAGCCCTGTTTCAGGACCTCTACACCGTTCTCGCTTTTGCCGCCGGTATCGATGCCCAAGCTGCTCATCCAGCTCATGAACGGGAATTCATTGCCAAAAAACCAAACACCCAGCGTGCGGTTCTTCAGATCTTCGGGCGAAGCGATCCCGGCATCTTTCCAGCAGGTCAGCATCATCCCCGAGCTTTTGAACGGTTGGGCAATATTGACCAGCGGCAGGCCCTTTTCGCGCGCGGCCAGCGCGGCAGGCATCCACTCGACTGTGACATCGGCCCCACCGCCGGCGATCACCTGAGTAGGCGCGATGTCAGGACCACCCGGAAGGATGGTCACGTCCAGACCCTCTTCCTCATAAAACCCCTTGTCCTTCGCCACATAGTAGCCTGCGAACTGCGCCTGCGTGACCCATTTGAGTTGCAAGGTCACCTCATCGGCGGCCAGCGCTGCGCTGGCGGTCAGGCTAAAGGCGGCAACCGCCCCGCTGAGTAGCTTTTTCATCTTCAAGTCTCCTAGTTGCGTGTTTGCCCCGTTTTCGGGGTCTGTTGAATTTTGTTATCCGCGTTGGGAAGGGTGCCAGAAGGTTACCACCTTTTCGAGCCCTGCCACGATGGAATAGAACACGGTTCCGGCCAATGCCGCCACCGCGATTTCTGCCCAGACGAGGTCAATCGACAAGCTGCCCACGCCGGTCGAGATTCTGAACCCCATACCGCGTGTAGGCGATCCGAAATACTCGGCCACGATAGCCCCGATGAGCGCCAGCGTCGTGGCGATCTTGAGGCCGTTGAAGATAAATGGCATCGCAGCTGGCAGGCGCAGTTTGATAAGTGTTTGAGTGTAGCTGGCCGCATAGGTGCGCATCAGGTCGCGCTGCATGGCATCTGCTTCGCGCAGGCCCTGCACGGTGTTCACAAGGATCGGGAAGAATACCATCACAACGACAACTGCCGCCTTGGATTGCCAATCGAACCCGAACCAGCTGACCAAAATGGGGGCGATGCCCACGATGGGCAATGCAGCCACAAAATTGCCGATGGGCAACAACCCCCGGGTCAAGAAGACGGATCGGTCAATCAAGACGGCAGTCAGGAACGCGGCAGCACTGCCGATGGCAAAACCGGTAAAGGCACCTTTGAACACGGTCTGCTTGAAGTCCTGCCACAGAATATCCGTCGAATTCGCAAAGGTTTGCGCGACCATCGAAGGCGGCGGAAGGATGACAGGCGAGACATTCAGGCCACGTACTGCCCCTTCCCACAAGATCAGCAGCGTTACACCAAACAATACGGGCACAAAGACGCGCACACCTTTGGAGTCGCGATAGATCGAACGCGCTAACCAAGCATTCAACGCCCATGCGCCGGCCCAGAAAATCAGTGCAAAGACAAGCCAGCTCATGCGGTCATCCCCATGCGTTTAAGGGTGACCCTTTGAAGAACATCCAGCAAAGTCACCAAGATGCCCGCCAGAATGGCCGCCGCAAACAACGCCGCCCAAATGGCCAGTGGTGTGCCAAACTGATCCCCGATCAGTATCCGGGCTCCCAGCCCCGAGATCGCGCCTGTTGGCAGCTCACCCACAATTGTTCCAACCAATGCTGCTGCTATGCCGACCTTCAGCGAGGTAAAGAGGTACGGCACCGAAGACGGCAGGCGCAGCTTCAGAAACGCCTGCAGCCCGGTCGCGTTGTAGGTCTTGAGCAGATCGAGCTGCGATACAGCCGGAGACCGTAGGCCTTTGACCATCCCAACCAGCACTGGGAAATAGCACAGATAAGCCGAGATAATCGCCTTCGGCACCCCACGCCCTTCGATCCCCAACTGCGAGCTTAGCACAATGATCATGGGGGCCAGCGCCACGATTGGCACGGTCTGACTGATGATTGCCCAGGGCATCAAGCTCATATCCACCACACGAGAGTAAACGATAGCCACGGCCCCCAGAATGCCAACAGCTGTTCCCAGAACAAAACCCCAAAGCGTGGATTGAAGTGTAATCCAGCCGTGGTAGATCAAGGACCGTTTCGACATCGCCCGGCCTTTCATCACCATCTCGCCGGTTGTTTTCCACAACTCCTGCCCCACCTGCACAGGCGTCGGCAAACGTGGGCGATCCAGATCATAGCCGCGGTGGATTTGCGACGGGTTTTGCGCCATCAGAACCCAGACGGACACCTGCTGACGATCCCGCGATGTTTCGGGCGTTACCGTTTCTCCGGCGCGTTCAGCCTGATCTAGCGAGACACGGATGTTCATCGGCGCAACCGCCAGGTACCAAAGCACGGCGATGGCAATCAACACAGTCATGACAGATAAGAACTGCTTCATGCGCGCCACTCCATCCGAAAGACAGGCAGGGTATCCGGAGGCACAGGGGGCTCTTCGGCAGTTACCTCAAACCCTTCGCGGCGATAAAAGCGTTGTGCAGCGATGTTGGGTCTGTGCGTTGTCAGCCAGAGAAAATCTCTGCCCTCTTTTGCTTTGTCGACAAAGCGCTTGCCAATGCCTTGTCCCGTCCGGCCACAATACAACGCTCCGATTTTATTGAGCGCGGGATCAACCGACATGTAGCAGTCGACCGGATCACCAGCGACCCAGATCTCACGGCTGTCGAACGCATCACCGATCATGGTCGAGAGTTCTTCCACAGACAGTTCTTCGGGCATCCAATCCGTTTGCCTTGCCCAGTTGTGGACGACCGTGGCGCAGGCTGTCACGTCATCAGGCACAGCGCGCCGGATTTGATCTGCGTTCACTTCAGTCTTCATAAGAATGCCCTGCTCTCAAGCCATCGCGTACACGGTGGGCAACTTCTATGAACTCCGGCGTATCCCGAATGTCCAATGGCCGTTCCTTGGGCAGCGGGCTGTCAATCACATCGGTGATCCGGCCGGGCCTTGGGCTCATCACCACGATTTTGGTGCTCAGGTATACGGCTTCAGGGATCGAATGGGTCACAAACCCAATCGTCTTCTCGGTCCGCGCCCAAAGCGCCAGAAGCTGTTCGTTCAGGTGATCGCGTACGATTTCGTCCAAGGCGCCAAAGGGTTCATCCATCAGCAGGATATCAGCATCGAAGGCAAGGGCCCGTGCAATGCTGGCCCGCTGCTGCATGCCGCCTGATAGTTGCCAGGGGAACTTGCCGCCAAACCCTTCAAGATCAACCAGTTTCAGGACGTTCTTAACCTGCTCTGCCTGCTCAGCAGCCGAATACCCCATGATCTCAAGCGGCAGCTTGATGTTCTTTGCAATGGTCCGCCAAGGATACAGACCCGCCGCTTGAAACACATACCCATAGGCCCGGTTCCGTCGCGCCTCATCCGGGGTCATCCCGTTCACCGTCAGCGTTCCACCTGTCGGGGTTTCCAACGCAGCGATACAGCGTAGAAATGTAGTTTTGCCGCAACCAGAAGGTCCGATGAAGCTGACAAAATCACCCTTGTCGATTGTCAGGTTCACGTCCTTCAGTGCGTGAACGGGCCCATCGTTGGTCTGGAACGTCAGGTCCAGCTGCCTTGCCTCGATGACGGGCTGGGTCGTGCTTGCAGTATTCATTCTATTGCCTTGAAAAGAGTGGTGTCAGGGCTGCCTGCGCAGCAGCCCAAACTGATCAAACCCCGGTTGCCGGGATACCCGTCCGTTCAACCGGTCTCGGCGCGGTCAGTTCTTTCCAGGTGCTCAGCGCCTTGTGCACATGCGTATTGGCCTCGCGCGGCACGAACTTTCCGTGCCCTTCCTGAGTTCTGATCTCACCATCATGCACCGCGACCGCACCACGGGTCAGCGTGAACCGCGGCAACCCGCGCACTTCTTTGCCCTCAAAAACGTTGTAGTCGATCGATGACTGCTGCGTCTCAGCCGAGATTACCTTGGCTTTGTTTGGATCCCAAACCACCAGATCAGCATCAGCGCCGACCAGAACCGCACCCTTTTTAGGGTAGCAATTCAATATCTTGGCGATGTTTGTTGATGTGACAGCGACAAATTCGTTCGGCGTCAGTCGCCCCGTATTCACACCATAGGTCCACAGCATGGGCATTCGGTCTTCCAACCCTCCGGTCCCGTTCGGAATCTTGGTGAAATCCCCAACGCCATAGCGCTTTTGCTCAGTCGTAAACGCACAATGGTCCGTCGCCACAACGCTCAGCGTTCCAGATTGCAAACCGTTCCACAGGCTGTCCTGATGCTGCTTGTTCCGGAACGGAGGGCTCATGACCCGCCGCGCCGCATGCTCCCAATCGTGGTGGAAATACTCGCTTTCATCCAGGGTCAGGTGCTGGATCAAGGGCTCACCCCACACTCGCTTGCCCTGCATCTTGGCGCGACGAATGGCTTCATGCGCCTCTTCGCAAGACGTGTGCACCACATACAGCGGAACGCCTGCCATATCAGCAATCATGATGGCCCGGTTCGTCGCCTCACCCTCAACCTGCGGCGGACGGGAATAGGCGTGCGCCTCTGGCCCGGTATTGCCTTCAGCCAACAGCTTGGCGCTCAACTCGGCCACGACGTCGCCGTTTTCGGCATGGACCATTGCGGTTCCACCCAGTTCGGCCAGACGCTTGAATGACGCAAACAGCTCATCATCATTCACCATCAGCGCGCCTTTGTAGGCCATGAAGTGCTTGAACGTATTGATGCCCCGCGTCTCGATGACAGTTTTGATGTCGTCGAACACCTGCTCGCCCCACCAGGTGACCGCCATGTGGAACGAATAGTCACAATTGGCCCGCGTCGATTTGTTGTCCCAGCGCTTCAACGCATCCAGCAGGCTTTCACCCGGGTTGGGTAACGCAAAATCCACCACCATTGTGGTGCCACCGGCCAAAGCCGCGCGGGTGCCGCTTTCGAAATCGTCGCTGGAATAGGTGCCCATAAAGGGCATCTCCAAGTGAGTATGCGGGTCGATTCCGCCCGGCATCACATAGCAGCCGGTGGCGTCCAACTCTTTGTCACCCTTCAGATCCATCCCAATCTCGGTGATCACACCACCTTCGACCAGCACGTCCGCTTTGTACGACAAATCCGCAGTGACGACGGTTCCGTTCTTGATAACAGTGCTCATTTCAAACTCCCTGATGCGGTCTGCGCCGCTTGCTTCATCTGGCCAAAAATACCTCGGGGGAGTCGCCCATCGGGCGACGGGGGCAGAGCCCCCTATTCCACGATCTCAGCCGTCTCGACGACCGCGTGCAACAGGACATCCGCCCCGGCTGCCGCCCAGTCCTTGCTGATCTCTTCAGCCTCATTGTGGCTCAAACCATCCACACATGGGCACATGATCATCGCAGTTGGTGCCACACGGTTGATCCAACAGGCGTCATGCCCCGCGCCCGAAATGATATCCGTATGCGAATACCCCAACCGCTCGGCCGCGTTGCGTACGGCGGACACACAACTATCATCGAATTTCACCGGATCGAACCCACCGACTTTTTCGAATTCGATCTGCAAGCCCATGTCTTCCACAATGTCTTCGGCCGCCACCCGCAGACGGTTTTCCATGTCCGTGATCACATCCAACTCAGGCGAGCGGAAATCGACCGTGAACACCACCTTGCCCGGAACCACATTGCGTGAGTTCGGATACACATCGATATGACCAGCCGCTCCTACCGCGTGAGGTGCATGTGACCAGGCGATCTCGTCCACTTTTTCAAGAATGCGTGCCATTGCTAGACCAGCGTTCTTACGCATCGGCATCGGGGTTGAACCGGTATGGGCATCCTTGCCGGTCACGGTGATCTGGGTCCAGCTCAGCCCCTGCCCGTGTGTGACAACGCCAATATCCTTACCTTCAGCCTCCAGTATCGGGCCCTGTTCGATATGCAGTTCAAAAAAGGCGTGCATATTCCGCGCGCCGACTTCTTCATCGCCGCGCCAGCCGATGCGGTTCAGTTCATCTCCGAACTTCTTGCCCTCGGCATCCTCGCGCTCATACGCCCAATCCTGCGTGTGCATTCCCGCAAACACCCCTGACGACAGCATTGCGGGTGCGTATCGCGTGCCTTCTTCATTGGTCCAGTTGGTCGCCACAATGGGATGTTTCGTTTTGATCCCAAGATCATTGAGGGTCCGGATGATCTCCAGCCCTCCCAAAACACCCAAGACACCGTCATACTTCCCGCCGGTCGGCTGCGTATCCAGATGCGAACCGACATAGACCGGCAGCGCGTCTGGGTCCGTCCCTTCGCGGTGTGCAAACATGTTGCCCATCTGATCCAAACCCATGGAACAGCCCGCTTCTTCGCACCATTTCTGGAACAGGGCACGGCCTTCTGCGTCTTCGTCGGTCAGAGTTTGGCGGTTGTTGCCACCGGCAACACCAGGCCCGATCTTGGCCATCTCCATCAGGCTGTCCCACAACCTGTCGCCATTGATCCTGAGATTCTGCGCCGGAGCTGCCATGTTCATCTTCCCTGTTTGCTTGCGATTTGGCTCGCTTTTGGTGTCTTGATTTGACCATCTGGTCAAACTCACGCTATCACGGGTTCGAGATCAGTCAAGAAATTGCGCGGCACAGCTTGAATTTTCACTGAATTCCGCGCCTATAGTCGAAAAAAGAGACACGCTGAAAACATGCCGAAAGACCGCGCACCGACTCGCATTCAGAAAAAGAACCGTGCTGCGATCCTCGAGGCCGCCCTGAACGTGTTTTCAGCCCACGGGTTTCGCGGAGCGACCGTAGATCAGATTGCCGCCGAGGCCGGACTGAGCAAACCAAACCTGCTGTACTATTTCCCGTCGAAAGAGGCGATTCACACCGAACTGCTGTCCGGCCTTCTGGAAACCTGGCTGGCCCCCTTGCACGATCTGGACGAGGACGGCGATCCGATGGAGGAAATCCTGGCCTACATTCGGCGCAAGTTGCAAATGAGTCAGGAGTTACCACGCGAAAGCCGTCTTTTTGCCAATGAACTGGTACAGGGCGCGCCACGTATCCACGAGGCGTTGTCCAAGGATCTCAAGGAACTGGTCGACGAAAAAACCTTGATCCTGACACGCTGGATGGATCAGGGCAAAATCGCGCGGGTGCACCCCTATCACTTGATGTTTTCGATCTGGGCGCTGACGCAGCATTACGCCGATTTCGACGTCCAGGTGCGTGCCATTTTGGGCGAAGAGGATCCGTTTGAAGGGGCCGACCCCTTTGTGGACACCTTGTACCGAAAGCTTCTGACCCCTTGAAAAAAAGGGGCCGCAAAAACGGCCCCTTGATGATCTTCAATCCTTGGTTCATTCGGCGGCCTTGGCCATCGGATTGTTCGGATGCGTCGTCCAGTTGGCATAGGTCGGCTGCACCTCTTTACCTGTGCGCGGATCGACCTCACCCGGTGCCATCGGCACCATCGAGATACAGTCTTCAACCGGGCACACGTCGACGCACAGGTTGCACGCCACGCATTCTTCATCGATCACTTCGAACACGCGGTCGTCCGACATCGAGATCGCCTGGTGGCTGGTGTCTTCACACGCCGCATAGCAGCGGCCACATTTGATGCACTGATCCTGATCGATCTTAGCCTTGGCGATGTAGTTCAGGTTCAGATACTGCCAGTCGGTGACGTTGGGTACGGCACGACCGATTACTTCGTCGATGCTGCTGTATCCTTTTTCATCCATCCATTCGGACAGACCGGCGGTCAGTTCGTCGATGATCTTGAAGCCATAGGTCATTGCAGCGGTGCAAACCTGCACCGTGCCACAACCCAATGAGATGAACTCGGCCGCGTCGCGCCATGTGGTGACGCCGCCAATACCGGAAATCGGCAGACCATGCGTTGCCTCGGCCCGTGCGATCTCGGACACCATCGACAGGGCAATCGGTTTCACTGCGGGACCACAATAACCACCATGGCTGCCCTTGCCGTCGATTGAGGGTTCGGGGCTGAACGTGTCCAGATTGACGCTAGTGATCGAGTTGATCGTGTTGATCAGCGACACCGCATCCGCGCCGCCGTTCTTTGCCGCAGCTGCAGGTTTGCGGATATCGGTGATGTTGGGCGTCAGTTTCACTATGACCGGGCGGTCGTAGTACTGCTTACACCACCGCGTCACCATTTCGATGTATTCCGGCACCTGCCCAACGGCCGAGCCCATACCGCGCTCGCTCATCCCGTGCGGGCAACCAAAGTTTAGTTCGATCCCATCCGCGCCGGTTTCGGCAACGCGCGGCAGGATGGCCTTCCACGCCTCCTCCTCACACGGCACCATGATCGAAGCGATCAGGGCGCGATCCGGGTAATCGGCCTTGACCCGCGCCATTTCCTCGAGGTTCACCTCCAATGGCCGGTCCGTGATCAACTCGATGTTGTTCAGGCCAAGCAACCGCCGATCCGCGCCGTAAATCGCGCCGTAGCGCGGGCCGTTCACGTTCACGACCGGAGGGCCCTCGGACCCCAGCGTTTTCCAAACCACACCGCCCCATCCGGCCTCGAAGGCGCGGCGGACGTTGTATTCTTTGTCAGTGGGCGGCGCAGAGGCCAGCCAATAGGGATTGGGGCTGGAAATGCCCAGAAAGTTAGTCGTCAGATCGGCCATGGCTTCTCCCTTCCCGGCTCAGCCGGATTTCTTGAATATCATTTCGGTCGGGCGAATGCGCCCGGCCTTTAGGTTTGTGACGTAGTTTTGGAATTTCTCGGGCGCCGTCTCGCCCATCATCAGGTGAATCCCCAGTGGCGCGGGGCCGCTTTCAGCTATCTTGGCAAAGACATCCTCGAAGAACTGAATCGCAAAATCGGTGCGGTCCGTTTCAGTCTCAAGCTCCAGCCCCACCGCTGCCGCGGCATCTTTGTACACATCCGGTGCGTGAACGAAGGACGTCTCTGGCAACGTGGACCATGGAAGCGGAAATGCCAGAGGCTCATCCACGTCTCCGCCCATGACATCGAACAGAGCAAAGGTTCCGCCCGTGGCCAGCGCCCGCGACACTTCCGCAAACAGTCCGGCTTTATCCTCGATGTTCATGCCCACATGCATCATGACAGCAAGGTCAAATCCCGCATCTGGCACAGGCATGTCCAGTGCACTGCCCACATGAAAACTGACCTTCTCGGAATGCCCGACCAGATCGCTCAACGCGGTGGCCGTTTCCACAAATTCAGGCGTCAGATCGACCCCGGTTACCATCGAGTCATAACGATCCACGATATAACGCGAGGTGCCACCTATACCGCATCCCACATCCAGAACACGGGTTGCATGGGTCGGCGCGAGTTGCGCAAACAGGTTATCGGTCGCCAAAACGCCGCCCGTGTGGAACTCGTCCCCTGCCTTCAGATCAGCAACAGTGGCTGCATCCGGGTCAATGCCGCTGGCTTCTAGCGCCGCGCGGACGCGTTCGGTCAGGGCACCGGTGGTGTAGTGTTGAGCAACAGCTTGTTCGATCTGGGACATGAGAATACCTCAGCAGCGAAAGGAATGGGGTGAATACCCCACCCTATCACGAAACGAGCGTTGCGTGGATGTCCATCGCCGCATCCCGGCCTTCGGCTACTGCGGTTACGGTCAGGTCTTCGCCACCTGCCGCACAGTCTCCACCAGCCCAGACACCCGACATTGAGGTGCGCCCGGCCCCACTGACAGCAATCTTGTTGCCGTCCAGCGTCAGCCCTTCGGGTGCGCCGTCCAGCGTCTGACCGATGGCTTTGAGCACCTGATCAGCTGGCAGGCGGATCGTCTCTCCGGTGCCTGTAAGCTGACCGTTCTTGCTGGAGGTATATTCCAGTTCGATCTCGGCAGCAGTTCCGTTTCCATGCACGGCCACCGGTTGAACGTTGGTCAGGATCCGAACGCCGTGCGAGGCAGCCAAATCCTGTTCATAGCGGCTTGCCCCCATGGCGCCGCGGCCGCGGCGGTAGGCAATTGTAACGTGTTCCGCGCCCAGCAACTTGGACTTCACAGCAGCGTCCACAGCCGTCATGCCGCCACCAATGACGACGACGTTGCGACCAACGGGCAGGTTTGCAAGATCGTCTGCCTGCCGCACGTCCGAGATGAAATCAACAGCAGCACGCACGCCATCCTTGTCGACACCCCCAGCGCGCAGGGCGTTCACCCCAGCCAGGCCGATGGACAGGAATACGGCGTCATAATTCTCAAGCAGACCATCCAGCGAGATACTGTCACCCAGCACCGATCCGGTTTCGATCGCGATCCCGCCGATTTTCAGCAGCCAGTCTACCTCGGCCTGTGCAAAATCGTTGGTCGATTTGTAAGCGGCGATCCCATATTCGTTCAGGCCGCCCGGCTTGGGCTTGCTTTCATGGATCACGACGTCATGGCCTAACATGGCCAGACGGTGCGCGCAGGCCAAACCGGCAGGTCCTGCCCCAACAACAGCGACAGTCTTGCCCGTAGGCGCCGCCCTTTCGAACGGGTGCGCGCCAGAGGCCATGATGTCATCGGTCGCAAAACGCTGCAGGCGTCCGATCTCAACCGGCTTGCCTTCTGCAGCTTCGCGCACACAGGCTTCTTCGCAGAGGGTTTCGGTCGGACAGACCCGAGCGCACATGCCGCCCAGAATATTCTGTTCCAGAATGGTCCGCCCTGCCGATTGTGGCTGTCCCGCCTGAATCTGGCGTATGAACAACGGAATATCGATATCCGTCGGACACGCGGTCACGCATGGTGCGTCATAGCAGAAATAGCAACGGTCTGCGGCAACGGCGGCCTCATGCGGGGCCAGTGGCGGATGCAGATCGGTGAAATTCGAGGTCAGCTCATCGCTGGAAAGCCGCCCAGCAACGATGCCGGGTGCCATCTGGCCCTGTGCCATCACTCTACTCCCTGTAGATATGTTTGTTATGACCTCAGCTTGCCACAAAAAAATATTTTATCAATTGGTAAAATTTATCAAATGGTCAAAAAATTGAAAAACCGGGCCAAAAGACCCGGTTTTCTGTGGTTTTGCATAATTTTAAGGCGAAGACCCTCAGATCATTCCGCCAAGATGGCCGGACTTGGTCCAAACCCGTGCGCCATCTGGCCCTGCAATCGCTTGCGTGCGGGTACCTGGCGGCAGGCGCAACCAGTCCCATTTGGCAAAGTTTTCGCCGCCCTCGGAAAAGCCACCGGCGATGACAAAAACCTCCATCCCCTCGCCTGCATCCAGTTCGATCTTGTCCCCGGCAGCCCAGCTTTGCACGCAAACGTCTTCATGATCGTCTTTGAACAAATGCAGATCAGCCTCACCATTTACAGACTTGTGCACCTCTGTCCGGTCTTGTGGGTCGAACTGGTGGAGCTTGACCAGTATGGTCGCCCCTTCGGCTGCCGACGGGGTATGAGACGACGTTGGCGGGTTGCGCACGTAGCTTCCAACAGGAAAATCCCCTGTTTCATCCTGGAATACACCGTCAAGAACCAGATACTCCTCTCCACCATCATGCGTATGTGCAGAAAACGCACTGCCGGGTGCAAAGCGGACAATTGTTGTGGCGCGGGCAACCTCGTCGCCGATGCGATCCAGCATTTTCCGCTCGACCCCGGCGGCGGGGGACGCAACCCAGTCTGTTTCGTCGAAATGAACCGCAACCCGTTTCGTGAAATCCGCGTTGATCCGCATGTTCACCCCTTTCATCTAACGACCGTGATAGAAATGGGATCTTATGCTGGAATTGCAAATTTTCGGCTTTTGACGGCTTGGGCCACGTGTTGTACTCCGGGACGAAGGGTGCGGGGTCGCGCACCTATCGGGAACAGGCGCAGATGCAGGCAAATCCACAGAAATTTAACATCGCCGTCGTCGGGCAAAACAATCGCCTGCAATACGAGGCCCTATTGTTTGCCGCATCGTTGCGTCACAGCTCACCGCAATTTGAAGGCAGGCTGTTTGTCGCCACGCCCAACCCGGGACCACGTTGGAATCAAAACCCCAGCATTCAGGACGAAGATGTTCTGAAGGCGTTGCAACAACTGAACGTCGAAATCCTACCTTTCGACTCGCATGTCTTTGGTGAAAGCTATCCCTACGGCAACAAGATCGAGGCTCTGCTGGCATTGCCAGAGGGCGAGCCGTTTGTGTTCTTTGACACCGACACACTGATCACCGGGGACATCGCACGCGTACCTTTTGATTTCGACCGCCCCGGCGCGTCGCTGAAGGTTGAGGGGACATGGCCAAAGCCTACGCTCTACGGCCCTGGTTTTGATGGCATATGGCGCGCGTTGTACCAGCGGTTCGGGCTGGATTTCGAAAGCTCGCTGGATACCAGCCAACCGCATGATTACTGGCGCCGGTATCTGTATTTCAACGCGGGCTATTTCTTTTACAAATGCCCCAGGGTTTTTGGCGAACGCTATCTGGATTATGCCAGAACGATCCGAGACGCGCATATTCCCGAACTGACCGGCCAGAACCTAGATCCATGGCTGGATCAAGCCGCTCTTCCGCTTGTGATACATTCGTTGGGAGGAGGTCGGGACGCGCTGCCCGATGGTTTGCTCGACGGCTCTGTCAGTTGTCACTACCGCCTGTTCCCGCTGCTCTACGCCCGTGAAAGCAGCCATGTGGTCGACGTTCTGGAAACCGTTGTGGCACCGAACAAGGTCAAAAAGGTGCTCAAGCAATATGATCCGCTGAAAAAGCTGGTCCTGCAGGGTAAAGGCGCAAAAATCCGTGCCTTGTTTGATCAGAACAACCTGCCGCGGCGCGAACAGGCCATTCGAAACACGATCAAAAGCAAAGGGCTTTGGCTGCGCTGACAGGATCGTTGTGCGCTGGCCTGCAATGGCCTACAGATTCGGCAAGACAAATTCCAACAGGAGATTTTCAGGATGTCTGACGGCCCTACCTACGGTTTTGACACGTTGCAGATTCACGCGGGCGCCCGCCCCGACCCGGCGACCGGAGCGCGCCAGACACCCATCTATCAGACCACAGCTTATGTGTTCCGCGATGCTGATCACGCGGCGGCCCTGTTCAATCTGCAAGAAGTGGGCTTCATCTATTCTCGCCTGACCAACCCAACCGTCGCCGTTCTACAGGAACGTGTCGCGACGCTTGAAGGCGGCGTTGGCGCTGTTTGCTGTTCGTCCGGTCACGCGGCGCAGATCATGGCGCTGTTCCCCTTAATGGGACCGGGCTGCAATGTCGTCGCCTCGAACCGTTTGTACGGTGGAACGGTCACGCAATTCAGCCAGACCATCAAACGCTTTGGCTGGTCGGCCAAGTTTGTCGATACCGACGATATGGACGCGGTGAAGGACGCAATCGACGAAAACACCCGTGCTGTGTTCTGTGAATCCATTGCCAACCCAGGCGGTTATGTCACTGATATCCGTGCCTTGGCGGACGTTGCTGATGCAGCGGGTATTCCGCTGATCGTCGACAACACTTCGGCCACCCCGTATCTGTGCCGCCCCATTGAACACGGTGCGACGCTGGTTGTGCACTCGACCACCAAGTATCTGACAGGCAACGGTACAGTCACCGGCGGCTGCATCGTGGATTCCGGTAAATTCGACTGGTCAGCAAATGACAAGTTCCCCTCGCTCAGCGAACCCGAGCCCGCCTATCACGGCTTGAAATTCCACGAGACTTTCGGCCCGCTGGCCTTCACCTTCCACGGCATCGCCATCGGTCTGCGTGATTTGGGAATGACCATGAACCCGCAAGCCGCGCATTATACGCTGATGGGGATCGAAACCCTGTCGCTGCGGATGGAGCGTCACGTTGAGAACGCACAGAAGATCGCGGCCTGGCTGGAAGCGGATGACCGCGTGGATTACGTGACCTATGCGGGTCTGCCGTCGTCGCCCTATCACGACCGGGTCAAGTCGCAATACAAACGCGGTGCCGGTGCGCTGTTCACCTTTGCCGTCAAAGGTGGCTATGACGCCTGCATCAAACTGGTCAACGCGCTGGAAATCTTCAGTCACGTGGCCAATCTGGGCGATGCACGCTCGCTGATCATCCACTCGGCCTCGACCACCCACCGGCAGTTGACCCCAGAACAACAAGAAGCCGCAGGTGCAGGACCGGGTGTTGTGCGCGTGTCCATCGGGATCGAAGACGCAAACGATTTGATCGCCGATCTGGATCAGGCCTTGGCCAAGGCCAGCGCCTGACCATGGCTGGGCACGACACAAACGACCTGGGCCAACCCATTGGTCGGCCGGTGACGGGTGACTTTCCGCGCCCGACTCCGCCCTATACTCCGATGGAGGGTCGGTATTGTTCAGTCGTGCCTTTGGACGTGAACAGGCACGCGCCCGGACTTTTCCGAGCGTTTGCCAATGACAGGGATGGTCGCAACTGGACGTATCTGCCCTACGGCCCGTTCGACAACGAGCCTGCGTTCGAAGATTGGGCCCGCGCAACTTGTATGGACGCGGATCCGATGTTCCATACTGTACTGGACGGCAATGACGTACCGATCGGCATGGCCTCATACCTGAGGATCGAGCCCGCTGCCGGCTCGATCGAAGTCGGGCACATCCATTTCTCGCCCCTGTTGCAGCGCAAGCCGCAATCCACCGAAGTCATGTATCTGATGATGAAACGCGTGTTCGACGAATTGGGCTATCGCCGCTATGAATGGAAATGCGATGCGCTGAATGCACCATCGTGCAGCGCGGCAGAGCGGCTGGGCTTCACCTTTGAAGGTGTGTTTCGACAGGCGACTCACTACAAACGGCGCAACCGTGACACTGCGTGGTATTCAATCATTGATACCGAATGGCCGCGCATTCGGGATGCGTTCGAAACCTGGCTTTCGCCGGACAATTTCGATGCAGCGGGCCAACAACGCAAACCACTGATGGCCCGAGCAAAAGCATGATCTTAGTCCGAAATCTCGAATTCCATCGAGACGCTGACTGAAACTGAAACCTCTCCGCCCGCGACCGGAACCCCGCCCGCATCAGCCATGCTCACGGCGCGCATTTCGGCCATCGGGCGGACACCGGCAACACGTTCCGAGATTGTCTGGACCGGGCCAAGCGTAACACCGGCCGCCTGCGCCAATTGTTCGGCCTTGGCGATGGCTTCTCCGACAGCTTGCGCACGGGCCTGCGCCTCAAGCGGTTTCGAATCCTGCACGCTAAAGCTCAGCCCGCCAAAGTCATTGGCACCATCCTGAATAACCGCATCCATGATCGTTCCCAACTGTGTCAGATCGCGGACACGTACAAACACACGGTTCGATGCGGTGAATCCTGTGATCTCGGGCTTTTCACCGTTCTGCCCGTGTCGCCCCGACCAAACCGGTGACAGTGACAAATCACGGGTCTGAACATCCCGGTCTTCAATGCCCATATCGGACAACCGCGCCAGGACTTTGGCAACCGCCTCCGACGTCGCCTGCATAGCCGCTCCGGCCTCAGCGTTTTCGTTGGTTACACCCAGCGTGATCGTCGCGATGTCAGGCGCAACTTGCACCATTCCGGTGGCGTCCACGGTAATGCGACGTTCTTCCGCATGGGCTGCGCCTGCGGCCGTTGCTGCCATCATCGCAGCCAGAAAAACGATTGTCTTCAAGGTTATCACTCCAATTTACTCTGTCTCAAGATGGGTTGTCGCCCCATTGCCATGCAAGAGCAGACCCAGCCTTTTTCTTTCCCTCGGCGGGTTCCTGCTTTATTGTCGGTCTGCGAACACAAAGTCGTTTGCATTGACGCTGACAATTATGGTTCCTCCGGATTATGAAACCCGCCTTTGCGCTGTCTTTTTCTACAACCGGAATTTTCTTGCACCACCAATCGGAGGGCGATTGGTATGCTGTCGGCACGATTCCATTGGACGCGCAGGATTTGCCCGAGCAAATGCAAGCATTGCGGGAAAAAGCATTTGCGCTGGAAAATGACCTGAGCTGCAAGATCGTACTGCCACCTGATCAGGTGCGCTTTCTGGACGTCGAAACAGAAGACCTGCCTGCTGCAGACCTGACAGCGCGGATTGAGGCGGCGCTGGCCGATGCGACCCCGTACGCTCTGTCCGACCTCAGCTACGACAGCCAAACCATCGGCAGCACAACCCATGTCGCTGCCGTCGCCAAAGAAACATTGGCCGAAGCGCGGACCTTCGCCGTGGGTCATGGTTTTGTGCCGACAGTGTTCACCACGGAAGAAGATGCAAGCGCTTTCCCGCGAGAACCTGTTTTTGCAGAGCAACCCGATCAACCTGAGCCGTTAGTTGCGACTCAACCCTCGGAGATTATTGAAACGGCTCCGCCCCAAGAGGATGACGCTCCTGACCTGCCCGCTCATGCTATAGCGGGTACAGCGGCACCGGATACGTTCCGCGCGCCGGACGTATCGCCGGTCGCACTTTCCAAGGCTCAACTCGCCTCAAGGCGCTTTGCAATTCCAGCTTTTGCCGCTGTGGTTTTGCTTGGTGGGGTATTTGGCGTGTGGCTGGCCTCTGGCCCCTCTGAATCGCCGGAGCAAGCCGCGCTGAATCCGATTGCTCCGGACGTATCAGAGCCGCAGACCGAGGCCCCTACTGATCCGTTGCCCGAGGTTGCGACAATTGAGCCCGAGCAGAGCACCCTCGCCGAACCGGCTTTAGAGCAGGCCGAGGAACAGACCGAACAGGCTCAGCCAAACCCAGTTGAGTCGGCTGTATCGGAGCCGGAGCCCGTCGTTGATACGACGCCCGAGGTAGCAGTCGTCGATCCCCAACAAAGCCCGTCCCCGGAGCCACAAGTTGACGAGGCCCAAGAGCAGCCCGAGCTATCGCCCACGGATGCGGCAATCCTTGAGGCGCTCAAAGTCGCGCCAACACCGGTTGAGCCGATTGCTCAGGACCCGGAAGCTCCAAAGGAGATCCTTGCGGAAACAGGAGTTGACGTAACGCCTCCCGCACCCCCGCAAGAACCTGAAGTTGTTGAGCCGGAAGACCTGTATCTGACGTCAATCGACAAATCTGATCTGTCCAATGATGCTGTGGCATTACCGCCTGCATCAAGCTTCGACACGGACGCGCCGTTCAGCCAAGAGGGATTGCCAAGTGCTGCAAGCACGCGGTTCGATCTGAATGATCGGGGCCTTGTTGTCGCGACGTCTGACGGTGCTTTGAACCCCGAAGGCATCACAGTCTATTTGGGTCGTCCATCCAAGGTGCCACCGCAAGCTCCTCTTCGGTTCGAGGAAGAACCTGTTGTTGAAGAGGCCGATCAAAGGCTGGCGGGGCTACGCCCCAGACCGCGCCCGGACAATCTTGAAGAGACGTTTGAACGTCAGCAGCTTGGCGGCCAATCGTTGGAGGAGTTGGCAGGCAAGAGACCGAAAGCGCGCCCTGCAGGCCTGGAAGCCCCAGAAGAGGTCGAAGTCCCTGTCGCCGAGTTGGACATTATGCGCGTCCCCCGCCCCAAAGCGCGACCGGCTGGACTGGTAATTGCAAGACCGACGGTTGCGAAACCGTCCACCCTGGCATCAACAGCGGCCCTGGCTGAGAACTCTGACGACGCGGGATCATTTCAGCCCAAGGCCGTTGCACCCAAGATTCCGTCAACCGCGTCGGTGGCCCGACAGGCGACAATCGACAACGCCATCAATCTGCGTAAGCTGAACCTGATCGGGGTCTATGGCACGCCTGCCAATCGTCGCGCCTTGGTGCGCCTACCCAGCGGTCGTTACAAGAAACTGAAAGTCGGGGATCGCATTGACGGCGGCAAAGTCATCGCCATCAGTGACAGCGAACTGCGCTATCAGAAAAAGGGCCGCAACGTGACGCTTTCAATGCCGCGTAGCTAATCGCTTTAGGAAAAGACGCCGGAGGTCATCCCCCGGCGCGTCTACTTTGGATGTATCAGGCAGCAGAGATTTCGCCGCTTTCGATCTGCTCGCGTTCGATAGATTCGAACAGGGCCTGGAAATTGCCCTCACCAAAACCGTCATCCCCTTTGCGCTGGATGAATTCAAAGAAGATCGGGCCGATCACGGTTTTTGAGAAGATCTGAAGCAGAATGCGTGTTTCGCCACCGTCCACGACACCCTCACCATCGATCAGAATGCCGTGCTTCATCATGTGATCCAATGGCTCGTCATGATCGGTTACGCGATCTTTCGACATCTCGTAATAGGCGCGGTTCGGGCCGGGCATGAATTTCAAACCATTCTCAGCAATGGCGTCGGTTGAGGCATAGATATCCTCGCTGCCCACAGCGATATGTTGAATCCCTTCGCCCTTGTACTTCTTGAGGTACGACACGATCTGCCCAGTCTCACCCCGGTCTTCGTTGATCGGAATCCGGATACGACCACAGGGCGACGTCAATGCGCGGCTGAACAGACCTGTGAACTTGCCCTGAATGTCGAAGAAACGAATTTCACGGAAATTGAACAAGTCACCGTAGAACTTGAACCACTTGTCCATGTTACCCTTGTAGACATTGTGGGTCAGGTGATCGAGGTAGTAGAACCCTTCGCCACGCGGCTTGGATTCCTTGATCCACTCGAACTCCTGATTGTAAGGCGATGTATCGTAATACTGATCGATGAAATAGATCAGCGACCCGCCTATGCCTTTAATCGCAGGAACGTCCAGCGTTTTGTCATCTGCATCATAAGGTTCGGCCCCTTTCGACACAGCGTGTTCATACGCTTTCTGCGCATCGACAACACGCCACCCCATCGCGGGGGCGCATGGGCCGTGCTCGGCGACGAACTTATCCGCAAAGCTGTCAGGATCGGCATTCAGGATATAGGTGACATCCCCTTGCTGCCAGAGTTCGACCAGCGGCTTGTCCTTGTGCCGGGCCACCAGATCGAACCCCATCTTGGCAAACAGATCGCGCAGTTCCTGCGGTTCGGGATGAGCAAATTCAACAAATTCAAACCCGTCGGTCCCGGCGGGGTTTTCTTCACTGATCACTGATTTCGGGGCGTTGTGCGGGAAAGGACCCATGGCGCGTCTCCTTTGAAGACAGGAAATTTATTGCTGATTCAAAAATATGACTTTTCAAACGCTGTTTCTGCGCATTGTTTTCGTGTAAACTTAGAGTAGGCGCGCAAAACGCGCATGAATTGCAAAGATTCCGGGATTCTTCCGCACGTGCTGGATGCTACTGACAAACGTCTTCTATCTGCCCTGCAAAAGGACGCGCATCTGACCGCGCATCAACTTGGTGAGATGCTGAACCTTTCACCCAGCCAGGCAGGGCGACGCCGACAACGGCTTGAGGCTGAAGGCTATATCACCGGCTATGCCGCCCGGCTCGATCCCCTGAAACTTGGGTTGCAGGTACAAGGATTTGTTCAGGTTCATCTGGGTACACATGGCCCCGAACAATCCCAAAGCTTTGCCCGCATGGTCGATACCCGCCCCGAGATTACAAGCGCATGGACGATGACAGGAGAGGCAGATTACCTGCTGCATGTCTATTGCGACGATCTTTCCGCCCTCAACAGCTTGCTCCATCAGGTCATCCTGCCGCATCCTGCTGTTGCCCGTGTCCAAAGCCAGATAGTCATGGACCAACTGAAACGCGACGCCCCCCTGCCCACCTGAACGGGCTCACGAGGAGACAAATGGACGATTTTCTATATCAGGCTTCGATCTATCTGGCTGCGGCTGTAATCGCAGTACCCTTGTCCGCAAGGTTGGGGCTGGGATCGGTACTGGGCTATTTGGCCGCCGGGATTATCATAGGGCCGGTCCTTGGGTTGGTCGGTGCTGAGACAGAGAACCTTCAACACGTCGCCGAGTTTGGCGTTGTGATGATGTTGTTCCTGATCGGGCTGGAGCTGGAACCTCGTGCCCTTTGGGACATGCGTGATCGGTTGTTGGGCCTGGGCGGCCTTCAGGTTTTGCTATCAACGGCCGCAATTGCTGCAGTGGCCATGTACGCAAACCACCCGTGGTCCGTCGCATTGGCGGTCGGATTGACCCTTTCGCTGTCATCAACTGCGATCGTCCTTCAGACCCTGTCAGAAAAGGGGCTTATGCAGACAAATGGTGGGCGAGCCACGTTTTCGGTGCTTTTGACACAAGACATCGCAGTCATTCCGATCCTGGCGCTATTGCCGCTACTGGCTTTGCCCGCGATGCCTCATATCGAAGCTGACGGATCGATTGATCGGGGTGCAGGTGACCTGCATGCTGCGGGCCATCACAGCCTCTCTCTGGTCGAAGGTTTGCCGGGTTGGGCCGTTACTCTGGTCACAATCGGCGCAATTGCCTTCGTTATTCTGGCAGGTGTCTATCTCACCCGCCCACTCTTTCGGTTTATCCACGCGACGCGCCTGCGCGAGATGTACACCGCTCTTGCGCTTATGATTGTCGTCGGTATTTCTTTCCTGATGACGCTTGTTGGACTGTCCCCCGCTCTGGGCGCGTTTTTGGCGGGTGTCGTGCTGGCCAGCTCAGAGTTTCGCCATGAAATGGAAAGCGACCTTGAACCGTTCAAAGGGCTGTTCCTTGGGCTGTTCTTTATCACGGTAGGGGCCGGGATCGACGTTGGCTATTTCTTCAATGACCCGCTGGACCTGATTGGCTTGGCACTTCTTGTGATCCTTGCAAAAGGGATCATCCTGTTTCTGGTCGGCAAAGCCTTTAAACTGCGAGGGCGCGACCATTGGCTGTTCACGCTTGGGCTGGCGCAGGCCGGTGAATTTGGATTTGTACTGCTGGCGTTTTCCACGCAACAGAACGTCATACCGCCCGATCTGTCACAGAAACTGCTGATGATCATTGCGCTGACCATGCTGATCACCCCCCTTCTGTTTATCATCTATGATCTTCTGTCCCGGAAAATAGGCGACACCGCCAAAGAACCCGAACCCGATGAAATTGACGAGAAAGGCCCTGTAATCATTGCGGGCATCGGACGGTTTGGTCAGATCGTGAACCGGCTGGTACGCGCCAGCGGTTTCAAAACAGTGGTTCTGGACCACGACATTGAAACCGTTCAATTGATGCGCAGGTTTGGGGTTAAAGGCTTTTTGGGCGACCCAACGCGCCCCGAATTGCTACGCGCTGCAGGGTTGGAAAAAGCGTCGGTTCTTGTGGCGGCAATGGACGACCACAAGCAAGTGACGCGGCTGGTTGGGTATGCCAGACGGCAGCGCCCCGACCTGCACATTATCGCCCGAGCCCGCGACCGGACCCACGTGTACGAGCTGTATCAGGCGGGGGCCAACGACATTGTCCGCGAACTGTTCGACAGCTCGCTTCGCGCAGGGCGTTATGTTCTGGAGAATATTGGGCTGAGTGAATACGAGGCCGCGCAGGCCGAACAGACCTTTTATCACCACGACCGGACGTCAGTCCGTGATCTGGCCGAGCTCTGGGTTCCCGGAATGCCAACAGCCGAGAACAAGAAGTACATCGAGCGCGCTCAGAAGCTGGAAAAAGATCTGGAAACCGCATTGCTTGAATTGGCGGAAGAGCACGCAAAGAAATCTGCCTGACCCAGATCAAACCCTGGGTCAGGCAAGACCTTAGCCGTCGGATACGCCCGCTTCGGCGAATGTTGCCATACCAGAATGGCACGCCACAGCACTTTTGAGAATATTGATCGCCAGCGCCCCGCCAGAGCCTTCGCCCAGACGCAGACCAAGGCTCAGCAACGGGTCCTTGCCAAGCTTTGACAATACGGCCCCATGCGCCGCTTCCGCGCTTTGGTGCCCTGCAATCGCATGATCCAATGCGTTGTCTGACAGTTTCCAAAGGCAAGCTGCGGCAGCAGTACAAATGAAACCGTCCAGAATAACCGGAATGCGCAGCACGCGCGCGGCGGCAATCGCCCCGGCCATCGCGGCGATCTCGCGCCCTCCCAGGCAGCGCAGAACCTCAAGGCCGTCCTCTGAGGAATGTTTCGCCACACCCTCAGCCACAACGCGGGTTTTGTTGGCTAGACCTGCGTCATCCACGCCGGTCCCGCGACCGGTCCAATCCTCTGCATCCCCGCCAAACAGCGCGCAGGCGATGGCCGCAGCCGGGGTTGTGTTGCCGATACCCATCTCACCCACAACCAGCAGATCGGCCTGCGGATCAACGGCCTGCCAGCCGGTGCGCAAGGCGCTCAGCAATTCATCTTCACTCATTGCCGGAGCTTGCGTGAAATCCGCTGTCGGCTTGTCCAGATCCAACGCGTGCACATTCATTGTTGCGCCCGCCGCCTTGGCCAGTTGATTGATCGCCGCGCCGCCATGTTCAAAGTTCATAACCATCTGCACGGTGACTTCCGGCGGGAAGGCCGATACGCCCTGCGCGGTGACACCGTGGTTTCCGGCAAAGACGATGACCTGCGGGGCTGATATCTGCGGACGCGCATCCCCGCGCCATCCCGCATACCAGATCGCCAAGTCCTCAAGCCGGCCAAGTGCACCGGGGGGTTTGGTCAGGTGTCCGTTACGCTCGCTCGCGCCTTGCGCCGCAGCGGCATCCGGGCCCGGAGCCGCCGACAGTGCAGCGCGGAACGCGTTCAAATCATTCAGTTCAGGCAGCATGAAAGCCTCATTGCATCAGAGTGGTCCTGTGTGTTTAACCGAAGCACTGAATCCAACAAGACCCCGAAAGGCACGGGCGTGCATAAAAACGACACGAAACTCTTTTCCCTGATGGATATTCCGCTGGCGCTGGTGCTTCTCACCCGCCTGCCCGTGCCGCGTTTGCCTGATCCGGTTTTCTCACGGCAAGCTCAGTCGGTCTGGGCTTTTCCCTTTGTGGGTCTGATCGTCGGAGGGCTTGCCTGCCTTGTGGGGTGGAGCGCGCTTGCATTGGGGCTGCCTGTCATGGCGTCTGCCGGTCTGCTGATGGCCGCACTGATCGCCACAACCGGCGCTATGCACGAGGACGGCCTTGCCGACATGTTCGATGGCCTCTGGGGTGGATTTACCCGCGAACGGCGTCTGGAGATCATGAAGGACAGCCATATCGGGACTTACGGCGTACTTGCCTTGATCCTGTCTCAACTGGTTCGGATCTCGGCCATCTCTGCCTTGCTGACCGCCGGAGCGTTTGGGGCGATCCTGTCCGCCTGCATCGTATCTCGGGCGTTGATGCCTGTGGTGATGACCGGATTACCACAAGCGCGCAAGTCTGGCCTGAGCCGTTCAGTCGGCACGCCCGGAGTGACATCCGTCTTAGCAGCCCTGGGGTTGGCCGCAGCACTCGCCCTTCTCTTTCTGGGCGCAGGCGCTGTCATTGCTGTGGTATTTGCAGCAGCCAGCACAGCAATCACAGCCCTTATCGCCAAGGCAAAGATAGGTGGTCAGACAGGTGACATTTTGGGTGCCACTCAATTGGTCTCCGAAATTACCTTTCTGCTGACCTGCGTCGCTTTGATTTAAGACGCACCTCCGGTTTCGATCCGCAAAGTGGCACCACAGTGCTTGCAATGCACGGCATCAGGATCATGCCGGAACAAACCGCAGCTTGGGCATTTGTGACGGACTTTCTGAGGCATGAAGATTGCTTGAGCCAGCCGGACAAAGAGAGCTACGCCCACCACCATGATGAAGACCGAAAACAGCTTACCGCCTGGCGTGGGCAAGGTGATATCGCCAAACCCGGTGGTCGTCAGAGTCGCCATGGTGAAATAGAGCGCGTCGATATAGGGCGTTTGCGAATCTGCGGGAATAAAAAACACCAGAACGGCGGTCGAAGTTGCAAAGACAAAAACCATGAGGTTAATGGCAGCGATCACCGCGTCTTCGTGGGTGCGGAAGAAATTGCTGTCGCGTCGTAAGTCCCGCAGCAAGTGGTAGGAATGGATCAACCGCAAGGCGCGCAAGATCCGCAAAAACGCAAGGTTGCCCGTCAGGAACGGATCAAGCACCAGGGATACGATAACAACGATATCCGCCAGCGTGTATATCTGGCGCAACAACTTCCAACGGTCCTTGGCGATCCAAAGCCGCGCTGAGAAATCCAGCAAAATCAGAAAGCCAATCAGCAGGCTTGCGACCGTGACACCCGGCCCGTGAGGAAAATGAGCGGTGGCGACGAAGAAGATGATCGACACAATGTCGAACAGGATCAGGCCGTAGCGAAACCAGACCGAAATCGGGTCATGCCCGATATACAGGTATTTCACCGTTTGCTTCATATCCGCCCTGTATCGTGCTGCATCTAAAGTGAAATTAACGGCAGTTGCACAAATCACCAAGCCACGAAAAAGGCCGCCCCGATTGGAGCGGCCTCAGGCAGTTCTTTGGCACGATCAAGCTGCGCGCGAGGTCAGGACTTCGTCCACCTGCTTCGCGGCCGAAACTTCGCCAGCACCGGACACGGCTGCGACCTCTCGGGTCAGACGCTCTAGCGCGGCTTCATAAAGCTGACGCTCGGAATAGCTCTGCTCGCGCTGATCGTCGGTGCGATGCAAGTCGCGGACAACTTCAGCAATCGAGATCAGATCGCCCGAGTTGATTTTCTGTTCATATTCCTGGGCACGGCGGGACCACATGGCGCGTTTGACCTTGGCCTTGCCCTTCAGTGTCTTCATCGCCTGACTGATAACATCGGGCGAGCTCAGCGACCGCAAACCGGATTCGGTTGCTTTGTTGGTCGGCACGCGCAATGTCATTTTGTCTTTCTCAAATGAGATGACAAACAGTTCGAGCGAAAAGCCCGCAACTTCCTGCTCCTCGATCGAGATGATCTGACCCACGCCATGGGCGGGATAGACAACATAGTCGTTTGGGCGGAACTCAAGCTTTTTCGACTTTGTCATTCAGTTTTTTCCTTGCTTGCGGACCGGGACACAGACAACAAAAGCACCACATGCGGGGACTGTCTCAGCCCCGTCAGGCGGCGTTTCTGTCACAAATTCAGAACTCCAAAGTGAGCATACTTTCGGAGTGCATCCCAATCTCGGTCATCATACAGGAAGCGAGTATACCACAAAAATATGACACCCGAAAGTTTACCCTACGGGAATTTTTGGAATTACACGCACCTTCAACAGGTTACTTCGTGAACTTCGTGTCAGACGCTAGGCTTTAGCAGCGAATCGCTTAACCGCCTTCGCCGGGGGCCTCAGAGAAATACTTCTCCATTTTACCCTCTTCACCGTCGCGCTCTTCAGCCTCAGGAAGCGGGTCTTTCTTGGTCACAATCACCGGCCACTGTTCCGAGAACTTGCGATTGAACTCGACCCACTGTTCCATTCCCGGCTCAGTATCGGGGCGGATTGCGTCGGCCGGGCATTCCGGTTCGCAAACGCCACAGTCGATGCATTCGTCCGGATGAATGACCAAAGCGTTTTCACCTTCGTAGAAACAGTCCACCGGGCACACTTCGACACAGTCGGTGTATTTGCAGGCGATACAGTTTTCGGTGACAACATAGGTCATGAGCGGATTCCCGTTTGCGGTTTGTGCGACTAGCTAATTCAGTCTGGCCTACTCTTCAAGATGGGATCAGCGATCTTCTGTGCGAGAAAGATCAAGAGCGCGCCGATCTTTCTTGGTCGGACGACCTTTTCCCTCAAAACCCGGATTCTTGGGTGATGCGTCCTGCTTTTCCGTCATATCGAAATACAGCGTTTGCGCCTCGGGGGCCGGACCCCGGCGATCCCCGAGTTTTTCGATACGCACGACACGCACTATTCGCCCTTGCGGAAAGGTTAGAACATCACCGGGGCCTACAGCCTGCGCCGGCTTCAGCACCCGATTTCCGTTCAATCTGACATGGCCGCTGCTGACCTGCTTGGCGGCAAGGCTGCGGGTCTTGAAGAACCGCGCCTGCCACAACCACTTGTCGATCCGCAGTTTGGCCTCGGCCATCTTACATCAGTTGCCGTCCTTCAAACCCATAAGCGCCGCAGCGAACGGGTTATCGGGATCAATGGCTTTTTCCTTTTTCGGAGGCCGTGACGAGAAGGACTTGGCGCCCTGAGGTTTGCCACCCTTCTTGCCATGCGGCTTGCCGCGACCGTCCTGAGGTTTACCGCGTGGTTTTCCTTTGCCCTGCCCCTGCTCGCGGCGCGGGCCACGGTTTTGCTGGCGTTGGCGACCCCAAGTGAAAGTATAGAAAACTTCGGCCTCAGGCTCATCCGGTGCGGCATCAGGCGCTGGTGCCTCGGCTGCCGCCTCGGTGCTTGCCGTAGTCTCGGCTGGCACCTCGGCGGGTGCGACGACCTCTTCCTGTGCGGCCTCTGGCGCGGCGGATTCTTCGGGGGCAGCTTGATCAGACGCTTCTGAGGCTGGCTGCTCCACCGGGATCGGTTTGACCTTTTCACGTTCGCCACGCTCGGCCTTGTAGCCAAGGCCCTGCATCAGGTCCGCGAATTGCTCAAGCGTCATGCCGGTGATCGAAAGCATATCCGGCTTGGCTTCGAACCCTCCCCGGCTGTCTTCAGCACGCAGCATGTCGGCCAGACGTTCCAGCATGTCGATCCGGATCGAACGCTCACCCGCATCACGGTAACCGCACATGGTGTCATAGCCCTGCGGCGCGTCCTTGGCGACGGGCACAGTGACCAGACCCGGAGGCGGCGCTTCGGGGAATTCCTGCAAACCGCTGGACAACGCCCACAGCACCAGTCGCAGACGCGTAGGTGCGGGTTTCAGCAGCAGCGGCATGAAGATCGTGAACTGGCCAAACCGGATGCCATGCTTGCGCAGGGCACCACGCGCGTCCTGATCCAGATCCTTGACCTCTTGCGCGACCTGCGCGCGCGGCAGAACGCCCAGCGCTTCGACCATGCGGAACGCGAACCCTTTTGCCAGGCCAGTCAGTTCCTCGTCGCGCGACAGGTTGAGCAGCGGCTCGAACAGCGCAGCGACTTTGCGGTCGATGAAGTGCTGCAACCGGCGCTGCACTTTCTGTTCTACATCCGGCCCTGCCGCTTCATCCACAAAAACCTCGACCATCGGCTTGAGAGGCTCTGCCCCGGCGACAAGTTTGCCGACGGCGTGTTCGCCCCACATCAGGCCACCCTGATCCGTGAAATCAATTTCGGTATCGGGCGCATTATAGAAGCGATCGGCACGCAGATGGAATTGCGGCGCGAGTGCTTGCAGGGAAGCCGATTTCAAAGCTTTCGCCTCGGTTCCTTGCGCGCTTTTGTCCGGGGTAAACCGGAACCCTTCCAAACGACCGACGAATTCGCCTTCGACGGTCACTTCACCCTTGTCATTTACTTCGGCCAAAAGGGCCTCCTTCTGTTTGAGCCGGCGCAGCAAAACAGATGTACGCCGGTCCACAAATCTTTGAGTCAGACGCTCATGTAAGGCATCTGACAGTCTGTCTTCTACAATGCGCGTCTCATCACGCCAATGCGATTCGTCACGCACCCAGCCGTTTCGTTGCGCAACATATGTCCAAGTGCGAATATATGCCAACCTTTTGGACAGCGCATCTATGTCCCCATGGGTCTGGTCGATCCGACGGATCTGTCGCGCCATGAAGTCATCCGGGATCGATCCGCGCTCGTGCAGGTGGCCGTAGATCACCTCGAGCAAGCTGGCGTGTTCTGCGTGGCTGATGCCGCGAAAATCGGGGATTCGGCACACGTCCCACAATAAACGGATGGATTGCGGGTCGCTGGCGCGGGCAACGACCTCGGTCACTTGTGACAAGGATTTCAGCGCATTCAGGTCGTCCGCAGGGCGTGCTTTGGTCAGATGCTCGTCATTTGG
Organism: Ruegeria sp. CF8; assembly: GCF_056537285.1. Classification (NCBI taxonomy): domain Bacteria; kingdom Pseudomonadati; phylum Pseudomonadota; class Alphaproteobacteria; order Rhodobacterales; family Roseobacteraceae; genus Ruegeria; species Ruegeria sp. CF8. Next base: position 635,400 of record NZ_JBQFRG010000001.1, on the reverse strand, counting down.
GCTGACCTCAAGCGAAGTGATCAGTGCGTCGATGGAGCCGAAACGCAAGGCGGCATTCCGCCAGTTCAGCTTTTTCATCGGCGTAAAGCGGCTGTCCATGATGGCCTGCGCCACGCCTTCATCCAGCGGCGGAGCCTCGCCCGTCACGCCAAAGGTGCCATCAGACATCCCGCGACCAGCCCGGCCCGCAATCTGCGCCAGTTCGTTCGGGGCAAGCGGGCGCATCCGGCGGCCGTCAAATTTGGTGAGGGATGAAAACGCGACGTGGTTCACATCCAGGTTCAGCCCCATCCCGATGGCGTCGGTGGCCACCAGATAGTCGACCTCACCATTCTGATAGAGGTCGACTTGGGCATTTCTCGTACGCGGGCTGAGCGCGCCCATGACAACGGCTGCCCCGCCCTTTTGACGCCGCAGCAACTCGGCAATGGCATAAACACTGTCGACCGAAAATCCGACGATGGCGCTGCGCGTGGGCATCCGGCTGATTTTCTTGGACCCGGAATAAACCAGTTGAGACATCCGTTCGCGTCTTACGAACTGTGCCTCGGGAACCAGCGCCGCGATGGGGCCGCGCATGGTGTCGGAGCCTAGGAAAAGCGTCTCATTCGTGCCACGGGACCGCAGCAGACGGTCGGTAAAGACATGGCCGCGTTCGGGATCGGCACAGAGTTGGATTTCGTCGATCGCAACAAAATCTGCCCCCATGCCTTCTGGCATCGCCTCGACCGTGCAAACCCAATATTGGGTGCGCGGTGGCACGATGCGCTCTTCACCCGTGACCAAGGCCACAACCGATGGGCCGCGAATGGCGACAATCTTGTCATAGACCTCGCGCGCCAACAGCCGCAGCGGCAGGCCAATCACGCCGGTGCGGTACCCCAGCATCCGTTCGATTGCGTAATGGGTTTTGCCTGTGTTTGTCGGGCCCAATACGGCCACTACTCGGGATGACCCGCTCACCATTGCCCCCTGCCCCGGACCTTACAGCGCTGCGCCTTCAACCTGAGGCTTCAGTCGATTCACTGCATTGGTTACTTCTTCGTGGTGGGGATGTATAGCCAAGGCCCGCGAATAAGCATCATACGCTTTCTCAGGCTCTCCAACGATTTCAAAGATCAAACCCAGCCCATAAATCGCTTCGTAGTGGTTGGGGTTGAGGGTCAGTACGTGTTCAAGGTCGGCGGCTGCCATGCCAAACCGTTCGATCCCAAAAAACGCCGAGGCGCGTACATGCCAGCCTTCTGCGAAGTCGGGCGCGTGATCTGTCAACGCTGTCAGGTGATCCAGTGCGGCGTCGATGTCACCGTCTTCAAGCGCTTCACGGCCCCGTTCCAACAGCAAGTCTGCCGAAGCTGAGCCGGATTGCGCCCACAAGGCTTGCAACTGCCTGTCCAGGGCCATTGCCTGTTCGGGTGTCGATTGGGCAAGTTGCTGCAGCAGCGCGTCTTCATCGCGCAAATCCGCCTGTTGCGCTAGGCAACTGGTGGAAAACGTGACTAGAACGGCAAGTGCCGCAACGGTACCTTTGAGATTGTGGATTGCAATGCTCATAACAATAGTCAGTGTAGCGTTGCGACCGGGGATGTCCATTCACGGCGCACTAACAAAATGAGGAAAAGCATGAGCGAGATTCTTGAAAAGGCAGCAGCCGCGCTGAATGAAAAATTGGAAGGCGGCGCGTTTGATGCTTCGGCCAAGTTTGCAATCGCCGATCTGGGCGCAATCGTTCTGGATTCTGACGGTGCCCGTGTCAGCGACGATGACGCTGATGTCACCATGAGCGCCGACGCCGACACGTTCGAACAAATCCTCAGTGGTGAACTGAACCCCACCGGTGCGTTCATGTCCGGCAAACTGACCATTGACGGCGACATGGGTGTTGCGATGAAGCTTGCCTCGGTGTTGGCCTGATGGAATTGACGCCGGCCCCTTTCTTTGAAGACGTGGCCGGCGGTCCCGCCGGTGGGAACGCCCACTGGGTAATGACCTCGGACCAGATTCGAATCCGTGTTGGCCACTGGCTGCCCGAGGGCGACGCGCAGGGCACCGTGCTGATGTTTCCCGGTCGAACCGAATACATCGAAAAATACGGAAGCACCGCTGCCGCGTTCATCCAACGCGGTTTTGCCATGCTTGCCGTTGATTGGCGGGGTCAGGGCCTGGCAGATCGCTTGCTGGACGACCCTCGTGTCGGACATGTCGATCAATTTACGGATTATCAGCGCGACGTTCAGGCCACGCTTGATCTTGCCCGAGTGCTGGATCTGCCAAAGCCCTGGTACGTGATCGGGCACTCAATGGGAGGTGCCATTGGGTTGCGCGCCGTGATTGAGCAAAAGTGCTTTGCCGCCTGTGCCTTCACCGGTCCGATGTGGGGTATTTTCTTTACCCCGGTTATGAAACCCCTCAGCCGCGTAACGGCCTATTGGGGCACAGCGCTTGGCCTTGGCGAAAAAACGCCTCCGACCACAACGCTGGAAAGCTATGTTCTGTCGCAACCTTTCGAAGGCAATATGCTGACCCGCGATCCGGCGATGTTTCGGATGATGCAGGATCAGCTGAAGGCCCATCCTGAACTGGCGCTTGGAGCGCCCTCGAACCTTTGGTTGCGCGAGTCGCTGGACGAGTGCGCCTGGCTGATGGAGCAGCCCGCACCCGACACACCTGGGCTGACCTTCCTTGGCAGCCACGAACAGATCGTCGACCGCAAGGCCATACGCGAGCGCATGAAGAACTGGCCAAACGGCACACTCGTAGAAATCCCGGACGGCGAACACGAAGTGCTGATGGAGGCCCCTGATGTACGCGGGCCGGTTCTGGATCAGCTGGCAGAGCATTTTCTGTCAAATCGAACCAGCTAAGCTGCGATCTGAAAACCCTGCTTCTGTCAGGCATCTTGTTGGACTGGCCGCTTGTGATCCGCGCGCGCCAGCCCTAGATGTTTGCAAAAGCTATCTACAAAAGGTGATCCATGCGCGACCTTCCCTTTCCTGTCCGAGACGCAAACGCAATGGGCGGTGCCGACAACCTTGGTGACCTACCGGAATGGGATCTGAGCGATCTCTACGGCTCGGAAGACGCACCCGAGCTTGAGCGCGATTTGGACTGGCTTGAAGGCGAATGCGCCGCCTTTGCCGCAGACTACGAAGGCAAACTGGCCGATCTGGACTCAGACGACCTGCTGGCCTGTGTGTTGCGCAACGAAAAGATCAATTCCATTGCCGGCCGCATCATGTCCTTTGCCGGCCTGCGCTATTACCAACTGACCACGGATGCCGAGCGTGCAAAATTCCTGTCGGACATGCAGGAAAAAATCACGATCTTCACGACGCCGCTTGTGTTTTTCACGCTGGAACTCAACCGTATCGACGACGATGTGCTCAAGGCGCATTTCGACGCCAATGCCGATCTGGCTCGTTATGAGCCCGTTTTCCGCCGAATCCGTGCGATGAAGCCCTATCAACTGTCCGATGAGCTGGAAAAGTTCCTGCACGACTTGGGCGTTGTCGGCGATGCGTGGGAACGTTTGTTTGATGAAACCATCGCCGGACTGACCTTCAACGTTAATGGCGAAGAGCTGAACATCGAAGGCACCCTGAACCTGTTGACCGAGCAGGACCGCGCCAAGCGTGAAGCAGCTGCGCGGGAACTGGCATCGGTGTTTCAGGACAACATCAAGACCTTTGCCCGTGTTCACAACACACAGGCCAAGGAAAAGGAAATTGTCGACCGCTGGCGTAACATGCCCAGCGCCCAAACCGGGCGTCACCTGTCGAACGATGTTGAGCCCGAAGTGGTCGAGGCGCTGCGCGAGGCAGTTGTGGCCGCCTACCCCAAGCTGAGCCACCGGTATTACGAGCTAAAGCGCAAATGGCTTGGTCTGGACGTGATGCAGGTCTGGGACCGTAACGCTCCGCTGCCCATGGAAGACACGCGCGTTGTCAATTGGGACGAAGCCGAAAAGACCGTGATGGACGCATACAATGCCTTCGATCCACGCATGGGAGAGATCGCATCGCCCTTCTTCTCAAAGGGCTGGATCGATGCGGCGGTGAAACCCGGCAAAGCGCCGGGTGCTTTTGCCCACCCGACTGTTACTGATGTCCACCCCTATGTGATGCTCAATTATCTGGGCAAACCGCGCGACGTGATGACCCTGGCGCATGAACTGGGCCACGGCGTGCATCAGGTGCTGGCCGCCGATCAGGGTGAGATGCTGTCCTCGACCCCGCTGACACTTGCTGAAACAGCGTCTGTCTTTGGCGAAATGCTGACCTTCCGCAAAATGCTGGAACAAGCCGAAACCCAAGAGCAACGCAAAGTCCTGCTGGCCGGTAAGGTCGAGGACATGATCAACACAGTGGTCCGCCAGATCGCCTTCTACGACTTCGAATGCAAGCTGCATGCGGCCCGTCGCGAAGGCGAACTGACCCCGGATGATATCAACGCCCTGTGGATGAGCGTTCAGGCCGAAAGCCTCGGCCCCGCGTTTGAATTCATGGAAGGCTACGAGACGTTCTGGGCCTATATCCCGCATTTCGTCCATTCACCCTTCTACGTTTATGCCTATGCCTTCGGCGATGGCCTCGTGAACGCGCTGTATTCGGTTTACGAAAGCGGCGCAGACGGCTTCGAAGACAAGTATTTCGAAATGTTGCGCGCCGGTGGGTCCAAACATCACAAAGAGCTTCTGGCCCCGTTCGGCCTTGACGCCAGCGATCCGAAATTCTGGGACAAAGGCCTGTCGATGATCTCAGGCTTTATTGATGAGCTGGAAGCGATGGAGGGGTGATTGCACTTCAACCTTTGAACCGCAATGAGGCAGACCGGGTCGCGGGTATCAAGCTGCGGCCCGATCAGCTTAAGTTCGCGGGTACTGTAGAAGAAGCTTTGGCCGAGCCTGCCGAACGGTTCGATCTCCATCAAATAACGCTGTACCAACGCCCTGTGGGCCTGTTCAAAATCGATCGCTTTTACTGGCAAGACTATCCTTTTGCCTCTCAAACCGATCTTGGATTAAGGGCTGTTATCCTCGACCATAGCGTTCAGGGCCAAGGGCATGGAACCGCGGCCATGCGCGAGTTGAGGACATACCTGCCTAAGTTGTATCCGAAGGCGAACGCTTTGTTTTTGACCGTAAACCTCGAAAATCCCGTTGCCGTCTCTGTGTATCGTCGCGCTGGTTTCGAAGAGACAGGAGATATCTGGCCTCATGGCGAGGCCGGGCCCCAATACATAATGTCCCTGCCCTTATCAGCAACGGCAGTGTAGCGACGAACACCTATTCCGCTTTCTTCATTGATGTCAGAAAGATAGCCCCTACGATCAGCGCCGCCCCCACGATGGCGAGCGGCGTGATTGTCGCACCCAAAAACAAGGCCGAATTGACAAAAGTAAACACGACCGAAGCTGCAAAAAGCAACGTCGCAGTCAATGTCGAAACCCGCGCGGCGGCCTCGTACCATAGGTAGTAGGCCAACGCGGTTGGCAGAACGCCTAACAAGATCAAAAACAAAACGTCGTTGGCCGTTGGTATTTGCAATGAAAAGGCGGCCATCGGTATCAGCAGTACGCCTGAGCAAAGGAAAATACCGAACAGGAAATTCAACCTCTCTCCCGTCGTTTTCGAACTGCGCATTGCGCGGCTGCTGGAAACTAGAAACACGGCCCAGCTGAGGCCCGCACCGATTTCCAGAAGATCGCCGAACAAAGGTTCGCCGCCACCCTGAAAATCCCGGTAAACAGTTAAGAAAACGCCAAAAATTGCGAGTGCTGTTGCCACGACGTCTATGCGCGTCACCTTCGTATCTGCAAAGAAATAAAGGAATACCAGAACAAAGAACGGCGCGGTATTTTCGAGCACCATCGCATTTGCCGCGCCTGTGTGCTCGAGGCCGATATGGAACAGGATATAGTTGACCACAGTCGCCAGTACCGCCAGACGGAAATTCCAATCGCCCAGTTGAATCGACACAGAAACTCGCATCACCTGCAACATGCAATAAATCGCCAGAGCGGCGATAAACAGGCGTGTGACAGCTATCTGCAATCCGCCCAGATCACTTGTGAGATAGCGCACGATGACACTGTGCGTGCCCCAAAGGAACGCCGCCAGAAACCCCAGGACCAGACCGTTTTGCATCAGTTTGGTGCCGAGCATCACTGAGCCCCACTCACTTTAGCTGGCTGTCTTTAGAACCCCGGCGGTTCATTCCGCCTCGTGCTTTAAACGCTCCGTCCCGCTCTTGTTGGCAATCAAGGCAAAGTTTCACGCCCGGCAGCGCAGCGCGTCGCTTTTCAGGAATCGGCTCTTCGCACTCCGCGCAATGGGTCAGGCTTTCGCCAACGGGGCGCTTCTGCGCTTGCATTCGCGCCAGCTCGTCCGAAATCGAAGCTTCGATCTGTTCGCTTACCGCTCCGTCGCGTGCCCAGCCACCGGCCATGGGATTCCTCCTGCAACATGGAACGACAGGATAGCCGAGCCGCTAGCCTCTGAGCAAGTTACAGCGACACCGCGTCTTCAAATACACGGTCAATCACCTCTTGCGTGCCGCGCGAAAACTCTAGTGGGCAGGGATAATCCGCACCGTCCCGGATCGACCGGCAGAACGCTTCCACCTGTAGCTTGTAATGGTTTGCACCTGGGAACCTGGTGACTTGAACTTCCAGACCCGGGCGGTGCAGCTCTACCCGTGCCTCGCCAAACACACGCGCATTGAAAGGCGTTGTCAGACGGATCAGACCGCCCTCGCCATGAAACACCATTTCCTGATGTGGGTGCATTCGGATGGACACGTAAGCCGAATAGGTAAAGCCAGGGAATTGGGCACGGATTTCGGTAAAGGTGTCTATGTCGTTCTGCCAACGGATCGCAGATTGTACTGCTATGGGCTCTGCTCCAGTGGCAAAGCGCGCGCCACCGATGACGTAGACACCAATGTCCCGCAATCCGCCGCCGCCCGTTTCGGCCCGGTTGCGGATGTTCCCCGTGTCCGCCCGATTGTCAAAACTGAACGCGCCGGTCACATGCACCAAATTCCCGATGGCACCATCCGCGATCAGATCACGTGCCAGCTGCCACTGGGGATGATGCACGATCATATAGGCTTCGGCCGCAAGCACCCCGGTCTGGTCGCGCTTGGCGATCAGTTGGTCAAACTCAGCGGCCTTCATGGTCATGGGTTTTTCGCACAGTACGTGTTTTCCGGCGTCCATTGCCCTAAGGCTCCACTCGACATGCATGTGGTTCGGCAAAGGGATGTAAACCGCGTCGATGCCAGGATCTGACAACAAAACCTCGTAGCTGTTCAATACGCTGAGGTCCGGGCAAAAGGACAGAAATGGGTCTGCCTTCGCTGCGTCAGATGTTGCCAACGCAGCCAAACGAGCACCATTGGCCGCGTGTATTGCCGGAGCCATATGCTCACGCGCGAATTTCGCGGCCCCCAATACGCCAAACTGAACAGGTTGTTCCATCAGCTTATTTCCTTTGGTGTTGGCGTCACACCGCCCGCTTACTTCGCGCACCGGCGACTTGAGCCTTGCATCACTTGCCGAAATTAAATCCGCCTTTCCCGTAACATACATGGTGAGCGGCCGCTACTCATTCAATTTTCTTGATCCGTTTCGCTGTCTCCCTCGTAGCAACTTTATCAACAGGTGTGCGGCATAAAATGCTCAGCGCTTTCTGTGATCAGAAGCAACCAATTGGGTGGGAGTGAACCAAAAATGATGGATATGCAGACGACGACCGAGGATCAGCAAACCATAACCGGAATCGTCTTGAACAGTGGCGAACCAGGAACTTTTGACGACAACTCAGACGATTTCGACATTTTGCGTGAAGCCGTTATCGCAGCAGGCCTCGCCAGCACATTGGATAGCTCCGAGGTTGATTTGACTGTTTTCGCGCCAAAAGACTCGGCCTTCATTGCTTTGGCCCAAGCCCTTGGCTACACGGGCTCTGACGAGGCCGGCTCACTGAGCTTTGTGATCAAAGCACTCACGCTTCTGGGTGGCGGAGACCCGATACCTCTGTTGACCGATATCCTTCTTTATCACGTGGTTGATGGTGAATTCACCAAAGATGCAGTTGTATCACTTGGCAGCGGCGCTGAGATTGAAACTCTGCTTGGCTCATCGCTTGAACTGAACCTCGAATCTAACCCACCGAGTCTGGGTGACGCGGATGAGGCCATCGCTGATCCAAACCTCGTGGCTTTTGACGTGGACGCATCAAATGGGATCATCCACGTGTTGGACGGTGTTCTTTTGCCAGTATCAGTTTCAAGCATCTTGGGTCAGGAAAACACAGACTTCGTAATTGGCGACGACACTGATGAGTTCATCTTCACGGGAAGAGGACAGGATTTCATCCATGGTGGCGGAGGTCGCGACATCATCAATGCCGGTTCCGGAAATGACGTAGCCTTGGGTGGCGACGGGAACGACATCATATTCGGAGGTCGCGGCAAGGATATTTTGCGCGGCGACGATGGTAACGACAGTATTTACGGTGGTCGCGGTGCTGACTTGATTGACGGAGGCGCCGGTAATGACATCCTGTTCGGCGGGCGCGGCAGAGATACGTTCGTGATCGAAAACGGTGATGGAGACGACTGGATTGTCGATTTTCGCGCTGGCAGAGACACGATTGATCTGTCCGGATATGAAGGGATTACCAGCTTTGAAGACATCGAAGACGATATCTCGGGCGGTTTCTTCCGAACAACAATTGAATTAGACGACGGCGACACCATCGTTCTTACAGGGGTTCGTCCCGGGCAACTGTCCGAAGACGACTTTGTTTTCGTGTGAATCAAAAAAAGACCAGCCCGCAGAAATCGCGGGCTGGTGTTACTGTCAGCTGGTCGCCAGCATGCCTTTTTCACGGGCAAGATCCCGCATCTTCTTTTGCAGCTTCTCAAACGCCCGCACCTCGATCTGACGGATACGTTCGCGGCTGACGTTGTACTGCGTGCTCAGCTCTTCCAGAGTCACAGGCTGATCCATCAAGCGGCGCTGAGTCAGAATGTCCTTTTCCCGATCGTTCAGCACATCCAGAGCAGCAGTCAGCAACTCGCGGCGTGCTTCCAGTTCATCGCGCGCCTCATAGTCGCCCGCCTGATCGGCATCTTCATCTTCCAGCCAATCTTGCCATTGCATCGTGCCTTCGCCTTCGGACCCCACGGTCGCGTTCAGCGAGGCATCCCCACCGGACATACGGCGGTTCATGCTGATGACTTCTTCTTCGGTCACGCCCAGATCATTGGCGATCTGCTTGACGTTTTCAGGACGCAGGTCGCCTTCCTCCAACGCGCCGATACGGGCCTTGGCCTTGCGCAGGTTGAAGAACAGCTTTTTCTGAGCCGAGGTTGTACCCAGCTTCACCAATGACCACGACCGCAGGATATATTCCTGAATCGAGGCGCGGATCCACCACATGGCATAGGTCGCAAGACGGAAGCCTTTTTCAGGATCAAACCGCTTCACCGCCTGCATCAGGCCGACATTCGCCTCGGAAATAACTTCGGCCTGTGGCAGTCCGTAGCCGCGATAGCCCATGGCGATTTTGGCCGCCAGGCGCAGGTGAGATGTCACCATCTTATGTGCGGCTTCAGTGTCCTGCTCTTCGACCCAGCGCTTGGCCAGCATGTATTCTTCTTCCGGCTCAAGCAGAGGAAACTTGCGAATTTCCTGCATATAGCGATTCAGGCCGCCCTCGGGCGTCGGTGCGGGGAGATTTGCGTAATTTGCCATTATGATGTCCCTCCGACAAATGTTTAAGTCTTTAACATAGGATATGGGTAAGGAACCCTGCCTATTCAAGAGGTGCTGTTATCAGTCTGAAATTAATCTTCTGTTAAGGGAAGATAAGAAACTCTTTCTCACGGGACTTTGCTTATTGTGACAGGGGTGTGCGCAGGCCTGCAATCAGGGTTTCCATGTCCTGCGGAAGGTCGGCTTCGAACCGAAGGTTGTCGCCCGTCACGGGATGTTCGAACCCCAAAACCGCAGCATGAAGGGCCTGACGCGGGAAATCGCGGACAGATTCGGCGGCCGAAACTGAAAACGCCTTGGCAGACAGCTTGCGCTTGCCGCCGTAAACCGGGTCTCCGACCAGCCCATGCCCTGCATGGGCCAAATGGACCCGGATTTGATGGGTGCGCCCGGTTTCCAGCCAGCATTCGATCAAGGCCAGCCCCGCAGGTGTTCCATAGCTTTCGACAACCCGGGCACGCGTTACTGCGTGGCGACCCCCATGGAACAGAACGGCCTGCCTCTGACGGTCGGTCTTGTGCCGCGCAAGCTGCGTGGTCACACGCATGATGTTGCCGGGCTCGAAACTGACCCCTTTGACACCGCGCAAACGTGGATCGTTGGCGTCCGGCACCCCGTAACACACAGCGCGGTAATACCGCTCGACGCTGTGATCGGCAAACTGCGCAGCCAGACCGTGATGCGCTGCATCCGATTTGGCAACCACCAGAAGACCACTGGTTTCCTTGTCGATACGATGCACGATGCCCGGGCGCTTGACCCCACCAACACCTGACAGATCATCCCCGCAATGGTGCAGCAACGCGTTTACCAATGTACCGCTGGGCGAACCCGGCGCGGGATGCACGACCATGCCTGCGGGTTTGTTCACCACGATCACATCCGCATCTTCAAAGACGACCTCAAGCGGGATGTCTTCGGGGCCGATATGGCTGTCCTCGGCCTCGGCCACGATTATGGTAATTTGTGCCCCTTCCGCGACTTTTGCCTTGGGGTCACGCGCCTCGCGCCCGTCGATCTGAACCGCACCCTCTTCGATCAGGCGCGCGAGCCGGGTGCGCGACAGGTTTTCACCATCTGGCACATCCCTTGAAAGCGCCTTATCAAGGCGTGACGGCGGATCAGCCGCGATCTGAAACTCAATCTGGCGGGTGCCCATGACTGTCCCTTCCGAACCCCAAGAACCGCAGGAAACACCGCAGCTGCGATTGCTGCGGCGGATGGTCATGTTGTTGACCGCGGTGATGATTGGCGGGGTTCTAGTGACATTCGCCCTGATTGTCATCCGCCTATCGGACCGTACCCCCACCCTTCCGGATCAGATCGAGTTACCAGGCGGTGCAAAGGCCCAGGCGCTGACCATCGGTTCCAACTGGTACGCGGTTGTCACGGATGACAACCGTGTTCTGATCTTTGACAAAACAACCGGTAAGCTGCGTCAGGAAATTGCGGTCGAGTAAGCAAGGGCGAACACCTCGCCCGCACACCAGTTCTGGCGTGCAGACTAATTTTCGTTTGGGAACAAAGACGTACCGACCCAAACCGCGCCCAACCGCTCATCCAGTGCATCTGAACGTATCTTCTGTTTTCCAGCAATCGGGGACAGAGTGACCTCGCGCAGGCAGATCCTTTCCCCCACCAAGCTCAAATCTACTCTGGCAAATTCGACGTCCTGCGCCAGAGTTTCTGCGATCCGGACCATCTCGTCGAATTGCGCGGGCCGCGGCTCTGAGTCCGAACTGGTGGGGAAAAACAACTCTTCTGAAAGGAATGTATAGTCTCGGTCGTGCAGCATCTGAATGCGTCCGCGCCCCCGGTCACGGTCAACCTGTACCAAATGAACACAGCCTGCGATCACCCAGAACTGCCAGTCGGTGACTGTTGGTTCACCGGCTGTCAGGTCTTCCTCAAGACAATAGCTGGGCTGCCGGGTAACGCGCCACCAGTCCCCGGTCCAGAACCCTTCCGGCGTTTTGGTTTTGTGCCACGCGGCCATCTGATTGTCTGCCGCGTCGCGCTCAGCGTCGTCTAGCGGAAGCGACACACCAATTCTGTGCGTTACGCTGGCCGAGCCTTTCAGGCTGTATCCTCCAGGCTCACCAGAAAGCGCCTCGGGAAGGGTCGGTGAGTGTGAGCGCCATACACACCTTGGCACAGTCAGACGGTCCGGCACATGTTCCAAAGCTTTGTCTTGTTCTGCGACAACCGCGTCCGGAACAGCGCCGAACAACTTCATTATCAACAGCTTTTCCGAAAAGGTTTTCGGTGCAAGGAGATCAGGCAGACGACGGTGGCTTTCGGCATAGTTGAACAGCGACAAGGCAAGTGCATTCAGCCGCGCGGCCTCACTGCCGTAGTGATCCCAGCCACGCAAACGGCCCGGAGGGGGCGGATTGTTCACGCCATAGAGATTGTTAGCCTGGATCCTGTCCAGCTCTGCCTGCGCGACTTTCAGATAGTCTTCCCTGTCTGACAGCAGGGCCGTAGACATTGCGCCGCCTGTGGCTTTTTGGATGTCGTCTGTTGTTGGCCGCAACGCAGGAAGGTCGGCCGGAAATTCGATCGGTTTGGGCCCCTTTCTGCCATGGCGCGGAAGGGGCGCATCACTTGCTCGGATGCCCAGGTTCCGCAAACGTCTGTCCAGGAAAGAATGCCGTTTGATTCCGTTGGCGATCCACCAGCGCATCCGGCGCCCCCACAGGTGCACCGCGAGAGTGTCGTCCTTGATGTATGTCTCTCTGAACTCTCGGACGTGAATATCGTTGGCTTGCCCGGCCTGACGGAACGGCAACGGATAAAACACCGAGATTGGACTGGCATGTTTCAGTTCGTCATGTTGGCGCAGATACCATGTCATGACACCCGGTCCGTAAACGCTGTGCTCCTGATCCGAAGCATGCGGCAACTCGCCGGCGCGCTTCATCCGCTCAAGCTCTGCCCGTTCATCGCCTTCGACCCAGGGACGGATCGGGTAAGGATCATTGCTGTACTCAACATACGCGTCCAGTGCCGGACTGTCAGAGGGCAGCCGCATCACGGCATTACAGATCGTGTCCCTGTTGAAGTAACCAAAGATATGATCTGCCCTTGGGATCGGAGAAAGCGCCACCACATCCGTATCACACCAAAGGAAATCCGTCTTCTTCATCAACTGCAATCTGAAGATGTCAGATTGCGGAACCGGCGTTTTGAACTGGTTGTTCATGATGAACTGTTGCGGCTCATGCACTTCGTTGGCCGATACCAACTCAACGCCAGACGGCACGTTTTCGACTTGTCCATAGTGAAACAAAACCAGCCTGTGACCCTGTTCGATAAAGGACAACATGCACATTTGTTCCAGAAAACTCAGACGGCCTTCCATCCAGAGCATCCCAATCGTCGGAAGAGAGCGATCCGCAGCCATAGTTTTTTTCTCCGAGGGGTGATCTGTTAGGACTCTGGCCGCTGCTCGCCGGACGCAGGGGTGGGTTCAGCCGAAAGACGCTCCCGCACAATGCGGTCTTTTTTGACAAACTCCACCGCTGGTTTGGCCAGCAGTTTCTGGTACAGTTCGTTATAATCCGGCTGTTTCAGAAGATCGTTGATCAGCGACTTGTGCCAGCGGAAGGACTTTCTGTGCAATCGTTTGAGCCGGTCATCTGCTCGAAACTCCTCCAACACCGCGTCAACCTCATCCTTGTATCGCAGGATTGTCTCATCCGTTGCACCGCCGCGGTTCCAGCGATCCCAGTAGTCCGTACCAAGTGTCTGAGATGAATGGTTTGCCCTGCCCCTGCTGCGTTTGGCCAGGTAAGCCTGTGTAGACCGAACCGCATAGTGGTTTATTTGCGCGATTTCAAAGCCAAAGGGTGGCGAGACGTGGTTGCCAAAAGGCGCGGGCTCCTTCGCATGCCCTCCTGGCACGGAACGGAAAACCGCCGCCTGATACTCGGCCCGGGGATGTGGGTTGTGAAGGCCATAGCGCAAATAAACTTCACCTTGCCGGAACATGGATTTCACAAAACGACGCCCTGCCCCGCCCTGTTCATAGTCCAACTCGCCGTCGAAGAACTGCTGCGTCACAGGCGCATCACGCATCACATGCCGACCGCTGTTGGAAAAAATCTTCCATGGGATCGAGATGACATCGACACCCGGTGTCGCTTCGATCAGGTCGTCCAGCTTGTTATTGCCGACGTGAATGTTCAGAAACTCGTCCGCATCGCCCACGTAGATCCACTTGGCTTCTTTCACGACCGGTAGGCGACGCGCCTGTCTGAGAGCGGATCGGTGAATCCCACCTGTTCCAACGCGGTTTTTGTGAAACTCGACATGTCCCAAGTCCTGCAAGCGACGAAGTATCTGGTTTGTGCCGTCCGTACAGTCATTTGTATAGACAATAATCCGTTCGAACCCCAAAACCTTGTGATGGGCGACCCATTCCAGAATATAGGGCCCCTCGTTTTTCATCGCGGTAATGAGGATTTTTTCAGGCTTAACCATAGCTGCCACTCAATCTCGCCGCTTAACTGGCCCGCCCTTTGCTGTCATCCTGCGGAACAATCTTTTCTATGGCAATCTGAGCACCGGCAATTGCCCGGATACGCAACGCGCGTGGGTGCTTGCCAAGAAACTCATTCACCGCCCGGATCACGCCATCACCCCACCAGCCACGACGGTGGTAGTCATCAAAGGCCATGATCCCGCCAGGCTTGATCTTGGGAAACAGTGCCGCCAGATCGGCAGTCACGCCTTCATAAGAATGGTCGCCATCGACATAGGCAAACGAGATGCTTTCGTCATCAAAAAGTTCAAGCGCAGGCACCGAGAAATCCCGAATGATACCGACCTTGCCCTCTTCAATCTCTTTTTCGAACGACTTGACCACTTTCTGAAAGATGGCCTCCATCTTTTCATCTTCGGTCCGACCGACAAAAGCAGTTGTGTGCGTCTCTTCCCCGATGTGTTTCCAAGGATCGATAAGAAACAGCTGACTGGGTTCAATCAGTTTGAGAATGGTCGGCGAGAACTCTCCTTGCCATACACCAATCTCAACGGCGACACCGCCTTTTGGGAGCCGCGACAGAAACGTGCGGCGGATTGCATCTTTGGTGTTCTTGCGCTTGGTTGCCTTGTCGGCCTGCGGCTTTTCCTTACGCCCGGGCGCAGCACCAATGATCTGGGGTTCGTTTGCCATCTCAACCTCGTTCTGTTTTCGAAGCAGGCGCAAGCATATGGCACCCGACCCGCATTATTCTTTTCAAGATCGCTACCACGCCAACAGCCCAAGAGCCAGAAGCTTGGGTTATTCTTTGTCAAGCGGTGGCAATTTGTCGATCCCAAGCCACGGTGGCTCTAAGCTGGTTATTCTATAGGACCCGGCATTGCCCGCCAGGAACCTGTTTATCGCAGCAGACATACCCGAATAAGAACCTTTGCCACGCCTGTAAGACGTGAAGGCGATGCTGCCGCCCGGCGCAAGCACCCTGTCGATCCGTCTCAGCAATTGAAGCATAACGCGTTCGGCGCGAACGCCACGAATGACGACGACGCCAATGCTTTGATCTTTGAACAGTTTCAACATCAAGGCAGGCATCGCCCTGTACACACGCAACTTTCCCGACAGAATGGGCTCGCGGAAATACTCGAGAAACGCATAGAACGCGCGGTCAAGCGCCTGCGCGCCCTCATCTTGGGTCGTGTCCGGGCAGGCAAACCCGTTCCAAGACAAGCCCCAAGGCGCAATTACAGTCAATTGCGCAACAGTCCCCAAATCCAGTATTTCCTGGACGATTTCTGGTTCAACCTGCCCGATCAGGACCCAGGATTTCTTTCCGCTGATCGACTTCAGGAATTTCTTGCGCTGCTTTGCCGTTCTTTCAACTTCCTTAGGTGTTTGCGGCAAAAAACTGGGGTCTCTGGGATCAAACGGCAGATCGACCTGTTTCGGGTCAGTGATCTTGTCGTGTTCCGCCTTTGCCTGTTTACAGTCCATAGGCGTGTCCAGGGCATCAAGCCGAACAAACCACGGGTAATTCAGCGTCTTATTGTTCGAGATTATCGCCATTTGCCCGATCCGGTTCCATTTCGCGACCTGCGCAAAACTGACTTCGGGGTCTTTGTACACTTCCACATCGAACGAAGTGTTGGCTTCTTCCAGAACCCCCAAATCCAAGGCTTTCAAGTTCTGGCCACTGCGAAAATTCTGATACCTCCGAATAAAGCTCTTGGCGGCGTCGGTTTGGCGAACTGTGGCTATCCGGGACTTATGAAACTCAACGGCCTGTTTGTGAAGGTTGCGCAAGACTTCATCCTGACACAGGCGTTTATGCGCGTGACGCAAACGGTCCAACTTGGACAGGACTGACCGTTCTTCGACATCATTGAAGCAATGCATATGCCAATAGGCCTGCCCGGTCGCTTCCATCTTTGGATGAAACGCCGTTGTGTTCACATCCCCGCGAAGCCGCTTCATCAGATAGCTTTCAATGGACCTGACGGCATAGTGGTTCATACGAAACAATGAAGTCCCAAAGGCCGCACCAGTTGTTGTAAACGCCCAGCCACGCCGACGCATTGCAGGTGGCAGCGGATCGCCGTCACCATCGACCCAAGCGAAGTTTTCAACTTTACCCTTGATCGGACCGCGCGGTCGATGCGTGTTGACCAAACGATAAGAGCCATTGTTGCGGATCAGAGATTTGAACGCGCGCAAATTCTGCGGCATGACCATGCCCATCTCACCTGCTCGCGTGAACTGCTCAATAACGAATTTGTCTTCGAACTCGACAATCCCGTTGTGCCCAAACATCTGCCAAAGCGCCGCAAAACCATCTGCGTGTGGCAACGTTCGGAAAAGGTCATCCAGCGTGCCTTCGCCGACGCGAATATCGAAGAATTCATCGACATCACACACCAGAATCCACTCGGCCTCGGACGACCAGGGATGCTTCATTGCGTTGGCATAAGCCGAAGCTTGCGGCCCGTGTTTCCACGGTCCCGGATTGTCGATATGCGCCAGAAAACCAAGCTCTTCACACCGTTTGAGGATCGCATCCGTGCCATCCGAGCAGTCGTTCGAGTTAACGATGAAATGCGTGAAACCGATCGATTGGTAATAGGCAATCCACTCAAGAATGAAAGGGCCTTCATCTTTCATCGTGGATATGACTAGTCTCATCAACGCATCCCGCAATCATGGCCCCGGCATTCAGAGGTGCAGGAAATGCGCATCCCAGAAAGGGCATAGCTCGCATCCCTGAACAGGGCTGTGTTACGGGCCGTGGATTGGCAATGCAAGTGGGCAGCAGCTTGTTGCCCTTTCAGACATCATAACCGTGTCCGAAGCGCACGTGCCTAGCAGCTTGCGAAAATGAGCGTGCCGGAGGATTAAGGTATGATTTGGTGCGGTCGAGAAGACTCGAACTTCCACGGGAGTTACCCCACAGCGACCTCAACGCTGCGCGTCTACCAATTCCGCCACGACCGCACTGCCAGTGACTTGGTAGAGCGGCGTATAGACGTTGGCGCGTGCGATGTGAAGAGGCAAAAACGCTCTGGTTTAAATTACTCTGCGAAGGACTTATTTAGCAGGTTGATCACAACGCATCCGATCTGACAGGAACCGCAAATGACCTCATCCGAGAACCTCCCGATTGTTCAGATCGACATTGTTTCTGACGTCGTGTGCCCTTGGTGCATTGTTGGTTTCAAGCAATTGGACACGGCCTTGCAGCAACAGGGTGTTTTGGCCCGGTTGCGTTGGCATCCGTTCGAGTTGAACCCGAACATGCCGCCCGAAGGTCAAAATCTGCGCGAGCATATCATGGAGAAATACGGAACCACCGCTGAACAAAGCCAGCAAGCGCGGGACAGGCTCACTTCGATTGGCGCAGAGCTGGGGTTTACTTTCAACTTCAGCGACGACAGCCGGATGGTGAATACTTTTGACGCACATCAGTTGCTGGATTGGGCGGAAGGGCAAGGTCGACAACACCCGCTGAAGCTTGCCCTGTTTGATGCGTATTTTGCCCAGCAGAAGGACGTCTCGGACACTGAAGTCTTGCTGGATGCCGTTCGATCAGTCGGGCTTGATGCTGAAGCTGCACGGCAAGCGCTTGAGAGTGGCCAACACACGGGCCCCGTTCGCGAGAAACAGCAATTCTGGACCAGCCGGGGTATTTCCGGCGTACCGTCCATGGTGTTTTGCGGAAAATACCTGCTGACTGGGGCGCAAGGGACCGAAACCTATGCGCAAGTCTTGCAACGATGCCTGTCCGAGGCCGCCTGACCCCTTCCCCTGACCGCTATGGGCGGATATGAGGCCGGCATGGAATGGAAAATCACCGATGGTCTGACCAGCTATGACGACGCCGTGGCCTTCATGGAGACCCGCGTCGCCAAGATCGCGCGTGGCGACGCTGAAGAATGCGTTTGGCTGCTGGAGCATCCACCCCTTTATACCGCAGGCACCTCAGCCAAGATCGAGGATCTGACCGAACCTGACCGGTTTCCGGTTTATGAAAGCAAGCGCGGCGGCGAATACACGTATCACGGACCCGGTCAGCGTGTGGCCTATGTCATGCTTGATCTCAACAAGCGTGGACGCGATGTGCGCCAGTTTGTGAAGCAGTTGGAGACCTGGGTGATCTCGGCGCTGGCTGAATTCAATGTACACGGCGAGATTCGCGACGGGCGCGTTGGTGTTTGGGTCCGCCGCGATGACAAGCCGCTGACAGTGACCGGCAAGCCTGCGGAAGACAAGATCGCCGCCATAGGCCTGCGCCTGCGCAAATGGGTCAGTTTTCACGGCATCTCGGTCAACGTGGAACCGGATCTGGAGCATTTCTCTGGCATCGTGCCGTGTGGCATAACTGAGTATGGCGTGACCTCTCTGGTCGACCTGGGACTTCCTGTGACTATGGCCGATCTTGATGCGGCGCTGGAGAAGACATTTACAGAAGTCTTTGGCCCGAAAGAACTGTGAACAAACCCGTCGAGCTGCGAAGCGAATCGGTGTTAGCGCGCAGGTATCAAAACAATACGCTCAGGCGAATGGCTCTGTTTCCGAAGCCTTACGCAATTAACCCTCAATGCTCCGGCTTTATCAGTTTCTTTAGCTAATATTTAACTCTTTTAGATACAAAGGGCGCGTTAACGAGTAGTATGAAACTGCCAATCAAGAGTGAGTGGTATGTTAACCGGTGATCCAGGGCTCGCCCTCGAAATCCGAGAAGTGTTTGGTTACGAGTCTGCCGTTCCGACCCCAAATCGGAACGGCAATTCTCTTTCCCTTACATGATAGACGACTGGCTTCCGCGCCCCATAATGGAGTGTTGGTCAAAAAATCCGGCGCGGGCGTAAAACTGAAGCCCAGCTTTATAAAGCAGCTTTGATCTTCTCAGCGTGCTGCGCGATCTGATCGAAATCGCCCATGTTGCCCGGCAGGCGCATCGACACGCCTTCGTGACGCGGCAGAACGTGAAAATGAAGGTGGAAGACCTCTTGCCCACCTGCCACTTCATTGAACTGTTGGATCGTCACACCATCCGCATCAAATGCCGCCTTGGCGGCCTGCGCCATTTTCTGAACGGTATTCATCACGGCCGCCAGTTGTTCGGGCGTGGCATCCAGTACATTGCGACAAGGGGTTTTCGGAATCACAAGCAAATGACCATCGGATCGCGGCATGATGTCCATAAACGCCAGAGTCTCGTCATCCTCATACACGCGGGTCGAGGGGATTTCGTTGCGCAGGATTTTGGCAAAGATGTTGTCTGGATCGTAGTCAGCCATATTCAGTCTCCGGATTGCTGGTGTTGGCGTAGTTCTGAGACGCCAGTTCATGACGGTCAAGGCGGATATCTGCCAAGCGCCTGTTTCAACCCGGTGCGTATGGCTTGAAAACCGGGCGAGTATCCCCAGATAGATGCCGTTCGAGGCCTGAAAATCGCGCGGCAGCCCCCTGCCCGCGACAATTAATCTTGATCCAGATCAAACTCGGCCATTGAAGGTGCCCTCTTCGCATTCTAAAACCAGCAGGAATCCCGCGCGCCGGAGAGGTCTGGCTGCGCGGTGTAGTTGCAACAGGAGGCACCTATAATGGCAGACGCAGCCATTCATGGTCACGACCATGAAGACGAGCGCAGCTTTTTCCAGCGCTGGTTCATGTCGACCAACCACAAGGACATCGGGATTTTGTACCTGATCGTTTCGGCCCTGGCCGGTCTGATCTCGGTGGCGATGACCGTTTACATGCGGCTCGAGCTGATGCACCCGGGCGTTCAGTACATGTGTCTGGAAGGCTTCATGGCCGACCCATGTACCCCCAACGGGCATCTTTGGAACGTTATGATCACCTATCACGGTGTTCTGATGATGTTCTTCGTGGTCATTCCCGCCTTGTTCGGCGGATTTGGCAACTATTTCATGCCGTTGCAGATTGGCGCGCCGGATATGGCGTTCCCACGGATGAATAACCTGTCCTTCTGGCTTTATGTCGCCGGTACGTCGCTGGGTGTGGCCTCGCTGCTCAGCCCCGGTGGTAACGACCAGCTTGGTTCGGGCGTTGGCTGGGTTTTGTATCCGCCGCTGTCCACGACCGAGGGCGGCATGTCCATGGACCTTGCGATCTTCGCCGTGCACGTATCGGGCGCCTCCTCGATCCTCGGCGCGATCAACATGATCACCACCTTCCTGAACATGCGTGCCCCGGGCATGACCCTGTTCAAGGTGCCGCTGTTCAGCTGGTCGATCTTCGTTACCTCGTGGCTGATTCTGCTTTCGCTGCCGGTTCTGGCGGGCGCGATCACCATGCTGCTGATGGACCGCAACTTTGGTTTCACCTTCTTTGACCCGGCCGGTGGTGGCGATCCGATCCTGTATCAGCACATCCTGTGGTTCTTCGGCCACCCGGAAGTGTACATCGTGATCCTGCCCGGCTTTGGCATCATCAGCCACGTGATCGCGACCTTCGCGCGCAAGCCGATCTTCGGCTACCTGCCAATGGTCTGGGCGATCATCGCGATTGGTGTTCTGGGCTTCGTCGTGTGGGCACACCACATGTACACCGTTGGCATGTCGCTGCGTCAGCAGGCCTACTTCATGCTGGCCACGATGGTCATTGCGGTTCCCACAGGTGTTAAGGTCTTCTCGTGGATTGCGACCATGTGGGGCGGTTCCATCGAGTTCAAAACTCCGATGCTGTTTGCCTTCGGCTTCCTGTTCCTGTTCACCGTTGGTGGTGTGACCGGTGTGGTTCTGTCGCAGGCTGGTGTCGACCGTGCCTATCACGACACGTACTACGTGGTGGCACACTTCCACTATGTGATGAGCTTGGGTGCGGTCTTTGCGATCTTCGCTGGCGTATACTTCTACTTCTCGAAGATGACAGGCCGTCAGTATTCCGAGTTCTGGGGTAAGGTTCACTTCTGGATGTTCTTCATTGGCGCCAACCTGACCTTCTTCCCGCAGCACTTCCTGGGCCGTCAAGGCATGCCGCGCCGCTACATCGACTACCCCGAGGCATTCGCCCAGTGGAACTTCGTATCGTCGATTGGTGCGTTCATCTCATTCGCCTCGTTCCTGCTGTTCTTTGGCATCGTCTTCTATGCCCTGTTCCGTGGCGCGAAAGAGACGCGTCCGAACCCGTGGAACGAATACGCCGACACACTGGAATGGACCCTGCCTTCGCCGCCGCCCGAACACACGTTCGAGCAGCTGCCCAAGCAGGAAGACTGGGACAAGGGCCACGCGCACTGATCCCAACATGATCCAAAGAAACCCCGCCCAAGTGGCGGGGTTTTTCTTTTTGCGTGCCTAACGTTCGCCAATTGCTGCAAAATCGGGTATCATATGCAGGCATGACAGCCGGAGGGTCGTCTATGCCTGAAATCGACTTTTGGTATTCCATCGGCAGCACTTACAGCTTCCTGACAGTGATGCGTCTGGATGAGTGGTGCGCCGAACACGACGCCACTGTAAACTGGCGACCCTTCAATGTGCGCACGGTCATGTCGGCCCAGCAGAACATTCCCTTTGCAGGTAAGCCCGTGAAATCAGCCTATATGTGGCGCGATATAGAACGGCGCTGCGCCAAGTACCACATTCATGCCAAACTGCCCGCGCCTTACCCGGTCTCTGACCTGGCTTTGGCCAACCAACTTGCTGTGCTGGGAATGAAAGAAGGATGGGGCAAATCCTTTACCCAGGCCTTGTATCGCATCTGGTTCGAGGAAGGTATCGAAGCCGGAAGCGAAGGTGCCTTGTCTGAGGCCTTGTTGCGCTGCCAGCAAGACCCGCGTCTGGCGCTAGGACGAGCCCGCAGCGCTGAAGTTATTGCAGCGCTTGAGGCTGAAACGGAAACGGCCGAAAAACTGGGCGTTTTTGGCGCTCCGAGCTTTGTTGTCCGGCAAGAAGTATTCTGGGGAGATGACCGATTGGACGATGCCCTTTCCTGGGCGCGTGTCGGGCACGTCATCTGATCAAAAGCCATCGACACAAGAACGCCCTGCGCTATGTTCGCGATATGCCGTATACATGGAATCAGACATCCGAAACGGAACAAGAGCTGCGCCTGTGGCCGCACAACTCACTGCCTCCGCGCGGTGCGATGATCACTATACTTTCGGTGTTCCTGTTTGGCCTGATCCCATTGCTGGCCATGCTGGGGTCCGTGGTTCTGTGGGGGCTGTTGCCCTTTCTTCTGATCACGGTGTTTGGCCTTTGGTTGGCCATTCAGACCAACTATCGCGCACGCAGTGTTTTCGAGGTTCTTACGCTGTCTGACACACAAGCGCATCTGGTCCATTACACTCCAGGCAAAGACCAACAGGAATGGTCTTGCAATCGCTTTTGGGCAAGGCCGGAAATGCACGAGAAAGGTGGACCCGTCCCCCATTATGTCACCCTTATCGGTGATGGGCGCGAGGTCGAGATCGGGGCCTTCTTATCTGAAGAAGAACGGATAACACTTTATGACGAACTGAACACAAGACTGCGCGAACCGGTCGCGCAGTAGGTCATCGTTCATTTTGTTGTCTTAGCAGTTGCCGTTTGATGCCGCGCAAAGGTGATCTTTGACCATCGGGCCAACTTTGCCAAAATCCATCTGTCCGGTGTAACGAGTTTTCAACTCGCCCATGACCTTGCCCATGTCTCGGATGGAGCCGGCCCCGGTTGCGGTGATCGCAGTCTGAATCGCCTTTGACACCTCGTCATCATCCAGCTGCTTGGGCAGAAATTCCTCGATGACCGCAACTTCCTGCATCTCGCGTTCGGCCAGATCCAAACGACCGCCTTCTTCATAGGCACGCGCGCTTTCTTTGCGTTGCTTGGTCATTTTACCAAGGATTTCAAGCACCTCAACATCGCCGCAGCCCTTGACCTCTTCGTTGTCCAAGGCGCGCGCCGCGATATCGCGGTCCTTGATGGCCGCGTTGATCAACCGCAACGTCGACAGACGCTCGGCTGCTTTGTCCTTCATTGCTTGCTTCAGGGCGGCATTCACCCGTGATCGCATGTCCATTTGGTTTGTCCATCCCCATGACAACGGAACCCCGACCATATCTAAACAAAAAGCCTGACACAACAGGGAGTGAATACCCCTAAGTCATTGAAAAACAACAATAGCCAAAAATTTGAACAGACTTGACCCAAGCGCCCAACCCCCTTAGGTATGCGCCGGTTTACCTTGCAGGAGAGTCGCGCCATGGCCCAGAACGCCCCGTCCAAGCCCACCGCATGTCTGGCATTGGCCGATGGGACATTGTTTTACGGCATAGGCTTTGGTGCCACCGGACAAACAGTGGCCGAGTTGTGCTTTAACACAGCCATGACCGGGTATCAGGAAATCATGACCGACCCGTCTTATGCCGGTCAGATCGTGACATTCACCTTCCCGCATATCGGCAATGTCGGCGTGAACCCTGAAGATGACGAAACCAATGATCCGGTTGCTGCAGGAATGGTCGTCAAATGGGACCCGACCGAGCCTTCGAACTGGCGTTCGGCCGAAGAGCTTAAAGGCTGGCTGGCCCGTCGCGGTCGCATCGCCATCGGCGGCGTCGATACCCGTCGCCTGACGCGTGCCATCCGCCAGCAAGGCGCGCCGCATGTCGCTCTGGCTCATGACCCCGAAGGCAACTTTGACATAGAAGCGCTGGTGGCAGCCGCTCGTGGATTTGCCGGTCTGGAGGGCATGGACCTGGCCAAAGACGTAACCTGTGCACAAAGCTATCGCTGGGATGAAATGCGTTGGGCTTGGCCTGACGGGTACAAGCGGCAGGAAGCCCCTGCGCACAAGGTTGTGGCCGTCGACTACGGCGCGAAACGCAACATTCTGCGCTGCCTTGCGTCGGCGGGATGCGATGTTACGGTGCTGCCTGCAACGGCCACTGCGGCCGAAGTGCTGGCCCATCAACCAGATGGTGTGTTTTTATCGAACGGTCCCGGCGACCCAGCGGCGACCGGGGAATACGCTGTTCCGATGATCAAAGAGATTCTGGACACCACAGATCTGCCTGTTTTCGGTATCTGCCTTGGCCACCAGATGCTAGCGCTGGCCTTGGGCGGCCAGACGGTCAAGATGAACCACGGCCACCACGGCGCAAACCACCCGGTCAAGGATCTGGACACCGGCAAAGTTGAGATCACATCGATGAACCACGGCTTTGCAGTTGATGCTCAGTCCCTGCCAGACGGCGTTGTAGAGACCCACCGGTCTTTGTTTGACGGTTCGAACTGTGGAATCCGCATGACCGACCGGCCTGTATATTCGGTGCAGTATCACCCGGAAGCGTCCCCCGGACCTCAGGACAGTTTCTATCTGTTTGAGCGCTTCGCCGACGCCATGGAAAAGAAAAAGCAAAGCGCATAGCGCTCAAACTTTTCAGTGTTAACGGCACGTTAACCTTGATTGAACAACCCTGAGCACGGGTAACTGTGCCAGGGTTCTTTTTATGGTTGAACTTAATCTCCAAAATTTCACAACCGCGTCTCCAATCCCAGCCCCCGGATTTCGAAAACCGCTGGGCACCTGTCTGGTAGAAGGCGGAACTCTGACACAGTCGGAACTTGACCACGCCTTGCATTTGCAATCCCAGCAAAACGCGCCTTTGGGCGAAATTTTGGTGGGTGAAGGGTTTGCCACCCGACAAGACGTCCTGCACGCCTTGTCCGTTCAGTCCGGTTGGCAGATTGCGGACTTGGAACAGATCCCGCCCATGCCGGGGCTGAGCGACTTGAAACCGGTAGGTTTTTGGTTGAACCACAACGTTATTCCGTGGATGCGCGTTGGCCCACTTCTGCTAGTTGCGACTGCGCGCCCGGATCGGTTTCCACTTGTCACACACGACATGCAGGATTGCGACTATACGATCATCCCGGTTCTGGCCGCCTCTGATCAGATCGACCGAAAAATAGCTGAGCAGTTTTCGCGCCCATTGGCCGAAGCTGCTGAGACACGGGTCGACGCCGAACAAAGTTGCCGCAACTGGACGGTCGGCTCGCGCGTTGCGCCAAGCCTGGCAGCGCTTGGTATTGCTGTATTGTTCGCAACTTTCCCGCTGTTTGCGTTGGCGGTTCTGCTCACCGCGGCCGTAGGAACCTTGATTCTGTTCACTGTTCTTCGCGTCGCTGGGGCTTTGGCCTATCTGAGCCATTCTTTTCAAAAAAAACCTGAAGCTTCGCGTGCAGCCATCCCGCTACGACAGCCATGCGTCTCCATCATGGTCCCACTGTACAAGGAACGAGAGATTGCCGATGCGCTTGTTCAACGGCTGAAACGACTGACCTACCCCAAGGCGCTTATGGACGTCATCTTGGTTCTGGAAGAAAAAGACGAAGTCACACGCGCAACTCTGGCGCAAGTGGATCTTCCCAGTTGGGTGCGGATCGTCGAGGTACCCGAATTGGGCGGGCTGACCACCAAACCGCGTGCCATGAATTATGCCTTAGACTTTTGCCGAGGCGACTATGTGGGTGTCTGGGATGCCGAAGACGCGCCACAACCGGATCAGATCGAACGGGTGGTCGCGCATTTCACGCAGTCCGCACCGCAAGTCGTGTGTCTTCAGGGCAGCCTCGATTACTACAACCCGCGTACAAACTGGCGCGCACGCTGCTTCACGATCGAATACAACAGTTGGTTTCGCGTCATCCTGCCGGGCATTGCGCGCTTGGGGCTTGTCGTCCCGCTGGGTGGGACCACCTTTTTTTTCCGTCGAGACAAGCTGTTGGAATTGGGTGGCTGGGATGCCCATAACGTGACTGAGGATGCCGATCTTGGCGTGCGGCTTTGCCGGGCCGGGTACCGAACAGAACTGGTGGACACCACGACTTATGAAGAAGCAAATTTTCGCGCCTGGCCTTGGGTGAAACAACGTTCGCGCTGGCTCAAGGGTTTCATGGTGACGTATCTTGTGCACATGCGATCCCCACAGAAGCTTCTGCGCGATCTGGGTGCCGCGCAGTTCTTAGGGTTTCAGGCGTTTTTTCTGGGCACGTTGGGGCAATTCTTACTGGCCCCTGTGTTGTGGCTGTTCTGGCTGTCGACGCTGGGTTTGGTCAATCCAATGGCGCAAGTTGTTCCACAACAGGTAGCTACGGCACTTGTATTTTTGTTTTTGACAACTGAAGCGCTGAGTTTTTGCGTTGGATGTCTTGCCGTCCTGGCGCGCAAGAGGCGGTTTTTGTTGCCTTGGGTACCAACCATGGCCCTTTACTATCCGTTAGGAGTCATTGCCGCTTACAAAGCCTTATGGGAACTGGTGACGAACCCATATTTCTGGGACAAAACCCAACACGGGCAGGCCAGCGAAGATCAGCCGCCCGCGTGATAATTACTTGTCGCGCAGGCTTGCGTCCTGCTTCAGACGCGTCATGAACGCGATCGAGATATGATCCTTCAGTGCCCGCGCGGCTGCCTCTTCGTCCCTTGCGGCTATGGCTTCGACAATACCTTTATGCTCACTTTGGGCGATCTCGCCACGCCCCTGCACCGCCAGTGAGGTCGTTGCCATCAGAGCCATTGTCCGGTGCACAAGATCAAGTTGCTGCACCAGATAGCGGTTATGAGATGCCAGATGAATCTGTTCGTGGAAGCGTCGGTTCGCACGCGACAAGGCTGATGGGTCATCAACCAGCTTGTCATCTTCGATAACCATCTCTTGCAGAACTTTGATCTCTTCTTCGGTCGCGTGTTTGGCCGCAAGGCTCGCAGCCAACCCCTCCAGTTCCCGACGTACGATATAAAGCTCTGCCATCTGGTTGTGGTCCAGCGACGCCACGATCAGCGACCGCCCGTCCCGTTCCAGCAAAGACTGTGTCTCGAGCCGCTGCAACGCTTCGCGGATCGGCGTGCGTGACACCCCGAACCGTTCGGCCAGCTCGCTTTCCACCAGACGATCACCGGGTTTATAGACACCCACATCAATAGCTTCGAGTATCAGGCTATAGGCATCCTTGGTTGGGGATCGGGTTTGGCTCATGGGGTTCATTATCTCCTCGTTCGGACCTGTCTATCCGTCCAAAGGGGGAACGATCAAGTAGAGCATTGAAAACATCGCGCCCGCGCCCTACACCCAGCTTATGGTCAAACCGGCTTTTTCTCATGTCACTCAATGGGTGTTCGATCTGGACAACACCCTATACCCGCCACACATGCGTCTGTTCGATCAGATCGAGGTGCTGATGACGGATTATGTCATGCGGGCCATAGGTGTGGATCAGGCCGAAGCGGACCGTTTACGGGCACATTACTGGCGCGAATACGGCACCACCCTTGCCGGATTGATGGCCGAACATGATCTGGACCCGGACCCGTATCTGCACGCCGTTCATCAGGTAGACATGAGCCATATGGACCCGGATGCGGCGTTGGCCGACCACATACGCGCCCTGCCCGGGCGGCGTATCGTCTATACCAACGGCAGCGCTCCTTACGCGGAACGGGTGCTTGAGGCACGCGGACTTTCCGGACTGTTCGATGCAATCTATGGCGTGGAACATGCAGGATATCGGCCGAAACCCGAAAAAGCGGCCTTCGAGGCGATCTTTGCGCAGGATGGGATTCGTGCTGAAGAAGCCGCCATGTTCGAGGATGATCCGCGCAATCTGGCGGCTCCGCACGAGATGGGAATGCGTACTGTGCACGTGGCGCCCGACCCACATGACGCCGATCACATCCACCATTACACAGACGATTTGACGGCGTTTCTGGCCCGCCTGCGATAGGCTGTCACACTGCGACGATCCGCACATTCTGCACCTGCATCCTCGTCCCTATATGCACATCAGCGACGAACAGATGGAGACCTCAATGACCGCGATCGAGATGACCGGCCGCCTGCCGATTTGGCAGCGCCTTTTCTTTGCAATCCCTGTATTCGGGTGGCTGGCCCGCGATGCGGTCAATGGCAAGGCCGAAGATCTGTATTACACCGCCGGTGCGATATTCAGCATGTGGGGCTGTTCCATCATGTTGTTCGGCCTGCCCGGTCTCTTCATTCCTGCCCTGATGATGGTGCCGGTGATGTTCCTGATTCTCATTCTGATTTCACGGGGCTGAGACACGGGACAGGATGTCACTTGGCGCTTGGTGTGGAACCGAACTAGGTTCTGCCCAAACCAATGAGAGGCGCCATGACTGACAGCTGTGACATCCTGATTTCCGGCGGTGGCATCGCCGGCCTGACCGCAGCGGCGGCATTTGGAGCCGCAGGGTTTGACGTGGTCTGCGTGGACCCGACCCCTCCGATCACTGAGCGGGATGTGGACGGATCGGACCTCCGCACCACTGCCTTTCTGCAGCCCGCGCACGGATTGCTGGAACAGTGCGGGCTTTGGGCGCGTCTGGACGCCCACGCAGCGCCTTTGCAAATCATGCGTATCGTAGACGCAGGCGGAGACGTGCCCGAACCGCGCGTTGTGCGCGATTTCAATGCCGCCGACATTTCCGATCATCCCTTTGGCTGGAACCTGCCCAACTGGCTTCTGCGCCGGGAAATGGTGGCGCGACTGGCAGACCTTCCCAATGTCGATTTCCGCCCCGGCACAGCTACAACCAGCCTGTTCACCCGGACAGCCGAAGCCCGCGTTGGGCTGAGCGATGGCAGTCGCGTCCGGTGTAAACTGGTTCTCGCAGCCGATGGCCGCAATTCACCCATGCGCGAAGCCGCAGGAATATCGGTTCAGACAACACGGTACGGGCAAAAAGCGCTGGCTTTTGCAGTGACCCACCCCATTCCACACGAGAACGTCTCGACTGAAATTCACAGATCCGGTGGGCCGTTCACGCTGGTCCCCTTACCCGATTGGCAGGGACAGCCATCCTCAGCCATTGTCTGGATGGAGCGTGGTCCGAAGGCCATCGACCTTCTGAACCTGGAACCTGAAGCCTTTGAAGCCGCAATGACCGAGCGGTCCTGCGGATTGTTCGGCCCTTTGAAGCTGGCGTCGCGTCGGACGATCTGGCCGATCATCAGTCAGTCTGCCGAACGGCTGGCTGGTGAACGCATCGCCTTGATGGCTGAGGCGGCGCATGTGGTGCCGCCGATTGGCGCTCAGGGGTTGAACATGTCTTTGGGTGATCTGCGCTGCCTGCTGGATCTGGCACAGGCCCGCACCGAGGGCTTGGGCGATGCTCAGATGCTGGATGCTTATCACAAGGCCCGCCATACCGAGGTCGAAATGCGCGTCAAGGGCATCGACCTGTTGAACCGCGCCTCGATGATCGAGGCGCGCCCGTTGCGCGATGCACGGGCCATGGGGTTGAGCGCGCTCTATTCCCTGCCGCCCGTACGCAAGACATTGATGCAGATGGGCCTTGGCGTTCGCTAAGGCCCGGTAGGTCTACAGAACCTGATCCAATACACGTTTCAGACGCGCGATGGTGCCATCCACATCGTAGAGCTTGTCCAGCCCGAACAGACCCAGACGGAAGGTGCTGAACCCTTCGGGCTCATCACATTGCAGGGGCACGCCAGCGGCAATCTGCATTCCAAGCGCAGCAAATTTCTTGCCGTTCTGAATGTCGGGGTCCGAAGTATAGCTGACGACAACGCCGGGCGCGCCAAAACCATCTGCAGCTACTGAAACGATGCCTTTGTCCTTCAACATGGACCGCACACCGTCACCCAGTGCCCATTGCGCCTCACGCAGTTTCTCGAACCCGTAATCTTTGGTCTCTGCCATGGTATCGCGGAAGGCCAACAACGCGTCGGTCGGCATCGTTGCGTGATAAGCATGACCGCCATTTTCATACGCCTGCATGATCTGACGCCACTTTTTCAAATCCACCGCAAAACTGTCGGAGTCTGTTTCCTGTAAACGAGCTTCGGCCCGTTTGGACAACATGACGAGACCCGCACAAGGCGATGCGCTCCACCCTTTCTGCGGGGCAGAAATCAGAACATCGACGCCTGTCGCCTTCATATCCACCCAGGCGCAGCCTGATGCGATACAATCCAACACCATCAGCGCACCAACCTCATGCGCGGCATCTGCCAAAGCGGTCACATAATCGTCGGGCAAAATCACACCCGCCGATGTTTCAACATGCGGAGCAAACACGACGCCCGGTTTTTGCGACCGAATGGCTTCAACGACCTCTTCAATGGGGGCCGGTGCAAAGGGCGACGGGCTGGAATTGCCCGTCTGACGGGCCTTCATAACTGTAGCGCTTTGCGTCAGGGATCCGCTTTCGATGATCTGGCTCCACCGGTACGAGAACCACCCGTTCCGAACCACCAAAACATCCGCCCCCCGCGCAAACTGACGGGCGACGGCCTCCATGGCATAGGTGCCACCGCCCGGAATGACCGCGACGCCTTCAGCGTTATACACATCTTTCAACATGCCCGAAATGTCGCGCATGACCAGTTGGAATTTCTGCGACATGTGGTTCAGCGAACGATCGGTGAACACCACCGAAAACTCTTCAAGCCCGTTCGGGTCAACGGTATCCAATAGCGCTGGCATTCCTCATCCTTTCCAAAAACGTTTTCGAGAACCTGATCTCTTTGCCTGTCTCCGTAAAGCACTTTCGCGACAAAAAAAGTGACGCAACGGCATGCAGCATAAATTTGCAAATGCTGCGCCAGATCATGCTGAAACACCCATAAATGACGCCAAGTAGTGTCACCTTCCCCTTTACACTTCTGCTTGCTTCTGAACAGATGCACACACTTTATACTTGAAGGGATAATTCTACCCGTGACTATACAAAAGCGGATAAGCTTCCAGTCCGTTCGAGACGAAGTTAAACGGCGTATTGAAAGCCGCGTCTGGCCACAAGGATCGCTTTTACCAACCGAAACGCAATTGGCAGAAGAGTTCAATTGCGCACGTGCCACTGTCAATCGCGCCTTGAGGGAATTGGCCGAACAGGGTTTTGTTGAGCGAAAGCGCAAAAGCGGAACGCGGGTCAAGAAAGAACCCAGCAAACATGCCAAGCTTGAGTTTTCTCTGGCCCGTCAAATGGTTGAAAGCCAAAACGCAACCTATCGGTATGCTCTGGTCGAGCGAAACCTTGTGGAAAGCCCCGGCTGGCTGTCTTCGCAATTGGATATGCCTAATGACATGCGTGTTCTGCATGTCATTTGTATGCATTACGCGGACAACCGACCGTTTCAGTTGGAAGAGCGCTGGATCAATATCGACGCTGTGCCGGATGTGGAAACCGCAGACCTGAGCGAGCACGGACCCCACGAATGGCTGCTAAACGCAGCGCCATTCACCGAGGCCGAAATCGCATTTTGCGCAATCTCAGCCGATGCAAAGCTAGCAGAGTTTATGGGCACCACAACGGGCACCTCCATGATTCAGATGGAACGTACTACATGGAAAGAAGATAAGCCTCTGACTTTCGCACGCATGACGCACCATCCTGGATACTGCATCCGTACGAAATACTGAAGCTTATCAACCAAGCGGTCCAGGCAGACGTTCTTCGCTCAGCAAAACGTTTGCCTCAACATCCCCTGCGCCGGGCAAGGTCATGATCCGGCGCCGCAACACGCGTTCGAAATCAGATAGGTCCCGTGCGACGACACGCAGACGATAGTCATATAAGCCCAGAACATGCTCGACTGTCTGCACCTCGGGAATGGCACTTACGGCGCGTTCAAAATCCTCAAGACTGATCTGACCTTTTCGCCCGAGTTTCACACCCAGAAAAACTGTTACCCCAAACCCCAGTGCCTCGGCGTTCAGACGCAAACGCCGCCCCTTGATGATCCCTGCTTCTTCTAACCGGCGAATACGCCGCCAGGTGGCGGGTTGCGACAATCCAAACCTGCGCCCTAACGCACCCGCACTTTGTGTCGCGTCCTGCTGCAGAGCACGGAGCAAGCGGCGGTCAATTTCATCCAACTCGATCATACCGGGAGCACCTCATCCCGTTTGACCCGCGCGATATGCATCAGCGCTTCGATGTCGGCGATATGGGGCAAGGTCAGAATCCGGTCGCGATACAGCTGTTGGTAGTGGCTCATGTCCTTGGCAATAACCGAAAGGCGTACATCCACACGCCCCAGAAAGGTCTGAATCTCGACCACTTCGGCCACTTCGCGCGCGGCCTCGGTAAACTCGTCAAAGGCCCGCGCCTGTGTCTTGTCCAGCGTGATCCGAAGCGACACCTCAACGGCATAACCCATGGCGGTCCAGTCAATCACGGCCTCTTGCCCTTCGATAATCCCGGCCGCCTGCATCTTTTCGATCCGTCGCCAACAGACACCAGCGCTGATCCGGCACAGATCAGCCAATTCCGCTGTTGTCAGGCTTGGCGCGGCCTGAAAATGGCGCAGGATGCGCCGATCAATGTCATCAAGCATGATTTTTTTACTTTTCTCGCTCTTCGCGAATTATTCTTCACCTTTTTCGCAAATACTCAAGTCCATCGCTATCGCCAATATACGATTAGGCATGTAAAACCGCCGCAATCTAACCTGAAAGGACCGGCGAAATGCGCGTCTATTACGATCGCGATTGCGATATCAACCTGATCAAAGACAAAAAAGTGGCCATCCTGGGCTATGGCTCGCAAGGTCACGCCCACGCGCTCAACCTGCGCGACTCGGGCGCTAAGAACCTCGTCATCGCCCTGCGCGAAGGCTCGCCTTCGGCCAAGAAAGCCGAAGCTGAAGGTCTGGAAGTTATGGGCATCGCCGAAGCAGCGGCCTGGTGTGACGTCATCATGTTCACCATGCCCGACGAGCTACAGGCTGAAACCTACAAGAAATACGTCCACGACAATATCAAGCCGGGCGCTGCAATTGCATTCGCTCACGGCCTGAACGTCCATTTCGGCCTGATCGAGCCGAAAGAAGGTGTCGACGTCATCATGATGGCGCCCAAAGGCCCCGGTCACACCGTACGTGGCGAATACACCAAAGGCGGCGGCGTGCCCTGCCTGGTCGCCGTTGACAATGACGCAACCGGCAAAGCGCTGGAAATCGGTCTGTCCTACTGCTCGGCCATTGGCGGCGGTCGCTCGGGCATCATCGAAACCAACTTCCGTGAAGAATGCGAAACCGACCTGTTCGGCGAGCAGGCGGTTCTGTGCGGCGGTCTGGTCGAACTGATCCGTTGCGGCTTTGAAACGCTGGTCGAGGCCGGTTACGCGCCGGAAATGGCCTATTTCGAGTGTCTGCACGAAGTGAAGCTGATCGTTGACCTGATCTACGAAGGCGGCATCGCCAACATGGATTACTCGATCTCGAACACTGCCGAATACGGCCAGTATGTCACCGGTCCGCGTATCCTGAAATACGACGAAACCAAAGCCCGCATGAAAGAGGTTCTGAACGACATCCAGCAGGGTAAATTCGTTCGCGACTTCATGCTGGAAAACGCCGTGGGCCAGCCGACCATAAAAGCGTCGCGCCGCGCCAATGACGAACACATGATCGAAGAAACCGGTGCGAAACTGCGCGGCATGATGCCGTGGATTTCGGCCGGCAAAATGGTCGACAAAGAAAAGAACTAAGTCTGACCTCTGTCAGCATAAGGGCGGCCCCGGTGGTCGCCCTTTTTCGTTTGCACAAAAAAGCGGCGCGGCTCATAAACACCCGGTCAGATTAACCTTTTTCTCGGTTTCGCACAGCCCCCGGCAGGACAGACCAATGGTGCCACAGCCTACAAAACAGGACTGGAGCGGCGTTTTCACGCTGGGCCTCATCTGGGGCGCGACATTTATGGTCGTTGCCATGGCGCTTGAAGGCTACGGCCCGATCACAGTTGCGACCTCTCGGACGACGCTGGGCGCTGTGACCCTGCTGCTTTTGATGTGGGCGACCGGTCGCAAGTTGCCGGTTCTGACACCAGCGCTTAGCACTTCAATTGTGCTGATCGGTGTCCTGTCCACAGCCGTTCCATTCATGTTGCTGAGTTGGGGACAGCAATTTGTACCCTCGGCTTTTGCTGGGCTGTCCATGGCAGCCATTCCACTGATGGTGCTGCCGCTTGCGCATTTCTTCTCGGATGAACCGCTGAACCTGCGTCGTTTTCTGGGGGTGTGCCTTGGGTTCTCAGGTGCATTGGTCTTGATCGGTCCTGGCCTTGCAAAATTGGGTCAAGGGGCGGAACCGTTGGCACAATTGGCCTGTATTACTGCGGCACTGTGCTACGCCAGTTCTTCTGTGATGACCCGGCGCTGCCCCCCGGTCGATCCCGTGGTCCTGGCGGCTTTGACACTGGTGGTCGGGGCCGTGATTCTTTTACCCATCATGCTGCTCACCGAAGGCCTGCCGACGTGGCAAGGACCACGCCCGACAATCGCCTTGATTGTGTTGGGACTGGTCCCAACCGCTTTTGCCACCCTTTTGCGCGTTTCGATCACCCGCAGCGCCGGATCGGTTTTCCTGACATTGGTGAATTATCAAGTACCGATTTGGTCGATGGTGTTCGGCGCATGGATCCTGTCCGAGGCCCTGCCCCTGCGCTTTTACATCGCCCTTGGCCTTATCCTGACTGGCATGGCAATCAGCCAATGGTTCAGCCTGCGCAAGGTTTTGTTCGGACACTAGCCAGCGGCAGCTTCAACCTCAGCCACGATGCTGTCTACAACTTGGGTCAGCAACCCATCGTCTTCGCACTCGGCCATGACGCGGATCAACGGTTCGGTCCCGGATTTGCGGATCAGCAACCGGCCCTGCCCGTTCAGCCGCGCTTCGGCATCCGCGATGGCGGCCTGAACGCTTTGAACCTCCAGCGGAGTTTGCCCGCTGTTGTAACGCACGTTTTTCAGCAACTGCGGCACCGTTTCGAACTGTTTCGAAAGATCGGACGCCTTGCGCCCCGACAAGACCATTTCCGCCAGAAAATGCAGACCCGCCATAAGCCCATCACCAGTGGTGGCATAGTCGCTCATCACGATATGGCCGGATTGTTCACCACCCAAGTTGAACCCACCTTCCCGCATCCGCTCGACCACATAGCGGTCGCCAACAGCTGTGCGCTCCAGACGCAACCCTTGCCCTGACAGATGGCGTTCTAGCCCCAAATTGGACATTACCGTCGCCACCAGAGCATCGCCCTTCAACTGATCCGACCTCTTCCATGCCGTCGCAAGCAACGCCATAAGCTGATCGCCGTCGGCCACCTGACCGGTTTCGTCAACCACAACCACCCGGTCCGCATCGCCATCCAGACAAATGCCAACGTCTGCACCGTGGGCCACAACCGTTTCTGCGGCCAATTGCGGTTTTGTTGATCCACAGTTGAGGTTGATATTCTTCCCGTTGGGCGAAACGCCGACCGGAATGACATCAGCGCCCAGTTCCCACAAAACCTCAGGCGCAGTGCGGTGGGCCGCGCCGTTTGCGCAATCGATGACCACTTTTAAACCATCCAGACTCACGTCACGCGGCAAGGACGATTTCACACGCTCACCATAGCGGAACCGTGCATCGTCGACGCGTCGCGCGCGGCCGATATTTTGTGCCTGAGCGGGCTGGACTCCTTCGTCGATCAGCCTTTCAATCTCGATCTCGGCCTGATCCGACAGTTTGTAACCATCGGGCCCGAAAAATTTGATGCCGTTGTCTTCAGCCGGGTTGTGACTGGCCGAGATCATAACCCCAAGATCGGCGCGCATGGACCGCGTCATAAGACCAACGGCAGGCGTTGGTACGGGGCCCAACAGCAGAACGTTCATACCCGTCGAGGTCAAGCCCGCGGTCAGCGCATTTTCCAGCATATAACCGGACAGACGTGTATCTTTACCAATGACAACCCGGTGCACACCTGTCGTGTCACGACGAAAGTAACGCCCGACCGCAGCCCCGATGCGCAAGGCCATTTCCGCCGTCATCGGATGCGTGTTGGCGGTGCCCCGCACTCCGTCGGTTCCGAACAGCTTGCGCATAAATGTCACTCCGTGATTTGTCGTGAAACCGGATTACCGGACAGCGGCCCATAGGCGCAAGGCCTGAGCGGTTTCAGCCACGTCATGAACGCGAATGATTTGCACACCCTGAGACAATCCAGCCAGAGCCACGGCAATTGATCCCGGTGCGCGCGCCGTTTTGCATGGCTCTTTCCCAATAGAGCCGATGAACCCTTTGCGCGACACACCCAGCAGGATCGGGCAGCCCAAACCGTGAAACAGGCTGAGATTGCGCAGGAGGGTCAGATTGTGATCCTCAGTCTTGCCGAAGCCAATCCCGGGATCAACAATGATCAGATCACGGCTGAGGCCAAGGCCCTCTAGAAGTGCAATCTGGTTCTCCAGAAAGTCATAAACATCCAGCAAGACGTTGTTGTATTGCGGATTGTCCTGCATCGTGGCCGGGTCGCCCTGCATGTGCATGACACAAACCGGGGCGCCCTGCGCTGCACAAAACGGTGCCAGATCGGGATCAAAGGTAAAGCCTGAAACATCGTTCACCAACCCGGCCCCGGCATTGCAGGCAGCTTTGGCCACAGTGGCCTTGCGAGTGTCGATCGAAATCAGAGCATTCGTTTCCGCCCGGATCGCCTCAATCACAGGACGGGTGCGGGCGATTTCTATGTCATCTGGCACAAAATCAGCGCCGGGGCGCGTAGATTCCCCACCAATATCCAGAATGGAAGCCCCATGAGCGACCATTTCAGCGGCTGCCGCACGGGCAGTCTCAGCCGAGCTGTGGACACCCCCATCCGAGAAACTGTCAGGCGTGGTATTCAGAATGCCCATGACATGCGGCACCTGCATGTCCAGACCCGCAATGTCTGCCCGCGCTTGGGTCAAACGGCCCAGATGGTCAGACGGAACCTCGGACACTGCAATAACCTCAGGGTCCGCCCCGCGCCGCAAGGCTTCAACATGGGTGAACCAAAGCGGTTGATCCGCCAACGGCTCGGCACCTGTAGGACATATAGGGCCATGCTGAACCAGAGGTCTGAAATAGATGCTCACAGCTGGGCCTGATCCACGGCAACTGCGCGCAATGGCGTTTTGGGTTCTTTCGGCAATGCGCCGCCGATCACCATCATCTCACTGGCTTCAAAGGTCGCTGCGAACCAGGCCGCAAGGGCCACAGCATCTGATGGCGCAGCAGAAGGACCGTCAACCGCATCCAATACAATCTTGGACGGGGCCCAGACGCAAATCTGTCCGTTCTTCATCGCCCAATCCAGTTCCGTCCGGGTCGAAACCACCACGCAGCGGTGATCTCGTGCCGCCAGAACCCATGCATTCTGTTCAATGGCCAGCAAATCGATACGTCGCTGCGTCATCGCGTGGCCGGTTTGCGGCGCGGCCAGGTCCGACGCCCCGACGCACAGGATCAACGGGCGCTGGCGGTTCTCCAACTGGTCGATCCAACCGGTTAGATTGTCCGAAGAAATGGCTTCGTTCGACAGGTACACAAGGCGCGGATGGGGGCGTTCCTCTTCGACCACTTCATGATGGACCGAGTCCTTCCCGCGCACGATTTCGACGCCCAAAGCCCCCGGACCGCGATCCAGTTTTTCTATGCGAACAAAGACCCTTACGGCCTGAGGCTCAAGCAAAATGCGTTCCGCCACACGTTCCGCCAGCGTCTCAAGCAGGTTCAAACGTTCTGCCGCTAATTCAAAGGCTATTGCTTCGGTGACGCGGTCATAGGACAGAATGCGGTCCACGTCGTCGTCAATATCGGCGGTGAGCGGGCGCACCTCGACCACGATGTTAAAGCAAATCCGTTGGGTTGTGCCCCGTTCGGCCTGAAAGGCACCGATTTCGACTTCAACGATGTGATCGCGCAGCGAAATGCGATCCAGCGGTCCTCGGGGAGAGGTCGCCTCGGACCTCTCAGAGGGGTGTGCGAATGCCAGGCGGATTTCAGAACTCATGGGTCAGGTCTTTTCGGGCTCGTTGCAAAGATTGCCTACTATAGGCTTTGCCCGCGCCTATAGCACTCATACAAGCGCCATTCCAACCGCCGATTGCGGCGTCAGGCGACCCTAAACCAACTCATCATCCCGGATGCGGCATGTCCCAGCATATGGCAATGCAACAGCCAGTTGCCCGGATTGTCCGCAACCAACGCAATCTGGCGAGTCTGCCCCCGCCCCACCAGAACGGTGTCACGCCATGGGCCAAGGGAACCGTCATCCAGAACCAAGCGGAAGTGATGCCCATGCAAATGCATCGCGTGCGGAAAGGCTGTTTCATTCAAGAACTCAACCCGATGCAGACTGCCGACTGCGGCATCCAAAAATGGATCGTTGGGGCGTTCTGCGCGACCGTTCAACGCCCAGAATTTACCCAACTGTGCCAGCTCACGGCCAGACAACTCGGTTTCGCCGAGCCGCGCGCTTTCCAACCATCGCATCGCGCCACCCTGCAAAACCATTCTATGCAAAGGTGCATCTTCAATATTCTTGATTTCCGGCAAAGGATTAGGCGGTAATGCTGACATGCTCTGCCTTTGTACCTTTGCGGCATCGCCTGTAACGTCGAAACGTGCCAGACCAAAGGCACCATCCCGTTCAACACTGACGAGACTTGCGGTATCGCCCTCGGTGACGACGTCGACAAACAGATCCGCACGTTGTGCAGGTGCCAGTGGGAACGATCCTGTCAGTTCCAGCGGAGTTTCCAGCGGCATCCCATCCAAGGCAACGATCCAACCTGAAAGACCGTCGAGATCCAGATCATAGATCCGGGCGTTAGAGGCATTGATCAATCGCAGTCGAAGACGTTCATGCCTTTTCAAAGAAAACGCTGGATCAAACGACCCGTTTACGGTGACGATATTGCCGAGCCGACCAGCGTGGCTCAGGTCATGGCCGTTGTCGAAATCGTCAGTTATCTGCGCCGTTTCCGGGTCTAACCGCCAATCATCCAGCATCAGAATCAGGTCCTGATCGACATCTGGCGTTTGTGCCTCTTCCACGATCAGCGGCCCGTAAAGGCCCCGCGCAACCTGTTCCATTGACCTGTTATGCGCATGATACCAATACGTCCCTGCATCAGGGGCGACGAAGTCGTAGTCAAAAGAGTTTCCCTTTTCGACCACATCTTGCGTCAGACCGGGGACGCCATCCATGGCGTTTTCTATGCGGATTCCGTGCCAATGAACCGAGGTCGGTTGGGGAAGCCGATTCACTAGCTTGCGCTGAACACGCGTGCCCTGCCCGACCCTTATGGTGGTTCCGGGAACAGAGCCATCGAAACTCCACACTGTCGTGTCAGGAAAACCGTCGGGCGCAACACGTTGCCGGGCTTCGCGCGCTTCGAGCGAAGGGAAAGCGGCCCGTGCCGCTAACGGCAGCATCGCGGCTGCAGCAGCCGTTTTCAGAATGTGTCTTCGTGTAAAAAGCATTACGGGCCTCCTGGCCCGTAATATAGACTGCAACTTTCCCCGCGCCATCAAGCTTCCAGCGCAGGTGCGTCAATCAGTTGCTCGCTGTCCGATAGTTGTGGCGATAGAAGATATGCACACCAATCCGGGCAGTCTGCTTGTAGACGCGCGACCAGGACGGACGCACCGCAGTGGTGTGATAATGGGTCGCCCCTTCCGTCAACTCTTTGGCTATACCGTCAATCGCCGCACGGGCCACTTTCGAAACGCGCTCATAGGCTTTCTTTTCATGGATGACTTCCTTGCGGCCATCGCATGTGTATGTGAACTGGCACTGGTATTTTTTACCCGTACCTTGACGGATCACGCCGCAAAGTGAATCCGGAAAGCGGCTGCTTTTGACCCGGTTCAAAATAACTTCGGCCACAGCGAACTGTCCGCGCACACTTTCGCCACGTGCTTCGAAGTACAGTGCCTCAGACAGGCACTTCCAGTTCTCGTCACCAGTTGCTTTCGGTTGCTGGTCAAGCCAATCCTTGGAATAGCTCACTTCGACAGGCGCGGCTTTACGCGGCTGGAACAACTTGAAGTAGTCACGAAAGCTCTGACCCGGCAATTCGTTACGGGCCACAAGCTCTTGCTTTGCGGTTTCAGTTGCTTCCCTCTCGGCGAAGGACGCACTTGGCAGCATGGTTGCCGCCAAAGTGGCAGCAGCCAGTATATAACGTAGCATCAGATAACCTCGCACAGGCACTTCTCGCGCCATACCCTCCCCCGGCGGGCGCGACGAGGCATCTAGCGCAATCGAGCGCAAAGGTCCAGTCTTTCGGAAAAAGCAAGTGAAAATCCGCCCGTCGCGAAAAATTAATTCGCACACGAGTGATCAGATAACCCACTAATCCTTGGGATATCGTGCTCTGTCAACCCCCAAGTCTGGACGAAATCGCCAGTTGAGCGGCAGCCAGCCGAGCGACCGGAACCCGGAACGGAGAGCACGACACGTAGTCAAACCCCAGATCACGACAAATCGCGATTGATTCGGGGTTTCCGCCATGTTCGCCACACACAGACAAGGTCACGTCCGGTTTTGCAGTGCGTCCGCGTTCTGCCCCCAGCTTCAGCAATTCCCCCACCCCGTCCGGGTCAAGGACATGAAACGGGTCCTCACCGAAGACACCCTGCCGCACATAGGCTGACATGAAACGACCGGCATCATCCCGCGACAGGCCATAAGTCATCTGGGTCAGGTCATTTGTACCAAAACTCATAAATGCCGTTTGCGGGGCGATCTCTTCTGCCCGCAAACATGCACGCGGGGTTTCAACCATCACCCCCAGCCGATAGTCGAAATCCTGCCCCTGTTCGGATGCGACGGCCGCTGCGACCGAGTCGATGCGGGATTTGACCAGCTCAACCTCGCGCTTTGCTGACACCAAAGGAATCATGACCTCGGGCACAACCGCTGCACCGTTCTTGCGAGCCTCCAACGTGGCTTCGAAAATCGCACGCGCCTGCATGTCGTAGATTTCAGGCACGGTTACGCCCAAACGCACCCCGCGCAGACCCAGCATCGGGTTATACTCGCTCATCGCAGCCACCCGGCGTTCAACATCCGAGACAGGCAAATCAAGTGCTTCGGCCAATTCTCTTTGCCCGCTGCGGGTCGTGGGCAGAAATTCGTGCAGCGGTGGGTCGAACAAACGAATACAGACCGGCTTACCTTCCATGATCCGGAAGAGTTGCACGAAATCTTCGCGTTGCATCGGCAACAGTCGTTCCAGCACCGCGGCGCGACCGGACGAGGTTTGCGCAAAGATCATTTCGCGCATAACGATCAGACGGCCGGGATCAAAAAACATATGCTCAGTGCGGCACAGACCAATACCCTGCGCTTCGAAGTTCCGGGCAGTCTGCGCATCGGCGGGTGTGTCAGCATTGGCACGAATATCAATGTCACGCTCTGCATCGGCCCAGGCCATCAGCGTCTGAAAACAGTCGTCCAGCGCAGCCTCGAGCATTGCAGGCTGCCCCGCCAGAACCTGGCCCGAGCTGCCATCGATGGTCAGAACATCGCCGGTTTTAAAGACGCGACCATCCGGTGCTGTCAGCATCTTCTTCTTGGTCTGAAACCGAATGTCAGACGCACCGACGATACAGGGCAACCCAAGTCCGCGCCCGATCACCGCTGCGTGGCTGGTCATTCCGCCTTTTTCCGTCAGAACCGCCACAGCCGCGTGCATTCCACGCACGTCCTCGGGCGAGGTTTCGCGACGCACCAGAACACAGGCTTCTCCACGCGCAGCACTTGCCTGCGCCTCAGCCGAAGTGAACACGATCTTGCCGGTCGAAGCACCGGGGCTGGCCCCAATGGCCGTCGTCAGCACATCACGCCTGGCATCTGGGTGCACCTGACGGTGCAGCAATTCGTTCAACGCATGGGGGTCCATACGCATGACCGCTTCTTGCGGTGGGATTATCCCGTCCTCGGCCAGACGCACTGCGATCCGCATAGCCGCACGGGCGCTGCGCTGAACCCGCACGCCATCCAGGATGTGCACGTCACCGTTCTGAATAACGAATTCGACCTGCATTTCTTCGCGCAGTTTTGCGCGCATCAACGCGGCTTGTTCCTTGAGTTCAACAAAGGCTTCGGGCGCAACTTCCTCAAGCGAAGGGCCGCGCGGGTCTTTTTCCAGAAACAGCGCGGCAACATCTTCGCCCAATGCATCCCGGCCCTGACTTTGGCTCAGATAACGACCGGTGATCTGCTGCATCCCGGTTGTGGAATCGACCAGTTGCAAAACACCTGAGCCACATTCGCCCTGCCCGACACCGGGGATCATTTCCTGAATGACCAGCCCCAGCCCGGCATCCGCCGGTGCCCCCTTGGCCTGCCGCAACAAACGCGCCGAGGTTCCATCCCATGCGCGTGCCATCGAACGCAAAACACCGATCAACTGCTCTCCGCGATCTTGCGGAAAGGCTTCGTCGGTTTCATCTTCATAGGCCCGCAACGAAAGGCGCAGGCCCTCGCTTCCGTCCAGTTCGATGTCGTCAAACACATCAGGATCCAGGCGTGCCACGTGGATTGCATAGCTTTGCACAAATCTCAGATACAGCGCTGCCGCCGCTTCGGCCCCCATATTTTCCGACAGGTCCACATAACGCGCGTCGTTCATGCCGATGTTCAGAACTGCGCCGGGTCCGCCCCAATCCGGGTCCTCGGAACTGGGCCGAACACATAGCAATGTTGCCGGGTCAAACTGTTCGAGGATGGCGACCAGGTTCGGGATCTCGCCTTCGGCAATCTGGTGCACAGAGTCAAAAGACAGCGCGACCGTTCGCGGCACCGGCAATTCAAGACGGACCAGCCGTTGCAGGCACTTGGCCCGCCCACCATGGGTGTGGGCCGTGACCGGCGCGTTGGAGGTTATGAGCGTGGTATGCGGATTATTCTGCACTGCAGCACCTTTTGGTTTGTGTGCAGCATAAGCGCTTGCGCCTTTCGCGCAAGGGCGTTCTGGGCGCGCATTTGCCGCGCGCCCAGAGATTTAACCCTCAATCTTGGTCAGATCAGCCACGCTGGAACAGACCTGACGGATCTGGCTGAGCAGGTTCAGGCGGTTGCGGCGCAGGATGTCATTGTCGGTGTTGACCTGCACATCCTCAAAGAACGCATCCACCGGCCCGCGCAAGCTTGCCATGGCGGCCATAGCGGTCGGGAAATCTTCAGCCTTGAGCGCCGGATCAATCTGCGCCTGCGCCTGATCCAAGGCCGCAAACAGCGCCTTTTCGCTGTCTGTCTCGGCGAATTTCACATCCGCACCGTAGGAGTATTCGACGCCGTCCTTCTCTTCGGCCTGCGTCAGGATGTTGTTGGCACGCTTGAAGCCCTGCACAAGGTTCTCGCCATCCTCGGTCGCGATCACAGCGTTCAGAGCACGAGCGCGTTTGACCAGCAGGTTGAGGTCGTCATTGCCGTCCATCGCGATGCAGGCGTCGATGATGTCGTGGCGGATACCCTCGTCCCGGAGGAAGACCTTGAGGCGGTCGTGGAAGAAGGAGAGGAGATTTAGCTTGTCTTTGTCCAGTCGAGCCAAAAGCTGTTCTTCATTTGACGTCCCATCGCTGTCTACGACGGCGTAAACCAGTTCCTTTAACTGATCTTTGGATAGGTATTCTGCTATCCCACTTTGACCGATAGCATCGCCTTTCGCGCGCACTTCGCTGCCTTTGACTGCGATAAGAGTAGCGAGCAAATGACGCTCAATCGTTCGAGAGGTTAGGCCAACTCTCAAATCGTTATCCAAAACCAACCGGACAACACCCAGCGCCGCGCGGCGCAGGGCAAACGGGTCTTTCGACCCGGTCGGCTTCTCATCAATCGCCCAGAACCCGGTCAGCGTGTCCAGCTTGTCGGCCAGCGCCACGGTCACCGAAAGCGGTGCGGTCGGCACGTCATCCGACGGCCCCAGCGGCGAGTAGTGGTCTTGCGCCACGGCGGCCACGGCGGCGTCCTCGCCTGCTGCTTCGATATAGTAGCGCCCCATGAGACCCTGAAGTTCAGGGAACTCATAAACCATCTCGGAACTCAGATCCGCCTTGGCCAGTCGCGCGGCTTTCTCGGCCTGATCCGCATCCGCACCAGTCACAGCGGCCAGTTCGCGGGCCAGCGCGGCGATACGGTCGATGCGCTCGGCCTGGGTGCCCAGCTTGTTGTGGAAGGTCACATTCTCCAGCGCGCGGGTCCATTGGGCGATGTCCGATTTTGCGACACGCAGGTCATTCTCCCAGAAGAATTTGGCATCGGCCAGGCGGGCCGACAGCACCTTCTGGTTCCCCGCCAGAATGGTCGCACCATTGTCAGCGGTTTCGCGGTTGGCCACGGTGATGAACCGTTCGATCCGGCCCGTTTTGGGGTTCTTTACGGAAAAGAACTTCTGGTGTTCCTTCATTGAGGTTTGCAGCACCTCGGGCGGCAATTCGAGGAATTCCTCGTCG
This sequence comes from Ruegeria sp. CF8, assembly GCF_056537285.1. Lineage (NCBI taxonomy): Bacteria > Pseudomonadati > Pseudomonadota > Alphaproteobacteria > Rhodobacterales > Roseobacteraceae > Ruegeria > Ruegeria sp. CF8. The sequence goes on along the minus strand of NZ_JBQFRG010000001.1, from coordinate 590,869 downwards.
ATCTGCCCCATCAGCACCACGGGCCATTCGACCAGCCCGGCGACTTCTGCCAGAAGGCCCTTGTCTTCCACCACTTCCAGACCGGCGGCAAAGGCCATGTTCTGGGCGTCGTTCCAGATATGCTCGGCCCGCTCGTCGGGCGACAGCACGACAAATGCGCGTTTCAATTGGGCAGCGTAATCTTCAAACGACGATACCGAAAACCGGTTCGGCGCCATGAAGCGGTGGCCAGCGGTCGTGTCCCCGGACGCTATGCCCTCGACCTCAAGCGGCACGACCTGCGCGCCTGCCTCATCATTCAGGATGCACAGGATAGAATGCAACGGACGAACCCAACGCATGGCACCACTGCCCCACCGCATGGATTTGGGCCAGGGGAAGTTGCGGATGGCGGCTTCCAGCACCTCAGCCACAATATCAGCCGCCGGGCGCCCTGCCTTTTCGACGGTGGCAAAGTATACCGCACCTTTGGGTGTGTCGCGCTCTTCCAGCTGGTCGCGGGTCAGGCCAGCGCCACGCAGGAACCCTTCGATGGCTTTGTCTGGCGCGCCGACCTTGGGACCTTTGCGCTCTTCACGAATTGTGGGGCTTTCCGCCAGCAGCCCTTCGACCGCCAGCGTCAGGCGGCGCGGCGTGGTCAGGGCGGCGGCCCCGGCATAGGTCAGACCGGCCTCGACCAAACCATCGGTGATCCGCTTTTTCAGGTCCTCACCGGCGCGGGTCTGCATGCGCGCGGGGATCTCCTCGGAAAACAGTTCGATCAGCAGGTCAGGCATTGTTGGTCCTTAGAAATTGACGATCGTCTGAATGACGATGGCATTTGCGATATCCACAAAGAAGGCGGATACAAGGGGGAGCACAATAAAGGCAATAGGCGATGGACCATATCGCTTGGTCACGGCGGTCATATTTGCAATAGCGGTGGGTGTGGCCCCCAAGGCAAAGCCCCCAAAACCCGCAGCCAGCACCGCCGCGCGGTAGTTTGAACCCATAAGCGGAAACAGCACCCAGATCACAAACGCCACTGTGAAAAGCGTCTGTGCCGACATGATCACCGCTATCGCCATCCCCAATTCGGCAATTGTCCAAAGCTGAAGACTCATCAGGGACATCGCCAGAAACGCACCCAACGCAAATTCCGAGATCAAGGCCAGCGAGGGCGTCCGTGCAACAGGTGGAGCGAACGGCACCAAGGCCGTTCTCAGGTTGGAAATCACGATGCCCATCAATAGGCAGGGCACGAATAAGGGCAGTTTCAGCCCAGCAGCGGCAATAGCCTCGCCCAGAACATAGCCAAAAATGACCGCAAGATTCAGATGCAGCAGAACACGCATGATCGAGATATGGTCGATGCCCGAAAGCTTTGGCTCATCGTCGGGCAGCCCGACAGTGTGCTCCTCATCAGGTCGATCAGGTGTCAGATCGCGCGATTCAACCAACAGGCGCGCAATTGGACCACCGACCAAAGCCGCCAGAACAAGGCCCAACGTGGCAACAGCAACGCCCAGTTCGGTCGCGCCGTCCAAACCGGTTGCCGTTGCAACCTCTGGCGCCCATGCAATCGCGGTCCCGTGCCCGCCGATCAGGGCAGCAGATCCGAACAGAACGCCGGCTTGCGCAGGATAGCCAAACAACGACGCGCCTGCCGCTCCGATCACGTTCTGCGCAATGATCGTCACGAGTGTCAAAATCAGTAGAATAAGTAAAGGCTTACCGCCCGCAATCAAATCAGAAAACCGCGCATTCAGGCCGATCCCGGCAAAAAACAGAACCAGCAGGGAATCGCGGGTGTTCAGTTCGAAGGACAGTTCAAGGTTGAACACCAGATACAGGGCCAGAACGACAAGCGATGCCAGAAGCCCACCTGTGACGGGCTCAGGAATATTGAATTGCCGCAGCATCGCGACCTTGCTGTTGATCTGCGCGCCCAGCAGATAAACAGCAAAGCCCAAGGTCGCCGTGATGAAATCCGGGATTGTTACTGCGTCGGCCAAGGCAAGTTCCTCAGTTCTCGGGGCGCGGGGGGCACTCCTCTCCGACCACCGTACCGTCATAGGCCTTTTCGCCACAATTGTTCAGAACGTGCCAGATAAAGCCTTTGCCGTCTTGGGTGACAGCCACGATGCGATCAACGCCGTAATGCACATTTTTCTGGCCAATAAAGGCCTGGGCCTTGCCGGATTTCAGGTCGTCAGCCAGGCCCACCGCATCATAACAGTCAAACCAGCCCGGTGCGGTCAGTGGTGTTGCCTCTTCTGCTGGCAGATAAGTGGCCTGCAACTCCTCCAGCGCGACATCGGTTTCAAAACAGGCGCGGTATCGGATCGGAGAGCTGTCTGCGTCTATGGCCTGAAACGAAGAATAAGGAATAACGACTGGGGGCTGCGCTGCGTCAGCCAGCAAGACAACGTCCTCACCCGGATTGGGCTCGACATCGTAATAATACCCGTAGACCTGCAAGTAATACATGCCAGCGCCTGCAAGGGCTGCGGACAAAAGCAGAATGATCGCCAGAATTTTACCAGTCATCTTTCGATGCTTCCCTTCATGCAAGGACTTTCAAGTCTTTCAGAAATAGGCCACATTTCAGCGCAGAACAGAACGACCCGAGGCGAACAGTATGGATACCACCCTTGCCGTTGGATTTTTTGGCGCACTTTTTGCCATCATGAATCCGGTGACAAACCTGCCGGTATTTCTGAGCGTCACGCAGAACCTGTCCGCCTCTGATCAGCGCAATGTTGCGATCAAAACATCCCTCTACTGCCTGATCCTGGGTGGAGCGTTTGCTGCCATCGGCAGTCAGGCGCTTGGCTTGTTTGGCATAACGGTTGATCACTTGCGGGTCGCCGGCGGTCTGGTCGTTCTGATGATCGGTTTCAACATGCTCAACGGCAACGAGAGTACGTCGCATCACGGAACCGAAGACGAGAAACAAGAATACCACACAGCTGAAACCGTCGCCTTTTACCCTCTGGCCTTTCCCATTCTTGTCGGCCCCGGAACAATTACGACTTTGATCCTGTACGCGCATCACGTGAAAAAGCCCTTTGAAGCAATTGTGTTCGCTGGCGTTTTCTTGGGTGTCGTTGCCCTTTTGCTGATCACCTTCTGGAATGCAGCTTGGCTGGCCGAACGTCTGTCGGGCAACGCGCGTGTGATCATGAGCCGCTTTATGGGTATGATCTTGTCGGCCATCGCGATCAGTATGATCGCGGATGGCCTCAAAGCTCTGCTGCCGGGGCTGGCCTGATTGGCCCATCAGGCTTGGAACCCGGCCGCCTCGGTCTGAACAAACGCATCCGCGCATTGCTTTGCCAGCGCCCGCACCCGGCCAATGTAAGCTTGTCTTTCAGTCACCGAAATCACCCCGCGCGCATCCAGCAAGTTAAAGATGTGGCTGGCTTTGATGCATTGATCATAAGCCGGGTGCGCCATGACAATGCGCTTGCCGGTTTTAGGATCATCGTGCTCTTGCGCCAGAATTGCGGCGCATTCGGCCTCGGCCTCTTCGAAATGGCGCAGCAAAACCTCGGTATTGGCGACGTCAAAGTTCCAGCGGGCGTATTCCTCTTCAGTTTGCTTGAAGATGTCGCCGTATGTCAGCGGGCTGGGGGATTGCGGGTCATTGAATGGCATGTCCATCACATGGTCGACACCCAGCACATACATCGCCAGACGTTCCAAACCATAGGTCAGCTCGCCCGAGACAGGCGCGCAATCATGCCCACCGACCTGTTGGAAATAGGTGAACTGGCTGACTTCCATGCCATCACACCAGACTTCCCAACCCAGCCCCCAAGCGCCCAGGGTGGGGCTTTCCCAGTCATCCTCGACAAACCGGATGTCATGAAGCTCCATATCGATGCCGATGGCCTCGAGGCTGCCCAGATAAAGCTCCTGCAGATCGGGCGGGCTGGGTTTGATCAGCACCTGATACTGATAGTAATGCTGCAAACGGTTTGGGTTTTCGCCATAGCGCCCATCCGTCGGGCGGCGCGACGGCTGAACATAAGCCGCGGCCCATGCTTTGGATCCCAACGCCCGCAGAGTGGTCGCAGGATGGAATGTCCCTGCCCCGACCTCCATGTCATAGGGCTGCAAAATCGCGCAGCCTTTCGAGGCCCAATAGGTCTGAAGCCGCAGGATAATCTCCTGAAATGAACGCGGTGCGCTGTTCGGTTCGGTCATGGCATTCCCTCTTGGCGCTTTCGCGCCCGGTTCCGGTCGGTTTGGCCCTTCCTATGCAAGGGGCCGAATGGCGTCAACGGGGCTTTGCTCCATGGCTGTATCTGCGCGGCCACACCGCAAATTCCCCTTATCAGCGGCATGGTATTTAGCATTGGAAATCGCGTAATCTGCGCCAAAGCTCAAACACCGCAGAACACGGGCAGACAATGACACGCGTATTTTCAGCAATTCTTTTATTTCTTGTGGTCGGCCTGCGCGCCGCATCCGCTCAGCAAGACCCGGGCGTCTGGGTTCAGATCGAAGCACAGCCAACGCTGCAAGAGGCGCAGGAACGGGCGCAGGCTTATGCGAATACGTTGCCTGACGTGAACGGTTTCAGATTAAACGGTGGCTGGTATGCGATTGTGGTCGGCCCATATGCGCGCTCGGATGCGCAACAAGTGCTGCGGGTCTATCGGTCCGAGGGTCAAATACCCCGCGACAGCTTCATCGCCTTTTCCAGTGGGTTGGGGCAACAGTTCTGGCCCGTTGGGGCAAACGTGCTGAATCGTGGCACCGTCGCGGCACCGGTTGCTCAGGCCGAAAACGCGTTGACAATCGCGCCCTCTCAGAACGCGGATGAAACTCGGGCACAAGCCTTGCAATCCGAACGTCTGCTGACCGCGCAGGAACGCAGAAACCTGCAAACGGCGTTGCAGGCGGCGGGGTTCTATAACTCGACCATTGACGGGGCCTTTGGTCAGGGAACGCGCCGCTCGATGGGCGATTGGCAGCGCTTTAACGGATTTGAAGCAACCGGCGTTCTGACCACGGCACAACGCAAAGCCCTGATGGACGACTATAACGCGCCGCTGACAAGTGTCGGCATGGCCCGGCACAGCGATGACGCGGCCGGGATCACAATGGACCTGCCGCTGGGTGCTGTCAGCTTTGACCGGTACGAGGCCCCCTTTGCCCATTTCAACAGCGCATCCGATTTGAACGCCAAGGTGCTGTTGATCAGCCAGGACGGCGACAAGCGCACGCTGCGTGCCCTGTATGAGGTGATGCAGTCGCTGGAGATTGTTCCCCTGAATGGTTCGCGTGAACTGCGCGGAGATCGCTTCACCCTTGAAGGACGCGGCAATGGCGTAGTGTCATTCACACAGGCACGTCTGACCGATGGTAAGATCAAGGGGTTTACCCTGGTGTGGCCCGAAGGGGATGAAGCACGCCGTATGCGGGTTTTGGCGGCTATGGCGTCCAGTTTTGACACCACCGACACGGTGCTTGATGCCACAGCTGGTTCAAACGCAGAGCAGAGCATTGACCTTGTCTCCGGCCTTCAGGTCCGCAAGCCCCGCCTGTCGCGCTCGGGTTTCTTTGCCGATGACAAGGGAACCGTTCTGACGGTTTCGGAAGCTGTTGAAAATTGCGCCCGTATCACTCTGGATGGCGATCAAGAGGTGCAGCTTGCCGTGGCAGATGACGAAGTAGGCGTTGCGGTTCTGCGCCCGGCCAAAGCGTTGGCGCCCATGAGCGTGGCTGCATTCAGCCCGGCTTTGCCGCGCCTTCAATCCGACATCGCGGTTTCAGGCTTCTCTTATCAGGGCGCATTGGGCGCACCAACGCTGACATTTGGGCAAGTTGCCGATGTCCGCGGCTTGAACGGTGAAGCAGGTGTCAAACGTCTGGCGCTGAGCGCGCTGCCCGGTGATGCCGGTGGTCCGGTGTTTAATGACAGCGGTAATGTGGTGGGCATGTTGCTGGCGCCCGCATCTGAAGGACGCAGTCTGCCCGCGTCTGTCAGTCTGGCAGCCACAGGAGAGCGGCTGACAGAAATTCTGGCTCAGGCTGGCGTGTCCGGTCTGTCGGGCGAGGAAACGACACAGATTTCGCCCAATGAATTGAGCCGTCGAGCAACTGGCATGACGGTTCTGGTGCACTGCTGGGAATAAACCGCATCCACCTTAAAACTCTAAAGCGCCGCGCACCCACGCGGCGCTTTTTTTACAGAATGTCTGGCGTCACATGGATAAGTGTCGGGACCGGTGCGTCGAAGGCGGCGCGGGTAACGCTCTGCATTTCTGCCAATGTCGAAGGTGCCGCCGACAAGGCTCCGAAAGCCTCGGCCAATTTGCAGAAATCCGGGTTTCGGGCAACCACGGCATTCGGTGCGATCTGGCTGCGCACCATGCTGTCTTCAATCTCTTTCAGCTTACCATTGTCCCACAGGATGATCGGCAAGGACAAACCCAACTCAACCGCAACACCCAGTTCCTGCATCGTGTAATGAAACCCATAATCACCGGCGATAACTGCTGTTGGCTTTCCACGTCGCGCCACTGCGCCACCAATTCCGGCAGGTAACCCATAGCCAAGAGTGCCGAACCCCGTAGGGTGATGCCAGTGATGCGGATAGGCCATTTCCCAAACCTCTTTCGCGACATAGGCGAACTGCGTCATGTCCGAATAGATCATTGTATCTGCTGGCATGGCTTCGCGCAGCGCGTCCGCAACCGGCACAATTCCGGGCCGCTCGGCATCTACCTCGGCGTGCCAGCGGGCTCGCGCAAAGGCGACCTCCTCGGTCGACCATCCAGTCGCGGGTTTCATGTCAGCAGTCGCGTGCCACAAAGCGCGGGCAAAGCTTTGGGTGTCTGTTTGAAGCTTGATTGCAGCCCGGTGGCGATCAGACAGTACTTCGGGGTCCAGATCCACACGGATCAGTGTCGCTTTGTGTCCAAGCTCATGCCGCCACAAATCAACTTCGCCCAGCTCAGCGCCAACAGCAATCACCAGGTCTGCCGAGGCTATGATTTCGGCGCTTCCAGGGCGCGGCAGCATGGATCCGAAATCCAGCGGGTAGTTCGCGCCCGGCATCCCACGCCCAGCATATGTGGTGAAACATGCTGCCCCCAGCTGCGTCAGAATCTGCCGCCAATCGTTGGACTTGCAGCCCCCGCCGAGAATGAACAGAGGCCTGTTTGAAAGATTCAGCATCGAAACAACGGATGACACATCAGGCGGCAAAGCCTTGGTGCGCAGCGCTGCCTGATTTGGAAATGGCGCGGGTTCAGCGTCCGCCTCCAACTGCGCAATTGGCACCTGAATGTGTTTGGGCCGTGGTCGCGATAGCTCGAACTCTTCAAAAGCACGTTCCACCAGCCCATAGGCTGCTGCGGCGGAATCGGCTTGTGCCGACCAATCTGCAACCGTCCCGGCGGCGGCACGCTGATCGTTCATCTGATGCAACTGACCACGCATTGCCTGCGTTTCATCAAGACAGGAGGACAACACCAGCATTGGGACGGAATCGCTGTAGGCCTGACCAATCGGCGTCATGATGTTGCACAAACCGGGCCCGGTGATGACATAGGCAACACCCGGCTGGCCCGTGGCGCGCGCGTAGCCATCTGCCATGAACCCTGCCCCTTGCTCATGCCGCGCTAAAACATGGGTAATGCCCGCCTCTTCGATACCGCGATACATTTCCTGATTATGGACGCCCGGAATGCCAAAGATCACATCCACGCCACGATCCTTGAGCATATGCGAAATTTGCGCGCCAAGGGGTCTTTTCATCAGTTTCTCCAGAATTGAACGGTGAAGATCGCGTAAACGGCCAGAAGTTCGAGCCGCCCAACCAGCATTCCGATTGTCAGCAGCCACTTGGCCGTATCATTGAGGCCCGCGAAATTGCCTGCGGGCCCAATCTGGCTGCCCAGACCGGGGCCGACATTAGCCAATGCGGTTGCTGCCCCGGACACGGACGTGATGAAGTCCAGCCCCGTCAGCGCCAGTGCCCAAGACAACACGCCCATCGACAGAACGAAGAACATGAAAAAGCTCATGACCGAGGTCAGGACATCGCGCCCTACGGGTCGTCCGTCATAAAGCGGTACAAAAACACCATGCGGGGACCGGATCCGCTTGATCTGAGTTTTGATCGACGCCAGCAGCAGTTGATATCGGAAGATCTTGATCGAACATGCAGTGGATCCAGCGCAGCCGCCAATCAGCCCGATCAAGAAGAACAACATGACCGGAAAGCTGCCCCACCCCATGTAATCGACACTGGCGTACCCGGTGCCCGAGATGATCGAGGTGATGTTGAACAAGGATTCGCGGAAAGCTTGTTCCCAATGATGCGGGAAGACTGATGTGAGAAAGACAGTCATGATCACGACCAACACCAGAACGGTCGCGATAAAGGCGCGGATCTGGCTGTCCTCCCACAATGAGGAAGTGTAACCATTGGCAAGCTGGACATACCGCACGAAGGGTAGAGCCGCCAGGATCATGAACACCGCAGCCGCATATTCCACCGGACCCGAGAATGTCGCAAATGACGCGTCATAATTGGCAAACCCACCCGTCGCGATGGTGGTCATCGAATGAACAGTCGCATCAAAAAAGCTCATCCCGAACGCGGCGTAGACCAGCGCACACACCACAGTCAGGAACACGTAGATCAGGGAAATCTGACCTGCGATCTCTTGCGCGCGCGGAAGGATTTTCCCCATGGTTTCGAACCCTTCCGAGCGGAAGATTTGCATACCACCCACCCGCAATTCCGGCAGGAACACCATCGCGACCACGATGATACCGATGCCGCCCAACCACTGCAGAATACCGCGCCACAGCAAAAGCCCCTGTGGCAGCGAGTCCAGCCCGGTTATGACAGTTGAGCCTGTTGTCGTAAGCCCGGACATGGCCTCGAAATAGGCATCGACAAAGCGCAGTTCCGTTTCACCAAACAGAAACGGAATTGCACCAAATATGGGCAAGGCAACCCAAACGCCGGTTGTCAGCAAGAAGGTCTGCCGGATGGTCAGCCCCTCGCCCACGCCGTTGGAGCAGCTCATCGCAAGGACTGACCCGGTCAGCATCGTAATGATCGCGCTTTCCAGGAACACATGCCATTCCCCCCGCCCCTCGATCATGTCGGCGAGCATAGGAAACAGCATGGTCGCCCCAAGAATGGCGACCAGCAAGCCAATCACATATCCGACCGGGCGAAGATCCATCATGACGCGCAGCGTTGGCGCGCCAACCCGACCGTGTCAAGCAGATGATCCGGGTTACGCGTCGGATTTCGTACCTGCCCCGGGCATCGCCGGAGGTTTGGACGGCGCACGGGTTCTGCGCGCCTGCGGTTTGGGCTGCTCTGCTGTCGCCGCTGGCTTTGACTGGGTCGCAGACGGCGCAGGTTTAGGAGAAGCCACCTTGCGTGTGCGGGGCGCTGGTTTCGCGCGAGTCGACACAGCTTTTTCCAGCGGTGTAGTCGTTTTGGGCTGGGCTGCAGGTGTCTTGGTCTTTGTTGCAGGGGCGGCGGCCTGGGCGGGAGACTTATTCGCCGGAGCTGCTTTGACGGTAGAAGACGCGGCAGGGGCCGCCTTTCGTGTCACCGGTTTTGCGGGCTTGGCAACGGGTGCGGCTGGTTTTACTGCCGTTTTGGCTTGCGGGGCTGGTTTCGGCGCGGGCTTGGCTTTTACAGCTGGCTCAACCTTCGCCACAGCAGCAGCGCGCGGCTTGGCAGAAAACTCAACCGGTTTTGGTTTGGGCGCAGCCGCAACACCTTTCTTCACCGGTTTTTTCGCAACCGTGGCTTTCTTGGCCGCCGGTTTTTTCACATGCGAGGCAGCAGGTTTGGCCTTGATTATCGGTTTTCTGACTGGCTTCTCAGCAACCGGTGCCGGGGCTGATGCGGCCGCATGCAGTGCTTGTACAGGTGCCATCGGCAATTCGAACGCTGAACGAGCCACAATTTGCATGATCTTCATTTGGTTGACCATGGCATAGCCCGCCAATCGAAACGCCGCAGCCTGAAGCTCCAACGGTTGGGTAATCGGATTCATTACATCTTTCTCCTGTAAAAACGATGCAGCCCGAGTTTTTGGGGTAAGGTGCCCTGCCCGCGCCGATGGATCGGGCGGTAGTTGAGGTCTTGCAGTCCAAGGCGTCTCACGTCTCGGCTTCCTTTCGGGGCCGCACACCAATCCGTTGGCAGGCACGCGGCTGCTGCATTCGACACAAACATACAGGAATCACCAAGCAAATGCAGCATTTTTGCTGCATTGCGGCGAAAGGGCGCTGACCTTCGCAATCTCTGATTAAATTCTAGACGTTTACGCGGGGGTTCTTACCCGACATGAAACAATGTTGTGAACAATCTGGGGTCCAAGCTGGGAGCCTCAAAGGTCGGGCCCTCTGTCAGAATCGATACAGCGTCATGGCTGTGCAAGCTTTCTTGATGGCTGGCTAAAACGCGGAAATCGCCCACGTGGTGATCCGCCAACAGTTCCGCACAGAACAGGCGTGCAGCGTCTTCGACAAAAATGGGGTTTGCTGCGTTCAGCTCGGCAAAAGCCTGTTCGTCCTCACGTTTGACCATGACCTGCGTCTCGGTCGGTACAGCACGACGGCACAGCGCGATCAGATCTTCGAACCACAAACAATCCGCATCACAATCCACCACAACAGAAATGCGCGCGACTGACCGCTGGGAGTGTGGCGTCGCAAGCTGCCCGCGCACAGAGCGCGCATGTTCGCTCAGTTCAAGGGAGCAGGGGCAAGTCGACGAATAAACATAGTCCAGATGCATGATCTTTTGGCGCACACCGTTTTGCTCGACCAGTTCCAGGGCAATGTCGTAATACTGATAGCCCTCAAGACCCGAGCGCAGGCTCTTTACCTTGTCCGGGTAAGAAAACCGCATCTGAATCCGGGCATCGAAACTGTCCAGATCTGTCATGTAGTCATCAAGCGCCGCTTCCATGACCTCGAAGCTGAACGTACGTTCTGCATGTTTGTAAAACGACCGCATGATCCGGGACATGTTGATGCCCTTTTTCTCGGCCTCCAGACTGACGGTACCTGTGATAGACGTCTCAAGCGTCAGATCATCGCCCTCTTTCCGATGGAAACGGATCGGCAGGCGGAAGTTCGAAATGCCCACATGCTGGATTTGCTGCTTGGCCCCACGGATCAGGCTGGACGGGCCATTCTGCAAATCTGGCAGTGACGCGCGATACGCGGCATCGACAGCAAAATCCTCAGGATACTCGCGAGAAAGAGACGGGTAATTCACCGACGTCAACCCTGGCACCAGTCTGGCCACAGCCGGGTCCAATTGGCTGATCTCGGATGCAGACGCCGATTGAGCCCATTGCCGGAGAACCTTAAGGGCCTCGACGGCCTTTTCCCGATCCGGAGTTTCATCAATGTCGCGCGGGTGAACGTTCATCGGCTGCGGTTCCTCGATTGATCGTCGGACTATATACGACTGATGTTCATTTTCCAGTCTACCCCGATACGTGGGCAATAGCAGTCCGGATCGAAAAAAGCGGCGCAAAACCGTCAATTCGCAACGATTTGCGCCTTTTGCTGGTGCAATCAGCAGGAAACAGCGCAAAAGGCGATCCGTATGGACACATAATCACGCCGTAGTCTGACGTTAAGTCACGCCCCGGCAAGGTAGAGACGCCCGGGACGCGGCAGGTTATTTTTGCGAGGCCTCCAAAGCCTGCCGGATATCGGACAGCAGGTCATCAGCGTCTTCCAGACCAACAGAGAAACGAATGAGGCCGGGTGTGATACCCAACTCGTCCTTCTGAGCATCGCTCAGACGTTGGTGCGTTGTCGTGGCCGGGTGCGTTGCGATGGATTTGGCATCGCCCAGATTGTTGGAAATCACCGGGATCGTCATCGCATTCAGGAACGCAAAGGCCGCATCCTTGCCGCCTTTGATGTCCAGAGAAAAAACTGTACCACCCTTGCCGCCAAGCTGCGTCTGCACCAGCGCGTTCTGCGCGTGGGTTTTCAGGCCGGGATACAAAGTACGCTCAAGCGCCGGGTGCCCTTCCATTGCTTCTGCGATCTTTTGCGCGCTTTCAGCCTGCGCATTGACCCGCAGAGCCATGGTTTCCAGACCTTTCAGCATAACCCAGGCGTTGAACGGGCTCAGCGCGCCGCCGGTATGCTTCAGGTAAGGCTCGACCGTTCCGCGGATGAAGTCCCGCGTGCCGATGATCACACCGCCCAGCGCGCGGCCTTGGCCGTCAATGTGCTTGGTCGCCGAATAGATTACAACATCTGCACCCTGCTCGATCGCGCGTGAAAACACCGGGGTCGAGAACACGTTGTCCACCACAACCAGGGCACCAACAGCATGAGCCAGTTCTGCCACAGACGCGATATCGATCACTTCCAGCGTCGGGTTCGACATGGATTCGAAGAACACCGCTTTGGTGTCGGGCCGGATTGCAGCCTTCCATTGCTCAAGATCAGTACCGTCAACAAAGGTTACATCCACACCAAAACGGGTCAGGATGTTTTCGACGATATACAAACAGGATCCAAACAAGGCTTTGGCGGAGACGATGTGATCGCCTGCCTTCAGCATCGAGGTCAACGCACCGTTGACAGCGGCCATACCCGATGCCGTTGCAAAGGCGTCTTCGGCCCCTTCCAACGCTGCGATACGCTGTTCGAACATGGACACTGTCGGGTTGCCATAGCGGGCATAGATGAACTCGTCAGGTCCGCATTCCAGAAACCGGGCTTCGGCCTGTTCTGCGTTTTCGTAAACGAAGCCCTGCGTCAGGAAAATCGCCTCGCTCACTTCGTTGTATTGGCTGCGGCGGATGCCACTGTGGACGGCTTGGGTGCGTTTGTTCCAGTTCTCGCTCATCTCAATCCTTTCAGCCTCGGGCAGAGGCAAACAAAAAACCCCAGACGCGGCCAAGCGAAAGGGGTCTTTCATCCTGACCTTTTAGCGGTGTTGTTTAACGTGGCCCGCAATCCGGTAACAAATCGCCACGTGGTCTGTGATGTTGCCCTTACGCCGCACTTGCAAATTCGTCAACCCCGGCAGGTGCATCGTCACGGTTCTGTAACCATGCATTCACCGAAACGTCATAGTGCCATGAGAGAGCAGCACCACAACATCTTGTGTGAGGCGCAGTGAATGCCAGTTATCAGGATCAACGCAATAGACGGCCACGCTCATCTACACAGCAGCGCCCGCCCCGTTACAGAGGCCCTGCGGCAAATCAGCGATACGGACGGTCCAATCATTGTCATGACGCACGGTTACAAGTACCGCCCCGACGATGTAAACGCCTGCCCACACCGACATATATTGTCTTTACAGCCAAGGGTCATGCCCAAGTATAGCCCAAGCTGGCCGCAGCAATTGGGTTTTGGGGCCGGGTTCACAGACGAGGGTTTGGCCATTGCTTTCGGATGGGACGCAAGTGGGCCCCTTTGGCGAGCCCATCGCCGTGCCGTAGAGTCCGGGCGCGTGCTGGCCGAGGTTATAACTGAATTGCACCGCCTGAACCCATCCCGCCCGATCCATTTCCTGGGCCACTCAATGGGCACGGAACTGGTCCTGGAGGCACTGCATCACGTTGAACCCGGAGCATTTAGCCGGATCATCTCAATGACAGGTGCAGCATACCAAAGCCGGGCTATTCAGGCACTTGCGAGTGCTGCGGGTCAGCGCGCCGAGTTCATCAACATCATCAGCCGCGAAAACGACCTTTTCGACGCGTTGTACGAGTTGTTGATCCAGCCACCCAGTAAAGGAGATCGCAGTATCGGAAACGGGCTTCAGGCAGCGAACGCAGTCACCTTGCAAATCGATTGCCTGGCAACGCTGGATCATCTGTCCAAGCTAATCTCTCCTATCACTGCACCGGAAAGCTGCATTTGCCATTGGTCCAGCTACACCCGACCCGGCATTCTGAGGGTATATAATGCTTTGCTACGAGACCCAAACAAACTGAGCCTGCCCGTGTTGCGCCGCGGTGTCCCACTACGACCACATCGTCGATGGTCACGACTTTTTGCCTTGCCACGGCCGCAAGCCCTCTTGCCGTTTGCCCAGAAAGCCTCATGATCTCTTCAACCTGAGGAGAGACCATGATCGATCTGTATTTCTGGCCCACGCCTAACGGTTGGAAAGTGTCCATCGCCCTGGAAGAGATGGAGTTACCCTACAGGACTCACCTGATCAATATCGGCAAGGGAGATCAGTTCGACCCCGAGTTCCTGAAGATCGCCCCCAACAACCGGATGCCTGCCATCGTTGATCCCGATGGCCCTGATGGTGCACCCGTTTCCGTGTTCGAAAGCGGTGCGATCCTGATGTATCTGGCCCGCAAGACCGGGCGGTTCTATGGCAAGACCGAGCGTGACCGGATTGCGGTCGAAGAATGGCTGATGTGGCAGATGGGCGGCGTCGGACCCATGGCCGGTCAGGCGCATCACTTTTTGAAATACGCCCCCCAACTGGATCCGCCACAGGACCTGCCTTATGCAAAGGACCGCTATCGCACCGAGGTCGCCCGCCTTTACGGCGTGCTGGATCGCAGACTGGCCAACAACGAATACGTTGCAGGCGATTTCTACTCCATCGCAGATATGTCGATCTGGGGTTGGGCCAGCCTGTGGGAAGGTCAGCAGCATGTACTGGACAATACCCCGCATTTCGCCCGTTGGCTTGAAACGGTCAGCGCCCGCCCTGGCGTTCAAGCCGGTCGCGCATTACACGCCGAATTGCGTGGGGATCACAGGGACAAGCAGTCGCAAGGGGTTTTGTTCAAACGATAACCTCAATCATAGCAAGCGCATGATCTCTTGGTGATGTTTGTTGTTTGGCGCAAACCCTCTGGCCGCGGCGCAATGCGTCAGCGAAACTTGAATTCTGGCTCTGCAGGAAAGCGCATCGGTTTGCCTGTCCATTGCTGACCACGCAGTGCTGTAACCTTCCTGCTTTCAACACGCATCCCGGCTGTCAGGACAAAAGCTCTTTGCCCCTGCGGTTCAACTGATCGCTGGGCAACATCGGAACGGAAGCTTTCCGATTTTCTGGACCGCCTCGACCGAAAATTCGGAACCCCTCGTTGCTTCAAATCCGAGGTTTCCGGCGACCGCGGCGTCTCGAAACCGGTTAGGTTCAGTAACTCGGAACGATACGCTTCGGCGGCTGCAAGATGTCGGCTCTCGAAAGCGTAAGCTTTCTGAGCTTCCTCAATCATTCTTGCGGCATGTACATACCCTTTTGACCGACTGAGGTCTGATAGCTCTGCAAGACGGTCGGATATTTTATCTTCATCCTGAACGACGTTTTTTTCGAAGGGCCCGTATTGTGTGACGTTTGGCATCCCGAATGACTCTGAGAAGACGTTGAGTGATGCGCAACCAAGTCCATCCCGGGCCTCGGCTGACGCAAAGAGACATGGGCAAATACCCAACCCATGTCGGAGAGTCGACCAACAGTTGCCAGATTGGCGGAAAAGCGCCTTTTGCTCATTATTGGCAGGCGCAAACATGTCTTTGGCGCCGTCTATGCAAAGGCAGAACCGGACACCAAGCGGCTGAAAAAACGTCTGATTTGCATCTGACGCTTAGTTTCCTTCACACATGATCACCAGCCACCGAAAACCGACGCAATGATCACCCAAGAGCTCAGTACTATCCACGTTCCGGTGATAAGCCAGAATATCAAAGGTCGAGTCGCCCGATCAATCGGCTCAACAAAATCGGCGCGCCCGGATCTTAATGCCAACCATGTCCAGATCAGGAACAGCACGCCCCAAAACACCTGTAAGTCCATGATCACGGCAAGCCATACGCAAACCAACGCGATTAGCGACTTCCAGGCCACTCCAACTGATGTGCTTTTGGCGCTTGTATCCGAGCTTTCGTCAACCACCCCACCGTTTGGACCCACGGCCTGTATCATGAAATGAGCCCCTTGCCGGTCTGATACCAATACGCGGCCCTCCGGCAGGTCATTGTGGTGCTTCCCAGACCGCGCCTCGATTTGCCGTAGGGTATCGCCGACCGATTTGACGCCAAAACACGGCATCCAATAACGAAACTTTCCACGAATCTCCTCGGGCACCTCTTCGGCCCAGGCAACAATTGTTTCGTCGGGATGGCGTATATCATAACGCGGCCATGGGCTTGCCGAGCTTTTCTCAAAGTGCCACCCGAACAGGTCCGCATAGAATGGCGCGATCAGCGCTATGTCAGGAACGTGGTGAAAGCGGCCTATGACCTTACCAGCGCCCGTCGCTCCGGTCTGGATGTCAGGTCCTTCGTACATCGTGAAGCCCGCGCCGGATGGATCCCGAACCAACGCGATACGGGCCGCTTCACTGAAGGGCTGGGGCTCAACTTCGATGATTACCCCCTCGTGTGCCCGAGCTTGTTCGACCTTCGCGTCCAGATCATCGACATGGATGTACGACATCCAAAATGACGGCATGTTCATTTTCGCCAAACGATCCGGCATCGGGAAGATTGCCGCAACCTCCTGACCGCCGATGGTGGCAAAGTCATAGGCATGTTCTTTGCCAAATGACCAAGTGAATAATTCGGCATAGTCCGCTCTGGCTGTGCGCATGTCGTAGGTGGACAGGTCCGTCCACAGAAAATGTCCGTTTGCCATCGCGCCCTCTTACTCGTTTCAATACCTATCCGAGCTATGACCGGGGCAGCGCCCTGTCCAGAGGCCGCACTATACACAGATTGCTTTAATGCCCTTCCCCCCGCACCAGCACATCCAACATACCCGAGATATCTTCGATCTCTTCCGCGATCACATGAGTCACCGAATGCGCCCGCTGCATCCGGCCCGTCACCTTCAGCAAACGCCCTGAAATCACCGCGCGGCGGAATTGCTCGTAGATCTTGCGCCATACCACCACATTCACGATCCCGGTCTCATCCTCAAGCGTCAGAAAGATCACCCCCTTGGCTGTCCCCGGCCTCTGCCGCAGGATCACAAGCCCGGCCACGGCCACCCGCGCACCCTCGGGCGGTGCCGTCAATTGGTTTGACGGCAAACAGGATGGCGGGCGTGGCCAGCCCTGGTTTGGCGTAACAGTGCGAACAGGAGCAACAAGCATGAGAACAAAGATAGAACAAACACAAGGAAAGTCCAGACACGGCGCGATGAGTCGCAAATGAGGCTGGAAAGACCTAAATGCCTTCACTAAGGAAGATTCGAACATCGTAAAAGGAAGACGCACGCAATGGCAAAGATCACCTATGTCGAGCACGGCGGTACCGAACACACTGTCGAGGTCGCCAACGGACTGACCGTCATGGAAGGGGCCCGTGACAACAACATTCCCGGCATCGAGGCCGACTGCGGCGGCGCCTGCGCCTGCTCGACCTGCCATGTCTATGTCCACCCCGACTGGGTCGAAAAGATCCCGGGCAAAGATGACATGGAAGAAGACATGCTGGACTTTGCCTATGAGCCCGACCCGGCCCGCTCGCGCCTGACCTGCCAGATCAAGGTCACCGACGCGCTGGACGGTCTGGTCGTACAGATGCCTGAAAAGCAGATCTGATGCTTTCCGCAGCGCCGCGCCTGCCCGCTCGCCTTTGGAACGGCCGGGTACGCGGCGCGCTGACAGCACTGTGCCTTTGGGGATCGGCCTTGGGCACAGCAATTGCCGCAGATCAAATTAAAGCGGCCAAATTTACAGAACCCACCACACGCTATGCGCATGGGGTTTTAGGCGACAACGTTGAATACGGTGCATTGGAACTAAATGTTCAAAGTGCCCAATCAAATCCAAAAACCGTAACTGTTCGCCTGCCACTGGATCGCGTCTTCGAAGATCTCGCGCCACGGCTTATCGATATTGATGCAGACGAAACTCTCGAAGCGATTGTCGTCGAATCTCAGGATCAACAAGGCGCACAGCTTGCCATATACAATGCAAGCGGCACTAAAATCGCCGCCACACCTCATATCGGCACCCGCTTTCGCTGGCTCGCCCCAATTGGCGCAGCCGACCTGGACGGTGACGGCCATATCGAAATCGCCTATATCGACCGCCCGCACCTTGCCAAAACACTGCGCGTCTGGCGCTACAAAGACAACACCCTGGCCGAGATCGCTTCGATACCCGGTCTGACCAACCACAAGATCGGTGAGGATTTTATCTCAGGCGGCCTGCGCACCTGCGGCGACCGCCCAGAGCTGATCGTAGCCAGCGCCGACTGGTCACGGATCGTCAGCGTTTCCTACAACAATGACTGGACCAAAACCGATCTCGGCCCATTCAAAGGCCCCAACAGCCTCGCCCAAGCCTTGAACTGCTGATCCGCCTCTTCATCTGGCTAAAAATACCTTGGGGGTGAGGCCGCAGGCCGAGGGGGCAAAGCCCCCTGCCCGATCAACCATCCAAAGCACGCCACCCGATATCGTGCCGGTAAAATCCTTCGGGCCATTCCACCCCATCAACCATCTGATACGCCCGGTCCCGCGCCTCTTGCAGCGTTTCCCCACGTGCGGTGACGTTCAAAACACGTCCGCCGGCAGCCTGCACCTGACCCTCAACAGCCTTGGTCCCCGCATGAAACACCATGTTGCTGCTATCCTCGGGCAACGCGTTCAACCCCTTGATGACTGAACCCTTTTCATAGGAACCTGGATAGCCCTTAGCCGCCATCACAACCGTCATCGCGTGATCATCCGCCCAGTTCACTCGCATTTCGCCCAGCCGCCCCTCAGCAGCGGCATGCATCAAATCCATCGCCTGCGCACCAAGGCGCATCATCAGCACCTGACATTCAGGATCGCCAAAACGCACATTGTATTCCACCAGGCGCGGCTGACCGTCCTTGATCATCAACCCAGCGTAAAGGACACCTTGAAACGGCGTACCCCGGCGCTGCATCTCGGCAATGGTCGGACGCACAATCTCTTCCATCGCGCGCGCCTCCACCTCTTCGCTCAACACCGGTGCCGGAGAATACGCGCCCATGCCGCCCGTGTTCAATCCGGTATCGCCCTCGCCAACCCGTTTGTGGTCCTGAGCTGTCCCGACTGAGAGAATGTCCTCACCATCACACAGAACAAAAAGCGAGGCTTCCTCGCCGTCCATGAATTCTTCAATGACAACTTCCGCGCCGGCACCGCCAAAAACGCCACCGAACATGTCGTCAATCGCGTCCAACGCAGTCTCTTCATCCATCGCAACGATCACGCCTTTGCCCGCGGCCAGACCGTCAGCCTTAACCACAATCGGCGCGCCTTGCTCGCGGATATAGGCCTTGGCAGGATCAGCTTCGGTGAACCGGGCATACGCTGCTGTGGGCGCGTTGGCCGCGTCGCAGATTTCCTTGGTGAAGCTTTTCGACGCTTCCAGCTTCGCCGCCTCGGCGGAGGGACCAAAAACCAGAACTCCGGCCTCGCGCAAGCGATCAGCCACGCCAGCCGCCAAAGGTGCCTCGGGCCCAACAATCACGAAATCAATCGCGTTTTCTTCGGCAAAGCTGACAACGGCCCCGCCATTCTCGATATCCAGCGCGGCACAATCCGCGATCTGAGCGATTCCGGCATTGCCCGGAGCCACGATCAGACGGTCGCATTTTGGGTTTTGCAACACCGCCCAGGCGAGGCTGTGTTCGCGCCCGCCGCTGCCGAGAATGAGGATGTTCATGAATGCTCTCCGATCTGCTTGGCCTTGCCTGCGCGGCGTTCTAAGCTGGCCCGGCATTCGAAACAAGGCGCTGAAATGTCCGATCTGCTTGATGACCCGATTCCGGGCCAAAATACCCCCGAATACACCGTTTCTGAGATCTCAGGAGAGGTGAAACGGGCGCTCGAAGGCTCCTTCGGGCGAATCCGTGTGCGGGGCGAGGTCGGGCGCGTATTCAAAGCGCGTTCGGGGCATTTGTACTATGACATTAAGGATGACCGGAACGTTCTGGCCTGTACCACTTGGAAAGGGCAGATTTCCGGCCTGTCCGTTGTGCCGGAAGAAGGGTTGGAGGTTGTCGTCACAGGCCGCCTGACCGCGTTTGGGGCGCAATCGAAATATAATCTGAATGTCGATAAGGTGTCCGTCGCCGGTCAAGGCGCGCTGATGGCCTTGTTGGAAAAGCGCAAGAAACAGCTTGAGGCCGAGGGTCTATTTGCGCCTGAGCGCAAGAAACCGCTGCCCTACCTACCGCAGATCATTGGTGTGGTGACATCGCCTTCGGGTGCCGTGATCCGCGATATTCTTCACCGACTAAGGGATCGGTTTCCGCGCAAGGTGCTGATCTGGCCCGTAGCCGTTCAAGGTGCGAACTGTGCGCCCGAAGTGGCCCGCGCTGTCGAAGGGTTCAATCAATTGACGCCGGGCGGAGCCTTGCCCCGCCCCGACCTGATCATCGTGGCGCGTGGCGGCGGGTCCATTGAGGATCTCTGGGGCTTTAACGAAGAGGTCGTCGCCCGCGCCGCCGCTGCTTCGGATATTCCTCTGATTTCAGCCGTCGGGCATGAAACCGACACAACGCTGATCGACTTTGTCTCGGATCGCCGCGCGCCCACGCCAACTGCCGCAGCAGAGCTTGCCGTGCCCGTCCGAATGGAGCTGCTTGCCTGGACCGGAGAGCAAGGTGCGCGGTTGTCCCGTGCGGCAACGGATGCAGTTCAACGCCGAACGCAAAGGCTGCGCGATCTGTCCCGCGCTTTGCCGCGCCCGGACAGCTTGTTGAACACCCCACGCCAACGCCTTGATTTGATTGCAGATCGCCTGACACCCGCCTTGACCCATGGCGTACAAAACCGCCGTCTGCAAGTCGTCGAACTGTCCGCCCATCTGCGCCCCTCGACCTTGCGTAGTTTAGTAACGACGCGCCGGGAATCGCTGCGCAACCTGTCTTCGCGCCTGTCCCTGCGACCTATTGAACGCGAGATCGACCAGCAGCGGCAGAGCCTTGCCCGTCTGGGTGATCGAATAAACACCGCTCAGACCACGCGGCTTGAACGCCTTCAGCAAAAACTTGAGGCCACCGACCGCTTGCGCGAAACGCTCAGTTACAAAGCCACTTTAGAACGGGGATATGCGGTCGTCCGCGCGGAGGGTGGCGTGATCACAACCAAAGCCCAGGCGGCCAAACATGCGGCACTTGAGATCGAGTTCGCCGATGGCATTCTCAGCACTGGCGCAGCCGCAAAACCGACGCCCAAGAAACCCAAACCGGACGCCCCTGATCAGGGATCACTGTTCTAAGGGAGACCGACCATTTTGGGCTTACAACATCATCGAATTTAACGGCTGAAAGTAGTCCGCTTACCCTGATCACACGCCAACCTCTGGCCCGTAACACACCATTTCCTCGCCTAGTTCTTCGGCCTCATAAAGCTCAGTCGCCTCTGGGTTGCCTTCGAACTGCGCAACCAGGCCGCCGCCGGATTGCGTAAAAACCCAGCATTGAGGGTCAAGCCTGTCTTCATAGACAAAGCAGATCTGCTCGTCCCGCTGATACCAGACACCTTCTTTGCAATTGCCATCCAGAAAAGACCAGATCACACGCCGGTTCGGTAAATACCGTTCGACCCCGTAAACTTGCCCCTCGAACCCGTAGAACAGGGTTTTACCTTGCGTGTATCTGTCGAACTCCGAGCCAGATAATGGCGTCTGGGCCGAAACGGTCTGCGCGGCAAAACTTGCGAGAATCATCCAATACCTAAGCATACGCGCACTCTGCCAGAAGCTTAACGTCGACGCCAATCACCGTTTTAACAAGGGACCTCACACGAAACTTAACTTTACGTAAGCGGTTGATTTCAAACCCTGCACCCGCTGAGATCGGTTGCGAACAGCCGGGAGCATCCATGACCAACTTACTATTCTTGATCGCACTTGGCTGCGCCCTTGTCTATCTGCCCATGACAGCGCGCCCGGCCTCAGCCTTGCGCACGGTATTCAAGACCACCTCGGTTGCCGCTTTGGCCGTCGCAGCCCTTGTGCAAGGCGGGCCATGGTTACTTGTTGTTGCGCTTGCCTTATGTGCGACAGGCGACGCATTGTTGTCGCGCGAAACGGATGCCACGTTCATGGCAGGCATCGCCGCCTTTGCCGGCGGACATCTGGCCTATATCGTGCTGTTCCTGACTTATCCGACCAGTAACGCTGATCTGATCTGGAACGCACCTGCAACGGTGTGGTCTCTGGTCATTCTGGGTATCATCATGGCAACGGTTCTTACGCCCCGCGCTGGTGATCTGAAAGGGCCTGTGTTGGCCTATATCCCCATCATCCTTGGAATGGGTATCACTGTTCTAGCACTACCGGATGCGGGTGCTTTGCGCTGGGCCTTTCCTGCCGCCATCGCCTTCATCGCGTCCGATCTGGTTCTTGCGACCGAAAAGTTTCTGCTTCCACCGAACCACCCGGCCCTCAAGGCAACGCCCTATCTGGTCTGGCCTCTTTACTGGGGCGCACAGCTTGGCTTTGTCCTTGCGTTCGCGTGACCCTTTGCAACTGCCGCAAATCCGCATTAGGTGAAGGGAACACCTGCGGAGACACTACATGGCGTTTTTCTCAAAGCTAAAGGACAAGCTGTTCAAATCCTCCTCTCGTCTGGAAGAGGGGCTGGAAGCCATCGTCGAAGATGGCGGCGAGGAAACGGCCGCGCCTGACCCGGTGATCCCCGAACCACAGCCCGAACCGCAACCGGTCCCGGAAATCCCAGATCCTGCCCCGGCACCGCAACCGGCTGAACCGCCCGCCCCTGTCCCCGCCGATCCAACTCCGGCCGCTCCTCCTCCCGAAGTCCCTGAATCGAAGGGTATCTTGAACCGCCTGTTCAATCGCGGCGGTGGCACTACGGAGATGCGCCGCACCTTGGATGATGACATGCTGGAGCAGCTCGAAGAGCTTCTGATTGCCTCTGACATGGGCGTCGACACAGCCTTGCGCGTCACCTCGAACATGGCCGAGGGGCGCTTTGGCCGCAAACTCTCAACCCGGGAAATCAAGCAACTATTGGCGCAAGAGGTCGCCCGCGTGATGGAGCCCGTGGCCAAACCTCTGCCCATCTATCCCAAACGCCCGCAAGTGGTGCTGGTCGTCGGGGTCAACGGCTCGGGCAAGACCACCACAATCGGCAAACTCGCAAGCCAGTTCAAAGAGGCAGGCAAGAAAGTTGTCATTGCCGCCGGTGACACGTTCCGCGCCGCGGCCGTTGAACAATTGCAAGTCTGGGGCGACCGCGCCGGGGTTCCGGTGCTGACCGCGCCGGAAGGCTCGGACCCTGCCAGCCTTGCCTTTGATGCCCTGACTCGCGCGCAGGCAGAGGGCGCCGATCTGCTGATGATCGACACCGCTGGCCGTTTGCAAAACCGTGCCGACCTGATGGAAGAGCTGGCCAAGATCGTCCGCGTCATCCGCAAAGTCGACGACACGGCCCCGCACAACACTTTGCTGGTCCTCGACGCCACCACAGGACAGAACGCCTTGAGCCAGGTAGAGACGTTCCGCAAGCTGGCAGACGTCTCGGGTCTTGTCATGACCAAACTGGACGGTACAGCAAAAGGCGGCGTTCTGGTCGCTTTGGCGGACAAATTCGGCCTGCCCATCCACGCCATTGGTGTGGGCGAACAGATCGACGACCTCGCCCCCTTCGATCCCGAAGAGTTTGCCGCCGCCCTGACCGGTCTCGACAAAGGCTGATCCGCCCCTTCATCTGGCTAAAAATACCTTCGGGGGTCTGGGGGTGGAAAACCCCCAGCCTCACCGCCCAGCAAAAGGTTGGCATCTTTGAGCAACTGGCTGATCTCATTGGAAGGGACGGAAGCGGGCCACCAACTTGCTCTCGGGTTGGCCCTGATGGCGGCTTTTCTTCATGCCGTGTTTGGGGCTCTGCAAAAGGGGCGCCATGATCCGTGGCTGTCTCGTGGGGCCATTGATGCCAGTTACTGCCTCATGGCCGCACCTTTCGCCCTTTTTGTTGTGCCCTGGCCCGAACCGCATATGTGGCCGATCTTCGCGCTCGTCTGGCTGATTCACATCGCGTACAAGACGCTTCAGGCGATGGCATATACCAAGGGCTCCTACACAGTGGTCTATCCGGTTGTGCGCGGAACTGGGCCACTTTTTACAGTGATCGGGGCTTATCTTCTATTCGGAGAAACCTTTTCTGCCGTTCAATGGTTGGGCGTTGCGACCCTTCTGGCTGGTATCTTCGGGTTGGCTGCGTATAATTTTCGGTATCTGGAAACCAATCGGGACACTCTGGGCATCGCGCTCACTCTGGCGATCATCACGGGCCTTTTTGTGGCCCTGTACACCACCTATGACGCCTACGGCATCCGCGCCACTGCCGACCCTTTTACATTTCTAGCCTGGTTTTTCATGATCGATGGCGCTGCCATGCCGATCTACTCTTTCCTCAGGTGGCGCGCCATGATCAACCGCCCTGCTGTCGGCCCCCTCATGCTGCGCGGTCTGGCTGGTGGGATTATTGCACCTCTGTCATTTGGCGCGATTATGATGGCAACCCGATTGGACAAAGTGGGTGAGGCCGCCGTTCTTCGCGAAACCTCAACGGTCTTTGCGGCCCTCATCGGTTGGCTTGTGCTAAAGGAAACTGTAGGGCCCCGACGCATTGCCCTTATGGCATTGATTGCACTCGGCGCTGTAATCGTTGAAATGGGCGGGTAAACAGCAGGACGTACAGATGACAGCCAAAAAAGACATCAACCCGTTTTTGAAACAGGTGCTGGAACTTGGGCCCCCTTTGGCCTTCTTCTTCATCTACCTGCGTTTGCGTGACGACAGTTTTCTGATCGGTGGCATCGAGTATTCCGGCTTTATCGTTGCAACGATCATTTTTGTTCCGCTGATGCTCGGCGCGATGGGTATACTGTGGTATCTGACCGGAAAACTCAGCCGAATGCAGATATTCACTGCTTTCATGGTCCTTTTCTTCGGTGGCCTCACCGCCTGGTTCAATGACGAGCGGTTCTTCAAGATGAAAACCACGCTGGTCTATGGTCTGTTTGCTTTGATCCTGGGCATTGGCCTGATGCAGAAGAAATCTTACCTGGCCTATGTTCTGGAAGAGCTGCTTCCGATGAAACACGAAGGCTGGATGATCCTGACACGCCGCTTGTGCGCCTGTTTTGCTATTCTGGCCGCCGCCAACGAATTTGTCTGGCGCACAATGTCGACGGACATGTGGGTCAAGATCGAGACCTTTGGCTTTCCCATAGCGCTGATGGCCTTTTTGATGCTGCAATTCAGCATGTTGCAGCGCTACATGGAGGATCCGGAACAGAAATAAGTCCCGTTGCGTTAGCCAGGTCTGCCAAAACAAACAAAATTCTTGGATAATGCGCCGAGCTATGTGAAGTTGTATCACCACCCACACACTCACCTTGCCCAAGATCGGTGCATACATGACGGCCTTTCCCAACAGCGGCTTCCTGTCCGAAGCCTCCGACGGGCTCAGAGAAATGCTTTCGGCTCAAGCGACCGAAATTTCCCTGACCCAAGGCGAAACACTTTTTGAACAAGGCGACGAGGGCGACGCGCTTTACGCCATATTGGACGGAACGCTGGAAGTGTCCTTTCTGGCCATGAGCGGACGCAAGCTGACCCTGACCCTGATGCGACCCGGCGAGGTCTTTGGCGAAATCGCCCTGTTTGACAATGGCCCACGCACCGCCACCATAGCTGCTGCCGAAGCCTCGCGCGTTCTGCGTGTGCGCCGCAATGACGTCTTGAAACAGATCCGACACCACCCTGATCTTGCAGAGGATTTAATCCGGCTGGCCGGATTGCGGATGCGGTACATGGGATCTCAGTTGAACGAGCAGGTCTTTTTGCCCATGCCCATTCGTCTGGCGCGAAGGCTGCTACACCTGTCAGGTTTACAGGACAACCCGTCCGAGCGCATTACGCTATCGCAAAGCGAACTGGCTGAATTTGTCGGGGCGACGCGCGAAGCTGTGTCCAAGACAATCTCGGGCTGGAAAAGAGACAACGTCGTGGAAGCGTCCCGCGGGGGATTGCTGATCCAGGACTTCACAGCCTTGCGGGAACTTGCAGAGTCCGACCTGATCTGAACAGGTGTGACCTGCTTCACAGACCTGTTTCCAAACATAACCTAAGGTGGACTTGTTACCGTAGGAGGTCAGAGAATCATCCCCGATATCTGTCCACTGACCTCTCCCTGTATCTGAGCCATACGCAATTTCTGCGTATGGCTCATTTTTTGCAAATACCCTGCCCCTTAATCAGTCAAGCAAAGAAAAGGCCGGGATATTGTCCCGGCCTCTTTGGTTTATTCTTCCAGGCTTAGCGCCACAAATCGTGGATCTCCGCCCCTGCGCACCAAGAGCAGCAGGGATTTCCTGCCGGCTTCGCGCGATTCTTCCATTCGCTCTTCCAGATCACCGATGGTCTCTACCTTTTGCTGTCCCGCTTCGGTGATCAGATCACCGGCCCGCAACCCTTTGGCATAAGCTTCGGACGCCTGATCGACGTCAGAAATCACCAGACCTTCGGCGTCTGCGTCCAGGCCCAGATCCTCGCGCAGCGTGTCGGTCAAGGGCGAAATCGTCAGACCAAGAATATCCGCGTTCTCGTCGACCGGCGCCTCTTCAGGTTCCTCTTCGCCGTTGTCGGCACGCTCTGCATCTTCGCGACGACCCAATGTGACCAGCACGGTCTGAGTTCCGCCGTCCCGATGCACGATGACACGCACAGATTTTCCGACTTCTGTTTCACCGACCTGACGCACCAGACCGCGGGTGTCTTCTACTTCGACACCGTCAAAACTGGTGATCACATCACCCGCCTTCAAACCTGCTTCTTTTGCCGGACCTTCCGGGACATCGCTGATCAGGGCGCCGCCGGGCTTTTCAAGGCCCATTGCTTCGGCCATGTCCGGCGTCACGTCCTGAATACGCACGCCAAGCCACCCACGGCGCGTTTCCCCAAATTCACGCAATTGGTCGACAACTTTGACCACAACGTTGGACGCCATCGAAAATCCAATCCCGATTGATCCACCGTTTGGAGAAAGGATTGCCGTGTTCACGCCGATCACCTCGCCATCCATGTTGAACAACGGACCACCTGAGTTACCTCGGTTGATCGCCGCATCGGTCTGAATGTAATCGTCGTAAGATCCACTCAGCTCTCGGTTACGAGCTGATACGATCCCGGCTGAAACCGAAAAGCCCTGCCCCAGCGGGTTGCCCATGGCAATAACCCAATCGCCCACGCGCGCGACGTCACTGTCGCCGAATGTCACGTATTTCAGCGGCCCCGACGCTTCGACCTTGAGCAATGCGATGTCGGTCTTCTCATCCGTGCCGATGACTTTTGCTACCAGCTCTTGCTTGGGCTGACCGTCACCTGGGAAGAATTCCACAAGGATTTCATCGGCTTCGGCAATGACGTGATTATTGGTGACGATGAATCCGTCTTCCGAGATCACAAAGCCCGAGCCCAAAGCGTTGCTGCGGCGTGGCGCGTCGTCATCATCCCCGTTTCGGTCCTGAAATTCGCGAAAGAAATCCTCGAACGGAGATCCTTCGGGGACAATCCCCTGCGGACCTGTCTGACTTTCGATCAGAGTGCTTGTTGTAATGTTCACCACGGCCGGGCTGATCTTTTCCGCCAGCGGCGCAAGACTTTCACCCCGGGCCTGCACGGCAACCGTTTGCGCCAGCAAAAGCAGCATTCCGGCAAAAGCCAGCCACATCACCCGCATCCACTCAACCCTTTCGTCCCACCGGACGGACACACTGCGCGCTTTCGCCTGCACTTGAGCTCTCCTTGTCGACAGTCTTCCCCAGACCGCAAAAAAACAGTTTTGCTTATCGACCAATGTAGTCAGTTTGATCGGACGAGCAACTCAGGATCGCGGGGAATTCACTGCCAAGTGAAGGCATACCCTCAAAAACCCAGCTGATGCGCCCCCCAAAGCAGGATCAACCCGCTTATGACACAAAGCAGCCCCATTAATCGGCGCGCCTGTTCTGGCACTGAACGTAGTGCTTCGAGCATACGTTCAATAAGCGAAGGGGCCAGCGCATAGGCCAGCCCCTCGACAATCAGCACCAGCCCAAAGGCCAGAAGGATCATACCCATTACTGGGTCGCCTGCCCTGTGGGTGATTTCAGGTAGTTGAAGAACTCGGAATCCGGGCTCAGTACCATCGAGCTGTTGCCACCCTGTAGCGCCCGCTCATAGGCAGACAGAGAGCGGTAGAATTCGAAAAACTCCGGGTCTTTGCCAAAGGCTTCGGCGAAGATTGCGTTACGCTCGGCGTCAGCCTCACCGCGAATGATCTCGGCTTCGCGGTTGGCGTCCGACACCAGTTCAACCACGGTCCGGTCGGCTTGCGCGCGCACACGCTGCGCGGCCTCGTTCCCTCGGGCGCGTTCGTCGGTCGCCTCACGTTCCCGTTCAGCCTTCATCCGGTCGAAAGTGGCCTCAAGGTTGGCCTGCGGCAGGTCCGTCGCTTTCAGACGTACGTCGATCACGTTGACACCCAGCGCGCGCGCTTCGGCTATCGCGCTGTTACGGATGCGCAGCATCAAAGCCGCACGGTCTGAACTGAGGATGTCACGCGAGGACACCGAACCCAGAACTTCCCGCGTTTCCGCGCGCAGGATACGGTCCAGACGGTCTTCGGCGACAGGAACGCCACCAACACCAACAGCCTGACGGAACTGTTCCAGATCAGAAATCCGGTAACGTGCGAACGCATCGACCACCAGACGACGGTCATCCAGAGGTGTTACCTCAAGCGGTTGAACGTCGATGGAAAGGATACGGTCGTCGTAGCGAACCACTTCCTGGATCAGAGGAATCTTGAAAGCCAAACCCGGCTCTTCCTTCACAGCCACAACGCGGCCGAATTGCAGCACCAACGCGCGTTCGCGCTCATCTACGATAAAGATCGAGGACAGACCAACTACGCCCAGAATGGCAATGACGATAACGATAATAGGCGACTTACGCATCAGTTGCTCTCCGCAGGTTGGTTGCGACGCAGTTCGTTCAGCGGCAGATAGGGTACGACGCCCTGCCCCTGACCGGTCGAGTTCTCGTCCAGGATGATCTTGTCGACATCACCCAGAACCTGCTCCATCCGCTCCAGGTACAGACGCTTCCGGGTCACATCCGGCGCTTTGGAGTATTCTTCCAGAACCGCGCTGAAGCGGCTGGCCTCACCCTGTGCACTGTTGATCTGCTGGGCGCGATACGCTTCGGCCTCTTCCAGTACCTGCGCGGCTTCACCACGGGCTTCCGCCAACACGCGGTTTGCATAGGCGTCGGCCACATTTTGCAGACGGTCACGTTCCTGCGCAGCGGCCTGAACGTCGCGGAATGCGGCAATCACGTCCTGCGGCGGGTCAGCCTTGTCAAAGTTCACACGGATGATGTTCACACCCGAATCGTAGCTGTCCATGGTAGATTGGATAAGTTCCTGCAGACGTTCAGCAATGACACCACGGTCCCGGTTCAGGATCGGTGCCAGCTCGCTTTGCGCGATGATCTCACGCATCGCCGATTCCGACACGGCGCGGATCGTCTGACGCGGATCGCGCAGGTTGAACAGGAACTTGGCTGGGTCGTTGATGTTCCAAACGACCTGATAGTCGATGTCGACCACGTTTTCGTCGCCGGTCAGCATCAGACCATCGTCGCTGCCGCGTGTCCCGCCCATATCTTCGGTTTGTTCACGGGTGACCGGAATAACTTCAGCAGTCACTACTGGCCAAGGCGCAAAGTTCAGACCTGGGTTTCCAACGGCTGAAAACTCACCCAGAAACAGCTCAACTGACTGTTCTTCCGGCTTAACCGTGTAGAAACTCGCCGCCGCCCACAGGCCAACAGCCACCAAGCCACCAATAATAACGGTGCCCTTGGTAAAGATCGGGCCGCCACCGCCTGAACCCTGGCCATTGCTGCCACGGCCACCGCCGCCGCGACCGCCCATCAGGACGCGCAGCTGTTCTTGGCCTTTTTTCATCAGCTCATCGATCTCGGGGATCTGCGGGCCATCGCCTTCGGGTGGCTTGCGCCCGTCCCCGTTATTTCCCCGATTTCCTCCACCACCGGAAGAGCCTCCGCCCCCCCAGGGGCCACCGCTGTTGCCCGCCATATGTATATGTTCCCTTGTGTTTGACCGTGTGATCACGGCGTCCTTTGTAACTTGTGTGCGCGCGGTTGCAAATCAAGCCGTGCGCACAGGTTGCCGCATTGTCACCAGTTCTTCGGCCATCACCGGATGCACGGCGACAGTACGGTCAAAATCTTCTTTGGTCGCGCCCATCTTTACGGCAATACCTGCAAGCTGGATCATCTCACCCGCACCAGGGGCAACAATGTGGCACCCCAGTACCTTTCGCGTGGCCTGGCTGACCAACAGCTTCATCAAAACCCGCTGCGTTCCGCCAGCGAATGACTTTTGCATCGGCTTGAACGAAGTGGCATAGACTTCGATCGGTTCTTGGGCGGCTGCTTGTTCTTCGCTGAGGCCAACTGTGCCAAATTCCGGCTGCGTAAAGATCGCGGTTGGGATCAGTTCATGATCCACAGGGGTCGGATTCCCTTTGAACACGGTTTCGACAAAAGCCATGCCTTCGCGGATCGCTACTGGCGTCAGGTTCACCCGGTCCGTAACGTCGCCAATGGCGTGGATCGAGGGCACGGCGGTCTGGCTATATTCATTTACAACGATTTCACCTTTGCGACCGCGCTCAACGCCCAAGTCTTCCAACCCCAAATTATCTGCATTCGGGGTACGACCGGTGGCGTACATGACCACGTCAAAGCGGTCTTCGGTACCATCGGTCGCTTTCACACGGATCTGGTCTCCGTCTTTGGTCATCTCCAGCACATTGGTGCCCAAACGCACATCGATGCCGTTTTGACGCATCTCTTCACAGATCAACCCCCGCGCCTCTTCATCGAAGCCGCGCAGGATTTGCGCGCCGCGATAGAATTGCGTGGTCTTGACGCCCAGCCCGTTCATGATCCCGGCGAATTCGCTGGCGATATAGCCACCTCCGACTATCAGGATGCTGTTGGGCAGCTTGTCCAAGTGGAAAATCTCGTTCGACGTGATCGCCAGCTCTGATCCAGGGAAATTGGGCACGACCGGGCGGCCTCCGGTTGCGATCAGGATGTGCTTGGCGGTTTTGCGGGTACCATCGGCCAACTCGACCGTATGCGCGTCCACCAGACGTGCGCGCTGATCAAAGCTTTCAACACCGTTGTTTTTCAGGATGTTACGATAGATCCCTTCCAGCCGATCCAATTCCGTAACCAGCTTGTCGTGAAAGGTGTTCCAGTTGAAGGCACCGGGCTGAATGTCCCAGCCATAGGCTTGCGCATCGCCGACCATTCCCGAATACTCGCTGGCAAAAACCATCAGCTTCTTGGGCACACAGCCCCGGATCACACAGGTCCCGCCATAGCGGTCTTCTTCAGCAAGTGCGACTTTGGCTCCGGTCTCACCCGCTGCCACGCGCGCTGCGCGGACCCCGCCCGAGCCTCCGCCGATGACAAAAAGATCATAGTCAAAGCTCATGCCGGTTTCCTTCGTTCAACTTGCAAAAATTCTCTGGATATCTGGGCGCAAAAACCCCGGTGCCAACCCCCGGGCACTGAAATTTCGAACATTCACTGACGCTTGTCGGGGATAAGGGCATCAATGTCAGTCCGAAACATCGGAAAACAGGTTGTCACGAGTGCCCCCAAGCAACTGATCCAGTTGGATGGTCCCTGCATTTATATCCCTCAATTCGACACGACCGTCGCCGTGCCCAATCACGACTTTGTCACAGATATCGATGAACAAGCCGTTTTCGACGACGCCCGGCACCTGATTGAGGATCAACGCCATCTGGCGCGGATTGCCGATGCGTTGCAGATGAAGGTCCAGAATATGGTTTCCCTCATCCGTTACAAACGGGGCCTCGCCGTTCATACGCAGCACTGATGTCGTCCCGAGAACATCCATCGTATCCAGCGCCTCTTCGATCAGGGTGCGTGTGGTTTGCCACCCAAAAGGAACCACTTCGACCGGCAAAGGGAAAGCGCCCAGCGTTTCAACCTCTTTCCCGGAATCAGCGATGACGATCATCTGGTCGCTGGCAGTCGCTACGATCTTTTCCTGCAAATGCGCGCCACCGCCGCCTTTTATCAGGTTCAAGTCGCTGTCAAACTCGTCTGCTCCGTCGATTGTCAGGTCCAGCCATCCGGCCTGATCCAACGAAATCACTTCAATCCCGACCTCTCGGGCAAGTTGCGCGGTACGCGTTGACGTTGGCACACCCTTGATCCGCAAGCCGTCCTGCTGAACCCTCTCGCCCAGGCGTCTGACCAGCCATGCGGCCGTGGAACCTGTGCCCAGGCCAACGCGCATTCCGTCCTCGACCATCTCGGCCGCGCGGCGCGCAGCCACGTATTTCGCAGTGTCGATAGGCGAAAGATCTCCGGTCATGGCAGCTGTCCTAAATTGGCTTGCCCGAGTTATAGGGAATGAGCGGCGTAACTGCGACCCCAATTCGCGGTGCGACGAACCCAAAGATGGCCCAGGACTACGCGTTTCCTATCGGAAACGTCGCAATCATGTCTTACAAGTTCATCTTAGCGCTATAAGTTGCCGCCATGTTGACGCCGTACCGCCTGCACTATGCCCCCGACAATGCCTCGCTGGTGATCCGCCTGGCGCTGGAGGAGATGGGCGAGCCCTATGAAACCGTTCTGGTGGATCGCCGCCGCAACGAACAGGACAGTGCCGCATACCGTGCCTTGAACCCCAACGGGTTGATCCCGGTTCTGGAAACACCCCAAGGGCCGATCTTTGAAACCGCGGCGATCTTGCTTTGGCTGTCCGAGCGTCACGACCAGCTTGCACCTGCGGCAGGTGACCCTGCGCGTGCGGATTTTCTGAAGTGGTTGTTTTTTGCGTCCAATACGTTGCACGCGGACCTGCGTATCCTCTTTTACGCTGAGAAATACATAGACCCGTCACAGGCCGACACATTGCGGACTGGCATTCGCCCGCGTCTTAGGCACCACCTGCAACTGCTGGATACTGTAGCAAAACGCGCGCCGGGCTGGTTCTGCGCTGACCAACCATCTGTGCTGACTTATTACGTTGCGTGCATGATGCGCTGGATGGCGCTCTACCCAGCTCAGGCAGACCGCAGTTGGTACCAGCTGGCCGATACACCTTGTCTGCAAACAATGCTGGCGCACCTTGAAACACGCCCCGCGACCCGTTCGGCCATAGCCGCAGAAGGTCTTGGGGCCACCCCGTTCACATCCCCTGTTCACGCCAACCCTCCAGAAGGCTCAGCTATCTGATATGTTCCTCTCTGTCTTCGATATGTTCAAAGTGGGCATCGGCCCGTCCTCTTCTCACACCATGGGCCCCATGGTAGCTGCCGCGCGCTTTCTGGACATGATGCGCGCGTCGCCGTTTGAGTTTTCGGGCCTCAGGGGGTCATTGCACGGCTCGCTGGCGTTTACCGGTGTCGGCCACGCGACCGACCGGGCAACCATTCTGGGCCTGGCCGGGTTTGTGCCCGACACGTATGACAATGACAAAGCCGAGGCTGCACTTGCTGCCATTGCCGATACGCATACCGTGTCGCCCGAAGGTCTGCCGACGCTGACGTTCGACCCGAAAACCGATCTGGTCTTTGACTACGACAACAACCTGCCCGGCCATGCCAACGGGATGATCCTGATGGCAACTGACGCGCAGGGCGACGTGATCCTTCGGCAGGTGTTCTATTCCATCGGTGGTGGTTTCGTTCTGACCGAAGAGGAACTGGCCGAAGGCAAAGCCACCGAAGAAGGTGATCCGGTTCCCTATCCGTTCAAATCAGCTGCTGAAATGCTTGAAATGGCGAATTCAAGCGGCAAATCCATCGCACAAATGAAACGCGAAAACGAAATCGCACGGGGATGTGCGGACAGTTTTGCAAAAGGTTCGGCCCGGCTCTGGCAGGTGATGAACGACTGCATTGAACGCGGCCTGAGGACTGAAGGTATTCTGCCCGGAGGCCTGAGCGTACGTCGCCGCGCCAAGGGCATCTTTGACGCTCTGATGGCCGAGCGTGGGATGAACCTGACCGCGCCACACACAATCAATGACTGGATGAGCGTTTACGCCATGGCCGTGAACGAAGAAAACGCAGCCGGTGGGCAGGTTGTCACCGCCCCCACCAATGGCGCTGCAGGCGTCTTGCCTGCCGTGCTGCGTTACTACCTCGACCACGTTCCCGGTGCCTCGGAAAGTCATATCGAAGATTTCCTGCTGACCGCAGCTGCCATTGGCGGGCTGGTCAAGTTCAATGCTTCGATTTCGGGCGCTGAAGCCGGATGTCAGGCCGAAGTGGGCAGCGCCTCGGCGATGGCTGCAGCCGGGCTGTGTGCTGTAATGGGCGGCACACCAGAGCAGGTGGAAAACGCGGCCGAGATTGCACTGGAGCATCATCTGGGCATGACCTGCGATCCGGTTGCGGGGCTGGTTCAGGTACCCTGCATCGAGCGTAACGGGTTGGGCGCCATCAAGGCAGTCTCTGCAGCGTCGCTCGCGCTGCGAGGTGATGGTCAGCATTTTGTGCCTTTGGATTCGGCAATTGAAACCATGCGGCAAACCGGGCTTGATATGCACGAGAGGTACAAAGAAACTTCGCTGGGCGGGTTGGCAGTGAACGTGCCAAACTGCTGATCGCAACAACAGACGGGGGTCGGCATGCGTGGTCATTGCCTGTGCGGCAAAATCAAATACGAAGTCGACTCTCCTGCTCTGTCTTGTGTGACGTGTCATTGCGACAGTTGCCGTCGCCAATGCGCAGCTCCGATGACCACCTATTTCGCGGTTCGCGACGGGCAGTGGCGCTGGATCGGGGAAGAACCTAAGCGCTTCAATTCTTCACCCGGAGTTGAGCGCAGCTTTTGCCCGCATTGCGGCACACCGATCTCGTTCCGTTCGGCCAAGATGTCAGATGTTCTGCATCTTTATGTCGCGACGTTAGAGTCCCCAGAGGCGTTGCAACCAACGCTTCATGTTTCGCACGAAGAAAAGCTGAGCTGGCTGCGCCTTGATGACGGTTTGCCCACCTGTGTCGGGCCAGACTACACTAAGGTTCAGCCTCTACCGAAAGCCTGACGTCGGACCTTTCCACTCTTTCGCGAAACGGCTAGCGTCGCAGGCATGACTCAGGATCGTCCCGTCTTTGGCATTGTTTTGATGCTTGGTTTCTGCGTGCTTGCGCCATTGGGCGATTCAATGGCCAAGTTGTTGGGCGAGACGACCCCGTTGGGATTGCTGGTTACAGTCCGCTTTGCTGTACAAGCCTTGATCCTGATTCCGCTGATTGCCTTAACCGGACGACCATGGCGCATGCGCGGGCGCATCCTGCGCCTGACCGTGATCCGCACATTTTTGCATATCATTGGTATCACAGCGATGTTCAGCGCCCTTCAGTTCCTGCCACTGGCGGATGCTATCGCAATCGCTTTTGTCATGCCGTTCATCATGCTGTTGTTGGGTAAATACGTGCTGGGCGAAGAAGTTGGTGCCCGCCGTCTGATAGCCTGCATCGTCGGATTTATCGGCACACTTTTGGTTATCCAACCCAGCTTTGCCGAGGTCGGTGCTCCGGCACTATTGCCCCTGATCGTTGCAGTTGTCTTTGCCCTGTTCATGTTGGTCACGCGGCAGATCGCGAAAGAGACGGACCCTGTGTCATTGCAGGCGGTGTCGGGCGTTCTTGCCACTTTGGTGTTAACGCCGGTTCTGGTGATTGGAACGCTCCTTGACGTATGGGAGATCTCTGCAACGCTGCCTGCCACCGATATGAACTGGCTTTTGCTGGCGATCGGAGTATTGGGCACGGTCGCCCATCTGCTGATGACCTGGTCGTTGCGCTATGCACCTTCGGCCACGTTGGCCCCCATGCAATATCTGGAAATTCCCGTCGCAACCCTGATCGGCTGGGTGATATTCAGCGACTTGCCGGACGGACTAGCCGCGATTGGCATTTTGATAACAATCGCCGCGGGCCTCTATGTCATTTTGCGCGAGCGGGCCAGCGCCCGGTCTGCCCCAACAGAAACACCTGCATAAGCCGATCCAGCGCGGAACGCGGGATCATAACCAAAAGCCCCGGCCCATCCATCAGCAACTCAACCTCGGCCAGTGCTCGGTTGGATGTGCCCACCTGACCGTTTGGCTCAAACTCCAACCCTTCGATTGGCCATTCCAGCCCGGTGCTGCGTCCTGTGACCCGGCATAATGGAAATAGCGAAACAACATCTCCAGGATCAACGGGCAGGTGAATGCGCGGCGGCGCGTGAAAGACCACCTCATGCTCGCCCAATAGAATGCACGCCTGATCCTGCCGCCTGACCAAAGTATTCAAAACAGCCAGTTGATGATCCAGCCGCCCACCCAGAAACCCCACCCCTAGAACCAATGGGGTCTGCACACTACGCAGGGCTTTGTCGAAGTCAGTGCTGTCCTGTTCGCGGACCGAAAATAGACGCTCGGGTGGTATTTTCGCTTTCGTCACCGCGTCCAGCGAATCGAAATCACCTATGACAGCATCCGGGATATGCCCTGATTCTGTAAGAATTGCCGCACCACCGTCAGCGGCAACAACAGATTTGACGCGCTTCAGCACCAGATTCAGGTCTTCTGCACCGACAAATCCCCCTCCAAACAGTCCAATTGGATCCGTTGAGCGTACAATTGGCTCATTTTTCACAAGATTGGCCATTTTTCCCGGATTTGGACACATTAAGACCACAAAATGATAGGTTCATGCGAAAAGTTCCGAGCCAGTGTGTGCTCCCGATTCCGGGTAAGCTGGCTCTCGTAGTTTGTAAAGGACGTGCGTCTGATGGTACAGAATAACAAGGTATTGACCGTTTCTTATGGAACCTTCTCCTGCACTTTGGAAGGATTTGACGATTCCTTTGAGACGATGAAAGCCATCGCCGAGTATTTTCGTGACCTCGCAGCGGATGACCGCTATTTCGGCTCAGAGCCCCCTCAACCTGATGCTGAAATGCTGACCCGCATTGCCCGGCGCGATGCATCGCAGCGGGTAGAAGCCAGCCAGAGCGAATCCGGACTGCTGCTGCGCGCCACACAAACACCCGAAGCCACGTATCAAGAACCGGTCTCGCACACCGCCGCCACGTCCATGGCGCACACCCCCATTCAGGAACAACAAAATCCGGCCCCGACCGAGTTTGCCGAGGCGAAACCAGTCGGAGACACTCCTCCTCCGGCGGCTGACAGCATCGCGGCCAAGCTGCAGCGTATTCGCGCCGTGGTTTCGCATTCTGACGTCCCTCCCGCAGCTTACTCTGAAGATGAAGACACATCTTTGTTGGCTGGTTCCAAACCTCAGGTGGACGCAGTCGCCGCTGCTTTTGAGGCCGGCGCGCTGAGCGCGGAAGACTTTGAAGAGCCGGCTGCTCCAACAGCCGAAGAACCACAGGCACCTATTGGTGAAGAGTTCGAGTCCGAAGATACAGATGACTTGATCGTCGATGTAACGACAGAGGCACAAGAGACTGAAGAAACAGACGAAGTCGAAGCTGTCGAAGCAGAAGCCCCAACTGTTGAAGCTGACAACCTGCAAGTGTCCATGACCCCCGAGCACGTGCAGGTTGACAGCCTCGAAGACATCCCCGAAATGCAGCAACTTCCCGCCGAACCGCTGTTTGCGGATTTGGAAGATGATGCAGAAGACGAAACCGAAGAAGAGGACGTTCCAAACATCCTGAATGTAGAGGACGTGGTGATCGAGACTTCGGAAGAAGCATCCGAAGACTCACAGGACGATCAAACCCATGGCTTGTTGACGGCTGAAGATGAAGAAAACCTGCTGAGCGAGATTTCCGAGATCGAGTCAGAGTTCTCTGAGCGCTCAAGCCAAAAGCTGGCTGATGACGCCGATCCAGATCAGGATGTGCTGCGTTTGATGGCCAAAACCGGTGAGCATATGGATGATCCGTCCAGCAGCGATGCGCGAGAAGCCTATTCGCACCTGCGTACAGCGGTCGCTGCGACCGAGGCAGAGTTGGATGACGCAGATACTGCATCCTCAAAGGCTGACGAATATCGTGGCGATTTGGAATCTGTGGTCAGCCCCCGCCGCCCCGAAGTGAAGGTGACCAGTGCGCGCCCCGAAGCAGATGCTCCGGCCCCGCTGAAACTGGTAGCTGAGCAGCGCGTTGACGATCAGAGCGAACCGACCGGCCCCGTGATGCCCCGCCGCGTCACCACTGATGTGGAAGAAAGCGGTTCGGAAGAAGGCGGCTTTGCCCAGTTCGCACAGGACCAGGGCGCTCAATCGCTGCCTGACCTTCTGGAAGCGGCAGCAGCTTATCTGTCCTTTATTGAAGGTCAGGAACAGTTCTCGCGCCCACAACTGATGAACAAAGTCCGCTCTTTGAAGCAGGATGAGTTCAATCGTGAAGAAAGCCTGCGTTCATTTGGTCAATTGCTGCGCGACGGCAAAATCGAGAAAGCCGGTGGTGGCCGTTTTGCCGCCTCTAATCTGATCGGCTTTCGCCCGGATGATGAACGCGCAGTGGGCTAACTGACGTGAAGATAGACAAGCAGGGCCGGGTAAATCCCGGCCCTTTTTTTTGCAAACTAAACAGAGCATGGTGCGCAGCTATTCAGGAAGCGCGTCAAAACAGCTTATGCTGCGACGCAGAATTATGGTACAGTTTCACGGTAAAACTCTCGTCATGATATCCGTTTCAGACTGAGGCAGTGCTATGCAAGACATCATAATTCGCCGACTTCGAAGACATGACCACGCCTTAATTTCAAGCCATTTCAACAGCCTGGATGAGGAGGTATTGTTTTCACGCTTTGGCACACCCGTTCAGCCACAGGGGGTGCAAGATTACCTATCCAATATGTTTGCTGATGCAGCATTTGTTTTCGGAGCTTTCCCGGATTCTTGTTTGCGCGGAGTAGGAGAATTGCGTCTGATACCTGACCACAAATACCATGTCGCCGAAGCAGCCTTTACGGTTGAAAAAGCTTGGCAAGATCAGGGGATTGGAGACGCTTTGCTGTCTCGCCTCATTACGATCGCTCAAAACCGAGGGATCAGAGAGGTTCATATGTTATGCCTTGCGACCAATCAGAAAATGAGACGCCTTGCCGCAAAGCACAACGCAGAGCTAACTCTTGTACCAGGCCAGGTCGAGGCGACCCTGACCACCCCGTGGCCCACCCCTTTCAGCATGGCCAAAGAAATCACAAGCGAGTACCGCGCGTTTGCACGTGCGGTACTCAGCTGGCCAAACCAGACACAGGTTTCTCAAGAGATTCAGGACTGATCCGGATCCTCTTTGCCAACGCCGCGAAAAACGAACTTGAACGGCAAAGCCCAAAGAATGCCAAGTACGACATAGACCAGAAGCTCAACCCAGATCGGAGGGCGATCCAACCAGTTCACAACTGTCACCACCGCAACGATATAAAGCGGCAGGCCAATAACGAGGATCACCAGCGACCACCGCCGACGCGCCTTGTAGCTCAGTCCCGGTTTCTTTTCCTCGGCCATCAGTCAGCAAACGGGTCTGTCACCAAAATGGTGTCGTCCCGCTCCGGGCTGGTGGACAAAAGCGCCACTGGGCATTCGATCAGCTCTTCTACACGGCGCACGTATTTGATCGCGTTGGCCGGCAGATCGGCCCAGCTGCGCGCGCCTTCCGTCGATTCGCTCCACCCCGGCATTTCTTCATAGATGGGGGTGCAACGTGCCTGTTGATCGGCCGCGGTGGGCAGATAGTCCAGCCGTTCACCGTCCAGCTCATATCCGGTGCAGATTTTCAGCGTTTCAAACCCGTCCAGAACGTCCAGCTTTGTCAAAGAAATACCGTTCACGCCACTGGTCGCGCAGGTCTGGCGCACCAGGCAGGCATCGAACCAACCGCAGCGACGCTTACGGCCGGTTGTCGTGCCAAACTCGTGCCCACGCTCACCCAAGCGCTGCCCATCTGCGTCTTCCAGCTCAGTCGGGAATGGGCCTTCACCCACACGAGTGGTGTAAGCTTTGACAATGCCCAGTACAAAATCGATCGATCCCGGCCCAATACCAACACCCGTTGCAGCCTGACCAGCGATTACGTTCGAGGACGTCACAAAGGGATAGGTGCCAAAGTCGATGTCCAGCAGCGCGCCTTGCGCACCTTCGAACAGGATACGCTTACCCGCTTTGCGCTTTTCGTTCAGCACTTTCCACACGGGCGCCGCAAACGGCAAAATCTCGTGCGCGATCTCTTTCAACTGAGCAATCAGCGCGTCGCGATCAACTGGCTCGATCCCCAAACCTTTGCGCAGCGGGTCGTGGTGCTGCAGCGCGCGGTCCACTCGGGCTTCCAACGTGGCTTCGTCCGCCAGATCAGCAACGCGCACGGAACGGCGTCCAACCTTGTCTTCATAAGCGGGCCCGATCCCACGGCCTGTGGTCCCGATCTTAGTCCCCTTGCTGGCGGCTTCTTCCCGCGCGCGGTCCAACTCGCCGTGGATCGGCAGGATCAATGGCGTGTTCTCAGCGATCATCAGGGTTTCAGGTGTTATTTCCACGCCCTGCGCCTGGATGGTCGCGATTTCCTTAACCAGATGCCATGGGTCCAGCACGACACCATTGCCGATCACGCTCAGCTTGCCGCCCCGTACGACGCCCGAAGGCAGCGCGTGCAACTTATAAACTTCACCATCGATCACCAGCGTATGACCGGCGTTATGCCCGCCCTGAAAACGCGCGATCACGTCCGCCCGTTCGCTGAGCCAGTCGACAATCTTGCCTTTTCCTTCGTCGCCCCATTGAGCGCCGACAACAACCACGTTGGCCATATCCGGTCCTTTTCGTGCTGAGTAATCAAACTCGGCTCATATAGCCGGGCATAAACCGCAGGGAAACCGATATTTCGCCGCAGATTGAAATCGCGCTAATGCGCGATGCCTCCGGCGGAGGTATTTGGGGCCAGATGAAGACGGATCCCCTGCTTCAACTGGCTAGAAATACCTCTGGGGAGTCGCCCGAAACGGGCGGCGGGGGCAGAGCCCCCTGACAGTGGTCAACGCAGATGCACCGGGTGGCCGTGGGGGGTCGTCAGATACGCCTCTTCCCATGCCCGATGCAGGTCTTTCACATCCTGCGGTAGAGCAGCCCCCTGCTCGGCGAGCATAGCCTCAAGTGTTTCTAACCAAGCGTGAAAATAATCGTCGCCGCCATCCAGCTCCCGTGCAAGGCCATGACGCTTGAGTGTATTCGAGAACCGAGTCGCCCAGTCAGACCAATCGAACCGTCCAGCCTCATTCAGCGCAACGGTGACAGCAAAGACCTGAGCGTGCCAGGGTTCGGCAAAGACGGGTTCCGGGGCCGTATGGGTGAAGCATTTGCTCATGCCGGAACCAGGTAGCTTTGCCACAAATCCAGCACCACTTCGTCTTTGGGATGTTCTGGGTTGATCCACAGTTCAGACGCTGGGAAGGCCACTGCGTATAGCGGCTCGGGCGCTTCGCCCAAACCATGGGCATTTGCGTCGGGTAAAACGTGCGTCCCATGCAAACGCAGGATTCGCCCTTTGGCGCCTGATGCGTAGATCGGCAAACGCGTATGACCCCCATCCACAAGCCGGTTTGCGGCAGGTCGACTCGTCATAACCTCTTGCCCAACAGAGAACAGCGCCACGACGTTTGAGGGTCTGTCAGCAGGCCCACCTTTGGCCAATGCGTCAGAGACAGCTTCCGCTTTCAGCATTCTCTCGGTCAGCGGGTGTGGCCCAACCCCTCCACCACCATTTAGGTCTTCCAAAGTAAGAACACCTTTTTCAACCAGCAGGTCGGCCAGACCAGATATCCATTTTTCGTAGTATGAAAACCGCGCGTAGTCTTTTGGAGAAAGCCGTT
This sequence comes from Ruegeria sp. CF8, assembly GCF_056537285.1. Taxonomy (NCBI): domain Bacteria; kingdom Pseudomonadati; phylum Pseudomonadota; class Alphaproteobacteria; order Rhodobacterales; family Roseobacteraceae; genus Ruegeria; species Ruegeria sp. CF8. The sequence continues at coordinate 548,944 of NZ_JBQFRG010000001.1, read as the reverse complement.
CGCGTGCATGTCGTGACACGTCTATGTTCCACTGCCCCAGAAACCCTGCGGCAAGTGTCACCGCCAGCGCGCGCGCGTGCCATTCTTCAGCAAAGACTGGCGCACCCTCTGCCTCGGGGTTTATCCGCCCATCTCCGAAACGGCCTCCCATGTCATGAACGCGGGTCATGAGGGCACCTTGGGAAAGCCGGTACCGATCATGCTGTCGCGCGTCACCAGCGCGGCAAGGTCGTCTTCGCTCATCCCGTCTGTGCCTTCAGGTCGCGTGGGTAGAACGAGGTAGCGAATCTCGGCAGTTGAATCCCAGACCCGCACAGACGTGCCCTTGGGCAGAGTGACGCCGAATTCGGCCAGCACTTTGCGTGGTTCTCTCACAGCGCGGGCACGGTAGGCGTCAGACTTGTACCAGCCGGGTGGAATACCCAGCAATGGCCACGGGTAGCAACTGCACAAGGTGCAGACGACCATGTTGTGTTGGTCCGGTGTGTTCTCAACCACAACCATGTGCTCGCCTTGTCGACCGTAAAAGCCAAGATCCGCCACGACAGGTGTGGCATCTTCCAGTAAAGCCGCCCTAAACGCCGGATCGTTCCATGCTTTGGCAACAACCCGCGCACCGTTCTGCGGACCGATCTTGTTTTGATAGGTGTCGATAATTTCATCCAGTGCCGCCGGATCTATCAGCCCTTTGCGGGTCAGAATCGTTTCAAGCGCCTTGACGCGCAAAGCGGGTTCCGGTGGCAACAGTGTGTGCGGGTGGTCGTGATCGTCATGTGGCATAAGGCGCAGCCTGCGTCACGCATTGGTGTTCTGTCCAGTCCCGTTGCCGTGATATGATGTATCATATGTGGTGATGTGAACTCCTGACTTGCCCCCGCGGACAAACTTGCATAAGTACCACGCGATACACGCCACGCTGTACAGGACCACCATGGAAAACGTCGTTCTCATCATCCACCTTCTGTTGGCCTTGGGCCTGATTGCCGTTGTTCTGATGCAGCGGTCCGAAGGCGGTGGCCTTGGTATGGGCGGCGGCGGTGGCGGTGCCATGACGGGTCGCGCTGCGGCAACTGCTTTGGGCAAGCTGACCTGGATTCTGGCGGCCTGCTTTATCGTGACCTCGATTACACTGACCATCCTCGCGGCTCAGAAGTCGTCGGGCAGCTCGGTGATCGACCGTCTGGGCGTTCCGGCTCCGGCTTCTACCGAAGAAAGCACTCCGGCGATCCCGTCGGCAGATGATCTTCTGCCACCGGCACAGGGCGACAACGCGCCACTGATCCCGCAAGCGGACTGATCCACAAAACCTAGGAACCTGAAAGAGGACTGCAACAGCATCTTGCGGTTCTCTTGCGCTTTTGGCGCGAATCCTTTATACGTGAAGTCCCGTGATGCAGCGGTTTTTCGGAACCGTCGGGCAGCTGATTTTGACGTCTCACGGGAGCAGCCGAAAAACTATGGCGCGTTTTATTTTCATCACCGGTGGTGTGGTTTCGTCCTTGGGCAAAGGACTGGCTTCGGCGGCTTTGGGATCGCTGCTGCAGGCGCGGGGGTATTCCGTTCGCCTGCGCAAGCTGGACCCCTATCTGAACGTCGATCCCGGCACGATGTCGCCTTTTGAACACGGCGAGGTTTTTGTCACCGACGATGGGGCCGAAACCGATCTGGACCTTGGCCACTATGAACGTTTCACCGGCGTAGCAGCGCGGAAAACCGACTCGGTCAGTTCGGGACGGATTTATTCGAATGTGCTCGAGAAAGAGCGCCGTGGCGATTACCTGGGAAAAACCATTCAGGTGATCCCGCACGTCACCAATGAGATCAAGGATTTCATCGCCATCGGCGAGGATGAAGTTGATTTCATGCTCTGTGAGATCGGCGGCACCGTCGGCGACATCGAAGGCCTGCCCTTTTTTGAAGCCATCCGTCAGTTCAGCCAGGACAAGCCGCGCGGCCAGTGTATCTTTATGCACCTCACATTGCTGCCCTACATCAAAGCGTCGGGTGAGTTGAAAACCAAGCCGACCCAGCACTCGGTGAAAGAGCTGCGCTCGATCGGTCTGGCACCCGATATTCTGGTCTGCCGGTCCGAAGGCCCGATCCCGACCAAGGAACGCGAGAAACTGGCGCTGTTCTGTAACGTGCGCCCCGACAGCGTGATTGCAGCGCAGGACCTGAGCACCATCTATGATGCACCGCTGGCCTATCACCGGGAAGGTCTGGATCAGGCGGTGCTGGACGCGTTCCAGATCAGCCCTGCCCCGAAACCGGATTTGGCCAAGTGGGAAGACGTCAGTGACCGCATCCACAATGCCGAAGGCGAGGTCAAAGTTGCCATCGTCGGCAAATACACTCAGCTTGAGGATGCGTATAAGTCGATCGCCGAGGCGCTGACCCATGGCGGTATGGCCAACCGGGTAAAAGTGAAAATCGAGTGGGTCGATGCCGAGGTGTTCGACACAGAAGACGCGGCCCCGCATCTGGAAGGCTTCCACGCGATTCTTGTGCCTGGCGGATTTGGCGAGCGTGGCACCGAAGGCAAGATCAAGGCTGCTCAATATGCGCGCGAACACAAGGTCCCCTACCTGGGCATCTGTTTGGGCATGCAGATGGCAGTGATCGAAGCGGCACGGAATGCTGCTGGCATCACCGAGGCGGGCTCGGAGGAATTCGACCACGAGGCTGGGAAAAAACGTTTCGAGCCAGTTGTTTATCACCTGAAAGAGTGGGTACAGGGCAACCACAAAGTTGAACGCAAAGTCGGCGACGACAAGGGCGGCACCATGCGCTTGGGCGCGTACAACGCGGTACTGGCCGAAGGATCCAAAGTTGCCGGCGTCTATGGCAGCACACAGATCGAGGAACGCCACCGTCACCGCTATGAGGTAGACATCAAGTATCGCGAACAGCTTGAGAAGGCCGGATTGAACTTTTCAGGCATGTCGCCGGACGGTCGGTTGCCCGAAATCGTCGAATGGTCGGATCATCCGTGGTTCATCGGCGTTCAGTACCACCCGGAACTGAAATCCAAGCCTTTCGACCCGCACCCGCTGTTCCGCGATTTTGTGCGCGCTGCAAAAGACACCTCGCGTCTGGTGTAATCCGCCGCTGTGTCGGTCTGTCACCCCCACGTTGTTTTGTGGGGGCTGACCTCTTAACTGTATGAGGATGCGAAGTTTCTGCTTCGCGCCTTGGATACAGTTCAGAGATTCAGGAGATTTCCGATGAGCAACGCAACAACGATCACCAACCTTCAACAAGCACTACATATGGAGCTGACGGCGGCGCATCAGTATCAGCTGCACGCCCATGTGCTTGAAGATTGGGGCCTTGATATTCTGGCCGAAAAGATGCGGGGCGAAATGCAGGAAGAGTTGGGCCACTCTGACGCGTTTATTGAACGCATCCTGTTTCTGGGTGGCGTGCCCGAGCTTTCGTTTCAGAAAAGCCCGGCGGCAGCAGGTTCTTTGGAAGAGATGTTCTCTGCCGATCTGAAAGACGAAACCGAAGCTGTCGATTTCTATACCCAAGCCGCGCTGCAGGCAGCCGAAGTCGGCGATGTCGGTTCGCGCACGCTGTTCGAACGCATTCTGTTGGAAGAGGAAGGTCACAAGGACTGGCTGGACACTCAACTGAGCTTGCTGAAGCGTCTGGGCGAAGCCAATTTCAGTGCGAAATTCGTATCTGGGGCAGCGGACGAGGCATAGGCTGCTTACATTCGGCTTGCCGCAAATCACCCGCTTCGCTCAGTCAGACAGGAATTGAGCGATGCAGGGCCCGTCACCTCAAAGTGACGTATCAAAGCAAAAAAACCTACTCGGTCGGACATCGTAACGTTAACTGTTGGTCACGCTACAACAGGAGAGTTCCGATGGCCGACCAGATCCAGAACGCGAAAACCTTCACCAGCCTTCACAAAAAGGGCGATCCGGTCATCCTTTTCAACATCTGGGACGCAGGCAGCGCTGGTGCGGTTCGGGATGCCGGTGCGCAGGCGATTGCGACTGGCAGCGCCCCGGTTGCCATGGCTCAGGGGTTCAGCGACGGACAAAACGTTCCGCTTGAGGCTGCCTTGGACAACGCTCGCCGCATTGTGGCAGCAGTCGATCTGCCGGTGACACTGGATTTTGAAGGCGCTTATGCCGAAGACGCGCAGGGTATTTCAGAAAACGTGAAACGCGCTTTGGAATGTGGCGTGGTCGGGTTCAACTTCGAAGATCAGATCATTGGCGGCGCGGGGCTTTATGATGCAGCGGTTCAGGCCAAGCGCGTCGAAGCTATGCGCAGGGCTTGCGACAGCGCGGGCATCCCAGCTTACGTCAATGCGCGCACCGATATCTTTCTCAAAGCTCCTGCGGAGACCCATAGCGAGGCGATGCTGGACGATGCCATCGCACGGGCCGCGTCTTATGAATCAGCCGGCGCCAGCGGCTTTTTTGCACCGGGCCTGAAAGAGGAAGCTTTAATTGGCGTTTTGTGCGAAGCAACTAACTTACCCGTCAACATTATCGCCCTGCCCGGCACGCCTGCTACGTCCAAACTGGCTGAACTGGGCGTGGCTCGAGTCAGTTATGGGCCTGTTCCCTATCGCCAGATGATCAAATGGCTTACCGAGCAGGCTCAGGCGGCATTGAACTACCAGGGCTAAGCGCCGCTGGTGAAAGGGCATTGTCTTCGGCGGGAAATTCTCTCACCTTATGGTTGAGCGCGTCAAACGATGAGTGCAAGTTCATAACGACCTGCTGTCAATCGGCAATCTTGTGATCAATCGGGTCTATGGCAGGTAGTCTTCGCTTGGCGGACCACAAAATATGGAATAACCTGACCTTATGTTGAAAAAGTTCTTTCAGGCGCTCAGACCGCCTCAACATAAGCACCTGCCCGATCCGGATGCCGAGCTGGCGTTGGGTGCGCTCATGGTGCGTGTGGCGCAGGCGGACCGGGATTATAAACTGGAAGAGATCAGTTTGATCGACAAAATTCTGGCCCGGCTTTACCAGCATAACGCGATTGAAGCCGCTAAAGTGCGCGCGACGTGTGAAAAGCTTCACGCGGCTGCGCCCGAAACGGATACCTTTGGCAAGTTGATCCGCGAAACGACGGACTTGAAAGAGCGTCTGGCCGCCCTGGATGCACTTTGGGAAGTTGTCCTGGCTGATGGCAGTACGGATGAAGGCGAGATGAAAATCGTCGAAGAAGCCCGCGTCGCCATGGGGTTGAGCTTCAACGACAGTAAGGCCGCACGTGAACGCGTTCAAAGCCGCTTGGATGTGAGTTAGGCGCTCGCTATATCTAACCCATGTTCAGTGACTTTCTTTCCAGGCTCACGCAGCCTCAGCCCGACCCGCTTGTCGAAGACGACGCCCGCCTTGCCCTGACGGCCCTGCTGGTGCGTCTGGCCCGTTCCGACAATGACTATTCCGATACCGAGATGGCGCGGATCGACCGCATTTCGGCGGAACGCTATGGCTTGTCCCCGTTCGAAAGCGCTGCTTTGCGCGCGCGGGCCGAGGATTTGGAGGCCGAAGCCCCGGACACGGTCCGCTTTACCCGTGCCATCAAGGAAGCTGTCGCCTATGAGGACCGGCTGGCCGTGGTGCAGGCCCTTTGGTCCGTAGCGCTTGCTGACGGTCATCGCACTGGCGAAGAAGACTCTCTGCTGCGTCTCGTGGTCAGCCTGTTGGGTGTAAGCGACGTGGATTCGGCCTTGGCGCGCCAAAGGGCTGCAAAATCGTGATTGCAATGCTTGGCATGTACGACATGCCTGCGCTTCAAGCTGCCAATGACCGGCTCTGGGATCTGATACGCAATCATCTGGGTTATGGCCCGGATCGCCTGACCCGAGATCAGGACATGTGGGAGGTCTGGCAGGACCCGAACCTGATATTGGCTCAGACCTGCGGGATGCCGTACCGAACCCGACTACATGGTCACGTGCAATTGGTTGGAACCCCAAACTATGGCCTGCCCGGTTGTCCGGCTGGCCATTACAACTCGGTTTTTGTCAAACGCCGGGATGACGCCCGAGATCTGCCTGATCTGGCGAACGGTACCTTTGCCTATAACGAGGCCCTGTCTCAGTCCGGTTGGGCGGCCCCAATCACGCATTTGGCGCAGGCTAATCTTCGACCTGCGGCTGCATTGGAAACAGGTGGGCATGCGCACTCGGCGCAAGCTGTGGCTGAAGGCAAAGCAGACTTTGCCGCGTTGGATGCGCTGACATGGCGCTTGCTGCAGGATCACACCGACCTGAATGACCACGTGCAAGAAGTGACGAGGACCGCGCCGACCCCAACGCTGCCCTACATAACAGCACAAGGGCAAAACGCTGCGCAAATCGCACATGCCGTACGCGCTGCCATTGAGGGCCTTGAGGACACGGATCGACAACAGCTGTACCTGAGGGGCCTGGTGGACATTCCGGTGTCAGATTACATGTCGGTTCCCAACCCACCGACCCCAAACGCCTTACTTTCGAACAGCTGACCAAATTGTCGAATGCATTTGGTCAATTTGGGCGTTTGAGGTCTTGATTCTGTCATTTGCGCATTGCATTGACCTATTTTTTCGGTCCTAGTACCGCACCAACACCACCAACCACTGGACTGCCCGTGACAGAAACCGCTCCCGTCATCGAAATCAAAAACCTTCACAAAAGCTTCGGCAATCTCGAGGTGTTGAAAGGGGTGGATATCACGGCCCATCGGGGCGACGTGGTCTCGCTGATCGGTTCATCAGGTTCCGGAAAATCGACGCTGCTGCGTTGCTGCAACCTTTTGGAAGACAGTCAGCAGGGTGAAATTCTTTTCAAGGGTGAACCTGTCAAATGGTCTGGTGAAGGCCATGCGCGCCGTCCGGCGGACCCCAAGCAAGTCATGCGCATTCGCACCAATCTGTCGATGGTGTTTCAGCAATTCAATCTTTGGGCGCATATGACCATCCTGCAAAACGTGATGGAGGCCCCCGTGACCGTTTTGGGCCGTGACAGGGCCGAAGTGGAAGACAGCGCACGAAAGTACCTGGAAAAAGTTGGCATCGGTGACAAATGCGATGTCTACCCGGCCCAATTGTCCGGCGGTCAGCAACAACGTGCCGCCATTGCGCGTGGGCTTTGTATGGAACCCGAAGCGCTGCTGTTTGACGAGCCAACCTCGGCACTGGACCCTGAGCTTGAACAAGAGGTCATCAAGGTGATTAAGGATCTGGCCGCCGAAGGGCGCACCATGATCATCGTGACCCACGACATGAAAATGGCTGCCGACATCTCAAGCCACGTGGTGTTTCTGCACCAGGGCCTGATCGAGGAAGAAGGCACGCCCGAAGATATCTTTACGTCACCCGAATCCGAACGGCTTCGGGGCTTTCTCTCCGCCACTCAGGCGGCTTAACTTCAAATACAGAACCAAACTGGGGAGTAACCAATGAAAAACCTGATTCTGTCCACCGCAGCACTGGCGCTGACTGCCGGTATCGCCATGGCCGACACCGTCCGCATGGGCACCGAGGGCGCCTACCCTCCGTATAACTTCATCAACGACGCTGGCGAGATCGACGGTTTCGAGCGTGAGGTCGGCGACGAGCTGTGCAAGCGCGCGAACCTGGAGTGCGAGTGGGTCAAGAACGACTGGGATTCGATCATTCCGAACCTGGTGTCGGGCAACTACGACACCATCATCGCGGGCATGTCGATCACCGACGAGCGTGACGAGGTCATCGATTTTACCCAGAACTACTTCCCGCCTGCAGCTTCGGCCTATGTCGGTGCGGCGGAAGGCGTTGATGTTGCCAGCGGTATCGTTGCCGCGCAAACCGCAACCATTCAGGCCGGTCACGTTGCCGAATCCGGCGCGACTTTGGTTGAATTCGCAACCCCGGAAGAAACCATCGCAGCCGTGCGTAACGGTGAAGCCGACGCGGTCTTTGCCGACAAGGACTTCCTGGTGCCGATCGTCGAAGAATCGGGCGGTGAGCTGGTTTTCGTAGGCGATGACGTGCCCCTGGGCGGCGGTATTGGCCTGGGCATCCGTGAATCGGATGGCGAACTGCGTGGCAAGTTCGACGAAGCAATCACTTCGATGAAAGCAGACGGTTCGCTGAACGAACTGATCGTCAAGTGGTTCGGCGAAGGCGTTCCGACCTACAACACTGACGGTTCGGTCGTTACCAACTAATTTATATCAAGCGGTTCGGCGCGTCTGTCGCGCCGAACCTCGCCTGTTAGCAACACGGGCACGACGTTCGAAAGACGCTATATGTTTTCCTTTTGCGCCGATCCAGACACGCTCGGAACATTCCGTTGGTTTTCCTGTTACCTGACCAACGGTGTCCACTGGTCCTTCTACCTGTCTTTCCTCAAAGTATTGGGATTGCTGGCCGTGACCGCGCCTGTCGCGTTGGCGTTTGGCTTTATGGGTGCAATGGCAGCCCGTTCGCATTTCTCACCACTAAGCTGGCTGGGTAAAGGGTACATCGCCATTGTGCGTGGCGTCCCTGACATCGCTTTCTTCCTGTTTTTTGTCATTGCCCTTGATCAGGCGTTCGAATGGACGCGGCATAAAATCCTGTGCCCCGAATGGACCGACCCGATCCGTCAGGGAAATGACTTCATCGTGTGTCAGTCGGCCAAATTGCCATTGGGCACTGCGCCGGAATGGGTGCACGAAACCTATGGGTTCTTTCTGGCCATCATCACTTTCTCAATCGTTTTCGGAGCCTTTGCTGCAAACGTTCTGTTTGGCGGCATGCGTGCTGTACCGCACGCGCAGTTGGAGACAGCCGAAGCTTATGGCATGACCCGCCGTCAGACTTTCTGGCGCATCCTTGTTCCGCAGATGTGGGTCTATGCCCTGCCCGGCCTGTCGAACCTGTGGATGGTATTGATCAAAGCGACGCCGCTTCTGTTCCTGCTGGGGATCGAGGACATTGTCTATTGGGCGCGTGAGCTTGGTGGCACCAAGACCTCCAGATTCACCCAGTACCCGCACGGAGACTGGAGGATGTGGTACTTCCTGTTCCTGCTCATCTTCTATCTGGGTATGACCCGCGTATCCGAGATTGGATTGGAAAAACTGATGCGCAAGCTGTCGCACGGACAAGCTACCTCGGGCGGTGAACTGCTACGCAAGGAGACCACGGCATGAGCTGCTTGCAGACCATTCAGGACTATGGCCTCCGTTCTCTTGGCATTGGCGAGCGCCTGCTGCCCAAGAACGATTTCACATTGTGCGAGCAGTTTACTTTGATCGGCTCGGGTATGATCTGGAACGTGTATTTCGGGATCATGGCGCTTGCGACCGGATTCTTTCTGGCCACCGCCCTGGCTGTCGGCAAAGCCTCGACAAACAAGTGGCTGCGCAAGCCTTCGGAATGGTTCATCTTCCTGTTCCGCGGCTCGCCCTTGTTTATCCAGTTCTTCTTTGCCTACTTCTTCTTCCTGTCGCTGAAGAAATCCTACCCCATATTTGACGCGTTCACCTCGGCTTGGCTGGGCGCACTGATTGTGCTGTTCCTGAATACCGCCGCCTATTCTGGCGAGATTTTCTATGGCGCGCTTAGATCCATTCCCAAAGGCGATATCGAGGCCGCAGATGCTTATGGCATGACTGGTTGGGCTCGCTTCCGCCGGATCGTCTGGCCCACCATGCTGCGCCTTGCATGGCCTGCTTATACGAACGAGGCAATCTTTCTGTTCCACGCCACAACGCTGGTCTTCTTCTCGGCCTTCCCGGCCTGGCAACAACGCGGAGACGCGCTGTATTACGCCAGCTACTTTGCCGACAAGACGTTCAACCCATTCGTTCCCTACCCGATTCTGGCGTTCTATTTCATCCTGCTGACACTGGTGATCGTCTGGGGTTTTGGCATGATCAACAAGCGCTTGAACCGACATCTTCCGGCTGCCAGACAGACCAAGATGCGTTTCAAACTGAACCTCGCGCGCTGATCTTCAGCGCGCGCATCGCATTAACTTTTAAAGCCATTCCAATATCGCAATGCGCGCAGTTGCGCGAAAAGCAAACTTGTTTTGAGAGAAGTGGTACCGCCTCCCTGGCTTGAACAGGGGACCTCTGGATCCACAATCCAGCGCTCTAACCAACTGAGCTAAGGCGGCACTCGTGAGGGGCGATGTACCGAACGCGCCAGGGGAATGCAAGAGGATTAAAGCCGAAATTTCCAGCTTTGTTCGACAAGATCGACCCCAAAGGAATGCACCGGTTTGCTGTCTGTCAGTTCCCACCCAAACGCCTTGTAAAGCGCACATGCCGCCCTGTGGCTTTCATGGGTCCACAGAACCATTTCCTGATATCCCGCGTCCCTTGCAAAGCCTGTACAGGCTTCCAGTAGCCGTTTCCCAACCCCATGACCGCGAGCCTCGGGGACAAGCAAAAACAAGCGCAGTTTTGCCGTGTGCTGATCCAGACCTACACAAAAAATGCTGCCCAGCCGTTGCCCGCCCTGCTCTGCAATCCACCCCTTTTCGCGGCGGGGATCGTGGGATGTGATGAACTCGTCAAGGATACGGGCCACCAAAGGCGCGAAACTATCGTCAAACCCTTCGTGACGCGCATAGAGCCTGCCGTGCTGTTCGACCAGCCAGGCGGCATCATCGGGTTGAAAGGTTCTGAGTACGACATCATCCATGTCTTATCTGACTGCAAAGGTGACTTGATTCTCAACCCTGCGCACGCTAGCAGGAATGCTCAGTCTCGGAGGCACAGATGGGCATCAATACCGAACGCGACATTCAGGCAAATTTGCAAATCGGCCCGACCGATCAGGGTATGGTGCGCCTGTTCATCGAAGCTGACGGTGTGGAAATTCCGATGGATTTCGAGCCGGAAGAAGCCGAAGAAATCGCTGATGAGATCCGCGCAGCTGCACAGGCCGCCCTGGCCGTCAAAGGCTGACGCTAAAGTCGCGGATCACGTAAGGCGTGTAGCCGTCGCGCTGCATCTGTCGCAAATTTCTGGATCATTTTCTTCCGCCGTGCCGGGGCTAATTTATCTTCGGGCGACATGCGCACAATTTCCGCGTCATACGCGTCGGCGATGATCAAACCGGTTTCCGCGGGCAATAGATCAACTGGAAAATCAGTATCCACGGCCCAGAAAAACCGATCGCACCACTCCAAATAGCCCTGCCATTTCGAATCCGATTGGTAATCGGCTCGGCCGGATTTGCATTCGATTACCCAAAGCTCACCCTTGGGGCCCAGCCCCATCACATCGACGCGCAAACCGCGTGCCGGGACAAATTCCTCAACAGATACAAAACCATGCGTCGCAAGGTGTCTCGCGACACCCCGCGCCAGTTTCTGTCCAGGCTGCAAATCCAATACCATTCCTCAAATGTGAACAATTAGCGAACAAAAGTAAAGCGCCCCTTCAGACTTGACATGATACCTTTTGGTACTGCATTAATATGATACCAAATGGTATCTCATTTGAGGGTGCTTATGGAAAACCAAATTCAAAACGCGTTTCGTGCGCTGGCTGACCCAACCCGCAGGGACATCGTACAACTGCTCGCAATTCAGGACATGACAATCGGGCAATTGACCGACCGGTTCGACATGACCCGGGCTGCGGTCAAGAAACACCTGACTGTTCTGTCTGACGGTGGCTTGATCTCGGTCGAAGCGCGCGGTCGGGAACGCATTAATCGACTTGAACCACTTGGTATGGTCCCTGTTCTGGATTGGCTCAGTTATTTTGATCAGTTCTGGGACGACCGCCTCAACTCTCTCAAGGAAGCTGTTGAAAGGAAACCGAAATGACTGATTCTATATTGAAGAAATCAATATTCCTCAGGGCCGAACCCGAAACCGTATGGGCTTATCTTACTGACCCTGACCATTTGGCGGAATGGTTTCATAAACCGGAACGGCCTTTGGTCGAAGGTCAAAGACTTGAAATGTTTGGAACCACCAGTGGAGACTTGTTGATCTGGGGCGAAGTTCGCGTCGCTAAGCCTCCCAAATATCTTGAATACACGTTCACTGTGAAACCCATGGGCGATGCTGTAAGCACCGTGAAATGGACTTTGGAGCCTGTTGAAGGCGGAACGCGTCTTGATCTGCTGCACGAAGGCTTGCCGCAGGGTGCTGATGCCTTCGGACTGATCCTGTCTTTGGACAAAGGGTGGGACGAACACTTTGACAAGATGCGCGTGGCATTGCACGAAACTGTTGATGCCTGACCCCTTGTGCGAACCCGTCATACGCCCTACTTAGACGCGTGGCGGGTTCTACCCTTCTTGTGACAGGTAGCATTCTGGTGGCCTTAAGCAATTCCGAGGGGGCTGGCTCTGTTCAGGTCCTGGCCTGATTACCTGGCGCCCACCTGTACATACAGGTCCTCGGGAATCACACCGCACGGTTGCTTGGTGGTCCCGCCACATTTCCCCTGAATTTCAGCGCTCTGCGCGGGCTTCCTGTTTGGCGAGTGCAGGCTTGAAGCTGTGGACGACAGGCGATCCACGCCGTGGACCACCGGGCTTTTCGGCCATGCTCATAATCTTGTAGGCAAATTGCACCCCGGCAAAGACGATACCGTTCATGAACCAGATCATGACCAGCGCGATCAGGCCAATTTCCGAACCCGTTATCAGGTGGCGCAGATTCGCCACGTTCAGCGCCAACAGAACCCCGACAAACACCGCCGAGATGACAAAACCCCAAGCGACTTGCGTGATATACAAACGGATCAGTTTCGGCATCGCATCTCTCCTTGCACTGATAACAGAAGTCTAGCGCGTGGGATGCGACGGTAAAGGCGTCAGAACGCCTCGGGTTGAGACTCGCGTGCCATGTGGTCCAACACGGCGTTGACGAATTTGGGCTCTTTGCCTTCGGGGAAGAAAGCGCGCGCCACGTCAACAAACTCGGTGATGACCACTTTGGGTGGCGTGTTGCTTTGGGTCAGTTCTGCCCCGGCCGCGCGGAACAGGGCGCGCAATGTCGGGTCAATGCGCGCAATCGGCCATTTGGCAACCAGAGCGCGGTCTGTCATCTGATCGATGGGCGCCTGATAGTTCACCGCGCTGTCGACCAGTGATCGGAAGACGCTGATATCGCCATCCAGCATTTCTTCACCCTCATAGACGGCACCAAAACGGTGATCCAGAAACTCGGTCACGACCTGTTCGGTCGTCTGCCCGGATTGCTCCATCTGGAACAGCGCCTGCACAGCATAAAGCCGGGCGGCGGATTTCATCAGGCGTTTCTGGTTGGCCGGTTTTGGCGCGTCTGTCTGGGTCATGCTGTCGTGGGTCCGTTGTTGTCGCCCGCCACAAGGATGGACTCGGACGGTGGCTTGAAACCAACGCCCTTTTTGGAAGAGCCCCACTTACGGCTGAGTGCGATCAGATGCAAGGCCGCAGCAGCCGCGCCGCCACCTTTATTCATCTTTTTGGGGTCGGCCCGAACTTCGGCCTGTTCGTCATTCTCGACCGTCAGGATACCATTGCCAATGCAGAGGCCCTGCAGACCCATCAGTTGAATGGCGCGGCTCGAGTCGTTGCAGACGGTCTCATAATGCGTGGTCTCACCGCGAATGACGCAGCCCAGCGCGACATAGCCGTCGAAATTGCACTGACGGTCGGCCATGGCGATGGCGGTGGGAATCTCCAGCGCGCCCGGAACTTCAACGACGTCGCAGGTGCCACCGGCTGCTTCGATCTCGGCCTTGGCTCCGGCGATCAGATTGTCGGCAATCGCACGATAGAACGGGGCCGCCACAATCAGCAGTTTCACCGGTTTGTCGAAACTGGGTGTCGGCAGAATGCCGTGTTTGTCTTGTTCAGCCATAATCAGTCTTCCTTCAGGATCGAACGGGTGCCCACGATGGACAGGCCAAACGCGTCCAGCCCCAGATACACTGTTTCCGGCGAGTCGGTCAGAAGCACCAGTTCCTGAATGCCCATCTTGGAAAGGATCTGCGCGCCTAGGCCGGTCTGCTTAATGGTTCGTGGGCCATCATCGTCAACAGCATAAAGTGAGTTGCGCGGCTGCCGGAACAGGCAGACGGCACCGCGCCCCTCTTCTGCGATCTTTTCCATCGCACGGGGCAACTCGCGCGAAGACTTCGGCCCGAGGCCCAGAATATCAGGCGCTTCGTGCAGCGCGTGTGTGCGGGTCAGAACCGGTTCGGGCGTGGAGATGTCGCCCTTTATCATGACCACATGCTCGATACCGTGAGTCTGGTCGGTGAAAATCCGCATTTCCCATTCGCCACCATACTCAGACGTGACAGTCTGACGTGAAGTTTCCACCACCAGATTGTCGTTGCGCGAACGATAGCTGATCAGGTCGCTAATCGTGCCGATCTTCATGTTGTGCTCTAGTGCAAACTCAACCAGATCAGGCAGACGCGCCATAGTGCCGTCGGGCTTCATGATCTCGCAAATCACGCCGGACGGGTTCAGCCCTGCCAGACGCGAGATATCAACGGCGGCCTCTGTATGACCTGCGCGTACCAGCACCCCACCCCGCTTGGCCCGCAATGGGAAGACATGGCCGGGCGTCGCGATATGCGCCATTGTGTTCTGCTCATTGATCGCGGTAGCCACGGTCAGCGCACGATCAGCAGCGGAAATTCCAGTGCTGACGCCTTCGCGCGCTTCAATCGATACGGTGAAGGCCGTCTCGTGCCGGGACGAGTTGTTGACGGCCATCATCGGCAGCCCCAGCGCATCCACGCGTTCCGCTGTCATCGGTAGACAGATCAGGCCGCGCCCATGGGTCGCCATGAAGTTGATTGCCTCGGCATCGGCGAATTCAGCGGCAATGACCAGATCACCTTCATTCTCACGATCTTCGTGGTCGACGAGGATATACATCCGGCCGGCACGCGCTTCTTCGATGATGTCTTCGATCGGGCTGATCGCGTCGCGCAGCTGGGCCTCGACCGGTCCTGGGGTTTCAAAGCTCATGGGGCAGCCTTTCAGATGGCATGTTTGCACGGCGGAATAGACCACTCAGGCCCCAAAGACCAGCCTGCAAACGGCGCGGGTCGGGCGCGACGCGACGTATCAGGACATCTCGGCCAAACGCGCGACGTAGCGGGCCAGCGTGTCGATCTCAAGGTTGACACGATCGCCAACATGAACGTCACCCCAGGTGGTCACCTCTTTGGTATGCGGAATGAAGTTGATACCAAAATCGCAGTCACTCACATCGTTGACCGTCAGAGAGGTTCCGTTCAGCGCCACCGATCCCTTTGGGGCAATAAACCGCGCCAAGTCTTTTGGCGCGCGCAGGGTCACACGTGTGCTGTCGCCTTCGTCTTCGACGGCAACCACCTCGGCCACACCATCCACGTGACCGGAGACGATATGACCGCCGAGCTCATCGCCAACCTTCAACGCACGTTCAAGATTGACGCGTTTGCCGATTGTCCACGTATCCAGGTTGGTTTTCGACACCGTTTCAGCGCTGATCTGAACATCATACCAATCATCTCCCAGGGCGATCACGGTCAGGCACACACCATCACTGGCAATCGAAGCCCCGATATCAATACCGGACGTATCATAGGCTGTTTTGATCCGGGCGCGCAGATCTCCCTTCTGCTCCAATTCGGTGACGGTGCCCATGTCGGTAACGATCCCTGTAAACATTCCGTTAACCCTCAGTCCCTACGCTGTACGTGTCTCTCACCGCCGAGGTAAGCCTATCAGACCGCGCGGGCAAGCCCTGCCTTGCCGTGCCTTGCCCAAACAGGCATAGTTTAGACAATAAAACCAAACGAGCAGTCCACATGCAGCATACGCCGTTAGATCCAAGAGATCGCGTATTCCTGTTTCTTCAGGGACCACATGGGCCGTTTTTCTCGGCACTGGGAAAAATGCTGCGCGCCACAGGGGCTCAGGTCTGGCGCGTTGGGTTCAATGCT
The DNA here is from genome assembly GCF_056537285.1 of Ruegeria sp. CF8. Lineage (NCBI taxonomy): Bacteria > Pseudomonadati > Pseudomonadota > Alphaproteobacteria > Rhodobacterales > Roseobacteraceae > Ruegeria > Ruegeria sp. CF8. The sequence goes on along the minus strand of NZ_JBQFRG010000001.1, from coordinate 533,051 downwards.
GGTGATCAGGCGTTCTGGTTCGAAAGGGCAAGTTTTTTACCATTCCTTGAAAGACAAGATGATTGGCCTGATACCCTTTGCCGGATCATCGAAGACAAAGGCGTTACCGATATCGTCCTGTACGGGGACACCCGCCCGGTTCACGCTCAGGCAGTCCAAATTGCGAAGGCGCGTGGCGTCATCGTTCATGTGTTCGAAGAAGGCTATCTGCGCCCATGGTGGGTCACTTATGAGCGCAACGGGTCAAACGGGAACTCTCGGCTCATGTCTCTGGATGCCGAACAAATGCAGCAGGCTTTGGAAGGTGCGGACAGCAAATCGCCTCCACCGCCCTCACATTGGGGGGATATGCGGCAGCATATCTTCTACGGCGCCCTCTATCATTGGTTCGTAATGTTTCGGAACGGACGATACAAAAACTTCCGCCGACATAGGGAATTGCCCGTATCGCAAGAGTTCAGACTTTACTTCAAACGACTGATTTTGATGCCTTTTCACCGCCTACGGCGTAGCGTTGCAACAGCTCAGGTCAGATGGGGTGGTTATCCCTATCACCTTGCCCTGCTACAGTTGGGACATGACAGCTCAGTCCAGGCACACTCCGGCTATTCTGGTATGTGCGAATTTCTCGATCACGTGATCGAAGGCTTCGCGCAGGGCGCGCCGGCCCATCACAGGCTGGTCATCAAAGAACACCCGCTGGAAAACCACCGAGAGCCCTTGCGCCGTCACGCGATGGAAAGCGCCAGAAAAAATGGCATCCGGGACAGAGTTCACTATGTCCCCGGCGGTAAGCTTGCCAAGCTTCTGGATGAGGCGAACTCGGCCGTCACTGTAAATTCGACGGCAGGTCAACAGGTACTGTGGCGCGGCATTCCGCTACGAACATTCGGGCGGTCGGTTTACGAGAAGCCGGAATTTGTGTCGCAGCAACCTATCGCTGCCTTTTTCGCGGCCCCCAAGAACCCTGACAGCGATGTTTACCGATGCTACCGGCAGTTCCTTCTGGAGACCAGTCAGGTGCCCGGCGGATTTTATTCACGACGTGGTCGACGGCAGGTTTTGCGGCGTGCCGCGGATATGATGCTGACGGCCAGTGACCCCTATCAGTCGATCCTCAACAAGAACGCGGCGCGGACGCCACAGTTAAAAATCGTTGATGGGCGCGGCCACTCTGTGACTGGAAGTTGAGCGCCTGACCAGCTAATCTGCGCCCAAGTATAAAAAGACTGAGGACATTCGGCAGTGAACATCTCTCCTATGCGTTGGATGCGGGGGGCTACCCTTGTGGCCGCAATCGGCCTTCTGGCGGCGTGCCAGCTTCCGAAATCCGGACCGAACAAAACTGAAATTCTGGCCGGAGCTGTTCAAAACGGCGGCAACGCATTTGTTATCGAAGTCGATGACCGGGTTACGCGTGCCACATCCTCGATCCCGCAATACGGCTTTTCCTCGTCTTTTAGCAGCGCCCAGACTTTGACTGCTGATACTGTGCGCCCCGGCGATGTCCTTAGCCTGACCATCTGGGAAAACGTAGATGATGGTCTTCTGTCCAGCGAAACTGGCGCGGCAACGGCGTTGGACGAGGTACAGGTCGATAGCGAGGGCTTCATCTTTGTCCCCTATGCAGGTCGTTTGCGGGCTGCCGGAAACACGCCGGAACAACTGCGCATTCTGATCACAAACAAGCTGCAGGAACAGACGCCAGACCCACAGGTCGAAGTACGACGCGCTGCTGGCGACGGGTCCACGGTCTCGCTGACCGGTACGGTCGCGGCACCGGGCATCTACCCAATTGAGCGACCGACCCGGTCTTTGCTGGGGATGCTTTCCCAGGCAGGTGGCGTCTCGGTGGCATCTGACATTGCACTGGTGACCCTGATCCGTGGCGGTCAAAAGGGCACCGTCTGGTACGAAGACTTGTACCGGAACCCCAAGCTGGATGTGGCGTTGCGCGGCGGAGACAGGATCCTCGTGGAAGAAGACAGCAGGTCTTACATCGCCCTCGGTGCCACCGGCGGCCAGTCCCGCGTGGCCTTTGAGAGTCAGGACCTGTCCGCGCTTGAGGCCCTTGCCCAGGTGGGCGGCCTGCTGACGCTATCCTCAGACCCGACCGGGATTTTCATTCTGCGAAAGGAAAGCGAAGGCGTGGCGCGCAGTGTGACCGGTCGCGCAGATCTGAAAGGTGATCAGCGCATGATTTACCTGCTGAACCTGACCGCGCCCAACGGTCTGTTCATCGCGCGCGACTTCGTCGTCCGCGACGACGACACGATCTACGTGACTGAAGCGCCCTACGCACAGTGGAGCAAATCGATCTCGCTTATTGCAGGTGGCCTGACGCCAATTGCGAATGTTGCCACTCTGACTGGCAACTGATGTATGATACCTGACACGGACAGCGCAACCGGGGCCAATCGCACCCGGTTGTTTGTCTATAACGGCGGGTTTTTGACGCAAAAGCGTCTCAAGAGAATACTGTCTCTGGCTGGCTATGATATTCGTTTAGGCATCCCCCAAAGCAAAGATTGCGTAGGTGTCTGGGGCAACAGCCCCACGGCTCATCGGGGCTTGAGGGTCGCCGAAAAGCACGAAGTTCCGGTTCTGCGTGTCGAAGATGCGCTGCTTAGATCACTGCATCCCGGACGCGAAGGCGAACCGCCGCTGGGTCTTCTTCTGGATCGCTCGGGCCTGCATTTCGATGCGTCACACCCGTCGGATCTTGAGAAGATTCTGATCAACGACCCACTGGACAACACCGCTCTGCTGAACCGCGCGCGCGCAGCAATCGAACGGATCAAGGAACTGCACCTCAGCAAGTATTCCGCATTTGATCTGGACGAGGCGCCACCAGATCCCGGTTATGTTCTGGTTGTTGATCAAACGGTTGGAGACGCTGCGGTCACAGCCAGCGGTGCGGACAGGGCTCGATTCCTCGAAATGCTGTTTGTCGCGCAAGAAGAAAACCCTGGCGCACACATACTGATCAAGACACATCCGGAAACGCAGGCGGGTCATCGCCAAGGGCATTTCACCGATCAGGACCTTTCAGATCGGATCTCGCTGTTCAACGCCCCGATCAGCCCGTGGCCCCTGCTGGAAGGTGCTGTTGCCGTTTACACCGTGTCTTCACAACTGGGGTTCGAAGCCATCCTGGCCGGTCATAAACCGCGCGTGTTCGGTCAACCTTTCTATGCCGGCTGGGGCCTGACGCAGGACGAAAATCCGGTGGCGCGCCGCCAGCGCAACCTGACCCGCGCGCAACTCTTCGCTGCAGTTATGCTGCTGTACCCCACTTGGTATGATCCCTATCGGGACAAAATCTGCGATCTGGAGATGGTGCTGGACGCGCTTGAAGTACAAACCCGCGCTTGGCGGCAGGATCGAAAAGGCTGGACCGCCTCGGGCATGCGTTTGTGGAAACGCAATCACTTACAGCAGATTTTTGGACAGCACGGAAAGCTGAGATTCACATCCACGCAGCCAGAACACTCAGATCGCCCACATATGGTTTGGGCCAGTCAGGCAAGAAACACCGAAGGAGCGGTGCGGGTTGAAGACGGGTTCCTCAGGTCACGCGGATTGGGGGCGGAACTTGTACCTCCACTGTCATTGGTCACGGACGATGTCGGCATCTATTACGACCCCACGAAACCGAGCCGATTGGAGGACCTGATCAGCCTGCGCGAAACGCTGCGCCCAGATCAGGAGTTGCGTGCCGAACGCCTGATAGAACGGTTATTGGCTGAGGGATTGAGCAAGTACAACACGGGTCAACCCGCCCCTATCTTGCCCGTAGGGCACCGCATTATGGTTCCCGGACAGGTCGAGGATGATGCTTCGATCCTGTTGGGCACAGGCGCGGTGCGCAGCAATATGGATTTGCTGAAAGCTGCTCGGGACGCTAACCCAAACGCCATCCTAATCTACAAACCACATCCCGACGTCGAGGCCGGATTGCGTGAAGGCAAGATTGACGCAACGGGTTTCGCTGACGTTGTCGTAACCCACACAGATCCCGCCTCACTGCTGGCCCAAGTTCAAGAGGTTTGGACAATGACCTCGCTTTTGGGGTTCGAAGCCTTGATGCGCGGGGTAAAGGTTACAACTCTTGGCGCACCTTTCTATGCCGGGTGGGGCTTGACCACAGACCTTGGGGTCGTTCCCGTCCGTCGGGGGGCGAGACCGTCACTGTTGGGTTTGGTCCACGCCACGCTGATCGACTATCCCCGCTATTTCGATCCCGTCACCGGTCAACCCTGCCCTGTCGAAGTCGCGGTCGAGCGTCTTGCGCATGGAAACGCCGCCGCGACGGGTCCGGTCAATCGATTGCTTTCAAAACTTCAGGGTGCGTTCGCAACGCATGCTCATTTTTGGCGCTAGGCCTACACAGGAGGTTTGCGCCAACGGTGCAGGATATCGCCCCCCACATTCTGTGTTTCAATAAGCTCGAACCGCGGTGCTGCTTCAAGTGTTTCAACCCCTAAGGTTCCGACGGATGAGAGCCCGTCGGCCCCGATTGTCAGACCGGCTGTAAAGCCAACCAGTTCATCCACCAAATCCTCGGCCAGAAGCGAAGCTGCAAGTGCTGCTCCGCCTTCGCAAAAGACACTTGTCAGACCGGCCTGCCCCAATTGCTGTAGCAGATCCAGCGCGTCGATATGGTGATCTTTCAAGGCGCACGGGATGAGCTTTGCGCCAAGCCCCTCCCAAGCGCGCGCACGTTCGGCATCGGGATGATGCGCATGGCAGAGCCAGACCGGCGTTTTCGAGGCTGTGCGCGCCAACTGCCCCATCAGTGATATGTCCATGTGGCGCGACACCACCACGCGCACAGGCTGATGTGCGATACCCAGATCCCGCACTGTCAGCGAGGGATCATCGGCACGTGCTGTTCCTGCCCCGACCATGACCGCATCGTGACGCGCCCGCATTGCGTGCACAACCCGGCGCGCTCGTGGCCCGGTAATCCATTGACTGTGCCCGGTCGAGGTTGCAATCCGCCCGTCAAAACTGCTGGCCAGTTTAAGGGTGACAAATGGCCTGCCCTGTTCGGTCTTTAAGAAAAAGCCTTCCAGATCCCGTTCTGCCTGTTCTGCCAGAACGCCGGTTTCAACCTCAATTCCCGCGTCACGCAGCATTGCAAAGCCCTGCCCAGCCACGCGTGGATCGCTGTCCTCAACGGCGGCCACGACCCGAGATACGCCTGCTGCGATCAAAGCCTCGGCGCAGGGTGGTGTTTTTCCATGATGGGAACAGGGCTCTAGTGTCACGTAGGCGGTGGCGCCACGCGCAGCGGCTCCGGCTTGAGCCAACGCCTCGGTTTCGGCATGAGGACGTCCCCCGGGCTGTGTCCAGCCACGCCCGACAATGCGGCCTTCACGCACAACAACACACCCGACAGCCGGGTTTGGCCAGCACGTCCCTTGACCGCGCCGCCCTAAAGACAGGGCCAGCGCCATAAATCGCTTATCAGTTTCGGTCACTCGTCCGTCGGAGGCTGCGGCGGGCGCAGTTCGTGGACAAACTCCTCGAAATCATCGGCCGCCTGGAAATTCTTGTACACACTCGCAAAGCGAACATAGGCGACGGTATCGATCCGCGCCAGAGCTTCCATGACAATCTCACCGATCTTGTTAGACGGGATATCGGTGTCGCCCATGCTTTCCAGCCGACGCACGATCCCCGATATCATCTGATCGATCCGTTCCGGATCAACAGGCCGTTTCTGCATCGAGATGCGGATCGAACGCTCCAGCTTGTCGCGGTCGAAGTCCTCTCGTTTTCCGTTGGTTTTAATGACCACCAAATCACGCAGTTGCACACGCTCGTACGTTGTGAACCGTCCGCCACAAGCCGGGCAGAACCGGCGTCGACGGATTGCCACGTGGTCCTCTGCCGGACGTGAATCTTTCACCTGAGTGTCGATATTTCCGCAAAACGGGCAGCGCATCCGCCGTCTCCTCGTCCCATGTTCGGCCTCTTTTTGTAAGCGCTGCGGCTTACTTATCCACAACTATAGGGCAGCCGCTAGGGTTTGGGTAGTCGGAATTTTCAACCGCTAAATAAAGGGTCAGGCCAGATGCGCTGCGACACGTCTTTGATGAGGTGCAGTGCGGTGTTCAAACAAGTAAATCCCCTGCCAGGTTCCAAGAACCATTCGCCCCTTTGAAACAGGGATCGAAAGCGAAACCGGCATAAGTGTTGCCTTGATATGCGCAGGCATGTCGTCCGGCCCTTCATAAGTGTGACGCAGATATGACATGGCCGGATGGTCAGACGGAGGCACAAGTCGCTCGAAAAAAGCTTGCAGGTCCGTTTGAACTTCGGGGTCAGCATTTTCCTGGATCAGCAGGGAACAAGAGGTGTGGCGGACGAACAGCGTCAGAACTCCATCGACCGCCTCCCCCTGAGCAAGCCAGTTCCGCACGTCAGACGTGAATTCGTAAAGCCCCTGTCTTTGGGTGTGTACTACGAATTCAGTCTGCATTAGGGCGGCCCTGTACGTCTGTCAGTCGTTGAAGAATGGCCGATAGTTACACCGTGCGTTCGCACCTTGTATAGACTCGCTGTTGCCGGGCTGAAATCCAAATGCAATGAAGCTGCTGGGTTGCACATCGACAGACTGAGGTTGTTTGATCGAAAACTGAACCGCCGTCCTGCGGCCCGTGGTGACACTGGGCCCGTATCCGCGCAACACGTAAATCCGATCTTGCCAGCCCAACCCCAAAGTCCGGCGTGCATAATCGGCTGCGGCGCACCAGTAGCCTTCAGTGCGTTGATCACCACGTGGAATAACTTCAAAATCTGTGGCGTTGATCGGTTCGGTGCGATACCCGTTTGGCGCTGCATCCACCGTCACGGGAGCACTGAAAGCAACGGCGGCCAACGCAGCAAATGCGTAAAACTTTTTCATCGTAAAATCTTCCCTGGTTGCGTGTCCCTGATAGGTTAGTCCAGCTTCTCAAATTGCATAGTGCTCCTCACGATCAATTCAGCCAGCTCCGCGCATTGTGTGATCCGGCGTGAGCCACCCCCGGTACCGGATCAGCAATCCCAAACCTGGTGCATTGGCCGAAACGTCGAACCTGAAACGTCCCTGCTCGTCCTGCCATTCACGCGTGCTCGAACGCGGCAATGCAAAGGCGGGTAAGGGAATGCCAAAAACGGTCAGACGAAGAATTTCAATGTACAGCACATCGTTTCGTATACTGGGCCGCAACCAAACGGAAATCACTCCGAATTTTTCTCGAACACAGTTCCGATATGCGTCGTATATCAGATGCGAAGTGGTGCGATGGCCGCCAAAGTCGCGGGTCCATGTAAAGGTTTCGTCATTCCCATTTATCGCAACAGAAACGGGAACATCATTCCCACCGGGTGGAAACCCGGCCAGGTATGTTGCGATCATGGCAAGACGACCAGTGCCCCTTTCGATGTCACATAGGCCTGAATACTGACCTTCCGAGCTGTGCAGACAATGGACCGCATTGGGCATGTTATTGATGGGCCCCAAGGCTTGCAAAAACGGGTCATTTGACATCAATAGCCATCGCTCGCAAATCGCGCTTTAACGTCGTTTCCCGGCATCAGACATGTGCTGGATCTACCGAACAGATTAAACCTGTTCCGTGCTATCAGGCGATAAGCGGGAAGTTTCAGCGATTTGGGCAGGAAGCGGCATACCGACAACATCTTCCACATTCCCGGCAATTGACGCATGGCGGCGGCAAACGCATCCAGATGCTGATAGATCACCCCATCGACGACTACCAAATTGGTTTCAAAGTCACGTGTCGGCAAACCCAGCTGTTGGTAGAGCTTTTGCCCAAGCGGAGATTGGGCAGTAGCGAACTGAAAACGATGCAACTTGTCATGTCTGAGCATGAACCTGAAGAACCACGAACACAGGACGCATTCGCCGTCGAACACAATCAGGTTCGGGCCGTAGCCTTCTAAATTTAAGCCACTTTCTCGCACGTCTTTGGTATCCGTGACACCGCTTTTCCAGAAAGGTGGCAAATCTTTAGCCTCGGAACAATGCGACATCTGCGAAAGAGAGCGTGCCGGGGAGCGCTGAGCAGAGAGTGGTGATTTCTCCGAAGGCTCTGACCTCATCCCCATAAAGGTGCTAACCCGGCAACACGCCAAATCTGGGCGTTCAGGCGGTGATGTTCATGTGAGGCCCGGTCAATTCCTTGCGGGATTCTGCCATCGACGATTGCGGGTCTGCGAAAATCGCAATCGCCTCACAGAATTCTATGATATGCTGCTTATGGTTTTGTAGTCGTAAGGTATTGTTATTGCGATGGACGTGGATGTTGGCCGTCTTCATTTCTTTGTTCAGGCGTTGGACCGCTACAGTGGTAATGGCAACATGTCTCGGGCTGTTCTGGGCCAAACCGGACTGAAGCCGCAAGATATCGCACCCCCGGTTGAGACATGCAGCATTCAGAAAGAAGCCCTTTTCATTCGGTATGCCTGTGACGCCACCAAAGATATTACATTTGCAGCCCGCACCGGGCTTGAGGTTACTTCGGCCTCGACCGTGACGGCATATATCAGCAAGTATTCCAGAGACCTGAAACAGGTGATGGAGAATCTTTCACGTTTTCACGGGATTATTGACCCGGCTATCGCGCTTAGTCTTCGTGTCGCAGGGAACTTTGCCGCTTTGGAAGCCGATTGGAAAGATGCGGGATATGCACGCTATCATCGACGTACCGAATTTCTGGTCTTTGCCGCACTGGCCAGAATGCGCAATCTGACCCAAATCAACCTGCAACCGATTGAAATTCGGTTTCAACACAAGGTCGGCGATCATGCCAAAAGCTTTGAAAAGATAGCTGGTTTTCCGGTGATCTTTGGCTCGGAGAAAATGGAGATCGTGCTGCCCCTTTCAGCGTTGGAGCTGCCGGTTCCCACCTATGACCCCAAACTGCGTGAACATCTTCTGGAGTATGGCGAACGTTTACTGGCTGAGTGCGAAAAACCAAATCATTCGATCCGCGCGCGAACCGAAGGGATGATCACTAAATCTCTGCCCGGCACCATACCGCAGGCCGAAGCCATTGCTTCCGAGCTTGGGATGAGCTTGCGAACCTTCAGCCGACGCCTGAAGGAGGAAGGTACCAGCTATCGCGACATCGTGGATGACCTAAGATGTGATCTGGCCCAGACCTTTCTAAACAACCGGATGTCTTTGTCAGAAATTTCGTTTTCGTTGGGGTATGCGGATCAGGCCGCCTTCTCGACAGCCTTCAAACGCTGGACAGGGCAGCCGCCAAGCGCTTTCAAGACCCGTGTCGAACATCCCATTCGAACGTAAGGCCGGGGGTCATCAGCCCTAAAGCCTCGCCCCGGCCCCGTCCCATGAGTGGACAGGACCGATATAGAAAACGGCAGCGTTCATTCCGTGTGAATTCCCGCCAATGTGATGAGAGAACAGGCCAATGTGATGGCCAAACGAAAAGGCGCCTCGTGTGAGGCGCCTTTGAATTTACTGATCCAGGAAAGACCGCAGCTTTCGTGACCGGCTTGGGTGCTTCAATTTGCGCAGCGCCTTAGCCTCAATTTGGCGAATACGCTCGCGGGTCACGCTGAACTGCTGGCCAACTTCTTCCAGAGTGTGGTCGGTGTTCATACCGATGCCGAAACGCATCCGCAGAACCCGCTCCTCACGCGGGGTAAGCGAGGCCAGAACTCGTGTGGTGGTTTCCTTGAGGTTTTCCTGAATGGCGCTGTCCAGAGGCAGTACGGCATTCTTGTCCTCGATGAAATCGCCCAGTTGGCTGTCTTCCTCGTCACCGATCGGAGTTTCGAGCGAGATCGGTTCCTTGGCGATCTTCATCACCTTGCGCACCTTCTCAAGCGGCATCTGCAGCTTTTCGGCCAGCTCTTCCGGCGTCGGTTCGCGTCCAATTTCGTGCAGCATCTGGCGACCGGTCCGAACCAGCTTGTTGATCGTTTCGATCATGTGAACCGGAATACGGATCGTGCGGGCCTGATCCGCGATAGACCGCGTGATCGCCTGACGAATCCACCAAGTCGCATAGGTCGAGAACTTGTAACCGCGGCGGTATTCGAACTTGTCCACCGCCTTCATCAGGCCGATGTTACCTTCCTGAATAAGATCAAGGAATTGCAGGCCACGGTTTGTGTACTTTTTGGCAATCGAGATCACCAGACGCAGGTTGGCCTCGACCATTTCCTTCTTGGCCTGACGCGCCTCTTTCTCACCTTTCTGAACTTGTTGCACGATGCGGCGGAATTCCGAGATATCGAGGCCGACATATTGACCGACCTGAGCCATATCGTTGCGCAGTTCTTCGACCTTGGCCGTCGAGCGTTCGATGAACATCTGCCAACCCCGGCCCGGCTTTTCAGCCATCTCGGACAACCAGTTCGGATCCAGTTCGCGACCCCGGTAAGCTTCGATGAACTCACGGCGGTTGATGCGGGCCTGATCGGCTAGTTTGACCATCGCGCTGTCCAGAGACATGACACGGCGATTGATACCATAAAGCTGGTCGATCAGCGCTTCGATCCGGTTGTTGTGCAGGTGAAGACCGTTCACCAGCTCAACGATTTCGGCGCGCAACTTCTGATAGGTCTCTTCATCTTTTTCACTGAACGAGCCATCTTCGTTCAGGGTTGCCGAAATCCGGCTATCCTGCATTTCCGACAACATCGAGAAATCGGTTGAGATGCGTTCAAGCGTGGTCAGGACCTGATCCTTCAGCGCCGCTTCCATCGCGGCCAGCGACATGTTGGCCTGATCGTCATCATCGTCGTCATCGTCATTGTTCAGCGGGTTGCCGTCAGCGTCCAGCTCGGGGCCGGTATCTTTTGCCGGTTTGGCTGCCTGCACTGCGGATGTGTCGACCACAGGCTCTTCCACATCGCCGTCTTCGTCCATCTGATTGCCAAATGTGGCCTCAAGATCGATGACGTCGCGCAGAAGAATGTCCTCGGACAGCAGTTCGTCATGCCAGATGGTGATCGCCTGGAAGGTCAGAGGGCTTTCGCACAGCCCTTGGATCATGGTATTCCGACCTGCTTCGATACGCTTGGCGATAGCAATTTCGCCCTCGCGGCTCAGCAGTTCAACCGAACCCATCTCGCGCAGATACATGCGGACGGGGTCGTCTGTGCGGTCCAGTTTTTCTGTGGCGGCCCCAGCCAATGCAACTTCACGGTTGCTATCGGTGGTTGTCAGTTCGGTCGAGCCTTTGTTCTCTTCCTCTTCGGCCTCTTCATCTTCGATGATGTTGATGCCCATCTCGGACAGCATCGACATAACGTCTTCGATTTGCTCCGAGCTGACCTGATCTGGCGGTAGAACCTGATTGAGCTGGTCGTAGGTGATGTAACCTTTCTCGCGGGCCTCGGCGATCATCTTCTTGACCTGGGCCTGGCTCATGTCCAGCGAGATTTCCTGTTCCTGCTCTTCGGATTTGCGATCTTCGGTCGTGTCTTTGGCGGCCATTCAATGCTCCTGCAGGGATGGGTGATTCGTTTGAACCGAATCATTAGCGCGTAGAAGTGATTCGGCCACCCGTTTACCCGTTTTTCTTTTCCAGTGCCTTATGAAAACACCACTTTACCGGCGTTTCCGCTCGAATTTGATACCGGACATGATTGCCTCGAACGCGTCTTTCTCGTCGCGGTTGATTCGCGCACCGTTGTCGGCAATGTCGAATACGGCCCTGTCTTCGTTCTGGCTGCGGCTTGTACGGTTGCGCTCTTCGGCGGCTTGCGCCAGCCGATATGTCAGCGCCTCATCGGCCAGATCAGACAATTCCTCCGCCGCTTCGGCTATCTCAGCATCCAACCCCCGGAGCGCTTTGATCTTTGCGAGTTCCTCGGCCAGTGTCATCTCGGCCTTTTCAACGTCGCCCGGTTTGTACACACAGGGGATCACTGCGACATGGCGAAGGGCCAGCAGGTTTTCAAGGGGCTGGGGGCCCAAAGAATCGACAATGTGGTCTTTCAGGTGGTCTGGGTCATCAATTGCGTGACGCAGAATGGCGTCCCGCAGGGCAGCGTATTCGGGGTTGAGGCATTCCATGTCCTCAAGCTGGTGCTCGAACTGGACAACGACCTGTGGGTTTAGAATTGCGATGGCGAGAATGGCCGCCTCGCGCAGTTGGATATCAGCGGTCTCGGACGATGCCAGGAAAGACGCCCGCGCACCCGGCGTGGCATTCTGTGGGGGCTGCCATTTGCCACGCGGCTGCCACTGTCGGTTCTGTGGTTGGCGTTGGGGGCGGAAAAGCTGCCAGCGCAAATCCTTGATCTCTTGCCCATAATGCGACCGGATCGAAGGGTCGCGGATCAGTTTGATCTTGTCGCGCAGCGATTTGTCCAGAGCGGCTTTGCGCTCGGGGCTGTCAAAGACTTTCCCTTCTGTCTCACGCTGCCACAGCAATTTGACCATCGGAATGGCGCCTTCCAGCACTGATTGCACAGCCCCCGCCCCTTCCGCCCGCAACAAATCGTCGGGATCTTTGCCTTCAGGCATCAGCGCAAAGCGAAGAGATTTACCCGCTTCGAGCAGCGGCAAAGCCAGATCAACCGCCCGCATCGCAGCGCGCAGACCTGCCGTGTCGCCGTCCAGCGCAATGATCGGTTCGTTGGAAACGCGCCAGAGCAGTTGCAACTGATGCTCGGTGATCGCAGTCCCCAAGGGCGCGACCGACGCGCCAAATCCGGCCTCGGCCAGTGCGATCACGTCCATGTATCCTTCGGCCACGATCAACGGCTGCCCTTTCCCCGCTGCCTGCCGCGCAGGGCCATGGTTGTACAGGCTGCGCCCCTTATCGAACAGCTCGGTTTCGGGCGAATTCAGGTACTTGGCGTTATCATTGGGGTCCATAGCCCGCCCACCAAACGCGATACATCGTCCACGCGGATCGCGGATGGGGAACATGATACGATTGCGGAACGTGTCATAAGGCTTCTTACCCTTACTCGACGGCTTGGCCAGCCCCGCCCCAAGGATCTGATCCTCAGCCACATTCTTGCCGCGCAGATGATCCCACAGCGCCTGCCAACCGTCCGGGGCAAAGCCGATCTCCCAACGATCCAACGCCTGTGCATCCAGACCACGGCCAGCAAGGTAATCGCGCGCAGGCGCACCCGCCCCTGTTTTGAGCTGCAGGCGGAAGAACTGCACCGCCTGCTCCATCACATCAGCCAGTTGCGATCGGCGGTCCTGCTTTTCCTGTGCTTTGGGATCACGGGCAGGCATAGGCATCCCAGCCTCACGCGCCAAAATCTCTACCGCTTCGATGAATGAGACATTCTCGGTCTCTTTTACAAAGCTGATTGCGTCGCCTTTCGCATGACAGCCGAAGCAGTAATAAAACCCCTTTTGGTCATCGACGTGGAACGAAGCCGTCTTTTCGTGGTGAAACGGGCATGGGGCCCACATATCACCCTTGCCCTGATTGGACTTGCGCTGATCCCATATGACTTTGCGCCCGACGACCTGAGACAGGCTTAGCCGGGTGCGCAACTCATCCAGAAATCCGGGGGACAAAGACATGGGTCAAACCTGCCAGAAATGAAAACCCGCGCCAAGGGGACGGCGCGGGCTTATCCACAAGGAATTGGCATAACTGTGGATTATTGCTGAAGACACAGCTCCAACCACGCGGCACCCAGATCCTTCTTGCGCACATCGCGCATCTTTTGCTCATAAACCCAGGGGGTAATCAGCGGAATCGCCGCATTATAGTTCTCGGGCCAGGTCGGTGAACTGTCCGCAATCGCCTGTGCGACGTCGCGCTCTTTTACCCTGTCCAACCGGGCCTTCTGGATCGCGGCCACCACATCGGCCTGATATTTACAGCTTTGCTCGGCGCTGTCCTGAGCCAGTGAAGGGGTGGCAAGCAAGGCCGCGACGATGGCGATACGCAACATGGGGTTCTCCCGGATTCGTTTCTTTCGGCGCAGCTTACCTGCCTGGATCTCGGGCTGCCATAATCCTTTTTGCCACCTGCCACCGCTGAACAACTTGAGAGCGGGGCAGCCCGCCTGCCCCACCTGTTGACGTCAGAGCCCTTTGGCGCGGTAGCTTTTCGCCACGCGGTCAATGGCCACGATATAGGCCGCTGTGCGCAGGTCCTCTACATCGTCGCGGCTGTGCCAGACCTCGCGCATCGACTGGTAAGCAATGCGCATGGTGTCATCCAGACCGGACCGAACCAACTCCAACTCGTCAGCCCCTTTCAGGTACTGCGTCTTAAAGTCAGGCGACATCGTCCAGGCATCACCCAGATAGCGGTCCAGCCTTTCCAATTCGCTCACGATCAACTCATGCCGCGCTTCTTCCTGTCGCCGCTGCATCCGGCCAAAGCGGATATGACTGAGGTTCTTGACCCATTCGAAGTAAGAAACGGTCACACCACCTGCGTTGGCATACATATCCGGGATAATCACTGTGCCTTTCTTGCGCAGGATTTCATCCGCACCTGCCGTCACCGGCCCGTTTGCGGCTTCTATGATCAAGGGCGCTTTGATCCGCTCGGCATTGGACAGGTTGATGACACCTTCCAAGGCCGCCGGAATCAGGATGTCACATTCCGCTTCCAGCACGCTTCCACCTTCGGCCGAGTGGGTCGCATCGGGGTAATCCTTGACCCCGCCATGTTTGACGATCCACTGCCGGACCGCTTCAACGTCGATGCCGTCGGGATTATACAGCGCACCGTCCCATTCGATGATGCCAACGATGATAGAGCCATCCTGTTCGCTGAGGAACTTGGCCGCGTGGTACCCCACATTACCCAATCCCTGCACCACCACGCGCTTGCCGTCCAGCTTGCCAGACAGGCCAGCTTTCTGCACGTCTTCCGGGTGACGGAAAAACTCGCGCAGCGCGTATTGGATGCCGCGTCCCGTCGCCTCAACCCGTCCGGCAATGCCGCCCGCGTTCAGAGGCTTACCAGTGACACAAGCGCGCGCGTTGATGTCCGTGGTGTTCATCCGCGCATATTGGTCAGCCATCCATGCCATTTCACGCTCACCCGTTCCCATATCGGGGGCCGGAACGTTCTGAGACGGGTTGATCAGGTCACGCTTGGCCAGTTCATAGGCAAAGCGCCGGGTGATCTGCTCCATCTCATGTTCTTCGTATTTTCTGGGATCGATGCACAACCCGCCTTTAGACCCGCCAAACGGCGTTTCAACCAACGCGCATTTATAAGTCATCAGCGCAGCCAGAGCTTCGACTTCGTCCTGGTTCACTGCCAGAGCATAACGGATACCGCCTTTGACGGGTTCCATATGTTCAGAATGCACGGAACGATATCCGGTGAATGTATGGATTTCCCCCCTGAGCCGCACACCAAATCGAACGGTGTAGGTCGCGTTGCAAACCCGGATCTTTTGCTCCAGCCCCGGCGGCAGGTCCATCAGGGACGCCGCCCTATTGAACATCAAGTCAACACTCTCACGAAAGCTGGGTTCTTTGATGCCGGTCATACAATCCTCCGTATCGGTACCAGACGTAACGTCATGACTTTTTGTCGCACCAGTTGCGTCAGGCTGCAATCAAACATTGCACTTTTTTTCATCATTTCCTTAACAAATGCGTCACCGTCAGCGGATGAGTCGGGTTACCGGCTCAATCCTTAACGAATTGTTTTCATTTCATTGACAGATCGGTCTGGACGGCAGGTTTTATAGCCGATTTGCGCGTAAAAAGGCCAAAACCAAGCCTTTTTCGCCCAATTCACGCCATGTTTGAAAATTAAATTTATACCAAATCTCTTTTTATGTCGCACGGATTCTATGTGCGGTGCGGAGTCATCAAATGATTAAACACTCGCTTAAGAACGACGGCTCAATGCCGAAATGCAAGGCTTCCCAAATGCGCGCGTTCGCTGAAAGGGAAGACGGCACTTTTACGATCTTCACACTACTCATCCTGATCCTGATGCTTGCGATCACCGGCATGTCCATGGACATCATGACCCATGAACGTGACCGTGCCAACGTGCAATCCACCCTGGACCGTGCCGTTCTGGCTGCCGCAGATCTGGACCAGAAGCTTCCTCCGCAACAGGTTGTGGAAGACTACATGCAAAAGGCCGGTCTGGGCCATCTTGAAAAGACGATTACTGTTGTCGAAGGATTCGGCTCTAGAACGGTATCCGCGACGGCAGAGGCGGTCGTGCCGACGCGCTTCCTGCGGTTCGGTACAGTGACAGAGCTGGGGATTGTCGCGGCAAGTACCGCCGAAGAGTCGATCGGTTCGGTCGAGATTTCGCTGGTTCTGGACATGT
Source organism: Ruegeria sp. CF8 (assembly GCF_056537285.1). Lineage (NCBI taxonomy): Bacteria > Pseudomonadati > Pseudomonadota > Alphaproteobacteria > Rhodobacterales > Roseobacteraceae > Ruegeria > Ruegeria sp. CF8. The sequence goes on along the minus strand of NZ_JBQFRG010000001.1, from coordinate 516,759 downwards.
CCGGGTCAATGACAAGATCGTCTGCCACTCCGGGAAAATCGAAGATCGAAGTTCTGCGAGGCGCAGCCAAGGAATTTGTCACGCTGATGCTCGAGGAATCGGGCGAGACCAAGATTTCAATGTCAATTGTGCCCTACGCGACGCAAGTAAATGCTGGGCAGGACATTTTGGGCAAGTTCAGCAATGTGACGTCGGAACACGATTATTCCCACTGTGTGAACTTCACATCGGGGCAGTTTAGTTCTGCCACGCTTGACCCGTCAGTCTTTTATCAACGCACTGCTCATTTCGACCCATGGCGCTACACCAGTGCGACAGTGAACGGTCGCACAACCGATGGTGAACCTCCTGCCTATTTTGTTTGTCCAGTGCGCAGTGGTAGTGAGATTACACCTGTCTCCGACAACGTTGAATATCTCCACAATCGCATCGACGCCCTTACGGCGAGCGGAAACACGTCTATTGATGTGGGCATGAAATGGGGCGTCGGCATGTTGGATCCGACCTTCCAACCGGTGATCGGCGATCTCGCGAATGAGGGTAAGGTACCGACAAAATTCGCCAACCGCCCAGAATCCTTTGACTCGGATGTTCTGAAAGTCGTGATCGTCATGACCGACGGGCAAAACACTACGCAGTACATGTTGGATTCGTCTGCCCGCAGCGGGACGACCGCAGTCTGGTTCAATCCGGAGTTCGAACGCGCTGACGGAAGTAAGGGTGAGTATAGCATCCGCTATCGTCGTGACCCGGATCGGTGGGTTTGGATGCAACATACCGAAGAAAACGGCGGAGCCTATGTTACAGCAGAGCACCCGTTCGGGAATCCTCCGAACGAGAACGCATCGAATGAAGAAGTCGGTACTGCCGTTCGTCTTTCGTATCCAGAACTGTTCAACCGGGCCTCACTGTGGTGGAACGCCAAGAACAACTTCTACTGGCAGTCAAACCATGAAAACAACTGGTATTGGAATCTTCGGAAATCGGTTGGCTCGTCCACAAAAAACACGCGCACAGCCAGCATTTGCGGCGCAGCCAAAGACAAGGGTGTCATCATCTACGGTATCGCTTTCGAGGCCCCTACCACTGGCTTGAACACCATCAAGTCCTGCGCCAGCTCGGATAGCCATGTTTACAACGTAAGCGGGCTGAACCTGGAAAAGGCGTTTGCGTCGATTGCGTCCTCTATTCGCAAACTGAGGCTGACCCAATGATCCGCAAGACCAAGTCAAAGCTTAGCTGCTTTAAGCGATCAGAAACCGGAAACGCGACGATCGAATTTGTTATGATCGTCCCCTTCTTCCTGGCGTTTTTGGGGATTGGGGCGGAAATGAACGTCATCACCACGCAACACGGCGCTTTGGAACAAGGCGTTGACAGGGTGGTGCGGGACATTCGCCTGAACACCGGTACACAATGGGATCATAACGTCATCAAAAACCGGATCTGCGATATTTCCGGCATCCAGAACTGCGAGGCGAACTTGCGCCTGGAAATGATCAGGCAGAATGCGTTTGTAGGAATTAATCTTCCTGAAAAACCTGACTGCACCGATAGTACCGAAGAGGTTAATCCGCTGCATGAGTTCAAGTTCGACAGCGGCGGGTCGAACGAGTTGATGATCCTCCGCGCGTGCCTGCGCATCGATCCGGTGTTCAAGACTTCGGTTATTGCGCGTGAAGTCCCCGACGAATCCGGTCATTACTCTCTGACTGCGACGACGGCATTCGTACAGGAGCCCCGGTAAAGCCATGTCTGTCATGCGAAACGTGAAAAAACGCGTCCAAGCCTTCAAGGAAGATGAAAGCGGCATTCTGACAGTAGAAGCCCTGATGATCTTCCCTCTTCTGCTTTGGACGGTCACATTCTCTTTCACCGCATTTGAAGGGTTTCGGCAGAGCGCCTCCAATCAAAAGGCGGCTTATACCGTCAGCGACCTGATTTCGAGAGAGTCGCAAGAAGTGACCGACATCTATATCGACTCGCTTCAAGAGTTGATGGGACGGATGATCAACAACCGATCCGAAGTGGATGTACGAATCTCGCTGTTGCGGTACGAAGCAGCTGAAGACCGACACGATGTGCGTTGGTCAACCACGCGCGGTTACAGTTGGGTCTGGGACGACACCAATGTCGACGAACTCAAAGATCGCCTGCCGCCAATGCCTGACCAGGACACGATTATTTTGGTGGAAACGTCGAACGAATACATTCCGATGTTCAAACCAGGTTGGGACTTTGCAACCGGAATTACATTTGAAAACTTCATCTTCACAAGCCCCCGCTTTGCCGGCAAGGTTGCATGTGACTTAGAGAAGCCCCCGGTCATCTGTAAGAAGGAAGACTAAGGCCTCTGACATGAACTTGGCTTCGGCGGCAGCTGTCATGCCGCCCACGCCAACCCTGCGCCCCAGTCGCCACCACAGACCCGGCGCCCATTTGTTTGACGATTTGTGACGCATCCGAACCAGAAATCCGTTTGACGGTTTGAATGCGAACACGCCGCGATCAACAGTTTCGATGTCTTCGACTTTCGCAATGATCTGACCTGATCCCGTGCGCAATTCAGAACGGGTCAACTCGATACGGTCTTGTGTCGCGTGCCAAACACGATACGCCAGCCACAGCGATGCCCCACCTACAGCTAACAGGAACGCTTGCCACACCGGCTCAGGCGGGGACGCCAGAGCAACATACGTTACCAGTGCCCCAACCGTCGTCAGCATCCCTACCCCGGCCCAGCGTCTGGGCGAGGATGCCTCAATCGTTGCCAGCACTTCTTCCTGCATGGAAATCTCCTGTTTCGATCCTCTGGATAGCTGCTTTGCGCAGGAAACAACAGGGGTTTGGTTGATCTGCAAATTCGCACAGGTTCGGTTTTTCCGCGCGAATTGACTGCACAAGCGCAGAGTTTACATGCTGCTCAAACAAAACGGAGGTTCTCATGTCTCTCAGACCTACACTAGAAACGCGCAGAGCCGTTCCAACGATGGAAGGGGCCGGTGTGAAACTGCATCGTGCATTCGGGTTTCAGGACCCGTCCGAGTTGGACCCTTTCCTGTTGTTCGACGATTTTCGGAATGAACGGCCGCAGGACTATCAGGCCGGGTTTCCCTGGCATCCGCATCGTGGGATCGAAACGATCACTTATGTGCTGGCCGGATCAGTTGAGCATTCCGATTCATTGGGCAATACCGGCACATTGGGCGCTGGCGATGTGCAGTGGATGACGGCGGGATCAGGTATCCTGCATCAGGAAATGCCCCACGGAAACACCTCGGGACAGATGCACGGATTCCAGCTGTGGGGCAACCTGCCCTCGGACCAGAAAATGACCGCTCCGCGCTATCAGGATGTTCAAAGCAAGGACATTCCCGAGGTCATCGATGACGACGGCACGACCGTGCGGGTTATTATCGGTGACTTCTGGGGCAAGACCGGGCCGGTGGATGGTATCGCAGCGGACCCGCAATACCTGGACATCTCGATCCCCGCAGGTGTGAAAAAGACGTTTCGGATCGACACCTATCGTCGCGCCTTTGCGTATGTGTTTCAGGGTCAGGCCGCTTTTGCAGATGCCTCGCAACCAACAGGTGTGCTGTTGGAGAAAGAGGTCGCGGGGCAAGAGGTCAACATTCGCGACATGTCGGGCGACAGAACCCTAGTCCGTTTTGGCACCGGAGATGAAATCACGGTTCAGGCGGGCCAAGAAGGCGTTCGGTTCTTGTTGATCTCTGGCGCCCCGATTGATGAGCCGGTCGCGTGGCACGGTCCAATTGTAATGAACACACGGGCCGAGCTGGAACAAGCCTTTCGGGAACTCAGAAACGGGACGTTCATTCGACCGGCGCACTAACTTAACGGCGGCCTGACCTTGTCAGGCCGTCACCGCTTTGTGCACCATGTTCCAATAGATTTGCTCGACCTCATCCAACGACAGTCGACCGCCGGATCGATACCATGTCATCACACCGTTCAGCATGGCAATCACAGCAAGCGTTGCAATCTTGGTGTCTGGTATTGCAAACTGCCCGGCCTTCTGTCCGGCGTGAAGGATGCTTTCCAACGCGTTTTCGTACTGTCTGCGAAGGTCTTCAATTTCGGCGAAGTTCTCAGGCGAGAGGTTTCGCAACTCCATGTAGGCAATGAAGACCTCATCAGGGCGTTGTAAATGGAACCGGATGTGAAATCCTACGAACCGGCGCAGCGCTTCCTGCGCATCCTTGCCACTCTGCAAATCACCAAATGCTGACAGCAGTTCTTGCATGTGTTCCCGCATCAAGCGGTACAGCAGGCTCTGCTTGTCTGGCGTGTAATTGTACAAGGCCCCGGCCTGTACGCCGACTTCTTTTGCAATCTGTCGCATTGAAACGGCAGCATAACCGTGACGTGCAAACAGGCTCAGCGCAGCCTTGCGAATGCGGGGGCCGGTAATGTCAGAGTGAGAGCCTTGAGTTCGTGCCATGCCTTCACAGTATCTGAACAATTGTTCAGATAGAACCCTGCTTGATCGAAGGCTCCAAAACGTGCATCACAAAGGGGCTCGAAAAACCAAAAGCGTGCCCAATGAAACTGCGGTCTTTACTTCCTCTTATTCTTCTTTGTGCCGGGTGCGCGGATTTTCCTGAGTTGGAAGGAAGCGAACCTGCATCAGTTAAAAAAGCCCCTTACCCGCGGCTTGTACCACTACAGGAAACACTTGGTGCGCCCATTGATCCAGTAAGCGAAGCTGCGGCGGTCGAAGAAGACCTGACGCAACGCAGCCAGGCTTTGGCACAAAAGGCAGAAGCTCTGCAAAACGCGCAAACCAACTAAAGCACGGCATTCCCCCCACAATCACCCGGTGACGGATTGCACCCTTGGCCCGAACCCGCTAAGGCAGCGCTGATCGGACAAGCATCCGAACACAGTTAGAATCCGGCGGAAAGGGACATACGACATGACACAGGCACTGCGGCTTGGAATTGCGGGCTTGGGAACAGTCGGCATCGGTGTCGTAAAGATTGTCCGCCGTCACGCAGACTTGCTAGCAGCCCGCACGGGCCGCCCGATTGAGATCGTGGCCGTATCAGCACGGGACCCCAAAAAAGATCGCGGTGTAAACCTGTCGAACTATGCCTGGGAAACCGATCCGGTCGGGCTGGCGAAACGCGACGATATCGACGTTTACGTCGAGTTGATGGGCGGTGAAAACGGCCCAGCCAAGGCCTCGGTCGAGGCTGCTTTGGCCAGTGGCAAGGATGTTGTCACTGCCAACAAAGCATTGCTGGCCATCCACGGTCAGGAGTTGGCAGAAAAGGCTGAGGCTGCGGGTCGTGTCATCCGGTTTGAAGCCGCAGTTGCCGGCGGTATCCCGGTGATCAAATCCCTCACCGAGGGTCTGGCCGGAAACGAGATCACCCGGGTGATGGGTGTGATGAACGGGACCTGCAACTACATCCTGACCCGAATGCAATCTCAGCGTCAGGGGTATAATGCCCTATTCGATGAGTGCGCCGAACTGGGCTATTTGGAAGCCGACCCCAATCTGGACGTGGGCGGCATCGACGCGGCGCATAAACTGGCGTTGCTAGCCTCGATCGCCTTTGGCACCAAGCCGAATTTCGACGGAATCGAGATTGAAGGTATTCAGCAGATCAGCCTGGACGATATCGATCAGGCCGAAGATATGGGCTTTCGCATCAAACTGCTGGGCGTGGCGCAGCGCACCGCACGCGGGCTTGAGCAACGTATGCAACCTTGCCTCGTACCCAGCGATTCACCGTTAGGTCAGTTGGAGGGCGGCACCAATATGGTGGTGATCGAAGGCGACTCGGTCGAACAGGTTGTTTTGCGCGGTCCTGGCGCGGGTGAGGGCCCGACAGCCAGTGCCGTGATGGGGGATGTGTGCGATCTGGCACGCGGTCTTCAGATCCCGACCTTCGGCCGCCCTGCCACATCTCTTGAGGCCGCCAAACCGGCGGTGACGGGTCTGCCTGCGCCATACTATTTGCGGCTGGGCCTGATGGACAAACCGGGTGCTCTGGCCAAGGTGGCCGCCATTCTGGGCGACGCTGGTGTTTCGATCGACCGGATGCGCCAGTATGCCCATGCCGAAAGCACGGCACCTGTGCTGATCGTCACCCACAAAACCACACGCGCCGCTCTGAACGTCGCGCTGGACGGTTTCCGCAATACGGATGTGGTCGCCGGTGAGCCTGTTGCGTTGCGAATTGAAGAGGTTTGATCTTGCGGCCTGCATGAAACGCAAGTTATGCCGGAAGAAACGGCTTTACTGACCAAGGGATACTGAACAATGAGTGCTGCCAAGACCGATTTCAACGACCGCCTGCTGTCTCTGGGGCTGGCAAGGGTGGCGGAACAGGCTGCACTGGCCTCGGCCTCGCTGGTGGGGCGCGGCGATGAGAAAGCCGCCGATCAGGCAGCCGTAAACGCCATGCGGGAACAGCTGAACCTGTTGGACATTGCCGGTGTTGTTGTGATCGGTGAAGGTGAACGCGACGAAGCGCCGATGCTGTATATCGGTGAAGAAGTCGGCACCGGAAACGGCCCCGGTGTGGACATCGCATTGGACCCGCTGGAAGGCACAACGCTGACCGCCAAGGACATGCCCAACGCGCTGACCGTGATCGCCATGGGTCCACGCGGTTCCATGCTGCATGCACCGGACGTGTACATGGACAAGCTGGCCGTTGGTCCGGGCCTGCCTGAAGGCGTCGTTAATCTGGACATGTCCCCGCGCGAACGTGTCGAAGCCTTGGCAAAGGCCAAGGACTGCAAACCGGCAGATATCACGGTTTGCATTCTGGAACGCCCCCGCCATGAAGCGATGATCGCAGAAGTACGCGAAACCGGTGCATCGATCCGACTTATTACCGATGGTGATGTGGCAGGTGTCATGCATTGTGCCGAAAGCGAAGTAACCGGCATTGACATGTACATGGGTCAAGGTGGTGCACCCGAGGGTGTTCTGGCCGCAGCGGCCTTGAAATGTATGGGTGGTCAGATCTTTGGTCGCCTGTTGTTCCGCAACGATGACGAACGTGGCCGCGCCGCCAAGGCTGGCATCACTGATCTGGATCGCGTTTATGCGCGGGATGAGATGGTGACCGCAGATGTGATCTTTGCCGCAACCGGTGTCACAGGCGGTTCGCTGCTGCCGCGTATCAAGCGAGAGCCGGGCTGGGTTGAAACCACCACGCTGTTGATGCGGTCGAAAACCGGGTCGGTGCGCCGCATGTCTTACCGCACGCCCACCTGGCCGCACGACAAGGCGTAACGGCTTGCGCCGTTGCCTTCGGCGAGAGTATTTTTGAAAAGATGAAAAGGCCGGGTCCGCAAGGGTCCGGCCTTGGCGCATAAGAGGCGAGAGATGAGTTTTCTTGGGGTAGAGCAATCATTGACAGGGCGGCGTTGGGTTGGCCCCAGCGCCGAGGCAGAGCGCGCCGCCGAGATGATGGCGCAACAGACCGACCTGCCACGCGCGGTGTGCCAGGTTCTGGCCAGACGCGGCGTGCCCGCGATTGAGGCACGCGGCTTTCTGGATCCCAAGCTCAAGGAATTGCTGCCCGACCCGCGTGCGATGAAGGACATGGAGATTGCAGCGGCACGCTTTTTGGATGCCGTTCGGCATCGCCAGAAGATTGCAGTGTTTGCGGATTATGACGTCGACGGCGGCAGCTCCGCCGCGCTGCTGCTGGTCTGGTTGCGCCAGATGGGTTTGCAGGCGACGCTGTATGTGCCGGACCGGATCGATGAAGGGTACGGCCCCAACGTGCCTGCCATGCAGGAACTGGCGGCCAGTCACGACCTGATCCTATGCGTCGATTGCGGAACACTCAGCCACGAGCCGATTGCGGCGGCCAAGGGTGCAGACGTGATCGTTTTGGATCATCACCTTGGAGGTGAGACGCTGCCAGATTGCGTCGCTGTCGTGAACCCCAACCGTCAGGACGAAAGCGGCGATCTGGGATACCTATGTGCGGCGGGCGTTGTGTTTCTGATGCTGGTCGAAGCCGGGCGTCGATTGCGCCAAGACGGCGTAAAGGGGCCGGATCTGATGTCGATGCTGGATCTGGTGGCGCTGGCCACTGTGGCTGACGTTGCACCTCTGATCGACGCCAATCGCGCTTTGGTTCGGCAGGGCTTGAAAGTCATGGCGCAGCGGCAGCGCCCCGGTCTTGTGGCCCTGTCCGATGTTTCGCGCATGGATACCGCGCCGAACAGCTATCATCTTGGATTTCTGCTGGGTCCCCGTGTGAATGCGGGCGGGCGGATCGGTCAGGCCGATCTGGGCGCGCGGTTGCTAAGCACAGAGTCCCTGCACGAAGCGCAAGCTTTGTCCGAGCGTCTGGATGCCTTGAATACCGAACGTCGGGACATTGAAAACGCAGTGCGCGCCGCTGCCATGGAACAGGCAGAAGACCGCGGCCTGGACGCGCCATTGGTGTGGGCGGCAGGCGAAGGCTGGCACCCCGGTGTGGTCGGGATCGTGGCCTCTCGCCTGAAGGAAACCGCCAACCGCCCGGCCATCGTGATTGGCTTTGATGGGGATGAAGGCAAAGGCTCGGGCCGGTCGGTTTCGGGTGTTGATCTGGGGGCTTCGATCCAGCGCCTTGCCGCCGAAGGGCTGTTGGTCAAAGGGGGCGGTCACAAGATGGCAGCGGGTCTTACCGTGATGCGCGACAAGCTTGAACCTGCGATGGAGCGCTTGAGCGAGTTGTTGGCCAAGCAAGGTGCCGGTCAGGGCGGCCCTGCCGATCTGAAACTGGACGGCGCGCTTATGCCCGGTGCTGCAACGGTTGATCTGATCGAACAGGTTGAACAGGCGGGGCCATTTGGGGCCAGCGCCCCTGCCCCACGCTATGCTTTGCCGGACCTGCAGGTGCGCTTTGCCAAACGAGTGGGGGAAACACATCTGAAGCTTTCACTGGTCGATGGAATGGGTGGTGGCCTGGACGCGATTGCCTTTGGTGCCTTTGACGGCCCAATGGGCGAGAAATTGTCAAATCACGGCGGCGCACGCTTTCATTTTGCGGGTCGGCTTGAGGTGAACACATGGGGTGGGCGACAATCCGTTCAACTTCGGCTGGAGGATGCGGCAGAGGCCAATTGACACTCTGCGTCAGAGGCCCAAAAAACTTTCACATCCCTGCATTTTTCCGCTTGCGGGGGTCACGGTGAAACCGTAAAAGGCCCTCCACAAGCCAGCGTGGCCCGTTCGTCTATCGGTTAGGACGCCAGGTTTTCAACCTGGAAAGAGGGGTTCGATTCCCCTACGGGCTGCCACTTGTGCTTGTGCCACTACCAAATGGCCCGTTCGTCTATCGGTTAGGACGCCAGGTTTTCAACCTGGAAAGAGGGGTTCGATTCCCCTACGGGCTGCCATTTCCTTCTCTACGCTCCGAACTTTTCGCGACACAGGTCTTCGATCTGAGTCCAGATCGATTTGTATTCTGGCGTGTTTTCCGCTGCATAATGGAAGTTCTTCATCAACCCTGTCAGCTGCGTGAACACCTGCCGCACTTCGGCTTTGTCCGAGAAAGCCGCCGAGGATTGCGTGACATCGTAGACAAGTTTGAACGTCATTTTCTGCCGCTCCAGTGGAACGGTCGCATCAACCTTGTCGAAAGCGTCTTGCTGCAAGTAAACCATGTCAACAAACAGCGCTTTTTGCTGCGTTACAAAGTCGTCGATTGTGACGCCCTCTTCCCCCGTGACCTGCATCATCTGGTCAACCTGTTCACCCTTTTCGATCAGCGCGATCAGGTCGCGCACTTTACCCGTCCAGCCCGGTTCGGCGTTCTTGTCGTACCAATCCGACAACTGGTCGGTGTACCGAGACCAACTGAGCATCGGATCAACCGCTGGATAAAAGCGTTTGTAGGCACGCTCGGACGATAGACCAAGGAAGCATTTGACCGTCGACAGGGTGGATTGCGTGACGGGCTCGTCAAAATTGCCGCCCGCAGGTGAAACCGTTCCGATCAGCGTCAGGCTGCCCAGATCACCGTCATTGGTTTTCAGGGCCCCTGCGCGTTCGTACAACCCTTTGATTGAGCTTTCCAGGTAGGCGGGGAACCCTTCCTCGCCGGGGATTTCCTCCAGCTTGCCCGAAGTTTCCCGCATGGCTTGCGCCCATCGGCTGGTGCTGTCGGCGATCAGCAACACGTCATAGCCCATCTGGCGGTAGTATTCGCCCAAAGTAATGCCGGTGAAAATAGATGCCTCGCGCGCTGCAACCGGCATGGATGAAGTGTTACAGATGATTATTGTCCGGTCCATCAGGCTGCCGCCCGTGGTTGGATCGGTCATCTTCGGGAACTCTTCGATGGTTTCCACCACCTCCCCTGCCCGTTCACCGCAGGCCACAACGATCACGATATCGACCTTTGCGTTCCGCGCGATTAGGTTCTGCAATACGGTCTTGCCTGCCCCGAACGGTCCGGGAATACATGCGGTTCCGCCGCGGGCAATCGGGAAGAAGGTGTCGATCAGACGTTGCGAAGTCAGAACAGGCTCGGTCGGATACAGGCGCTCGGACAAGGTGCGTTTCAGGATGTTTTCCGGCAATGGCCGCCGAACCGGCCATTTCTGTGACAGGGTCAGAGTATGCTCGCCCCCGTTCTCGTCTTCCAAGCGTGCAACAATGTCATGGATCGTGGCCGCGCCCTTTTGCACCCAGACCACCTTGTACGTGCCGGACCAATTGAACGGCAGCATGATCTTGTGGCTGAAGTGGCCTTCGGGCACTGTCCCGATACTGTCCCCTGCGGTTACGGTATCGCCAACCTTGACCGAGGGTGTAAAGGACCATTTCGCCAGCTCATCCAAGGGTGCCACATCTGCACCGCGCGGCAGGAAGGTACCAAATTCGGCGGCCACTTTGGGCAGAGGCGATTGCAACCCGTCAAACACCTGCCCCAGAAGTCCCGGCCCCAGCTCGACCGACAGCAACTGACCCGATTGCTCAACCGGATCGCCAACGGCCACACCGTCGGTGCTTTCATAGACCTGTACGTCTGCGGTATCGCCCCGCACACGCAGCACCTCGGCTTTCAAACGTTCCTGACGCCCTCCGGGACCGGGGCGCGATGGCAGGATGAACACCACTTCGTTTTTGACCAACTGGCCGGGCTGACCGGTCGCGTCTGGGTTGGCTTGTATTTGCACAAGCCCTTCCTGAACCGAGACGACCCGTGCGGTCGAGGTTTGCTTAGCTGAGGTTGGGGCTGTCATGCGCTTGCTCCCTCAAAATCAATATCGGCGACATCGGCCATGGCCTGCTGCGCCAGTTTTTCAAATCTCTTGGCCGCTTCGGTGGCGCTGCTTTGCGCCCAGCGGTCGAAAATGTTCCACATCAGAACGTAGATCGCGACCGCTTCGAAATCGAACATGTGGCGAGCTGCGTGTCGCTTGAGTTGCTTTTGGCTGATCGACAAAAGCAGACGTTCCAGCCCAAGTGGGTCTTCGTCTTCAAGCAATTGGTGCGCCTCTTTCAGCCACGGCATGGGGGTATCCAGCCCAAAAGTAGGATCAGTCCAGTGGGCTGGAATGTGGCGGCTCCATCGTCCGACGCCGAACGAGCCTGAAGGCGCTGGTTCTCCGCGTTTTCTCAGGCGCAGTGCAGCAACCACCGAGCGGAGTTCCATACGTTGCATGAGGAGTTTGCGCAGGGTTGGCTGTGAGATGTCCTTCAACGCCTGTTTACAGCGCTGGATCGCCTGAACCTCTGTGACATCCATGTCGTACGCGCTCCAGCTTAGCGTGTGTTCCAGCACATTCAGGACCTTGGCATCTTCTGCTGTCAGAGCCGTCAACCGACGCTCGAGCCTGATCCGCGAGAGCGGAGGCTGTTTGGCAACAAACAAGCGTTCCGATCCCGGAAGACTGCACATCAACGCAATATAGGCGTCCTGCTTTGACATCTCAGCGGATGACCCCTTCCAGTACGGCGCGGAACCGGGGTTGCAGATGTTCCATCAACAACGAAGCCACCGCCTTGTCGGTCAGGTCCAGAACCACCCCCTGATCTTCCGCCCGCACGCGGATCCCTTCCTGACTGTCATCGGTCGCGTGCAGTTCGACATTCTCGCGCAACATCTTTGCGGTCAGTCCAAGAACGTATTTCGTCAGCTTACCGGATTGAATGTCATCCGCGTTTTGCTTGATGTCTTCCTGCGTGGCGACCTTCGCGGGCAAAATGACCTGAACCTTGCCATCCAGATTGGCTCCCTCACTAGCCCGACCGACAACCTCAAGGATCATTTGCCTAAGAAGCTCAGGATCAGACATCTCTTTGGTCACAAGGCGTTCAACGTCTTCTTTGAAGCGATCTGTCAAACCGGCCTTCATGGTCAACACGGCATCCCGCATCGCGGTGTTCAACGCCTCCTCACCCGCTGCACGGTAATTGTCGGATTCTGTGCGGGCTTTCTTTTTGAACTCATCGGCTTCGCGTTTGGCATCTGACAGAATGCGCGCGGCCTCGGCTTTGGCGTCTTCGCGCAGCTTCTCGGCTTCGGCCTGACCTGCGGCAACCCCATCGTTGCGCAGCTTGTCGATCAGGGCATCAACGCCATGTGAAATTGCTCCGGTCTGTGCCATCAGCTGATCCCCGCACTAATGACCAAGGCGAATACAAAGGCAAAAACACCAAAGCCTTCGATGATCGCAGCCGGTGCAAGCGCAAGGCCAAAAATCTCGGGCTTTTCCTTGGTGGCGTTGATCGCTGCGGCGCAAGCCCGGCCCTGCCAGATGCCGCAATACATCAGCGCAATGCCGGACAGTATGCCAATGCCGAATAATCCGCCTGCGTTTTCCGGCGTCACGGCGCGGTTCAGGGTAAACATGATGACAATCCCATAGATCACCATCGTGGACGGAAAGGCCGAAACGCCGACGAACCGCCCATAGCCGCCTTCGGTTTCTGTCATGGCCCCGATACTGGCCATCCCCGCAATCGAACAGCCAATGGCGCTTGCCGCAGCCCCCAACGCCATAGGCGCGTATATGCCCAGCCAACCCAGTGTAAGAACAAGCTCATTCATTCCTGAACCTCCTTGCGGGCAAACGGACGAAAGACGATGCCTTCATCCGGCAGACCCCATTTAAAGAATTCGATGTAATTCAGACGTAAGCCGTGGACGACGCCGCTCATCATAGCGAGGGCGAAATTTAAAACGTGACCGATGATCAGGATCAGCAGTCCAAACAGTATGCCCGGTCCTTTCAGCGCCTGCATGACAGACACGGCCAGATCGTTGAACGTGATGGCCAACGATGCCGAAGCAAGGCCCAGCGCGAACAGGCGCATATAGCTAAGGACATCGCCAAACGCACCCATTGCTCCGGCAAGACTTTGCAATCCCTCAATCAGACGCCAGATCCAGTCTGTCGGCTTTTGGATAATCCGCTCGCTGGAAAACAAGAAAATCGCCAGAACACCAGCGATCAGGATCGCCGACCCCGGCACAGGTGATTTTCCGTTCATATAGCTGAGCCACAGTACAAATCCGCCGATCAGGGCAGCAATCCATCCCAGATTGGCAATCGCCTTGCGTTGCCCCCAGGCCGCGCGGGCCGCCAATGCGTTGGCCAGAACCAGATGCAACACACCAACCACAATCGACACCATCATCATGGCCCCGAAATTGTTCAAATCCAGCACCTTGAGCTTTGCCCAGATTGAGCCGGCAGATGGAGAAACACCAAAGTAGCTGCCGACCAAAATGCCGTAGAGAATTGTAGCGCCTGAGACAATCAGCCCGAACTGACGCCAGGACCTTTGACCGGCTGTGCCATCCATCCGTTTCCAAAACGCCAGCAGCCCCAGCAGGATGACAGCGCCGTATCCGGCATCCGCGACAATCATCGCAAAAAAGATCGCGAAAGAGGCCGAGACGATGACACTCGGATCCCAATCCTGATATCCGGGCACCTGATAGAACAGCGCCAGATCAACAGCAGCGCTACGGTTTTCAGGTTGCTCCAGTAATGTTGGAGGCGCGTCGCCCGGCCCTGGCTCTTCGACCAAAACGGCACATCCTTTGGTGTGCGCCATATCTAGAACTGCGTCTATCCGATCCTCAGGGACCCACCCCTGCAATGCAAACATCGCCTCTTCGTCGCGTACCTTTTGCGTGGCATGGGCCAGTTCGGCGGCGCTTTCGGCTACGGACAGGTTCTGACGCATCAGGGTCAGATAGCGGGTTTGTGCCACGCGTTCAGCGTCGAGCGCCTCAAGCGCGATTTCGGCTTCCTCCAGTTGCGCCTCAAGCTCGTGAATGGGCAACGAGCCTACATGCGTGCGCGGGATCGGCAGAATGTCATCATCGGGTTCGTCTGGCGCGATCAGGACCGCGTAAAGAAACCGGTGATCCTCTTCCAAAATCGCCCAAGGCAGTTTGACATCGGACAGAGCTTCACGATGTTTCAGAGGCACTTGATAAAACCACAACCTGTTGCCCGCCAAAACATCCGTTGGCGGGAAGTCCAGATCACCCCACGGTCGCACTTGGGCGATACGATGCGCCAGAAAATCCCGCCGGTCCATCGTTTCCCGAGTGTGTTGCATGAGGTCAGTCACCTCATGCACAAAACGGTCCATGTCAAATTCGGGGTCTCGCTGAATCTGGCGTCGAGGCTCGGGAACTTCTGCGAGGAAACGCAACGTTTTATACGCTTCTCTTGCACTACGCTCGCTGATCTTTTCAGGTTCATTTGGTGGCGGAACAAGAGGCAGAACATGCATACAGCCTAGGTCTTGCAGCGCCTCAAGCGTATCCGCCTTGTGCGCTGCAGGCCCGACCAGAGACATCTTCTTCAATCGCGCGACGCTCATGTCAAAACCTCTCGCGCGTGTTTGCGTTTGGAGATTTTTGACCGCACGACCGCCTGCATCTGTTCGTCACTCAGATAGATGCGGATCTTCTTGATATTGGCCTTGGCACGGGGGATCAGAACTTTTTCGAACAAGTTGACCCGCTGGGTAATCGTGGCCACCGCCTTGTCGAAAATCCGCACGCGTTCCTCGGCGATTTTGACCCGCAGGCGCGCTTCGATCATGTCGTGCAACAACTGTGCAGCGGCATCAACCCAATGAGGTTTGGCCAGTACCGAATAGGGGCGCACGACAACTTCAATCCGGTCAAGCTCAGGCATCTTGACGCCAACCACGTTGACCTCTTTGACCTTGTAATCCTTAAGCTCAACCAACCCGTCCAGATCGATACCCTGCTGGGCCAACATAGGAAGCTTTTCGCCCACCTGCTGCGCTAGGGCCTTCACCTCATGCTCAAGGCGTTTGACGTCCTCGCGCGCCTTCACCCGTTCGGCCATCAACTGCTGACGCTTCAGGTCCAGCGACGGCAGGAACCGCTCATAGCTTTTCAGCTGCGTCTGCTGGCGGGCCAGCGACGATTTATTCAGCTGCAACCGCGCCATTAGCATCCTTTGGGAAATACTTGTCGATCAATGCCTGCTTCATCAGCAACTGTTCCTGAGCAAAACACTCGGCCAGTGTTTTCCAGCCCAAATCCAACGCGTCTTCAAGTGGGATCGAGACGTTGATGTCCATGAACCGCGACCGAAACAGGGCGCCAAACTTCAGCAACTGATGGTCGTAATCAGACAGATCAAATGCCATCGCCTGCTTTTGCGCGGCATCGCGGCTTTCCGAATAGAAACGGATCATCGTATTCATGATCTGCCCGTGATCTTCGCGCGTCGTTTTACCGATCACGTTCTGCTTGAGGCGCGACAGGCTGCCGAACGGATCAATCACGCCAGAGTGCAGATAGAACTGGCCTTCGGTAATGTAACCTGTGTTGTCCGGCACCGGATGGGTCACGTCGTTGCCGGGCATCGTTGTGACGGTCAGAACAGTGACCGATCCACCCTTGGCATAATCGCAGGCTTTCTCGTACCTGCGTGCCAGCTGCGAATAGAGATCGCCCATATAACCACGCTGCGAGGGCACGCGTTCCTGACTGATACCAACCTCTTTCATTGCATCGGCAAAAGCTGTCATGTCGGTCAGCAGAACGAGCACGCGCTTGCCCTCTTCCACCGCGAATTTCTCGGCCACCGCCAAGGCCATGTCAGGGACCAACAGCCGCTCGACCAGAGGATCCATCGCCTGATTGACGAACATCACAGTGCGCGAGAACACACCCGCATCCTCGAACGACGTACGGAATGTATGGTAGTCGTCAAAAATCAGACCCAACCCGCCAAAGACGACAATATCTGCATCCGCCTGGATACCGATTCGGCTGAGGAAGGCGTTGAATGGCTCACCTGAGACCGAGAAGATCGGGATTTTCTGGCTTTCGACCAGCGTGTTGAACACATCGATCATCGGCACATCGGTGCGGATCATCTTGTTGGGAACCGCACGTTCTGCCGGGTTCACGGTCGGTCCGCCAATGTCGATTCGGGGTTCAGAAGACAGATCTGGTCCACCGTCTATCGGCACACCCGCGCCATCAAAAACACGCCCCAGAATGTTCGCCGAATACGGCGTTTGCATCGGGTGTCCCAGAAAGGTCGCCGTCGCTTCGGTCGAGATTCCTTTAGTGCCTGAAAACACCTGAAGCGTCACAACATCCCGGTCGATGAAGATCGCCTGCGCCAATGTTTTACGGCCATCTACGGTCTCTATCACCGCAAGGTCGTTGAACCGAACCGCTGGGTTTCGATCGCCCTCGACCGGCACCCGAACCTTGATCGTATCCCCCACAATTTCCAGAACACGTGTGTACTTCAACAGGCTTCGGGACATTACGCATCCTCGCTGGTCCAAGTTGCTTTTTGCAATCAGCGCCGCATCGTTCACCGGCAATTTTTGTAATAACAATCCCAGCTTACAACGAATTCACAATTTGGCAAATGAGTTCGATTCCACCCGCTCTCGGATGCCCGAGCATCAATTACTAAAAATTTAGTTTGACACATGCGCGACAAATCGCTGATGCTGTCTGGCATCCGGTTACCGCCGGAAACCATAATCTTTGGGAGGAGACAGATGCGGAGACATCTACTTTCCGCAGTGGCGGCGGCTGCCGTCATTGCGGGGCACGGTTCTGCTTGGGCCGACGAAGCCGCAGCACAACGTTGGATCGACGACGAATTCCAGCCATCAACCCTGTCGAAAGACGAACAGATGGCCGAGATGCAGTGGTTCATCGAAGCTGCACAACCCTATGCTGGCATGGAAATCAATGTCCTGTCCGAGGGCATCCCGACCCATTCTTATGAGTCCGAGGTTCTGACCAAGGCGTTCGAGGAAATCACCGGCATCAAGGTCAACCACCAGATCCTTGGTGAAGGCGAAGTGGTTCAGGCTGTTCAGACCCAGATGCAAACGGGTCGGAACCTGTATGACGGCTATGTCAATGACAGTGACCTGATCGGCACGCACTCGCGCCTGCAACTCGCCTATCCGCTGACCGACATGATGGGCGGCGACTGGGCGGCAACAACTTCGCCGACTTTGGATCTGGATGACTTCATGGGCATTCAGTTCACAACCGGCCCGGATGGCAAGCTGTATCAGCTACCCGACCAGCAGTTTGCGAACCTCTATTGGTTCCGCAAGGACTGGTTTGATGATGAGACCAACAAGGCCGCATTCAAAGAAAAATACGGCTATGACCTGGGTGTTCCGGTCAACTGGTCTGCCTATGAGGACATCGCCGAATTCTTCACCAATGACGTGAAAGAAGTCGACGGCGTGACGATCTACGGCCACATGGACTATGGCAAACGCGCGCCTGACCTTGGCTGGCGCATGACCGACGCCTGGCTGTCGATGGCCGGTGCCGGTGACGTGGGCGAGCCGAACGGTGTTCCGGTCGACGAATGGGGCATCCGCATGGAAGCGGGCACCTGTAACCCTGTTGGCGCATCCGTTTCGCGCGGTGGCGCAGCAAACGGCCCAGCAGCGGTCTATGCGATCCGCAAGTGGGATGAGTGGTTGCGGGCCTATGCACCTCCGGGTGCGGCGTCTTATGACTTCTATCAGTCGCTGCCTGCGCTCAGCCAAGGCAACGTGGCGCAGCAGATCTTCTGGTACACCGCCTTTACCGCCGACATGGTGAAGCCGAAGTCCGAAGGCAACAACACCGTGGATGACGAAGGCACACCGCTTTGGCGGATGGCGCCCAGCCCGCATGGCCCCTATTGGGAAGAAGGCCAGAAGGTTGGTTACCAGGACGTGGGTTCGTGGACTTTCCTGAAATCGACCCCCGAGGATCGTGCTCAGGCCGCGTGGCTTTATGCTCAGTTCGTAACGTCCAAGACTGTTGACGTGAAGAAGTCCCATGTGGGTCTGACCTTCATCCGCGACAGCTCGGTCAATCACGAGTCGTTCACTGAGCGCGCACCCAAGCTGGGTGGTCTGGTCGAGTTCTATCGCTCGCCTGACCGTGTGGCGTGGTCGCCGACCGGCATCAACGTGCCGGACTATCCGAAGCTGGCCCAGATCTGGTGGCAGCAGATCGGTGACGTGAACTCGGGCGCCTTCACCCCGCAAGAGGCGATGGACCGTCTGGCAGAAGAGATGGACATCACCATGGCCCGTATGCAGGCCGCGGATGAAAGCGCCGGTGTCTATGGCGGCTGTGGTCCGCGCCTGAACGAGCCGCAGGATCCGTCCTTCTGGTTGGAAAAAGCCGGTTCGCCCAAGGCCAAGCTTGAGAACGAAAAGCCGCAAGGCCAGACCGTCAACTATGACGAACTGGTTCAGCGCTGGCAGTCTCAGTAAGCCAAAAGCAACCGGGGGTGCCGCGTCAGGCACCCCCACCCCAATGCCAGTGCAATGCACTGAAGGACCGGAACTCACGGACATGATTGAACTTCAAGACGCCACCAAACGGGTTGGCAATGTTATCCATATCAAACCTACGAACCTGACGCTGCAGACCGGCCATTTCAACGTGCTGCTCGGTGCGACGGGATCAGGCAAGACCTCTCTGATCAAGATGATGGCCGGGCTGGACCCGATCGCCTCGGGCAAGGTCTTTATGGATGGGCAAGACGTGACCCGGCTGAACACGCAAAAACGTCAGATCAGCCTGGTGCACCAATTCTTCGTGAACTACCCGCATATGACCGTTTTCGACAACATCGCTTCGCCCCTGCGCGTGGCTGGCATGGCGAAATCCGAGATCGAAGGCCGCGTGGAAGAAGCCGCTGACCTGCTGCAACTGCGCCCCATGCTGCAACGCCGCCCGCATGAGCTTTCGGGGGGGCAACAACAACGCACCGCGCTGGCCCGCGCAATCGCAAAAGAAAGCCGTGCCGTGTTCCTGGATGAGCCGCTGGCCAACCTTGACTACAAGCTGCGCGAAGAACTGCGCGAACAACTGCCCGACCTGTTCGCAGGACGCGGTGCAGTCGTGGTTTACGCCACCTCGGAACCCGAAGAGGCCCTTTTGCTGGGCGGTTACACTGCCTTGATGGAAGATGGTCGTGTTACCCAATTCGGTCCAACTGCAGACATCTACCGCAACCCTGAAAACATCGCCGCAGCGCGCGTCTTCTCGGACCCGCCAATCAACGTGGCGAGCATTACCGTCTCAGGTGCTCAGGCGCAGCTGGCCGGAGGTGGCGGCTGGACGGTTAACGATATGGCTGATGGCGAATACATGGTCGCCGTGCGCCCGCACCGGGTGACACCATATCGGACATCTGAAGCAGATGTGGAACTGACAGGCCGTGTGATCGTGACAGAGCTGTCAGGCTCTGACTCCAGCGCGCATTTCCGGCACGGATCGGATGACTGGGTTTCGCTGGCTGCTGGCGTGCATCCGTATCAGGTCGGCGAGGATCACAGTTTCTACATGAACCCGGCCCATTGCCGGTATTTCAGCCAAGACGGCAAAAGGGTGGCCTGACATGGCACAGATCAAGCTTTCAAACCTACGACACAGCTACATGCCCGCGCCGAAAGGCCCCGAGGACTATGCGCTGAAAGAAATTGATGTGACCTGGCGCGATGGTGGGGCATATGCTCTGCTCGGGCCGTCGGGTTGCGGCAAGTCAACGCTGCTGAACATCATATCCGGCCTTCTTACCCCCTCGGAAGGTCGGATCCTATTTGATGACCGGGACGTGACGGCGCTGCCCCCCGATCAGCGCAACATCGCACAGGTGTTCCAGTTCCCAGTGATCTACGACACGATGACTGTGGGCGAAAACCTGGCGTTCCCGCTCAAGAACCGGGGCGTCGATGCAGCGACCATCAAACGTCGCGTCGATGAGATTGCTGAGATGCTGGATGTCACGGACATGCTGAACACTCGCGCCAGTGGCCTCAGCCCGGACAACAAGCAAAAGATCTCGATGGGGCGCGGTCTGGTCCGTGACGACGTGAACGCGGTCATGTTCGACGAACCTCTGACAGTGATTGATCCACATCTGAAATGGAAACTGCGGTCCAAGCTGAAAGAGCTGCACCAGCGTGTCAAAGCCACCATGATTTACGTGACCCACGACCAGACCGAAGCGTTGACCTTCGCCGACGAAGTGGTCGTCATGCAAGAGGGCGAGGTCGTGCAGATTGGCACGCCTGTTGAACTATTTGAACGCCCCCAGCACACATTCGTAGGCCATTTCATCGGATCGCCGGGCATGAATGTTTTGCCCTGCGAGGCCAAAGGTGACCGCGCGGTCTTCGAAGGACACGAGGTCATGCTGGAAGGCCCCACCCTAGGCGAAGGTGGCCGCACCGATCTGGGTATTCGCCCGGAATACATAAGCTTTGGCGAAACAGGCGTCCCCGCGCATGTGACCAAAGTTGCGGATATCGGTCGACACTATGTGGTCAGCGCCATGGTCGGAGACACCCCAGTAAAGGCGGTGGCAGAACACAACGCGCCCAACCCAGGTTCGCATGTTTTCCTGCAATTCAAACCAGAACAATCCCGCGTCTACCGCGACGGCTGGATCGCAACTCAGGAGCGGGCGCAATGAGAACAGAAAACCAAAAAGCATGGTTCTTTGTCCTGCCGGTTCTGGCGCTGGTCGCGTTCAACGCGCTGGTGCCGATGATGACGGTGGTCAACTACTCGGTGCAGGAAACCTTCGGCAATAACCAGTTCTTCTGGGAAGGTCTGGGCTGGTTCGAACAAATCCTGCGCTCTGACCGGTTCCAGGCCGCCTTGGGTCGGCAATTCCTGTTCACCTTCCTGATCCTGCTGATCGAGGTGCCGCTGGGTATTATCGTTGCCCTGTCGATGCCGCGCAAAGGGTTCTGGGTACCGGTCTGTCTGGTCTTGATGGCGCTGCCCATGTTGATCCCATGGAACGTAGTCGGCTCAATGTGGAACATCTTCACACTGCCGAAAATCGGCTTGATGGGATATTTCCTGAATGATGTGCTGGGCATAAACTATGACATGACGCAACAGCCTTTGTCGGCCTGGATCACCATCATCGTGATGGATGTGTGGCACTGGACGTCGCTGGTTGTGCTGCTGTGCTATGCGGGCCTCGTTTCGATCCCGGATGCATATTATCAGGCGGCCAAGATTGACGGTGCCAGCCCATGGTCCGTGTTCCGCTATATCCAGTTGCCCAAGATGAAGACCGTCCTGACCATCGCCGTTTTGCTGCGTTTCATGGACAGTTTCAACATCTATACCGAGCCTTTCGTTCTAACAGGCGGCGGCCCCGGCAACTCAACCACCTTGCTTTCGATCGACCTTGTGAAGATCGCGCTGGGACAGTTCGACCTCGGCCCTGCAGCTGCGATGAGCCTGATCTACTTCGCGATCACGCTGCTGGTTTCGTGGGTCTTCTACACACTGATGACAAAGGATGATGCGGAATGAAAAAGCGGTCCCTTATCCCGATCCTCTACATCGCGTTCCTGATGCTGCCGATCTATTGGCTGGTGGCGATGTCCTTTAAGACGACGAACGAGATCTTGTCGGGCTTTTCCCTGTTCCCCCAGACCTTTACGCTGGAGAATTACATTACCATCTTCACCGATCCGACGTGGTATTGGGGGTACATCAACTCGATCATCTATGTGACGATCAACACGGTGCTGTCGGTCTGTGTCGCCCTGCCTGCGGCCTATGCGTTCTCGCGCTACCGGTTCCTTGGGGACAAGCAATTGTTCTTCTGGCTGCTGACCAACCGGATGGCTCCGGCGGCGGTGTTCGCGCTACCCTTCTTCCAGCTCTATTCGTCGATCCACCTGTTCGACACCTATCTGGCCGTGGCTCTGGCGCATACGCTGTTCAACGTGCCTTTGGCAGTGTGGATTTTGGAAGGCTTTATGCGTGGCATCCCGAAAGAACTGGATGAAACAGCCTATGTCGATGGCTATTCCTTCCCGCGCTTTTTCGTGACGATCTTCCTGCCCAACATCAAAGCGGGTGTCGGCGTCGCAGCCTTCTTCTGCTTCATGTTCTCTTGGGTAGAAATGCTGCTGGCGAAAACACTGACTGCAGTCGAAGCCAAACCCATCGCCGCCGTAATGACCCGCACCGCATCAAGCGCGGGATATGAACTGGGTCTTCTGGCTGCCGCCGGGACGCTGACCATCATCCCCGGTGCCATCGTCATCTGGTTTGTTCGCAACTACATCGCGCGCGGTTTCGCGATGGGACGTGTGTGAGGTTCAATATGCGTAAACTTCTGATCACCCTCCCCTTCCTGCCCACCATGGCTGTCGCTCAGCAAGCAGGTTGGGGCAATGTCGGACAGCAAGAGGAAAAGGGATTTTCCTGGACCGATCCCCTTTGGCCCGAATTCTGGATGGCCTGGACACCAGCGACACTCGCCCTCTTCGTTGGAATCTTCTCAGCCATCGCCCTGATCGGGGTTCTTGAAGGGTTCAAGTATCGAGACGGGATCGAACGGCGTGGCGTGCTGGGCCTTACCACCACGTTGGGCGACCGGCTGTTCATTACCTTGCTAGGCTCAGCTTATATCTTTCTCGCCTGGCTTGGGATCGTCGGACAACCAGTCTGGACACCACTTTTCCTCTCGATTGGCTGGGGCGTTTTTGTGTTCTGGAAAGTTTAGACTTTGAGAAATCGCGAAAGGATGCTTGTCTGTCAGGCATACGAACCATGACGACACCGAGATCGATGCGAAAGAAAAAGACGACAAATCTGCTGACCGAGGTCGAACTGGAGTTCATGAACGAACTCTGGGCCCTCGGGGAAGGCTCGGTGCGCGATGTCCTAGACCGCCTGCCCTCAGACCGCAATCTGGCCTATACGTCTGGTGCCACGATCCTGCGCATTCTGGATGAAAAGGGTTTTGTAGAAAGCCGTAAGTCAGGCAAGACCCTGATCTATACGCCGCTTCTGGAAAAGGACAGATATCAGGCCCGTTCGCTACAAAACCTGTCCCGCACCTTGTTCGATGACACGCCTGCCACGCTGGTGGCCCGGCTCGTCGATGATGCAGGGCTGAGCGAAGCCGACCTGGAGGATATTCGAGCGCTGGTAGAGAGGAGACTGCAAAATGACAGCGGTTAGACCGGTTCTCGACGCATATATCGAACTTAACATTGTGCTGGCATTGTCGGCGGCCATCTGGTTGATGGCACGCGCCGCCCTGACCCGCACGGCTTTGCGCCACGGCTATGTCGCACAGTTACGCGCACTCAAGGTTCTGTGCATTTGTATTCTGATCAGCCCTTTTCTTGCATTGGGCGTATCGTCTTTGGCCGCTCATGCATGGCCGGGAAGCGCTGTCGCCCTTGGTGACATCGCGGTTGCCGCTTATCTGCGCGGCGAGATCGCTATGCCTGCCGTGCAGTTCGAGGCCCTGCTGAATACACGTGAAAGATGGGTTGATCTTGCTTTGTCAGGACAGCAGCCCGTTTTCATCTCACTCGCTGCCCTGTTCGCTGTCGTCGCAATTGTATATGCCGTTCGAGCTTTTCGGGACGCCGTGATGATCCGACAAACGGTCAGGTCAAGCTTCCTTTGGCGGAAATCGGCAAAGGTGGATATCCGCCTGTCGGATCGCATCACCGTGCCGTTCGCGGTTCGTGGTCTGCGCCGCCGTCATGTCGTACTGCCCAGCCATCTTCTGGACACACCGCGCGAGCTGCGTTTTGCACTGGCCCACGAGTTTCAGCACATTCGTGCAGGCGATGTGGAATGGGAACTCGGATTTGAACTTCTGCGCCCTCTGCTGTTCTGGAACCCCGCATACCTGATGCTCAAGTATCAGTTCGGCCGCTTGCGTGAGCTGGCATGTGACCAATCTGTTGTCGCCCGCAAAAGGATCGATGCGCGCGAATACACTACCTGTCTTCTGGACTATTGCGCGCGTACTCTTTCGACAAGAAATCCGCGCGTCTTAAACGTTGCCTTTGTGACCGGTGGAAAAGCCAAGCGCGTCTTGCGTCAGCGTGTGATTGCGTTGACGGATGAACAGCCCGCCGAAGCCCCCCTACCCGCGCTGTTCCTTGGTATGTCACTGACCTTCGCCATCCTTTTGGCGCTGGGTGCGGCTTCGATCCAGCAAACTCAGGACTGGAGTCATGATCGCCTGATGCTGTCGACGGTCGTCAATCTGGAACGTCTTCAGGCGCGTAATCAGGGCAACTAATGCCGCTGCCTTACCAGCCGCGGCGCCCAAACAGGGAATGGATACGACCCTGATCCACAAAAGGCTCGGGCGCGTGTGAACGGCCCAACCGCGCCACCACACGCTCGACCATAACCCAGCTGATGATGGCGAAAATGACGCCGCCAAAGGCTTGGCCCAGCAGAACACCAGATGCCCCAGCAAGATTGGACCCAATGGTTGCGAAAACCCACGTTCCAATCGTGTGTCGTCCCCAATTGATCCAAGTGGAATAAACCGGGTGCCCAAGGTTGTTGAAACTGGCATTCGACACGAAAATCACACCATTGAAAAACGAGGCCAGCGCCAAAGGCCCGCAGAACAGATAAATCAGAACTCGTGTTTCCCCTTGGGCTGCAAACAAGTCTGCAATAGGTGCGCGAAGCAAAAACAAGATCGCAGCCATGCCAAGAACGTAAAGTGCGGTGAATTTGATCCCGGCCAGAAAAGCGGCGCGTACCCGGTCAATCTTCTCGGCCCCAAAATTCTGTCCGATGATTGGCCCTATTGCGCCTGACAGGGCAAAAATGACCGAAAAGGCTACTGGCAGCAGCCGTCCTATGACGGCCATGCCCGCTACCGCATCTGTCCCGAATTGCGCAATCTCGCGCACTACGATCGCGTTCCCGATGGGCGTGGCCACGTTTGTCAGAACAGCAGGAATTGCGATGGCACGGACAGGGCGTAAGTCCTGAGCCACCTGTTTCAAAGACGGGCGCGCAAACCCCTTATGAACCTTTAACGCGGGCCATAGCGCTGCACCCAGCATGCACAACCGCGCCAAAACCGAGGCTATTGCCGCTCCATCCAGCCCCAGTCCCAGAGCAAAGATCAGGATCGGGTCCAGAACCGCATTCACCACGCCGCCATAGATTGTGGCCATCATTGACCGCCGCGCATCGCCATGGGCACGCAGCACGGCCATGGCCGCCATAGCAATCGACATGACGCACATTGTCGGCAGGATGATCGAGACATAGCGCGTGGCCAGCCTCAGAACCTCACCTTCTGCGCCAAGCAATGACAGCAGATGGCTGAGGTTCAACAAGACCAGCACCGGAACGACCAAACCGACGATCAGACCCAGCACCGCCACACTGGACGCATAATGCCTTGCCTGTTCGGCCCGCCCCGCCCCCAGTTCCCGCGCAACCAGTGCCCCGGCAGAAATCGACAGGCCGATATTGATTGCGTTGGTGAAAAACAACAGCGTTCCCGCATAGCCTACAGCCGCCGCCAGCGCGTCGTTGCCCAGCATCGAAATGAAGACCATGTCCACAAAGTCGACGGCGAAAATTGCCATCAGCCCGATGCTTGTCGTCAACGACATTCGGGTGACATGCCGCATCAGACTGCCGCTCAGGAATACGGCTTCGGTTTGAGATTGGTTGGACATTCTAACCTGTTGTGCTCGGAGGCGTACTGAGCCAGAATCACAGATCACCGCCACGCGTCAACGGTTTCGTTCCGATCTTGGTGGTCGTGGTTGAACACCCGACGCAACCCGCCATCCCGTTTTGCCATCCACAGCCCCATTATGACGTGTTAGAACTGCCCTAACACCTATTGTCCGAGGCGAGGCAGAGCATGAAACTGGAATTCCACCACATCAACTTCGTGGCTGATGATGTTGATCGTATGCATGATTTTTACACTAACGTGCTGGGTCTGGATGATATCCCACAGGACAATTTTCCACGCACCGAAGCCGACAAAGACAGCGGCTATGACGGTAAAATCCGCTTTGCGACCGAGGGCAACATGCAGATGCATTTGGCCCAGCGCGCCTTTGATGTAGCCTTCAAGAACGGGCGGGTGATCAACCCTGTCGAGCGCGGCCATATCGCCTTTCGCACCGATGATCTGCCCGCCTTCCTGAAGCTGCTGGACGAACGCGGCATTCCTTATTCCGACTACGGCACCACATTTGCGAAAGAGTGGCATCAGGTGTTTTTTCACGACCCCGAAGGCAACGTGATCGAAGTCCACCAGCAGGTTGTTCAGGACGACTGATCCGAAAAGGGCGGAACCAACCGCCCTCTCCCCGGCTTCCGTTCCTCAGACAAACCTGTTGACGTAGTTTTCCAGTATTTCCTGACGCCCCGATCGTGGTTGAGGATTGATCCCCTCGGCCAAAACCCGTGCGGCAATCTCGTCCAGGCCTGAAGCTAGCATCGCCTGCGCCTCGGGCGTCTTCCAGCCCGCATAGCGGTCCACCAGCGCTTTTTCCAAACCGCCGTCTTCAAGCATCGCAGCCGCGGCTTTCAGACCTCGGGCACAGATATCCATCCCGCCCACATGCGCGGCAATCAGATCTTCGGCGTCGATGGATTGTCTGCGCAGCTTGGCGTCGAAGTTGGTGCCCCCGGTGGTGAACCCGCCCGCTTTCAAAATGTGGTAATAGGCCAGCGCGACTTCGGGCGTGTTGTTGGGGAACTGATCCGTGTCCCAGCCCGATTGATAATCGTTCCGGTTCATATCGATGGACCCCAGCATCCCTTCGGCCGCTGCCACGGCAATCTCATGTTCAAAGCTATGGCCGGCAAGGATCGCATGCCCCTGTTCGAGGTTCAGTTTGACCTCATCCTCCAGACCATACTTGCGCAGGAACCCGATGCAGGTGGCCGCGTCATAATCATACTGGTGCTTTGAAGGCTCCTGCGGCTTGGGCTCAACAAGGATCGCACCTTTGAACCCGATCTTGTGCTTGTACTCGACCACCATGTTCAGGAACCGGCCCATATGATCCAGCTCGGTCTTCATGTCAGTGTTGAGAAGCGTCTCATAGCCTTCACGCCCGCCCCACAGCACATAGTTCTCACCGCCCAGCTTGTGGGTGGCATCCAGGCAGGATTTCACCGTGGCTGCGGCAAAAGCATAGACATCCGGGTCAGGGTTCGTGCTGGCGCCGCCCATCCAGCGGCGATGGCTGAACATATTGGCCGTGCCCCACAGCAGCTTGGTGCCCGACACCTGCATCTTTTCGCCGATATAGTCGGTGATCTCGTTCAACGTGCGCAGATTGTCCGCGAAATTCCCCTGTTCGGGGCGAATGTCCGCATCGTGCCAGCAGAAATAGGGCTGCCCCAGTATCTGAAACATCTCAAAGGCCACATCGGCCTTCATCTTGGCCCGGCCCATGTCATCCTGCGGATGCCAGGGGCGTTCGAAAGTGGGGCCGCCAAACGGATCCCCGCCCTCCCACGCGAACGAATGCCACCACGCCACGGCAAAACGCAGGTGGTCCTCCATGCGCTTGCCCATGACGATTTCGTCCGGGTTGTAGTGACGGAACGCGAGCGGGTTCTTACTGTCCTCGCCCTCGAATTGGACCTGCTCAATCCCCTGAAAGAATCCGCTCGTCATCTTGCTCACCTCATTCCGTCTTTTCGCCGGGTTTCTTGCCCAGAATGATCATCGACAACAGGTCGTCGTCAGTGACATCAGGGATGTCGACTGTGCCAACCAATTGCCCGTTCTTCATGACCGAGGCCCGGTCGCATAGCTCCATCACAGCGTGCACATCGTGGTCGATCAGGAAAATCCCGATACCTTGCGCCTTTAACTGTTGGATAAGGTCCGCCACCATCTGCGTTTCATGCGGACCCAACGCGGCTGTGGGCTCGTCCATGATCAGGATGCGTGCGTTGAAATACACCGCGCGCGCAATGGCCACCGATTGCCGCTGACCGCCCGACAGGGCCGAGACCGGATCGTTGAACTTCTGAAAGTTCGGGTTCAGCTGCGCCATGATTTTGCGACACTCAGCCTCCATCGCAGCATCATTGACCAGACCGAAGGGCGTGACCATTTCCCGACCCAGGAAAAGGTTCGAGCTTGCATCCAGATTGTCCGCCAGCGCCAGCGTCTGATAGATCGTCTCAATATTGTTGGCCCGCGCGTCACGCGGGTTGTTGATCTCAACCTTCTTGCCATCGATCAGGATTTCGCCATGGTCCATCTGATAGGCGCCCGAAAGCACCTTGATCAGAGTGGACTTACCGGCCCCGTTGTGACCCAGAAGGCCCACAACTTCGCCCGGGTACAGATCGACCGAGACGTGATCTACCGCCTTGATGCCGCCAAAGGAAATCGAGATATCGCGCATCTCCACCAGAGGAGGCTGGCCGGAGCCACGGCCCGAAGCTTGGTTCTGTGTTTCTTGAGCTTGCATCATTTCGCCCCCAGACGTTTGCGATAGACGATGTCGATATAGACGGCCAAGACCAGAACAGAGCCGACGACGATGTTCTGGAACGGTGCGTCCACGCCGACCATGGCCATACCAGATTGCAGCGCCTGCATGATCAAAGCGCCAAGGATTGCGCCATAGATCGTGCCGATACCACCCGACAGCGCTGTTCCACCAATCACGGCGGCAGCAATCACGCGCAGTTCATCCAGCGTGCCAATATCGTTGGAATGGTTGGCCAGACGGGCCGATGCAACAACCGCCGAGAGCGCACACAAGAAACCCATCAGAGCAAAGATTTTGACAGTCATCATGCGGGTGTTGATACCCGACAACTCTGCCGCGTCCGGGTTTCCGCCAGTGGCAAAGATATAGCGGCCAAAGCGGGTTTTGCGGGCCACAACGGTCAATGTCACGGCCACAAGGATCAGGATCAGGACCGAGATCGGAATGCCGTAGCCAACGATCAGCCCCTCGGGCATGGTCTCACCACGCGCTTCGAACATCCGTTCCAGACGGCGGGTCGGGATCGCATAGCTGTTGACGATCAGGACATAGCCCATGATGGCGATGCCAATGATGCCAGCCAGAGTTGTCTCAGCCCAAACAGGTTTCACAGGGAAGCCGTGGGCGGCTTTGGACCGGCGGCCGCTCCACAACGCCCAGATCGCTATAGCCGTGGCTGCAAGGCCGAATAGAAGGCTGACGGTTGTTCCCAATGTGCCGTTGGTGCCACCGAACATCAGGAAGGTGCTGTCCAGCGGGCCGATCGTCTGGCCATCGGTCATGTACCAGGCCACGTTGCGCCAGACCAGAAAACCGCCAAGCGTCACGATAAAGGCCGGGATGGTCAGGTACCCCACCATCCAACCGTGGAACGCGCCGATCAATGTGCCCACTACAAGGCCCACCACCAAAGTGATCGCCCAGGTCGCCGGGTGGTTCAAACCCATTCCCAATACATTGGGCAACAGCTCGGTCTGAGTCATCGCCATCACGGCAGACGTGGTCGCCAAAAGAGCGCCGACCGAAAGGTCAATGTGGCGCATGACGATGATGAACACCATGCCACAGGCCATGATCGCGACCGAAACGGTCTGGATCGACAGGTTGAACAGGTTTCTGGGTGTCAGAAAACGGCCGTCCGTTACGATATTGAAACCGATGCACAGGATGATGAAGGCGCCGATCATGCCCAATAGCCGCATATCCAGTTCCAGCTGCTGGAACAGGTTGGCCTTTGCTTTTTGGGGTACCGGCTGAGACGAAGTTTCGGTCATATCCGATCTTTCATGTTCAGCTATGATCTCTGGCCCACCCTTGCGGGCCAGAGATATTATGGTTTGGAACTTGGTTTAGTTACAGGGCGCAGGGCCGTTTTCGACGCCCTGACACAGGTCTTCCAGCGGGATCCAGCCCGCATCAACTACCACGGTCAGGTTGTCTTTTGTGATCGGCACAGGCGCCAGGAAAACCGAGTTCATCTCGGTGCCGCCGGGCGAAGTCCAGCTGATCGCGCCTTCGACATCTGCAGGGCTGGTTCCGCTGCTCAACGCAACCGCGATTTCACCGGCAGCTTTGCCCAGCTCACGCGCGTCTTTCCAGACCGAGACGGTCTGCGTGCCCTTGGCAACACGGTTCAGCGCCGCGTGGTCACCATCCTGGCCCGAGACCGGAATGCCGTCCATGCCTTGTGCGGTCAGTGCAGCAACAACGCCACCAGCAGTACCGTCATTCGAGGCGACCACGGCATCAACGTTGTTTTCGTTGGCAGTCAGGATCTGTTCCATGTTGCGTTGTGCGTTCGCAGGCAGCCAACCGTCAGTATAAGCCTCGCCCACAATCACGATGTCACCACTGTCAACAGCGCCCTGAATGATCTCTTGCTGACCACCACGCAGGAAATCCGCGTTCGGGTCGGTGGGCGAGCCCTTGATCATCACGTAGTTGCCTTTGGGCATTGCGTCGAATACCGCGCGCGCTTGCATCCGACCGACTTCAACGTTGTCAAAGGTCAGATAAAACGCCCGGTCATCTTCGATCAGGCGGTCATAGGCAATGACTGGGATGCCCTCGTCAGCAGCAGCTTGAACCGCCGGGCCAATGGCCTGAGAGTCTTGCGCAAGAATGATCAGTGCATCAACGCCCTGGGCAATCAGGCTTTCGATATCCGACAACTGCTTGGCCGACGACGATTGCGCATCGGACGAAATGTATTCGGCTCCACCCGCCTCAAGCGCGGCTTTGATCGCGGCCTCATCGGTCTTCCAACGCTCTTCCTGGAAATTCGACCAGCTAACGCCCACAACAGGTTCGGCAAAGGCAGCCGTACCCATCAACACCGCCAAAGCGGAAGCGCTGAGAATTCTTTTCATGATTTCCTCCCGGTTTCATTGAGCCATCGCTTCATGATTCGTGGCTCTCGTTATTATGGGTAGCATATTTATTTCAGTCGGTAAAATATTTATGCTATCGGTAACAGAAAAAACCACCTAGGTTGAAACAGGGATTAGATTCGCGAGGGCAAGATGCTGAAAAGCAGAGCTTCTTCAAACGCCACGGACCAAAGAAACATCACCCGATTACGGGTTTTGGAACAGATTCGCGCCACCGAAGCCATTTCCCGAATCGACATTGCCACCGCGCTTGAGACCAGTCCGGCTACAGTCACTTCGGCCACGGCAGATCTGCTGTCCGCCGGTCTGATCCAGGAAATTGAAGGGGAGTCGCCGTCCAAGTCCACGCGTCGCGGTAGACCGCGTGTGCTGCTCAAGCTGCACGGCGGATGCCATATGATCGCTGGCGTGAAAGTTGCCCGGCATCATATCTCGGTCATTTTGGTGGATTTCGAGGGTACGGAAATCGCGTCTTATACCCATCCATTGGATGAGGCGCGCATGGCCCCCAAGGCTTTCACACAGATGATCCACACGGCCCTGTCCCGCGCCTGCGAAGTGGCGCACCGTGCGCTGGCTGATCTGTCCGGAGTGTGCATCGGCATCGCAGGGCTGATCGACGCTGAACAGAACTTTGTTCATTGGTCTTCATCTTTAACCGAGCGCAATGTGGACCTGAGCCCGCTCTTGTCCAAGGCCCTGCCCTGCCCCGCCTTTATTGAAAACGATGCCAATCTGGTGGCCAAAGCCGAGCAGCTTTTTGGGCTGGGCAAAGGGCTGAAGACCTTTCTGGTCGTTACCATTGAACACGGGATAGGTCTGGGCATTGTGTTTGAAGGCAAGCTGTATCGCGGCGAACGCGGTTGCGGGGCAGAGTTCGGGCACTTGAAGGTTCAACTGGACGGCGCGCTATGCCAGTGCGGGCAGCGCGGCTGCCTTGAGGCTTATGTCGGAGAATACGCCCTGATCCGTGAAGCGACGATCGCAAGCCAAGCCACAGACCCGCAAACACTTACCGATATACTCGCATCCGCAAAAGCCGGGGATGCAAGGTCGATCTCGGTTTTGGCGCGTGCCGGGCAGATGTTCGGAATGGGGCTTTCGAACCTGATCAACCTGTTCGACCCCGAGTGCATTATTCTGTCCGGAACAAGAGGAAGTTTTGAGTACCTGCATTCAGAGGAGGTCATGGCGCGCGTCAAAAGCGGTGTCGTCAGCGTTGACGCACCTCTACCCGAAATCAAAGTGAACCACTGGGGGGATTCAATGTGGGCAAAAGGAGCGGCTGCTTATGGAATCGAACAGGTCTCGATCCTGAAAGTCCGGGAATTGGCGGCACATGCGAACTAGTCTGGCTTTCCTGCTGACCACGGCGACAGCCGTTTCTGCGGATGTACCTTCCCCGCTGTTTATTGGCGTTGACGTCCCGCCCCACGTGTACGACGGCGGCTGGGAGCATTTTGTCGGCGGCGGGGTTGCGGTTTTCGACTGCAATGGCGACAACCGCCCCGAGCTTTACGCCGCCGGAGGTTCCAACCCCGCCCAGCTGTTTTTGAACCTGTCCGAGACGGATGTTCGATTTCGCGCAGACACGCCCAGCGCACTATCCCTGACGGGAGTGACCGGCGCGTACCCGCTGGATGTGGATGGCGACGGGCTTCTTGATCTCGCAATTCTGCGAGTCGGTCCCGATCTGTTGCTGCGTGGCGGGCCGGATTGCACATTCGCGCCTTTCACGACGCTGAACTACAATTCCGCAGATCATTGGACCACCGGTTTCTCGGCCACTTGGGAAAGCGGGCAAGCGCTGCCTACGCTTGCGTTTGGTACTTATGTTGACCGCAGCGATCCGGACGGACCGTTTGAGACTTGCGGACCAACCGTGTTGTACCGACCGGTCGGGAGTGCCTATGGGGCCCCTGTCCACCTGGAACCTGGGCATTGTTCCCTCTCGCTTCTGTTTTCCGACTGGTCGCGGTCGGGGCGCGCGGACCTGCGTGTCAGTAACGACCGACACTACTACGTCCGTGACGGACAAGAACAATTGTGGGCGATGGAAGACACCCCGCGCCTTTATGGTCAGGCAGACGGATGGCTGCCCTATTCGATCTGGGGCATGGGCATCGCGTCGCGCGATTTGACCGGAGACGGGTTTCCGGACGTCTACCTGACCTCGATGGGGGATCAGAAATTTCAGATTTTCGATCCCGCATCGGACGGGCCGACATGGCGTGACGCGACCTATGATCGGGGGACAACAGCACACAGGCCGCATACAGGTGGCGATGGTCGCCCTTCAACCGGTTGGCACGCGCAGTTTGGTGACGTGAATAATGACGGGCTGGACGATATTTTTGTCACCAAAGGTAACGTCGAGCAGATGCCCGACGCTGCGCAAACTGATCCAAACAACCTGCTGATGCAAAACGACAATAGTCAATTTGTCGAAACAGCATCAGACGCAGGCGTCGCTTCTATGGCAAAGTCCCGCGGTGGAGCCTTAGCCGATCTGAACGGGGATGGCTGGCTGGACATGGTGGTGGTCAATCGCGGCTCGCCGCTGGAGGTTTTTCAGAACACGCCGCAGGATGGCAACTGGTTGATGGTGGATCTGGGTCAAGCACAACCCAACCGCTTGGCTGTTGGCAGCTTTATCGAGGTCAAGACAGACGCCGAAGTGCAGACGCGGGAAGTCACAGTTGGCGGCGGTCATGCCAGTGGCATTGCTGGATTTCACCATTTTGGTCTGGGCGATGCGGACAGCTTGCAGATCAGGGTGATCTGGCCCGATGGCAAGGCAAGCGATTGGCAGACCGTCACCCCCAATCAGGTGATACGCCTTCGCCGCTGACTATTGGTCAATGGGCAAACCACTGGGAACGGTCTTGGGTACACCCAACCGCAAAGCCGGGTCCTCCAGAGTGCTTAGGAAACTCAGGATGGCGCTGATGTCATCGTCGCTCAGGCTCACAGGAGCCAGTGTGTTAGAAGCGGCGATCGCTTCGACATGTGCCGGGTCCTGCAAGGCTCGGGTATCCTCCACCCCATCAAACTCGGGCAGTTCGGCTTTCTCGATCGAATATCTGCGTAAGGCTGCCACCGGATCCAAATGGTGGCGCACCACATCCTCTAGCTTCGCATATGCGCCGCTGTGCCCATAGGGCGCGGTCAGTGTCACGTTCCGCAGCGAAGGTGTACGAAAGGCAAACGCATCCTCTGTATCGCCCGTGACGCGCAACCGCCCGTCATCGCGCACGTGGTTTTCGAACCTGGCCGCTTTTCCGGGGCCGATCTGGGGCATGGCGATGGAATGGAAACTGTGATCCGTCTGGAACCATCCGGAATGGCAGCTGCTGCACCCGGCCTCGCCGTAAAACAAGGTCATGCCTAATTGCGCTGACGCAGGCAGAGTTTCTTCACCCCGCATCGCACGGTCAAAAAGGCTGTTATCTGCTCGCCATTCAAACGCGATGAAATCCGCGATGACATTGGCGATCGCGGTAAAGGAGATCTCTTCCCCGGGCGCGATGTCCTCAAACCGTTGCGAATACTCCGGTATCGCCGCCACCCTCGCCGCGATCAGGTCCCAGGCGCCGTCCTCCTGGGTCAATAAACCAAGCCGCACGGCCTTGCTCACCTCGTTTTCGGAATAATGCCCCGCCATCTCGTCGGGCGAAAGCACCGGGAACATCGCTTGCGCGGCCAGAGCCGACTGAAAACCGGGCCGCATATCCGTTCCTAACGGTGTTCGGATGCCATTTGGCTGTGTCGGATCAGCCTCTAACCGCCCATCATGGAAAAAGATCGTGAACTCCGACGCGCCTAAATTCCACAAGCCCGGAGAGTTTCGCGGAATCCGTTGTTCGGGCGTGTTGTCCTGATTGATGTTACGCTCGGACCCGAGCCCCACGCCGCCTTCGCCAATTCCAAGCGAGAGCCCGTCAGATGTGCCCAGTTCAGGATGATGGCAGGTCGCGCAGCTGATGTTTTTATTTCCCGACAGGATGGGGTCGTAGAACAGAAGTTGCCCCAACTCGACACGTTCCAGATCCGGCTCAACAAACGTCGGAACCGGGCCAAGGTCTTGTGCCTGAACTGCGGGTACGAATAGCCACAGGCCGGCAACGGCCGCCGAAATCTGACCTCTCATGTGCGCACCCCGTCTATCTCTAACGTAAGTTTCTGATGATATGGCTTTTCCGGCGTGGAGATCACAGACGGGAACGCGGGATGGTTGGCCGCGTCCGTGTATCCGGCAGGTTCAATACAAAGCGCGGCCCCAGGTCTGAACGGATCCGACAAATGCGCCGCCGCATAGACCTGAGCACCGGGTTGATCGGAATAGACTTTCATACTTAAACCCGTTGGTGCGTCGACTTCTGCCACAGGCATTTTCACATCTCTCCCGTCCGCAAACACGAAATAATGGTCAAGATAGCCTGTTTCGTGACCAATAATTCGACGGCACGAGAAATCCAGGTTTTCGTCCTTGGTGTTCAGAGTGCGGCCTGTGGGAACAGCGTTTTCGTTTAGTTCCAGAAACTGATCGGCATTTATTTTGAGTCGACAATCGAGAATGCCCTGCGAACAGCCAAGAGTGTAATAATTATGCTGCGCGATGCTGATCGGCGTGGGTCGATCCGGACGCGCGGTGATCGTGTAGGTCAGGCGCGGGAACTTAAGCTCTACGCCCAACTCAAACCGCACTGTGCCGGGGAAGCCGCCGTCGCCGTCAGGTGAAACCACGGATAGAACGGCTTGATTTCTGGAAACTTCACGAAAATCCCAGTGTCTTCTGGACAACCCGCTCCTGCCACCATGCAAGGTGTTTTGCCCCTCATTCGCGGTCAGGCGACAGGTTTCACCCAGCAGGTCGAACCGGGCTCCGCTGATGCGGTTGGCCACGCGTCCGACAGTTGCGCCCAGATAATACGGATCTGTGAGGTAATCTTGCGGAGAGTCATAGCCCAGTATCAAAGGCGTTTTCCCCATCCACCACCCTTGTGTGATCGCGCCATAGTTCAGCAAGACAACAGACATGTCACCGTCTTGCAACGTAACCCGTTCAATGGTCGCAGAAGACCGCTCCGTCATCGTTGCACCGACAGCGGCGACAGGGCCGTGTAATACTGGCGATAGCGTTGGTACGCTTCATCATATCCATCGCACAGTTCTGTTCTTGGCAAAATGACCTCAGAAATGTCCGGAGGGGTCATGATGTCCTTTGGATCTGCCCCTTCAGATGCGCAGGCGGCCAGACGCGCCGCGCCGGTCGCTGCGCCAAACTCACTTCCCTCGGGCAATGCCATCGGAGTGTTCAGAGCAGTCGCCAGCGTTTCCAGCCAAAACCGCGATCGTGCCCCGCCCCCCACGACGAGAAGACTTTGGGGCGTTGTTCCCGTACCCCTGAGTGCCTCAAGACAATCGCGCATGGCAAAGGCGACACCTTCCATTACAGACTGTGTCAGCGCCTTGGGATCCGCCGCTATATCCAACCCCAGAAATGCCCCCCTGATGGCGCTGTCGTTATGGGGTGTCCGCTCCCCCGACAGGTAAGGCAGAAAAGTCGTATCCGAGGGCCCATCGATCCGGTCCGGCAAGACAGACGCCAACGCTGCAACAGACTGCCCCACGTTGCGTGAAAGCCAGTTCAGACTGTTTGTGGCGGACAGGATGACACCCATTTGAATCCAACGGTCGGGTACCGCGTGGCAAAAGCAATGAACCGCCGTTTCCGGCGCGGGCGCATAGCTTTCTTTCGCCACCAGCAGCACCCCCGAAGTTCCCAGTGACAGAAAACCCGTGCCTTCTTGGATGCTGCCGATACCGCAGGCTGCTGCTGCGTTATCTCCTGCTCCTCCTGCAATCAGTACAGGCCCGGTCAGGCCCCAGCTCTGCAAGATCTCGGTCCGTAACTGCCCTCCAACTGCGCTGCCTTCTACCAGTTGAGGCATCTGATCTCGGCGCATATGCCCCAGCTCAAGCGCCGTGTCAGACCATTCGCGGCGACCAACATCCAGCCACGCTGTCCCGGCACTGTCCGACACGTCACTGATATATTCGCCTGTGAGCCAAAAACGCAGGTAATCCTTGGGAAGCAGAACCTTAGACACTTTTTCGAAGATCTCGGGTTCATGTATGCGCACCCATTCCAGCTTTGGCGCCGTAAATCCTGGAAAAACGATATTCCCTGTAACCTCGCGCATCCCGGTGGAACCGTCTAACTCGGCAGCTTCGGACGCGGATCGCGTGTCATTCCACAAGATACATGGCCGCAACACCGAGCCTTCGTGGTCAAGTAACGTGGCACCATGCATGTGCCCGCTTAGCCCAATGGCACGCACAGCAGAAAACGCTGCAGAATTCGCCTGGCGCAATTGGACAACCACCTTTTGGCAGGCCTCGATCCAGTCCGATGGCGCTTGTTCCGACCAGCCAGAGCGTGGTGTGGAGGTTTCAACACCCGCTTCGGCATCCGCAAGCACACGCCCGCCGTCGTCCACAACAATTCCACGGAGACCGGATGTCCCCAGATCCAGACCCAGATACACCTGCTCTCCCCCCCTTTTTTGCCCTTCGCAATTCCCTACCCGGTTACTGCTGGCTTTTTTCAAAACAGTTTGCGCTAACGTATTACGCCAAATTCAACGAATGCGACATCTTTTTTATGCGGGATTCCACGCGCCACACGCATCAAAGCAGAAGTTCACCCGGAGCCGAGTTTCCAAGCACATAGGCACGGGCCATTTCAATACAGACTGCGTAACGCAGGTCGTTTTCAAAGACGAGAACGCCACCTACTCAGATCCAAGCCTTTGATTATATCTGGTGAAGATAAGCTCACCTGCAGGTATGTCTGATCTGAAATCGGCCGTTCGCCCGATAAGCGCGCGATAGAACCGGCGCAGCCCAGGTTCGATATTTTCAGCCAAGCCCTCGCAGCACCGACACAAATCTTCAATTCTGCTTTGCGGGTATCGACCAGTGATCGCAGAAATCAATTCGTTGTGCAGAACTTTGAGGTCTTTGAACGCCGCAGTCTCCAGCACAAGTTTGTCACCTACCAACACGTACACAGGTTCCGGGTTGGATTTGCCTTTCAGATCAACATGCCCAGCTTCCAGCAGGGCCAAATCCGCTTGCCCGGCTTGAGCAACCCCGTTTGAAACAACAATATCATAGTCGACTGCGCGGCAGCTTTGTTCGAGCCGTGCTGATACGTTCACGACATCGCCGATGACAGTATAATTGAAACGTTTTTCGGACCCGATGTTACCAACGCACGCCTGCCCAGTTGCGATTCCTGTCGCCAATGCAATGGGTTGACGGTTTTTCATAATGCCGGATGCGTTGAAGTCCGCCAAAGCGCCCCGCATTTTAAGCGCGGCGAATGCCGCTCGACACGGATGGTCCGCAACGGGTATTGGCGCATTCCAAAAGGCCATTATCGCGTCGCCGATGAACTTGTCGATCGTTCCACGCTCTTGCAACACCTGGTCCCCGATTTTGGAGAACAGCGCATTCAGCACTGAAACAAGTTCAGTGGCAGATGCAGACTCGGACAGAGAGGTGAACCCCCGGATATCTGAGAACATCACCGTGATTTCCTGAGTTTCTCCGCCCAGTTGCAGTTGGTGGCCCGAGTGCTCCATTTCATCAAGAATCTCCGGGGCGACGTAGTGGGAGAACACCTTACGGATCTCACGCTTTTCGCGCTCGGTCGATATGAACAGGTAACCCGCCAAAAGACCGAAGTTTGCCATACCGCCGATCAAAGGAAACGTAGCATCGAACAAAACCGATTGGTTTTGAAAGACTATCCAGCTGATCGTCAGAACTGCAGCTGCGGCGATACCTCCGGCGACGAAAGACGCGACAGCGCCGAAGCTGGACATGACGGCAATAACCACAAGCCCCAGAAAGACAAAAGCAAGCAATTCTTGCGCAGCTGTCACGTCAGAACGACTGAGCATGTCGTGAGTCAGAACCTGCTCGATCATCTGTGCATGAATGGAAACACCGGGAACGCTTTCCCCAAGCGCCGTTTGATGAATGTCGAATAATCCGGCGGCGGATGTTCCAACGAGTATTATGCGCCCTTCGATT
The DNA here is from genome assembly GCF_056537285.1 of Ruegeria sp. CF8. Classification (NCBI taxonomy): domain Bacteria; kingdom Pseudomonadati; phylum Pseudomonadota; class Alphaproteobacteria; order Rhodobacterales; family Roseobacteraceae; genus Ruegeria; species Ruegeria sp. CF8. Next base: position 477,462 of record NZ_JBQFRG010000001.1, on the reverse strand, counting down.
TCGGCCCGCAAAGACGGGTCCAAAGAACCCTTCATAACGTCGTTGGCCGAAATATACAGGTCGGGTGTGTCTCGCCGATACTTCAGCCAAAGCTCGCCATTCTCGGTCGTGGGAACCTGGTATCCACCAACTTCAACCGCCAGCATGATCCCTTCTTCGTCCACCGCACCTTCAGCAAAGATATTGGTTTCTCCCAACGCGACCCTTAAAGACTCTATCGCCAGACCAGGCATAGGCCCATCCGGCCCATCCCAAAGCACTGGCACACGGCGCACGATACCTGTCCCGCCGATGGGTGAGACATTAACCCCACCTATACCGGCGGCTGTACGATCCAGCGGTGGCGCGATTGGCGTCCAATGTGGAACCGAGATCAAACCTGCAGTCGGGTTTTCTCCAAACTCGACAATACCCGCTTTTGCCGCGATGTTCTTGCCTTCCTCAGACAACCGCGCGGCGGCGCCCAGAACCACCGGCCAATAGGCAATTTCCATTCCCAGCAGCACATCATTGTCCAATCGCTTGGCGTGGCGTTCCACTGTAAGAATGCCAGCCAATGAAGGATCATTCAAAAGGCGTGAGGGCGAATACCTGTCTGGCTCGGCAAACAGCATATCGAAGGCGATGGCCGCCGCACCGTATTCCCCAAGGTTCTGCACCATCTGCGCAACCAAAGTGCGTGGCCAGGGCCACTGCCCCCAATTGGCCAACGCATCTTCATCGATATCCACCACGCGTACGGGAAGATCGGGATTGAAGGCACGAGGGGACAACCTTTGCAGAACGTCGAAATAGATCAGCCGCGTCATGCGAACAGGGTAAGGATCCAATGCGCGGACAGAGCAGCCCAGCAGGATCAGGATCAGCCCCACCAGACGAAAGGCCCATCGCCCGTTCTTGGGTTTACGTATCTTTTCGCTCACATCATCCTCCGGGAAAGAGGAAAAACACGCTGTTACTCAAAAGCGCTCGCCAAACAATTCCCTTTCAGGCTCCTGCGGGTCGGGGTCTTCGGGGTCAGGTTCCTCGCGTTCAGGTTCTTGCGGATCGGGATCCTCATAATCCGGCTCTTGTGGATCAGGATCCTCGTACTCGGGTTCTTGCGGATCGGGATCAACGTATTCGGGCTCACTTTGCCCTGAAGGGGACGGGCTTGCGGATGGCGTCGCTTCCACAGTGGTCGTTGGCTCTTGCCGTTCAGGAGGCGCTGCGCGCGGCTCTGCCCTATTCGGTTTGACACGTCTTATCGGCGCGGCTTCTCCTGCACAGCCTTCGACCCTTACCTGCAGAGGTGGCAATAGACCTTCTTGGGATTGAATAAAGGGAAACCCGCTTTGCAGCGCTTGTTCGTATTGTGCCTGGCTGGCAGGGCGCCCGACGGCTCCGCCCCCACCTGTCGCGTACATGCTGCACTGACGCCCAGAAGACCTGCAAGATCCATTCAGGCCACACATTCGGACTGTCCCCTCCAGCACAAGCATCGCGCTTTGCTGTTCCGACACGACCCACATATCGAAGGTTGTGCCGCGAACCGCCATCGTCGCTGAAGGAGTTTTTATCGAATAAACCCTCTTTCGGCTTTTGCCGGAAATAAACCGAAAGCTACCGCCGAGCGCCTGAACAGCAAAATTTTTAGCCTTGCGATTGCCACGCAAAAGGGTCACATCCAACACCATGCGCGCGTTTGGTCCGATTGCGATCTTGGTGTCATCCACAAAGACAATTTGGATCAACCCAGTCCGATCCGTGGAAATCGCATCCCCTGACACGACATCCATCCCTGAATACACAGGCTGAGCTTTTCCCTCACGAATAAGCTGGGCACCTTGCTTGGCACTGATAACTTTTCCAATGCTGGCAATGGCTTGCAACGGCATGATCACAACAAAGCAAAGAACCAACACAATCTTTAACCACGACAAAATCGAGCCCCTTCCCCCTTTGGGTCCTGATACGTGCAAATTGCACTGTGCTCGATATCCACCCTTTAAAAAGCATACTTATTGTTATTCTAATGAAGAAAAAATATAGACAAATATGCATTATTTGATGCGGGATTAGCAAGTTTTATATGCAAGTCATGGCCAAGCCACTGTTTAGGTGTCACCGAGCATTTAGGCGATCAAGCTGTTAGGTCTGCCCGGGACAAGTACTCTTACTCTTGGCTTACGGCGCAGCGACGGCCGGGTTTGATGTTCTCACGCGCTGTTGAAATTCTCTCCGTGCTTCGTATTTCTTACGATATGGACGCACTCATCAATTCACGCTGACGATCCTTTTACTCCTCGACCCTTCGTTATCCTTTACATGACGAACAACTGGGACAACAAACAAACGGCCAATCGGTGGTCATCGCCCGCAAACTGAGCGCAACAAAAATGGAGTAACCTTATGTTTCTTGTTCGCATTTTTGCAGCGGCAGTGTTGTGCGGGGGTCTGTCGTCAAGCGCGCTTGCGCAATCTGACACCGACCAATCGGGCAAGTTGCTTATGGAATTGAACACGGTTGAGGATATCGAGGGATCCTGCAGGTTTACGTTTCTGGTCAAGAATGAAACCGGGCATTCGATCGATAACGCGGTATTTGAAACGGTCTTGTTTGATGCCGAAGGTGGCATTTTGCAACTTTCTACTTTCAGGTTCGGTGAATTGCCGGCGGACAAAGCGCGCGCTCGCCAATTCGAATTACCAAACCTGGCTTGCGCCTCGGTTGGGAAAGCCCTGATCAATGGCGCACAGTCCTGCGTGGTGGACGGGTCCGAAAGTAAAATTTGCGAAGATGCCCTGTCGCTGAGCAGCCGGGTAGACATGGAGCTTTTGGGATGAGTCCATTGACCGCACTTCGTGAGATATTTGCCCTTGGTGGACCCGTGGTAGCGATCCTGATCGCGATGTCGGTTCTGACACTGGCCGTCACGCTTTACAAACTCTGGCAGTTTGCTGTCTGTGGTGTCGGTCGGCACAAAGTTCTGTCCGAAGCACTCGCAGCGTGGGACGCAGGCGACCAGAGCGCAGCACGCGCAAAGCTGGCTGACAGCAAAAGCTATCTTGCCCCAATCGTTGGCGCTGCAATGGACGCATCTGGCGTACCCGGGGCCGATGACAGGCTGGATGCCGAGGCGAGCCTTGTACTCGCAGGGTTAGAGCGAGGCTTCCGCCTGCTGGACACAGTGGCCCAGCTTGCACCCTTGTTGGGTCTTTTTGGCACGGTTCTGGGTATGATCAGCGCATTCCAAAGCCTGCAAGCCGCAGGGTCATCAGTTGATCCATCGGTACTGGCTGGTGGGATTTGGGTGGCCTTGATTACAACTGCCGTAGGTCTGGCCGTCGCAATGCCGACTTCGATGGTTTTGTCCTGGCTGGAAAGTCGCACCGCACGCGAGCGTGTTTTTGCGGACAAGGCTCTTCGCACGGTTCTGGTGCCAGGACCCTCGATAACAAGCGCAGTTGGAACCGAAGCAGTTTCAGTTGCACCGGAACATGCGTAACACCGCGCCATTTGTCCGGCGGCGTATGTCGATGACGCCCCTGATCGATGTGATCTTTCTGCTTTTGCTGTTTTTCATGCTGTCCTCGACCTTTTCACGGTTCAGCGAGATTGAACTCAGCAGTGCGGCTGCGGGCGGGTCAAGCGACGCGGAACCAACCAAGCGCTTTTTTGTTCAACTTGGCGCCACACGGGCGGTGTTGAATGGCCAACCCATGTCGCTTGACGACTTGGCCGAGCAAACCCTGACCGGTCAGGTTCTGGTCAGCCTTGATAACGACACGTCCGCACAACGTCTTGTGGATCTTCTTGTTCGGCTGCGTGGTCGCGAAGGTCTGACGGTTAGCGTGCTGGAGTAAGTCGATGATCCGCAAAATCCGACCCAGCCGACGCCGAGATTCAACTATTCCGCTGATCAATGTCGTCTTCCTCATTCTGATCTTTTTTTTGATCGCGGGCACGATAGCACCCCCCTTGGATTCCGATCTGGACTTGGTGAACACCGCAGATCTTGAAGGCCGAGAGCCGCCAGATGCGCTTGTCCTTCATCAGGATGGGACGTTGACCTTTCGTGGCCGACCGATAAACGCCGAAGCATTCATGGAAAGCCAAAATGGCGGACCTGTGCGGATCGTGCCGGATAGAAATGCACCTGCCCCATTGTTGATGGAGATAACCAGCAATCTGCGGCGGTTAGGCGCACCGTCCGTCTTTCTGGTGACAGAACAGGCCCTCGAATGATCCGGCGGTCTATATTCGTCGCAATCCTTGCGATCTCGGTTTCCGTGCTGGTGCATCTGGGCGGCCTAAGCTTAACGGTGCCAACCTTGTCAAACCAACCCACAGAGAAAAGCCGCACTGACATTGTCGAACTAGGCAACACGTTCGAAGCTTTTGTCGATACCACGCTTGAACCCGTTCAGCCGGAACTGACCGAAGCGCCGCCCCCGCCAGAAGAACCGCCAATTGAGCCGCGCGAGGCCGAGAGCCCCACAAGCGATGCCCGTGTCGCGTCGCCCGACCCAAAGCAAACCTATGCGCCCGATACCGGCGACTCGACGATCATTCAACCCAGAGCACCCGACGAGGCCGTCACCGAACCTGTGGAACAAGGCGCTGATGACAATGGTGAAAGCGCGGAAGCTGCAGGGTCCGATACCGCGACCGAAACTCCGGAAGCAACGCCCGATCAAATCCTTTCTCCAGTTGAACCCTCTTCTGTCAAAGACCCGGTAAATGACGTACAGATTGCCGCTTTGCCACCCGAGCTATCCCCGGTCGACACCGAAGAAGCTGAAACCATCGAGCCTGTGACACCGGATACAGCCCTGACTCCCCTGGAAGATGACGCTGATGTTCCTCTTCCCGAAGCGGAATCAGAGCAAACGGATCAGGCCCCTACATCATCGCTTCGACCGCGACCACCGAACCGTCGTGCGCAAACAGAGCAACCTAGATCATTGGAGGTTTTCAGAAACTTCGACAATCTGCGCTTTCCCGAACAGACAATTGAATCGCCTCTCACGGCCTTCATACGAGAAGGTGTGGATGTCTTCCGACAAAGCAGAGGTAGCAATCGGTCTGGGGGACGAGGCCCCGGAAACTCGGACACAACAAACTATGCCGGTGAGGTTCTGGTTCATTTGAACCGGGCTCCAATCGTCTACGTCGCTGCGCGCGGATATGCGCGCGTGTTCTTTCAGATTGATCCCGATGGTTCACTGGCTTGGGTCGATATCGTCGAAAGCTCTGGTTCACCCGACATAGAACGTGCCGCAAAGGAACAGGTCCGAACTGCCGCGCCATTCCCCCTCCCGCCGGGAGGCGTCAGTCGAAAACTGTCGTTCTATTACCAGATACGGTGATCTGATTTGCATCGAAGGGGCAGCCGGGGTTCAGGCAAAGGCTGGACGTTTCTGCCTTACGGACAAGATGGCATTTGTTGCCAGTCGGAAACGCTATGGGCTTTGGTGGCGGGGAGACAGGGATTCGAACCCTGGGGACGCTCTCACGCCCAACGGTTTTCAAGACCGCCGCATTCGACCACTCTGCCACCTCCCCGTCGAAAGCCGGGTCTAAGGCCAAGTTCGATCAGAGGCAAGTCGAAAACGGGAAATCTTGCCGAAGACTTTTCAGCGGTCTTTCCATGACACTTCAGCCACGTTATGATCGGGTAGAAAGACCGTAATAGGCTGGCATACAGAACCAGCAGACCGGCAGCGGGGTTCGTGAAACGAAACCCCTTCAGGCAAGGGATAAGCAGATGAAGCGAGCGATCGAGACACGCCCGGGGCCCAAGAGGCTGGCGTATCTGGCGTTGACTTTGACGATTTTGGCCGGATGTGAAGAGGCCTTGGGTACAGCTGAAACCGCCGAAAAACCCCAGGACAACGACGGGAAAATCGAACTTGTACCCCAGGTGACCAGTGGTTCGCAGCGTGACGTAGAGGCGCCGGACGTATTCGGCGTAACCGAAGCCGGGCTTTGGGATGGGCGACCCTCGTTGGGTGGCATCTGGGTTGCACATCCAGACGTGACGCAACCCGAGCGCGTTGTGATCAAGAACACGGACAACAATAAATCCGTGACTGGCGCCCTGTTCCGACGCGAACGCAACTTGCCCGGTCCGGCGCTTCAAGTCTCGTCCGCTGCCGCGGAACAGCTTGGATTGCTGGCAGGGGCACCTACAAAGCTTAGCGTTGTAGCGCTGCGCCGCGAGAAAGTCGAAGAACCCCCCTCTGAGGAATCACCACAAGCTGAGGACGCAGCAGAAGAAACTGCCACTGCGTCTGCAGATACAGCATCCGATGATCAGACCACAGGTGAGGATGCAAAGCCCGCCAAACGAAAATGGTGGCAGAAAAAAGAACCCGTTGCTGCCGCAGCAGGTACAGCCGCAGTTGTAGCGAGTGCCTCGGGATCCGAAGAGGACGCAACAACAGACACGGAAACGGTCAGCGATTCTGATCAGGAAACAGCAGACGAGCAGGCGGAGGCACCTGCTGAAAAACCGGCCAAGCGGAAATGGTGGCAGAAGAAAGCACCCGCTGCTGCTGCCGCTGGAACCGCGGCGGCTGCAACAGATGCAGCCACAGAAAGCGCCGAAGTAGCAACCGAAGCTGCAGCAGCCGTAGCCTCTCCCGCTTTGTCAGATGCGCCGGTCGAAGCCCCGGCCGAGAAGCCCGCTAAGCGGAAATGGTGGCAAAAGAAAGATCCGGCAGAGATCACTGAAACCCCGCTGGATCCTATCGAAGGTGCCGCCGCTGCAATTGATGCAACCGAGGCGACGCCCGCTGCGGCAACCGCTTCCACTGCTGCGACTACGGCATCACCACTGAGCAAACCGTTTGTTCAGATCGGAACTTTCAGCGTCGAGGATAACGCCAACTCTGCCGCTCAGAAGGTACGCAGGAACGGCATGTCCGCAGTTGTTCGGGAACTGAAAACAGCAAATAACACCGTCTGGCGGGTACTGGTTGGCCCCGCCGCAACCCGAGCCGAACGCAAAGCCATTCAGAAGGACGTAAAAGACCTTGGCTTCAGAGACGCGTTCACCGTATCCGACTGAAACAGGGAGACGCAGCATGGTAGCTTCAATGCGCACATCCGTTCTGGCCATGGGGATTGCCCTCATGGGACTACCCGCACACGCTTTTGATACTGCGGCCCGCGCGGCTTATGTGATTGATCAGACCACCGGCACTGTTCTTCTGTCGAAAGACGCCGACCAGCCCTTGCCGCCCGCGTCCATGTCCAAGCTAATGACGCTATATGTGGCGTTCGAAGCCCTACGGGACGGGCGCTTGACGCTGAACGAAACCCTGCCTGTGTCCGAACACGCCATGAGCTATGGCGGTTCGACCATGTTTCTGAACACTCAGGACCGGGTTACGGTCGAGGATTTGCTGCGCGGCATCATCGTCTTGTCGGGCAATGACGCCTGCGTTGTCATTGCCGAAGCGCTCAGCCCCGATGGGACCGAAGCGGGATTCGCGCGTTACATGACCCAGCGCGCCAAGCAGATGGGCATGAACCATTCGAACTTTTCGAACTCAAATGGCTGGCCTGCTGCCGGGCAGTTGATGTCGGTGCATGATCTGGCCGTATTGGCAGATCGATTGATCACAGACTTTCCTGAATACTACCCTCTTTTCGCTGAAGAGGTGTTTGAATTCGATGGCCGCGCGCCGTCGAATGCCCGTAACCGCAACCCGCTACTGAAGCTGGATATCGGCGCGGATGGGTTGAAAACCGGCCACACACAAGAAGCCGGCTATGGACTTGTCGGGTCTGCAAAGCAGGGTGATCGGCGTGTCATCTTCGTCCTGACCGGCCTCGACACCACGGGCCAGCGGGCAGAGGAGGCTGAGGCCGTGGTTAACTGGTCGTTTCGAAATTTTGTCGAGAGGACAGTTGCCGACGCGGAAACGCCGATAGCCGAAGCCAAACTGTGGATGGGCGAGAAAAAGACCGTAGGACTTGTCCCGGAAGGAGAACTGAACGTGCTTTTCCCGGTTTTGGGCACCCAGAATGTCGAGGCCGAAGTGGTCTATGACGGGCCCATCAACGCGCCGGTCCAGAAAGGGCAGCAATTGGCGGAACTGGTGATCAAGCCCGAAGGACTGCCCGAAATCCGGCGCCCGCTGGTGGCTGCCGAAGATGTAGCAATTGGTGGATTTGTCGTGCGGATGCTGACTGTTGGCGGCATCGTTCTAAAAGACGTGATCAACAACCCGCTGGAGTCGATGTGACGAAAGCGGGGTTATTTCTGACCTTCGAAGGCATTGACGGATCAGGCAAGTCAACCCAGGCGCGTATGCTGGCGGACCGCTTGCGCACGCGAGGCCATGAAGTCGTGTTGACACGCGAACCCGGCGGCTCTCCGGGGGCTGAGGAAATTCGCCGACTTGTTTTGGAAGGCGACCCGGATCGGTGGTCGGCCGAGACAGAGTTGTTGCTGTTCACCGCAGCCCGCCGCGACCACCTTGAGCGCACCATCGAACCCGCTCTTGCCGCAGGGAAAGTGGTGATCTGCGACCGTTTCGCCGACAGCACACGTATGTATCAGGGCTTGTCACGCGGCAACCTGCGCAGTCTGGTAGATCAATTGCACAACCTGATGATCGGGCGCGAGCCGGATATGACACTGTTGATCGATATGGATCCGGAAACGGGCTTGTCTCGCGCCAAAGGCAGGCAGGGCACCGAAGAGCGGTTCGAGGATTTCGGCCCCGATCTGCAAAAGAAAATGCGCGCCGGCTTTCTGGCGCTGGCCGATGAATTCTCGGGCCGGTTTCGCGTCGTGGATGGCAATAGAGACATGGACAGCGTTGCGCAGGATGTGACAGACATCGTTCAGGCAGCTTTGCGGTAAACGATGAGCGACGATACCCCTTCTCCGGATCAGGTGCCGGGTGCACCGCATCCGCGCGAAACCGCGCGGCTTTTTGGTCAGGACGCGGCGGAACAGGCTTTTCTGACAGCATACAATTCCGACAGGCTGCATCACGGTTGGTTGCTGATCGGGCCACGTGGCGTCGGCAAGGCGACTTTGGCTTGGCGCATCGCCCGGTTTCTGCTGGCCACACCTCCGACAGATGATGGCGGCTTGTTCGGAGCACCGCCACCGCCGGAAACGCTCGAAATAGATCCTGATCATCCGGTTGCGCATCGCATGCAGGCCGGAGCCGAACCAGGATTGGCCGTTGTCACCCGATCACCAAACGATCAGGGGCGGATGCGCGGCGAAATTGTCGTTGACGATATCCGCAAACTGGGAAAGTTCTTTGGTCTGTCTTCCGCAGATGGCGGACGCCGGGTGGTGATTGTGGATTCGGCGGATGAAATGAATGTAAGCGCCGCCAACGCGCTTCTGAAAATGCTGGAAGAGCCGCCTGCGCGCACCACGCTTTTGCTCGTATCGCACCAACCTTCACGCCTGCTACCGACCATCCGGTCGCGCTGTCGCACGCTGCGCCTTGGCCCGCTGAACCCGCAGGACATGCAAGCCGCCCTGTCGCAAACCGGAACAGAAGTTCCCGCCCAGACCGAACACCTGGCCGCACTAGCGGCAGGATCAGTTGGCGATGCAGTGCGGTTAATCAATCTTGGCGGTCTGGACATTTATGCCGAACTGATCGCCGTTCTGGGCACCCTGCCCCGTATGGACCGGCAACGCGCACTGGCGTTGGCCGAAGCCGCAGCCCAGCGCGGTGCTGCCGAGCGTTTCGAACTGTTGCTAACGCTTGTTGATGTCGCCTTGTCACGGCTGGCTTTGACTGGCGCAACCGGTACACCCCCCGTTCCCGAAGCGGCCCCAAACGAAGGTGAAACGCTGATGCGTCTTTCAGCTTCCCCCGATCAGGCCCGCCGCTGGGCAGAAGTCGCCGCGACAATCACAGCACGTGCACGCCATGGTCAGGCGGTGAACCTTGACCCTGCCGCTCTGGTCCTAGATACGGTGTTCAAGATACAGGAAACCGCCGGTCAGAACAGATGAGCGACACCCCCCAGATTACCGACAGCCACTGCCATCTGGACTTCCCGGATTTCGACGGCCAGTTGGACGAGATCATCTCGCGCGCTGCCGAGGCTGGCGTGACCCGAATGGTCACGATTTGCACCAAACTGCGCAACGAACCCAGCGTCCGAGCGATTGCCGAGGCCCATACACCCGTCTTCTATGCCGCCGGCACGCACCCGATGAGTGCAGCGGACGAGCCTATGGCCTCGGTCGACGAATTGGTCGCGCTGGCGCAGCACCCTAAATTCGTCGGCATCGGCGAATCCGGTTTGGACTATCACTACACAGCCGACAGTGCGGACGTGCAACAACAGTCGCTTCGTGTCCACATCGAAGCCGCGCAGCGTACCGGGTTACCACTGATTATTCATGCCCGTGCGGCGGATGATGACATGGCCCGAATTCTGGCCGAGGGGTATCGCAACGCGCCCTATTCCTGTGTCATGCACTGTTTCTCTTCTTCTGCCGAATTGGCCAAGGCCGCGCTGGATCTGGGCTTTTACCTGTCTATGTCCGGCATCGCCGCCTTCCCCAAAAGCCAGGAGTTGCGGGATATCTTCGCAACCGCACCGGTGGACCGCATTCTGGTGGAAACCGATGCGCCGTATCTGGCCCCTCCACCCTATCGTGGCAAACGTAACGAACCCGCCTATACCGCCCACACCACCCGCAAAGGGGCTGAGGTTTTCGGCATGGATTACGCCGCCTTTGCAGCTCAGACACAGGCAAATTTTGACCGCCTGTTCACCAAGGCCGCGCTGTACAAGGCCGCTGCATGACCGGGATGCGTTTTACAATTCTGGGCTGCGGTTCCTCGGGCGGCGTACCAAGGCTGGGCGGTCAATGGGGGGACTGTGACCCCACGAATCCGAAAAACGTGCGCCGCCGCTGTTCATTGCTGGTTGAGCGTGACGGGCCCGAAGGGACGACATCGGTTCTGGTCGATACCACGCCGGATATGCGCAGTCAGTTGCTGGACACCGGCACCGGGCGATTGGACGGTGTGGTCTATACCCATTCCCACGCGGATCATGTCCACGGGATCGACGACCTGCGCATGATCGTGTTCAACATGAAAACGCGCGTACCCGTTTGGGCCGACGGTGACACGCAGAACGCCTTGCTGGGCCGTTTCGGATACGCGTTCATTCAGCCCGAAGGCTCTCCCTACCCGCCGATACTGGATCTCAAGTCGATTAGTGGCCCTTTCGAAATCGACGGTCCCGGTGGTCCCATTTTGCTGCGCCCGTTCAAAGTGAACCACGGCTCGATCGACTCGCTTGGGTTCCGCATCGGTCAGCTTGCCTATCTGCCGGACGTTGCCGAGATTTACGACGACGCCTGGCCCGAAATGGAAGGGCTGGACTGCCTGATCATCGACGCTTTGCGCCGCTCCCCGCACCCGACCCACGCGCATCTGGAAAAGACGCTGGGATGGATCGAACAGCTAAAGCCGAAACGCGCGGTTCTAACCAATATGCATATCGATCTGGATTATGCGACGGTTGACGCAGAAACACCCGACCATATCACCCCCGCTTTTGACGGTATGGTGATCCATCAGGCGCAATAGGCCCCTGCCCCGCGCGCCCAAGATATCACAGCGCGCTTGCCGCACGGTGGCCATATGCTGCAAAGCCTGATCGACGTCATTCTTCCCGTCTTCCTCGTGATCGGCGCCGGATACACGGCGACCCGCACGGGATACTTCAAACAAGAGCATGTCGATGGGTTGATGAAATTCACCCAAGGTTTTGCGATTCCCTGCCTGCTGTTTCTGGCCATCGCGCATCTGGACCTTAGCGCCAGTTTCGACCCCCGGCTGCTGGCCAGCTTCTATTCCGCCGCCGCGTTGTGCTTCACTGCGGGCCTCTTTGGGGCACGGATCATCTTTGGCCGTGATTGGGAAGACTGCGTGGCCATAGGGTTCTGTTGCCTATTTTCCAATTCCGTACTGCTTGGCCTACCGATCACCGAACGGGCTTATGGCCCCGAGAACCTGACGGGCAATTACGCGATTATCGCCTTCCACTCTCCGTTCTGTTACGGCGTTGGGATCACGGTGATGGAAGTTGTACGCAATCGTGGCCATGGGGGCGTGCGTATGGCGCGGTCTGTGCTTTCTGCGATGTTTAAAAACGCACTGATTCTTGGTATCGCGCTTGGTTTTGTCGTCAACATAACCGGTCTGATCATCCCAGCAGTCGTGGACGAAGCGCTTGAGCTTGTTACCCGCGCGGCCCTTCCGGGTGCATTGTTTGCCTTGGGCGGGGTGCTGGTCAAATACAAACCCGAAGGCGACTTGCGCACCATTGGTTTTGTATGTTGCATCTCTCTGATGCTGCACCCCAGCCTTGTTTGGGTCTTCGGCACATCCACCGGGCTACCACAAGATCTGTTCCGCTCGGGCGTTTTGAATGCCGCCATGGCACCGGGCTTTAACGCTTATATCTTTGCGAATATGTATGGCCGCGCCAAACGCGTTGCGGCCTCATCCGTTTTGATCGGAACAGCGGCATCTATAATCACCGTCTGGCTTTGGTTGAGCCTTCTGGGCTAACACAGGTGTTGACTTCGGTTTTCGCAGTAACACCTATCGCAGAACGCAGCAGGAGATCCGCATGCCACACGCCATAGTCGTTGCTCACGGCCAACCATCCGACCCGGATCCCGCTGAGGCCGCGCTGGCTGCATTTGCAGCCAAGGTCGACGCGTTGGCCGAACATGTAACGGTGAGTTCTGCGACGCTGGCCAAGCCCGGCGCGCTAGAGGCCAAATTGGACTGCCTACCCGAAAATTCTGTGATCTACCCGCTTTTCATGGCGAAGGGGTGGTTTGTAACAAGTGCCCTGCCGAAGCGAGTCGGAGATCACACTGCACGTATTTTGGATCCTTTGGGCATTGATCCCGATCTGCCCGCACTGACGGCGAACGCGCTGGAAGCGAAGTTGCGGGAAAAGCATTGGGCGGCCAATGCGACGGATTTGGTGATCGCTGCGCACGGGTCGGGCCGCAGCCGGAATCCATCGGCGGTGACCAATGAATTTGCAGACAGGCTAGGCAGGCAGGTTGCATTTCAATCGATCCGGGTTGGCTTTGTCGAAGAACCGCCCTCGATTGCCGACGCCGCGCGCGATGCTTCTAATCAAGCGATTTGCCTGCCGTTCTTCGCCTGTACCGGAGGGCATGTTCTGGAAGACGTACCCGAAGAGCTGGAGCGTGCCCAATTCAAAGGAGTTGTCATGCCCGTAGTCGGAGAGCTCTCGCCCATTCAGCACCAAATCGCACAAAAAGTCACTGAGGCGTTCACATCTGCGTGACCCTTGGTGGATGTTCAGGATTGCGCCTTGCTCAGTGTCGAATAAAGCCGATGGCACGATCGACCATCCCGTTTGGCCTGATACAATGCCAAGTCTGCAGCATGTAAGATATCAGCCGCTTTGGGCACTTGAAACTGAGTGGACAAAGCCGTGCCGATGCTGGCTGAAACCGTACATTGCTGGTTTTGAAACAGCATAGGTTCGTTCAAGCGTTGGATGAGTCGGTCAGCAATTGCCTTCAATCTGTCGTCTCGTGTCAGGTCTTTGAAAACAATGACAAACTCGTCCCCACCAACACGCGCAACCGTATCTTCGCTGCGCGTCTCTTCAATCATGATACGGGCCGCCTGTTGCAGGACGAAATCACCCGCAGCGTGACCCAGCCTGTCATTCACGGATTTGAAGAAATCCAGATCCAGATGCATCAAGGCAAAGGCCGAATTGCCCGAGATCAGATGTGCCAGAACGTGATCCATGGCCCTGCGGTTCTTTAGTCCGGTGAGCGTGTCGGTGTAAGCCTGCTCTTCGGCGGCCAACATCGCGCCTTGAAGCCTCAGGTTCAGCGACCGCGACGCCTCCATCGCGGCAGATTTGGCCTCGACCAGATAAAGCAGTTCAATGGCAAGGTCGGTGCCTGAGAAATCCGCGCTTGTCAGCGCGTAATCCCGCACCGCATCCAGAATTGAAATCCCGAATGACAAATTGATGACCGCACCACCAGACTGCGGCAAAGGGGCGACCAAGCCCTTGAGGGTCGTACGGGGTTCATCCTTGAACTTCAGGTGCAGTTTCGCCCCGGCCATCGATAACAACGCCGGAATGGTTGTAACTGTTCTGGGACGGATCAGTTCAAACACATCCAGAAAACCACGCCCGATCAGCGGTAATTCGGGTCGCAGTTTTTGAAGTGTCGGCCCCACTTGTTGTATTCTTCCGTCTTGCTCGACCAACAGGAACATTGGACAAAGCGTTTCCAGAAGGCCTGCAAGTTCGAGGGTATCGGTCATCTGCTGTGCGCCCCCAAATCAAAGTGGCGTCCTTCCGCGAAAGCGCTTTCTACCAACATGATGGAAATGACGTCACTGTCCTGCTGCTGCCCTTCATGTGACAGTATGACCAACGCGCCATAGTCATCTGCCATGGCGCGCAAAACACCAACCATGACACTGGAATAGCCTGGCAAGCCCGGAAAGCAACATAGCTGATACTCCGTCGCAGATAACTCTCGCAGCTCGAGGGTCGGCAGGGTCAAATCTGACACTGCCAACCGCACCCGGTCGGCCATATCGTCCAGCGAATGCAGAAACTCCACATAGCTTACGCCACCAAACCTGAGCAGACGACGCAGCCCTTCCATGTTCGGGTGGGACACAAGATATGTCCCCAAATCCTCCAGAATCTCGGCCTTTGATCGGTCCAGATCGCCGCTCAGCGCATCCAATACCCTTGTCGTCATGTCATCGTCATAGATGAGCATGGCTTCAAATTCGCAAAACCCTAACCGCGCACCTTCGGTCACACGCAGCCAACTGGCCTGCCCATAGGTAGCGCAGACGAAAGATTGTATCGCCCGATTGATCAGACCATGCATCGGAAACCCCAACTTGGTGTCTCCTGCACTCTGTGCTGACAAATCTTAACAAATAGCCAAAATCCACCCTGAGTTGCAGCGAATGCTACCGGGTATCACTTCGACATTTTTCGATTGGTCAGAAATCTGTCGGCGCGCCACCCTCGGCTTTGCGACGTTCCACAAACTCTGCCAGTTCTTCCCGAATGGCTTCGTCCATTGGTGGAGCGTCAAAGCTCGAAATGATCTCTTTGAACATGTGGTGGGCCCGCTCGGCTGTCCAAATGCCACCAGCAACCTCCCACCCTTCATAGTTCTTCCAGTCACTCAGGAAGGGTTGATAGAACGCGGTGGTATAACGGTCCTGTGTGTGCTGAATGCCGAAGAAATGACCGTCATTGCCAACTGCGCGGATCGCATCAAGCGCGATCTCATCAGGACCGGTGGCGGTCAATTCCGGGTTCATATAACGTTGAATTTGTTGAAGGATTTCGCAGTCCATAATGAACTTTTCCGGGCTTGCAATCAGGCCACCTTCCAGCCATCCAGCCGCGTGATAGACCATGTTGGTGCCCGATTGTACGGATGCCCAAAGCGAGTTCGATGTTTCCCAAATAGACTGACCATCGGGCACGTTAGCAGCACAAACGCCAGAAGATCGCATCGGCAGCCCATAAAACCGCGCCATCTGGCCGGTCATCTGGGTCGAGCGCATGTATTCCGGCGTCCCAAAAGCGGGTGCTCCGGTTTTCATATCGACATTCGACGTAAATGTGCCGATCACGCACGGAGTTCCCGGGCGCACATATTGGAACAAGGCGATGGCGCACAGCGCCTCTGCCAGTGACTGGGCCACCGCCCCTGCCATTGTCACCGGCGCCATGGCCCCGGCCAATGTAAACGGCGTCACCACAACCGCTTGTCCGCGTCGCGCCAGCCGCAGACACCCGTCGATCATTGGATGGTCATGCTTTAGCGGAGAGGTAGAGTTGATGTTGGTGTACATACGCGGGGTGGCCTCGAACTCTTCATGGCTCAGACCGCCAGCGATACGCACCATTTCCATCACGTCCTCGACACGCTCCTTGCCCAGAGAATACGCATGCATGGCTTTGTCGGTCAGCGTAAGTTTGTCATAAAGCACGTCCAGATGCCGTATGCTGGCGTGGATATCGACAGGCTCAACCGGGTATCCACCCGCGAAATGGATGCAGTTAAAGTACTGCGTCAGCTTCAGAAGGTTCCGGCACATCTCGCGGTTTCCGGGCACCTTTTTTCCGATTTCCATGTCCCAATAGTTCGGTGGTGACGAGACATTGCCGAACAGAATGTTCTTTCCACCGATCTCGATCTTGCGATCCGGATTGCGTGGTGTGATGGAAAAATGACTGGGGGCTTTTGCGACCATCTCCATGACAAAGTCGCGCCCCATGCGCACATTTTCACCTTCGATGGTGCAGCCTGCCTCACGCAAGATGCCAATGGCCTCTTCGTTGTAAAACTCGATCCCGATCTCTTCCAGGATACGCATGGCACCATCATGGATCGCTTCGATGCCAGCCTGATCCAACGGTTCCGTGGGATGGTCGATGTTGATGGGTGGATCCCAGGGCATCTGATCGATCGCTGCAGTTCCTCTGCGCGCTGCAGCCCCAGCGCGGCCACCGCCGCGACGCTTGCGTGTTGTTGTATCGCCCATCAACGCCTCCATTCCTGCTTAAATCAAGCAAGCCCGGAAGACACGTTGATGGCCGCTCTGTCTGCGACAGAATATGTCGGTTTTCTATTTTGGCCGTCGATTGCCGGATTTAACCGATTACTTGCTGGCCAACCATGCTGGGATATGCCCGATATCGGGCAGGACGACGTCGGCCATGGGCGCAAGCGCCTCTGCTTCGGCCAATCCCGTCAAAACACCTATCGTCGTCATCCCGGCAGCGCGCCCGGCTTGGAGATCATGAAGACTGTCACCGACCATTGCGACCCGTGAAGGTTCAACCCCAACATGCGCAGCAAACGCCAGCAGTTGTCCAGGGCCTGGTTTGAACCCGTGACCACTGTCATACCCAGCTATAAAGTCGAAATGCTCTCGGATCCCTGCGGACTCAAGATGCTGCAAGGCCGGATGCTCACTGTCATTGGTTGCCACACCCAGCTTAATCCCCGCATTCTGCAAACTTTCCAGAAACGGGACCAAAGGAACAGCAGGCGACTGAGGAGCCGCGGCTGCTTCGGCATTCATGAGGTCCACGATCTCTTCCACGGTCATGCTGTCCACATGCGCGTCCAATACGTCGGCGATTTCCTCAACTGTCGCAGCGATAACGATACTGTCTGCGGTGTATCGCTCTTGTTCCAGATCATAGCCGATAATCTGTCCAAGCTCGGCGGCCCGGGTTTTGTCACCATTTGTCAGTCGCAGCAGCAAAGAGCGGCCAAAGCCACCCCATGTGTTTGCAAAATCAAACAGCGTGCCGTCTTTATCGAAGACGATTGCATCTATCGGCATCACGTTCTCCAGCGGAAAAGGATTTCAGGTCCAATGTACGTCAGCGCCGCCGGACAATAACGTCCGCGCCTGAGCAGGAAGATCATAGGCCAGCGCGTTGGCATCACAAAACGCCATGACCCACGAGTCGTCAAGCACCAGAAAATCCAGCACCGACGCTAGAAATTCCGGGTCCGCTGCACGCTCGCGGACATCTTGCACCGACGCGCCCGTCGAGCCCAAAAATACGGGAAAAAGCTCTTCATTTCCGGCCAACCAACCCAAAGCTGTCAGAGCCAGTGTTTCCGCGGATTCGGATGATATCGACATAAACTGTGCTCAGATCCACTTTTGGAAAGGGTTTGTTAACCAGACTCATAAACACTTTGTTCACGCATGCAATCAACGGTGAACAACAATGTCTGTGCAGGGAACCATCCTTGTCCTCGACGGGGTAGCAACCAATCGCATCATGCTGAAAGTTCAGCTGACAGCGGCCTGGTATCACGTAGTCCAAGGCGAAAAGGTTGAAGGGCTGTTGTCGCTTGTGCGCCGCACCCAGCCTGATCTTGTTCTGACGGCTCAGACCTTGCCAGATGCAACAGCTGCGGATGTCAAAAGGGTGACCAAGACCGTTCCCGGGCTTGAAGACGTGCCAGTTGTTGTACTTGCCGCACAAAACGACAGGAACGCGCGGCTGCGTGCCTTGCGGGATGGGCTGGATGATGTGCTGACGCATCCTTTCAAGGATTCCTTGCTGCTGGCTCGCATCCGAAGCTTGTTGCGCGCGCATGCTGCCACTCAAGACCTTCAGGTCAGCAACGGTTCGCAGCCGATCGGGTTCGGGGAACCGGCACCAAGCGTTATCCGCCCGCCAAAAGTCGCGAATGTCCATATTCTGACGCATGCAGCACAAACCGGCATCCTGTGGCATAAGGCGCTCAGCGACCAGCGTCAGTATTCTTTGTCCTGGCACCTGCAATCGAACCTTCAAAGCGTCCTGTCTGGCGCTGTCCCGGACGCCATCGTTGTCGAATTGGGCGCTCATCCGTCAGATCTGAATATTCTGGCTGATCTCAGATCGCGTAACGTTACGCGAAACACTGTGTTGATCGGTGTACTTAAAGACGACAATGCGGTTCAAGCATCAGAGGCATTGGATCGGGGTGCCGACGCCATTTGCCTGGATGGATTCTGCGCGCAGGAGATCCTGCTTCGGCTGGACAATCAGATCGCGCGCAAAGCCCGGCTGGATCACATGCGTATATCTCTGAAAAAGGGACTTGCGGACTCGTGGATCGACCCGTTGACCGGGCTGCACAATCGCCGGTTTGCCATGCGAGCGCTGGACCAGATCGCACGCGAGTCTGCGCGAACAGGAAGCAGTTTTGCTGTTATGCTGGCCGACCTCGACCATTTCAAAGCTATCAACGATGACCACGGTCACGCGAGTGGTGATCTCGTGCTGAAGCAGGCGGCAGAACGTATGCTTGGTGCCCTTGGCCCCAACGGATTTGTCGCCCGCATCGGTGGAGAAGAGTTCATGATAGGCGTGCCGGATGTAACACCAAAACAAGCGATGCAACTCGCTGAATCTCTCTGCGACAGCATTTGCAGTGCGCCGTTTCAACTCTCGGATCAGGGATCAGATGTTAAAGTGACAGTCAGTGTCGGAATGAAAATGTCCCAGGGCCCATTCCCCGACCAAGACTGTCCCACGCCACATATCGAAAACTTGATTAAGTCCGCTGACACAGCACTTTATGCGGCGAAAAAGGCCGGTCGCAATCAGGTGAGCGTGCGGCAGAACGCGGCTTAAACCCGATCAGTCCTTTTTCTTGTGTTTATGCGGGCCGCGTTCGACAATGTCTTGCAATCGATCTGCATACGCCTGTCTCTCCTCGTCGCCCATGGCGGCAACCCGCGCCAACCATTGCGTTTGCAAAGCCTGCTGCAATGCAGCCGTTGCCTGTGCCTGCTGTTGCAACAGCACTTCAACGGCGTCCGGATCAAAGGGAACCGTGCGCAACGCCTGGCTCATCGCCTCAAAATCCTGTTTGCGGCCTCGGGTTCCTTTTTTGTGCAGCCCCGACAGCTCACCCCGCATCGCTTTGCGGTCATCTTTTGGCAACGCCCGGTACAAGGCCGGTCCAAATCCCGGAGGTGCCTTGGCGTGATCCCCGCCTTTCAGACGCAACACAGTTCCGACAGCGACGCCAACGATCAAAAGATTCAGAGCCAGAGACACAACCAGGACAATGGGCATCCACCGGCGTTTGGGTTTGGGATCAGCGTTCATTCCGTGGTCTCCAGAAAACTCGTGTCATAGCCAAGGTCGGCCACAAGAAAGGTCGTCTCTTGCGTTGTCAGCAGGTTGGCAGGGTCGGGCAAAAAGGCAGGCGCGGAAAACCCGATCCAGACACCGGCCGCACTGGCCGCAACAAGGCCACTCAATCCCTGCCAGCCACCCAGATTGCGCACCAGCCTGTCCCACAGCGCAGGCCCCGGTTGTGGCGCGGATTTCATGCGGCCCAAGCGCACTGCCTCGGCATCCGTTTGGATGCGCACGGCCAAATCGTCTGGCAAGGCCGGCCGTTGTTGTCGCGCCTGAGCAAACATATGATCCAGTTCCAGATCGTTATCCGCCATTGTCATACCCCAGTTCTTCACGCCGTCCCGCCAGAATGGCGGCGAGGCTTCGTTTGCCACGCGCTGTCAGACTTTCAACCGCTTCCACGGAAACACCCATGATCCCGGCAATTTCGGGGTTGGGCAATTCTTCAATATGGCGCAGCACCACCGCTTGTCGCTGTCGCTCGGGCAACTCAGCCAACGCAATCTGCAAAGCGTCCTTACGCGCCTCGTCCTGCATACGATCAACCACACTGGCTTGACCATCTTCAGGCTCGGGAATATCCGACAATCTGTCGGGTGTTTTCTTGCGCCGGACATCCACGCACAGGTTCAGTGTCACCCGGTACAGCCAGGTCGAGACTTTGGCCTGGCCAGACACCCAATCCGGTGCCATTTGCCACAACCGCATCATCGCCTCTTGGGTCACGTCTTCGGCCTCAGCCCGGTTGCCCAACATGCGCATCGCGACCGAGTAACACCGAGGCCCAAGACGGTCAGTAAGAACCCGCGCGGCTTCGGCGTCACCATCGGCAAAGCGCCCCAGCAACGCATCGTCGCTGAGACTGCCCGCGCTGCACATCGCATCGCGGGCATCTTGTGGGTGGGAGGTCAGATCCTCCATCCTGCATCAGCTATCGTCAGCGTCCGAGCTGTGATGCTTTTTCTTGTGGTGCCGCCCCATCTTTTCTTTGGCATCGGCAAATTCCTGTTCCGAGATTCCGCCACTGTTATCCGCGTCCATACGATCAAACATCTTGTCAGCCCGGCGGGGTTTCGGCAACTCATCCTGGCTTAGAAACCCGTCTTTGTTCGCATCATTCTTTTCGAACATCTTGGCGACGCGATCACTTGCCTTTTTCTGCGCAGCCGCTTGCATCTCATCAAGGCTCAGTTGGCCATCCCCATCTGTATCCGCTTGCGTGAAGCGTGCGGCGCGGTGGGCCTCCATCTCTTGCTGCGTCACCTGACCGTCGCCGTCGGTGTCGAGCTCTTGAAAGGATACAGGCTCGCGTCCTCCTTTTTCGGCAGCCAGAACAGATGTGCCGGTGATGGCAACTGCGGACAAAACGATAGCCGTGATAAATGTCGCGTTTTTCATTTCGGTTTTTCCTTGTTGACGCGGCCCCAGTGCCGCTGCTCATACCTATTCAAACGCAGCCAACCAGGAATTCCGTCGCAACAAGTTGACTTTTTTGAGTATGAGTTCAGAAACGATTGCTGCGTATTGCGGACCAAGCGTTGCAAAGCGACGCACCCCCCTTTCAAATCCGCCCGTTCAGGCGCATTATCCCGCAAAGATTAATGCGCGAGTTATATTATGACAGATCAGACGATCGACACCGCGACCGAAACAGAGCGTGAAACATGGCCCGCCCTTGTTAAAGGGTTCCGGTGTAAATGCCCCAACTGTGGTGAAGGCAAGCTGTTGCACAGCTATCTCAAGGTCAATGACAACTGCTCGAATTGCGGGCAGGAGCTGTTTCATCACCGCGCTGATGACGGGCCGGCCTATTTGACCATCCTTCTTGTTGGTCACCTGCTGGCACCTGCTTTGCACGTGTCCTACGTCCATTGGCGGCCAGACCCCTGGACCATGGCCATCGGTTTCTCAATCGGTTGCGTTGCTCTGTCGCTGTACCTTCTCCCCCGTTTGAAAGGCGCCGTTGTCGCGTATCAGTGGGCCCGCCGTATTCACGGTTTCGGGACATCCAAGTGAACCGGACGGGCCGCGTGGCGCAGACATGACAGCAGACAAGACCGCCATCCGGGACGCCGCAACTGTCATCGTGTTGCGGGACAGATGGACCAACCCGTCGATCCTTATGGGTCAACGCGGGTCTAAAGCTGCGTTCATGCCAAACAAGTTCGTTTTTCCGGGCGGGGCCGTTGATCCAGCGGACTCAGGGATTCCTTTGGCAACTAAGTTACCCGATCTGTGCCATGACCGTTTGGCAGAACAGGCCGAGTCCGGATTGCAACATGCGTTGGCTGCCGCTGCCATTCGAGAGCTATGGGAAGAGACAGGGCTTGTTCTGGGCCAACCGGGCGTGTGGCCAGGTCTCGCGCCCGACGACTGGCAGAGTTTTTCCGCCATGGGATACGTACCGTCTGCAGCTGCCTTGCAGTTCGTATTCCGCGCTGTAACTCCGCCCGGTCGCCCTCGTCGGTTTGACGCACGGTTCTTTTTGGTCGACGCCGAAGCCCTGCAAGGTGATCTGGACGACTTCAGTCGCGCCTCAGACGAGCTGTCGCATCTGCAATGGGTGCAACTGGACCGCGCGCGCGATCTTGACCTGCCGTTCATCACCGAGGTTGTTCTGGCAGAAATAGCAGCCCGGGTTACAAAACCCGAGCCGCCTGCGTCAGTGCCATTCTATAAGAATGACGAAGAAGCCAATCTGTTTTTGCGGCTCAGGGGCTATCCGATGCCCGATCACGACTGACATATCGCTTTCACCGCATCCGGCTGACAACCACCGTCACTTCGGGCTTTTTACCGATTTCCGCTTTGGCGGTCTGCCTTACGATCCGGCGCATCTCGTCTTCCAGCTTGTCATCATCGCGCAATGTTTTGGCCGCGGCCCGCATCAGAAACTGGTTCAGATCCTCTTCCAAAACCTCCACCAAGGCAGCGCGTGAAGTTCCGATCTCGGGCAAGCCCATCGTATCGCACCAAGGTTCGCCCAGCGGTTCGTCTTCTTCGTCCAGAACCACGGTAACGGTGACATGCCCGTTGAGCGCCATACGAATACGATCCCGCACCACGCCGTCCAACGCGCCGATCTTGACCGACCCGTCCAAGTATGTGCGCCCGGTTTCAACATAGTCGACAACAGCCGGGGCGTTACCGCTGAGATCCAGCATGGTACCGTTCACTGCCAGCACACCGGTTCTACCGCCATTCTCGGCCAGTTTGACGTGTTCGCGCAGGTGGCGGTGTTCACCGTGCATGGGGATCACGACCTGCGGATCAATCAACGCATGGACCTTCTCAAGGTCAGGCCGGTTGGCATGGCCCGACACGTGATAGAGACCGGAGCTGTCATCGACGACATCCACACCCTTTTCGCTAAGCTGGTTCATGATGAAGATTACGCCCCGTTCATTGCCCGGAATGGTTTTCGAGGAAAACAGGAACAGGTCACCCTCGGCCAATTCCAGACCGCGGTACTTGCCGCGCGCGAGTTGCGCGCTGGCGGCCCTACGCTCGCCCTGACTGCCCGTCACGATCAGCATCAGGTTCTGACGCGGCAGATCCAGCGCCTCTTCGGCACTGATCACCTTTGGAAAATCCACAAGGATGCCCGTTTCGGTCGCGGCTTCGATCATTCGGCGCATGGCGCGGCCCAACAGGACGACCGACCGCCCTGCTCTCTGACCCGCCTCTGCCAGTGTTTTGACCCGCGCGACGTTTGAGGCAAAGGTGGTTGCCACAACCATGCCTTCGGCGCTTTCGACCAGTTTGGTGATTTCCGGCCCTACTTCGGATTCCGAACGACCTGGATGGGCCGAGAACACATTTGTGCTGTCGCAGACCAGCGCCTTGACGCCGGGCTTGGCGACCTCGGCCCAAAGATCAGGATCGAAAGCCTCACCCACGACAGGGTTTGCATCCAGTTTGAAATCGCCCGAATGCACGACCCGTCCGGCAGGCGTGTCGATGACCAACGCCGCGCTTTCGGGGATCGAGTGCGATACAGGCAGGAAACCAACCGTAAAAGGCCCGACCGCGACCTGTTCGGGCCAGGCGGATACGGTCGTCACCGCCTCGGTCGGGTGCGCCTGTTCGTCCATCTTGCGGCGCACGATATTGGCCGTGAACGCGCGGGCATAGACCGGCGCGCCCAAAGCTTCATAGCAATGCGCCACCGCGCCAACATGGTCCTCATGCGCGTGGGTGATAAAAACGCCGTCCAGCCGGTCAGCACGCTCTTTCAACCAAGAGATATCTGCGTAAATCAGGTCAACACCGGGTGTTGTGTCCATGTCCGGAAAGGTAACACCCAAATCGACAAGGATCAGGCGTTCCTGACCGGGTTTGCCGTAGCCATACACATAGGCGTTCATGCCAATTTCGCCCGCGCCACCCAGCGGCAGGTAGATCAATCTTTCACTGCTCATTCGGAGCCATTATCCTTGTTATAGCGATGGATCACGGTCAAACCGTGCATCGTCAGATCATCTTCGAACGCATCAAACAGATGTGCGGCCTGTTGGAACAACGGAGCCAACCCGCCTGTAGCAATCACTTTCATCGGAACCCCGGCCTCGCCTTTAATACGCTCACAAATTTCGCGCACAAGACCCACATAGCCCCAGAACACGCCGGACTGCATACATTCTACAGTGTTTGTACCAATCACCTTTTGCGGCTTCGAGATATCAACGTGGGGCAAAGCCGCTGCGGCCAAATGCAAGGCCTCAAGGCTAAGGTTAACGCCCGGTGCGATGACACCACCCACATAGGCCCCATCAGGCGCAACGACATCAAATGTTGTGGCCGTTCCGAAATCCACAACGATCAAATCGCCACCGAAACGATCATAGGCACCTGCCGCATTTACAATGCGGTCGGGTCCGACCTGCGTGCCTTCGTCAACACGAGGTGGGCTGGGCAACAGTGTTTCGGGCTTTCCCACGACCAGTGGTCGACATCCAAAAAACCGATCCGCGAAAACGCGCAAATTGAACACCACGCGTGGCACAGTGGATGAAATGATGACGTCTGTGATCTCAGCATCGATCTCGTAGTGTTTCACCAATGTCGAATACCACGTGAAATACGCATCCGCAGTGCGGGAATGGTGGGTCGAGGTACGCAGGGTACACAGGAACTTCTCGCCGTCCCAGATCGAGAAAACGGTATTGGTGTTGCCGCAATCAATGGCCAGAAGCATCTAACGCCCCTTTCAGAAATACACGTCTGCCGCAGGAATGCTCACGCGGCCTTTGGCGGTGTTTAAGACAAGGTTGCCGCTTGCGTCCACTGTTTCGAAGGTTCCAACCGTCTCTGACGTTCCAGTTCGCGCGGTGATGACCTCTCCCAACCGGGCTGCACGGGCCAGCCATGCGGTGCGGATTGGCTCGAACCCATATGTGGTAAATTGGGTTTCGTAAGCGGCATAAGCGGCTGCCAGTTCGGTTAGGAAATCTTCGGGCGAGACATTTGAACCGGTTTCTGACAGCAATGAAACGGGTCGCATGGCACCAGGTTCGACCGCATCCGCGTCCGGTGCATTGGCCAAATTCACCCCGATCCCGATCGCCAGATGTGCTACTCCTTGCCCCTGCCCGGTGCTTTCCAGCAGTATTCCAGCAAGCTTGCCCCCGTTTAACAGAACATCGTTCGGCCACTTCAACGATAACCCCGCGGCCCTCCCGGTTACGGCGACGCAGGCATCAAACAATGCAAGCGCAGCCACAAAGCTGCGCAACGCCGCCTGTTCCGGCGCTCCTTGCGGGCGCATCAGCAATGTCGCGGCCAGATTACCCATCGGATTGGCCCATGCCCGCCCGCGCCGTCCGCGCGCCGCTGTCTGATGATGCGCCATGATCCAGACGGGACCACGCGCAGTGGGAGCAATCCGCGCTGCCTCATTGAGTGTGCTATCGACTTCCTGCACCTCGTGCAGTCCATAGCCTTGGGGCCATTTGGTCATATCAAAAAGGCCCGGTCACGCGACCGAGCCCCTCCTTCCGAGTGTTCAAGACCTTCAGTTGACAAGCGTCGCTGCCGCAGCTGCCGCCGCGCCCTCGACACCAAACTGATAGAAGATACCGATCAGCATCAAGGCGGCCGAGCCCATCAACGCGACCCACAACACCGGCGTCGACCGGGTTTCAATCGGGTCTTCATTCTCGGCCCCGAAATACATGTAGAACACGATCCGCAGGTAATAGAAGGCACCAATGACGGACGCGATGGCCGAGACGATCACAAGACCGGTCAGACCCGCGCTGACGCCTGCTTGCCAAACGCCAAATTTCGCAAAGAAACCCAGCATCGGCGGCACACCGGCCAGCGAGAACATCAGGATCAGAACGGCAAGGGCTTTGCCCGGATCGCGCTTGGAATATTGGCGCAAGGCATCAATATCGGTGATCGGCTTGCCGTCACGTTCCATCATCAGGATGAAGGCAAAGGTTCCGATGTTCATGGTCACGTAGATGGCCAGATACATCAGCATCGCTTTGATGCCCAACTCAGTGCCTGCCGCCAGACCGATCAGAGCATAACCCATATGGGCAATCGACGAGAAGGCCATCAGACGTTTGATGTCGCGCTGACCAATCGCAGCCACCGCACCCAGCAGCATCGACAGAACCGAAAGCAGGACGATCACCTGCTGCCAGTCTTTCACAATACCTCCAAACGCGTCATGCATCAGCCGTGCAAAAAGGGCCATGGCGGCCACTTTCGGCGCGGTCGCGAAGAAGGCAGTAATCGGCGTTGGCGAGCCTTCGTACACGTCCGGTGTCCACATATGGAACGGCACGGCCGAGACTTTGAAGGCCAGACCTGAGATCAGGAAGATCAGACCGAACAACAGGCCAATCGAAACTTCCCCGGCCTGAACGGTCGTGATGATGCCTGAAAAGAGCGTGGTTCCGGTAAAGCCATAGACCAGCGAGGCACCATAAAGCAGCAGACCCGAGCTGAGTGCACCCAGCACGAAATACTTCAGACCCGCTTCGGTCGATTTCGCGCTGTCACGACGCAATGCCGCAACAACATAGAGCGACAGCGATTGCAGTTCGAGCCCCATATAAAGCGACATCAAATCGCCCGCGCTGACCATCATCATCATGCCAACAGCGGCAAGTGCCACCAGCAGCGGATACTCAAACCGCAGCAAATCGCGGCGCGCCATGTAGTCCTGGCTCATGACCAGAACGGCACCTGCCGAAAGCAGGATCGCAACCTTGGCGAAACGGGCGAACCCGTCGTCGACGAACATGCCATTGAAGGCCACATTGGTGCCCTCGCCTTGCGTGGCGATCCAGATCGCCAGAAGGGCCATCAGACCAGCTGTGGTCCAGACCAACAAAGGTGCCATGCCGTCTTTCGTCGTATAGACAGCCCCCAAGAGCGCCGCCATCGCGTAGAGCGCCAGAATGATTTCCGGCAGGATAATTGTCAGATCAGCCTGGATCATGTCTCCAAAGCTCCCTTAGTGCGAGGCGGCCGTCTGGGTCGCAGCCTCAGCCGCGGCCAGAGCCGTGTCATAGTTCGAAATCAGCGCGGTGGTGGATTGCCCGATTACATCCGTTACCAGCGACGGGTAAACGCCCAAAAGGATGGTCATCACGATCAGCGGGGCAAAGATCAGACGTTCGCGCGAGCTCATGTCGGTCATCGCCTTCAGGCTTTCCTTGATCAGGTCGCCAAAGACCACGCGGCGGTACAGCCACAGCGCATAACCGGCCGAAAAGATCACACCGGTCGCAGCCACAGCCGTCACCCAAGTATTGACCTGGAACGCGCCCATCAGGGTCAGGAATTCCCCTATAAACCCGGATGTGCCCGGCAAGCCGACATTGGCCATGGTGAACAGCATGAAGACCAGCGCGTAAGCAGGCATCCGAATGACCAGACCGCCATAAGCCTCGATGTCGCGGGTGTGCATCCGGTCATAGATCACGCCGACACACAGGAAGAGCGCCGCCGAGATAAACCCGTGGCTCAGCATCTGGAAGATCGCGCCATCGATACCCTGCTGGTTTGCCGCAAAGATGCCCATGGTCACAAAGCCCATATGCGCGACCGAAGAGTAAGCGATCAGCTTCTTCATGTCCTCTTGCACCAACGCCACCAGCGAGGTGTAGACAACCGCAATCGCAGACATCCACAGCACCAGATCGGTCATCACCGCCGATCCCACAGGGAACATCGGCAGACTGAACCGCAGGAAGCCATAGCCGCCCATCTTCAGCAGGATTGCTGCAAGTACGACCGAACCCGCTGTCGGAGCCTGAACGTGCGCATCCGGCAACCAGGTGTGCACCGGCCACATCGGCATTTTCACCGCAAACGACGCAAAGAAGGCCAGGAACATCAAAGTCTGCATACCGCCGACAACATAGACGCCCAGAACGCTGAAGCTTTCCGATGAGAACTGATGGCTCATCAGCGCCTCGATATCCGTCGTGCCCGCATCTGCATACATTGCAACCATAGCCACCAGCATCAGCACCGAGCCAAGGAAGGTGTAGAGGAAGAACTTGAAGCTGGCGTAGATACGGTCCTTGCCGCCCCAGATGCCGATGATCAGGAACATCGGGATCAGGCCCGCCTCGAAGAACAGGTAGAACAGCACCAGATCCAGCGCCATGAACACGCCCAGCATCAGCGTTTCCAGCAGCAGGAAGGCGACCATGTATTCCTTGACCCGGTCGGTTACATTCCAGCTGGCCAGAATGGTCAGAGGCATGATGAAGGTGGTCAGCAGGACGAACAGAACGCTGATGCCGTCCACACCCATCTTGTATTTCAGGCCCATCAGCCACTCACCCTCTTCCACCATCTGGAAGCCGGGGTTCGAGGGATCAAAGCCGGTATAGATGCCAATCGATACCAGGAAGGTCACGGTCGTCGCCAAAAGCGCAATCCACTTGGCATTGCGTTGGGCCGCAGCATCATCCCCATGCAGGAACAGGGCCAGAATACCTGCTGCAATCGCCGGGATGAACGTAACGATGGAAAGGATATTGTCCATTAGTTGGCCCCTCCGCCGATAGACATCCAGGTCACAAGAGCTGCGATGCCCAGCACCATCCAGAAGGCATAGGTAAAGATGTACCCGGTCTGCGCCTTGCCTGCGAGGCGGGTAAAGAAGGGAACAACGCCCATTGCTACTCCGTTCAGGAAGCCATCAATTGTATTTCCATCGCCGCGCTTCCACAGGAACCGGCCAAGCGCCACGGTGGGTTTGACGAAGATCGCGTCGTAAATCTCGTCAAAGTACCACTTGTTCTTGAGGAACAGGTACAGCGGGCGCTGGTTCTCGGCCAGCCGTGCTGGCAGCGTCGTGTTCACGATGTAGAACCAATAGGCCACGATAAAGCCGAGGACCATCGCGACAAAGGGCGAAACCTTAACCCATTTCGGAGCGGCGTGCGCATCGTCCAACACGTGGTTGTCCGGTGCCATATACAGCGCGCCCTCGCCCGGTTCGCCGACAAAGGCATAGTGGTGATCACCGCCATGCGCAGCTTTGTCACCGTGGCCGTCGTCTGCATGGCCCTCATCCGCATGTGTTTCAGTGCCATGACCATCATCCGCATGACCGTCATCCGAATGTGCGGCATCGTCATGCTCTTCTGCTTTGCCGTGATCGCCGGCCTCTGCGTGCTCAGACGCTTCGGCAACAGGGATGCCATAGAACTTGCCAACCTTGTCGGCGTGGCCAAAGAAATTGCCGTACCAGATCATCCCGGCAAAAACCGCGCCCAGTGACAGAACGCCCAGCGGCACCAGCATGACCATCGGGCTTTCATGCGCGTGATCATGCGTATGTTTGTCGCCACGCGGCTCACCGTAGAAGGTCAGGAAGATCAGACGCCAGCTGTAGAACGAGGTGAACGCAGCCGCCACAACCAGCAACCAGAAGCCATAGCCCGAGCCACCCGCATAAGCGCTCTCGATAATGGCATCCTTCGACAGGAACCCTGCAAAACCAAACGTGGTCAACGGAATACCAACGCCAGTGATGGCCAGCGTCCCGATCATCATCGCCCAGAAGGTATAGGGGATCTTCTTACGCAGTCCGCCGTATTCAGTCATCTCCTGCTCGTGATGCATGGCGTGGATCACGGAACCCGCACCAAGGAACAACAGGGCTTTGAAGAAGGCGTGAGTAAACAGGTGGAACATCGCCGCCGAGTACATGCCCACGCCTGCAGCCACGAACATGTATCCAAGCTGAGAACAGGTCGAATACGCAATCACGCGCTTGATGTCGGTTTGCACCAGACCCACCGTGGCCGCAAAGAATGCGGTGGACGCGCCCAGTACCGTGATGAAGCCGGTTGCGCCCGGCGCAAACTCCATCAGCGGCGACATACGGCAGACCAGGAAGACACCCGCCGTCACCATGGTTGCAGCGTGGATCAGGGCCGACACAGGCGTCGGGCCTTCCATCGCGTCCGGCAACCAGGTGTGCAGGATCAACTGAGCCGATTTACCCATCGCGCCGATGAACAGCAGCACACAGATGACTTCAATCGCTGTCCACTCGCCCCACAGGAAGTGCAGCTTTTCTTCGGCCAGCGCCGGGGCGGACGCAAAGATGTCCGAGAAATTGATGCTGTCGGTCAAGAAGAAGATCGCGAAGATCCCCAGCGCAAAGCCGAAGTCACCCACCCGGTTCACGATGAACGCTTTCATCGCCGCCGCATTGGCCGAAGACTTGCGATAATAGAAGCCGATCAACAGGTACGAGGCGACACCCACGCCTTCCCAGCCAAAGAACATCTGCACCAGATTGTCCGCTGTCACCAGCATCAGCATGGCGAATGTGAAGAAGGACAGATAGGCAAAGAAACGCGGCTTATAGCTTTCGCCCTCGCGCCACTGCGGGTCGTGATCCATGTATCCGAAGGAATAGAGGTGCACGAGCGCCGAAACGGTTGTCACCACAATCAGCATGATCGCAGTCAGACGGTCCAGACGGATCGCCCAGCTTGTCGACAACGAGCCGCTTTCGATCCAGCGCATGATCTCTATTTGCTGGGTCACCCCATCAAATGTGAAGAAAACGATCCACGACAGCAGACAGGCCAGAAACAGCAGGCCCGTGGCCGTCCACATGGCGGCTTTCTCGCCAATGAACTTCCAGCCAAAGCCGCAGATCAGCGCGCCCACGAGCGGGGCAAAGAGGATGGTGGTTTCCATAGTTCTCTTAGCCCTTCATCATATTGACGTCTTCAACCGCGATGGTGCCACGGTTGCGGAAGAAGCAGACCAGAATGGCCAGACCAATCGCCGCCTCAGCTGCCGCAACGGTCAGCACGAACAGCGTAAACACCTGCCCGACCAGATCGCCGAGGAAACTGGAAAACGCCACGAGGTTGATATTCACCGCCAGCAGCATCAGTTCGATGCTCATCAGCAGGATGATGACGTTCTTGCGGTTCAGGAAGAGACCGAAGATGCCGATGACGAACAGCGTCGCCGCGACCGTAAGATAGTGTTCAAGTCCGATCATCGTCTCAAAGTCCCTGCCCCGGTTTAACGTCCTTCAACTCCATCGCCTTGGCCGGGTCTCGCATCATCTGGCCGACGATGTCCTGACGCTTGATGTCCTGACGGTGGCGCAATGTCAGCACGATGGCGCCGATCATGGCCACCAGCAGGATCAGGCCCGCCAGTTGGAACAGAAGGAAATATTGATCATAAAGGATGACACCCAACGCCTCGGTGTTGTGGCGGTCCGCTGGAACTGGCTGGGCCAGATTGGCCGCCGCACCCTGCGCGCTGTCCCAAGCGCCAAAGGCCATGACGAACTGCATCAGGATGACCAGACCGATCAGCAGGGCCAGCGGCATATAGCGTGCCATCTCGGCCTTGAGTTCGGCAAAGTCCACGTCCAGCATCATCACCACGAACAGGAACAGAACCGCAACCGCGCCCACGTAGACGATGATCAACAGCATCGCCACAAACTCGGCCCCCAGCAGCACGAACAGCCCCGCCGCCGACAGGAAGGACAGGATCAGCCACAACACCGAGTGCACCGGCTGGCGGCTGATCACCGTGAACAGCCCGCCGGTGATGGCGCTGATGGCAAAAAGATAGAAGGCAAAGACGGTCATTGATCCTCATCCTCGTTGCCGCCCATGACCTCTTGCGCCAGATCCAGCGCGCGGGTCATGGCCGGGATGCCGGCAAAGACCGACATCTGACCGATCGTTTCCACGATCTCTTGTTTCTTGGCACCCGCTTCCAGCGCGTGGCGCACAGTTTGGCGCACGGCACTATCCGCTTGCGCGCCCTGACAGGTCAGCCCGGCCAGCGTCAACAGCAGGCGGGTTTTGGCATCCAGCCCGTCTTTGTTGACGGTGTTGCCGAACATCATCTCCATGACCTCTTTCGGCATGGTCGGCCACAGCGCTTCGAACCCCTTGGGCGAAAAGCTTTCCATCGCCGGGTTCATCGCCTTGGCCATGTCCTGAGCCTGCTTCATCATCAGCTCGAACGGATTTGTCGGGCTGTCAGTCATCGATACGGCGCGTCCATTTCCAGATTGCGGGCGATTTCGGCTTCCCAGCGTTCACCGTTATCCAGCAGTTTTTCCTTGTCGTAGAACAGCTCTTCGCGGGTTTCCGTGGCGAATTCGAAATTCGGACCTTCGACGATGGCGTCGACCGGGCATGCCTCTTGGCAGAAGCCGCAATAGATGCATTTGGTCATGTCGATGTCGTAACGCGTTGTACGGCGGCTGCCGTCTTCGCGCGGCTCGGCGTCGATGGTGATGGCTTGCGCGGGACAAACCGCTTCACACAGTTTGCAGGCAATACAGCGTTCTTCACCGTTGGGATAACGACGCAGAGCGTGTTCCCCACGGAATCGCGGCGACAAAGGGCCCTTTTCGTGCGGGTAGTTCACGGTGGCCTTCGGGGCAAAGAAGTACTTGAGCCCCAATTTCATACCGACCCAGAAGTCCTGTAGCAGAAAGTACTTGGCGGCGCGGGTATAGTCGATTTGAGTCATAGAGAGCTAACCTTCTGATCATATCGCGTTCCACCGGCATTGGAGTAGTCACGCCAGTGCGTCTCGTAGTCACTTTGAAGAACCGTGTCCGTGAGAGACGCTTCGGAACCGCGCTGGATTTCATAGTACAAATAGACCTGCCCATCCGGGAGGGCATCGCCCAGGTCGATCCGCCGTTCTCCATCCGCCGGATCTTGTAGATCCAAAATCGCCTGGTGAAAGGCGTGGCTGCGTTGAATCGCCTGGCACGTGTTGACCACACAGCCTGCGTTCCGACGCCAGAACGAATAGACCAGTTCCGGGTTGAACTGATACATCCCATGCCCGGCCCAGCCGTTCAGGCCATTCACCGAGATGAAATGCCCGCCGGGCTTCAGCATGTGAAACACGTTTTCCAGCGCAACGGGGACGTTAAACACATGCTCAATCGTTCCACCGTCGAAGATGAAATCGAATTGACCCGCAAGCTCTTTCGGAATGGGGCGGTTTAGGTCCTGAAGGATCGTTGCACCTTCATGGTCCGAGAAATCCATAGTTTCGACTTCACCGAATCCCAGCTTGCGAAAGAACGTCTCGCTGTAGCCATCCGACTGCTGGAGGTCTTCTAACTGAATATGATCCAGTCCCTCTCGGCGCAGTTTGCGCTGAAAGATCCTGGGCGGGCGCAGGCGAACAAATTCCTGACGGCCCAGCATCAATGAACGGCCTTCTACAGAGTGCCGTGTCGAAAACTCGACAAGCTTTGAGAAGACTGTGAAATCGATACCCAACGCGTTAGCCCCCTGTGCTCCAACGGGCAAACGCACCCCAGAACCAGTCGAACTTTGCCGCGAAGGCCACAAAGACCACCCAAGCCAGTGAGAACGGCAGGAAGACTTTCCAACCCAACCGCATCAACTGGTCATAGCGGTAACGCGGCGTGATCGCCTTGACCATCGCGAAGAGGAAGAAGAAGAACGCCATCTTCGCAACCATCCACAGCACGCCATCGGGCAGGCCCGGGATTGGTGACAGCCAGCCGCCGAAGAACAGCAGCGTGGTCAGTGCGCACATCAGGAAGATCGCGATGTACTCGCCAGCCATGAACAACAGGAAGGGTGTGGCAGAATATTCAACCTGATAACCGGCGACCAGTTCAGATTCTGCCTCGGGAAGGTCGAAAGGTGGGCGGTTGGTTTCAGCCAACGCCGAAATGAAGAACAGGAAGACCATCGGGAAGTGAGGCAGCCAGTACCAGCTGAAGAAGCCGAACGAGCCGTCCTGCGCGCGCACAATGTCACCAAAGTTCATCGACCCGGTCGAGATGATCACACCGATGATGATCAGGCCGATCGAAACCTCGTACGAAATCATCTGCGCAGCAGAGCGCAAAGACCCAAGGAACGGGTACTTTGAGTTCGACGCCCAACCGCCCATAATCACGCCATAAACTTCCAGTGAAGACACAGCGAACACATAGAGAATGGCGACGTTGATGTCCGACAACACCCAGCCATCATTGAACGGGATCACTGCCCAGGCGATCATCGCCAGTACAAAAGAGGTCAGCGGAGCAAGGATAAAGACGGTCCGGTCTGCCCCCGCCGGGATGACCACCTCTTTGACCACATATTTCAGTGCGTCGGCCACCGATTGCAGCAAGCCGTACGCGCCAACCACGTTCGGTCCGCGACGCATCTGGACAGCGGCCCAGATCTTGCGGTCGCCGTAAACAAGGAACAACAGCGAGATCATCACAAACGCAACAACTGCAAGCACTTGCGCCAGAATGATGATGGCTATTCCGCCTGGGGTGTTAAAGAAATCAGCCATTGGTCCTCACACCGTGGGTATTCCGTTTTCCGCGCGCGATGCAAAGGCCAGGTGCCTGCGCAAAGTGCGACTGGGTCGGCGCGTTGGTGTAAACAGCATCTGCCGCTTCAGCGCCACCCTTAATCTTCAGTTTCACACACAATTCCAGCGCGGCGAACTGCCACCCGGCAGCCGCCTTTGCTTGCGATATGAAACGGTTCCGGCTCATTCCGCCGCGATCTTTCCGGTCTGACGCGCCTGTGCCTGTGCCGAAAGCTCGGCCATCAGTTGAGACGCGCGGGCAATCGGGTTGGTCAGATAGAAATCCTTGACCGCATTGCGGAAAGTGGCCTGACCCAGCGGCGCTGCGTCGAGCGGGTGAACCTCATTCTCGATCACCTCATCGATCCGGGCCAGGTGCGGCACAGCCTCAATGAGTGCGGTTCGCAATTGCGCCAGCGAGTCGAATGGAAGTGTCGCGCCCACTTCGGCCGACAATGCCCGCAGAATTGCCCAGTTTTCCTTGGCTTCGCCCGGTGCAAATCCCGCGCGCATCGCCAGTTGCGGGCGTCCTTCGGTATTCACGAACAAACCGTTTTCTTCGGTATAGGCCGCGCCCGGAAGAATCACGTCGGCGCGGTGTGCGCCACGGTCTCCATGGCTGCCCTGGTAAATGACAAACGCGCCTTCGCCGATTTCAACCTCATCCGCGCCGAGATTATAAATCACGTCGGCAGCGTTGACGGCATCCATGCCACCTTCGTTGGTCGCATCTACATCCATCGCACCCACGCGCGAGGCCGCAGTGTGCAATACCAGAAGCCCGCTTTCGGTATTGGCTGCAATGGTTTGCGCGGATGCCAATACTGCAGCACCGTCCGCTTCTTGCAGGGCGCCCTGACCCACGATCACCAACGATGCTTTACCCTTGATGGCGTCATCATCGCCCATATCGACGACCTTCTGCAAGGCCGCGCGATCATCGCCCATGTGATGGTAGTCATACGTCAGATCCACTGCCGGACCGACCAGAGTCACCTCGGCCCCGTGGGCCCAGGCTTTGCGGATCCGCGCGTTCAGTACCGGAGCTTCATCGCGCGGATTGGTCCCGATTAACAGAATGCGTTCGGCTGAGTCGATGTCTTCAATCGTTGCGGTCCCGGCATAAGCCCCGCGGTTGCCAGCAGGCAGCTTGGCACCATCCGTGCGGCATTCGACAACACCGCCCTGCCCTTCAATCATCTGCTTCAAGGCAAAGGCTGCTTCGACCGAGGCCAGATCACCCACGATCCCAGCAGGCTTTTCAGCCCCTTTCAGCGCCTCAGCAGCTTTGGTCAGCGCCTCTGGCCACGACGCCGGGCGCAACTTGCCGTTTTCGCGAATGTAGGGCTTGTCCAAGCGCTGACGACGCAGGCCATCCCAGACAAAGCGGGTTTTGTCGCTGATCCACTCTTCGTTCACGCCATCATGGTTGCGCGGCAGGAAGCGCATCACTTCGCGCCCTTTGGTATCCACGCGGATGTTAGATCCAAGGGCGTCCATGACATCGATGCTCTCGGTCTTGGTCAGTTCCCAGGGGCGAGCGGTAAACGCGTATGGTTTCGACGTCAGCGCGCCAACCGGACATAGATCGATGATATTGCCCTGCAGGTTCGACTCCAACGTCTGGTTCAGGTACGAGGTGATCTCGGCATCCTCGCCCCGCCCGGTCTGACCCATCTGCGTGATCCCGGCGACCTCAGTCGTGAAACGCACGCAGCGGGTGCAGCTAATGCAACGCGTCATCGCCGTGCCAACCAGCGGGCCCAGATCCAGATCATCGACTGCGCGCTTGGCTTCCTTGAAGCGCGACCCCGACACGCCATAAGCCATGGCCTGATCCTGAAGATCACACTCTCCGCCTTGGTCGCAAATCGGGCAATCCAGCGGGTGGTTGATCAGCAGAAACTCCATCACCCCTTCGCGGGCCTTTTTGACCATGGGCGAGTTTGTCTTGACCACCGGCGGCTGACCTTCCGGGCCGGGGCGCAGGTCGCGCACCTGCATAGCGCACGAGGCCGCAGGTTTCGGCGGGCCGCCCACAACCTCAACCAGGCACATCCGGCAGTTCCCGGCGATCGACAAACGTTCATGGTAACAGAAACGCGGCACTTCTACCCCGGCTTGCTCACAAGCCTGGATCAGGGTCATCGCGCCTTCGACTTCGATTTCCTGCCCGTCGATATTGATCTTGCGGAGGTCAGACATGATTTCGTTAGCCTTTCAGGAATGCACCGATCCGGGTGCCGTTGGCAATCTCGCGTTGGCCAGCTGCGCAGAACGTCTCGGGCTCGCCCACGACAACACCGCTTTGCTGGATGTATTTGATTAGGTCGTCCTGCGCGCGCTTGCGCGGAATGGCATCGGCCAAATAGCGTATGTCGCTTTCTTGATAGCCCTTGGCCTTGAGCTCGGCGTCCAGCGATTTCATCTGCGCCTGCGCCTCGGGCCGATTGAACTTGATCGACCGGCATTCGCCGGCGATTTGCTCAGCCACGGCAGCAGAAAACGCAAAGTCGTACAGTTCCGGTGGCAGTTCGCCACGAAACTCTGCCCGAGAAGCAGCGGTGTCGGTCGCAGAACTGGTTGGCGTTTCGCACGCCGACAATGACATCAGCAATGCGACACCAACTGTTCCGGATCTGAGAACCTGAACGCCCATCCGTCAATCCGCCCTCAAGTAAACGCCAATGGCGCTGTTTCGCTGGATTTCCTTCTGGCCCAGCGTGCAAAACGTGGTGGGGTTTTCATAAGTCACCCCGTTCGAGGCCAGATAAGCCTCACCCTTGGCGCGCATGCGATCTTTTTCGGCGTCCGATTCGACATAAGACCGGATTTCCCGGTCTGTGTACCCCAACTCGTTCGCTTTGGAGCGCAGCCCCCACATCACACTGATCGCTTTCAACCGTCGCCCGCTGATTGAGGGGCAGTATTCCGAAATCTCGTTTGCGATGGCGATGTAATAGAGTTCATTGTCGATCTCTTTGACATCCCTCAAGGGCGGCTTGGCTTCAGCCGCCGCAGGAACAGCCATCAAGGCAGCCAAAGCGATCGTTTTTGCATACGACATAGGTCTTCCTTTCGTCTTAGAGTGTCCAAGACGAAGAGATGCGCGTCTGCTAGGCAATAACGCCATACGCGCCCTGTCGTGATATGCAAAAACACGGGTCCTCATGGGCGTTTGCAGGTTCCTGCAAATGTGAGCTGATCATCCGCGATGGTAAGCTGTTGCGGTTCCGTGTCCGGACCCACTTTCCAGTCGATCCGCGACGACCCGAAATTCTGCACGCAGAACTTAGTGCCTTCGTGGCGCCCGGCCTCGCGTGCCCCATCCAAGGACGCAGACACACCTTTGACAACCACGGTAAAGTCAGCGGGCGACTTCTTCTTGTCGACAACTTTCGCCTTGGTCCGGAAAGCCTGACCATCGAACAAAAGCCGGTCCTCTGACGGCCTGATCAATCCGCAGGCGGATACACTGGCCAAAACCAGAACAACAACTAGGGTTTTGGAGATCTTCATACTTTCCCTCATTGCAGTCTTATCCGCCAAGTCGCCATCAAAACGCCGCCACCAAGGCCATAAGGCCAATTACAAACATGCAGGCCCAACCCAGCACATACAGCACGGACCGTAGACCGCTGTTCGGCTTGCCGATCCCCCTAAGGTGCACCACCAGCATGAGCAAGCGCGCAACCAAAGCAATTGACGCCAGAAGGTTGACCCAGAACGGGCTAGCCCCCAGCAAAACTGCCGCCACAACAACCGTCAGAAACGCCGGAAGCGTTTCGGTTCCGTTCAAGTAGGCTCGGTTCAAACGATAGGCTTGATCGCCATAATCCTGTTCGGGCGTCGCACCCGGTGCCAGTCCTTTGCCTTGCTTGGCCAGCGCAGAAAACGGAGACAGAAGCAGAATAACCAATGAGAACAGCACAACCGAAGCAATTGCGTGGGAATATTCAGCAAATATGTCCATTGGGTTCACTCCGCTGCCATCGCACCCATGCGGCCCGATTTCTGGGCCTTGATACGATCTTCGATCTCTTCGCGGAAGTTACGGATCAGGCCCTGGATCGGCCAGGCGGCCGCATCACCAAGAGCGCAGATCGTATGACCTTCGACTTGTTTGGTCACGTCGAACAGCATGTCGATCTCTTCCAACTCGGCCTCGCCGCGCACAAGACGGTCCATGACCCGCATCATCCAGCCGGTGCCTTCCCGGCACGGCGTGCACTGTCCACAGCTTTCGTGCTTGTAGAATTTCGACAGCCGCCAGATCGCCTTGATGATGTCCGTCGACTTGTCCATCACAATCACCGCAGCCGTACCAAGGCCAGAGCCCAGATCATTGCGCAAGTAGTCGAAATCCATAATCGCGTCGCGCATGTTCTCACCGCGCACACAAGGAACAGACGACCCACCCGGGATTACCGCCAGCAAGTTGTCCCAACCTCCGCGAATTCCGCCACAATGGGTTTCGATCAGGTCTTCAAAGGAAATCGACATCGCCTCTTCAACGACACACGGGTTGTTCACATGGCCCGAAATCGCAAACAGCTTGGTGCCCGCGTTGTTCTGACGGCCAAAGCCTGCAAACCAGTCCGCGCCCCGGCGCAGGATGGTCGGCACAACCGCAATCGACTCCACGTTGTTCACCGTGGTCGGGCAGCCATAAAGCCCCGCACCCGCCGGGAACGGAGGTTTCATCCGCGGCATACCCTTCTTGCCCTCAAGGCTTTCGATCAGGGCGGTTTCCTCGCCACAGATATAGGCCCCGGCCCCATGATGCAGGAAGATATCAAAATCCCAGCCCGAACCAGCGGCGTTTTTGCCCAAGAGACCTGCGTCATAAGCCTCGTCAATTGCAGCCTGCAGCGCCTCGCGCTCGCGGATGTATTCGCCGCGCAGGTAGATATAGCAGGTATGCGCGTTCATCGCGAAAGACGCGATCAGACAGCCTTCGATCAGCGTATGCGGATCATGGCGCATGATTTCGCGGTCTTTGCAGGTGCCGGGTTCGGATTCATCCGCGTTCACCACCAGATAAGCAGGACGCCCATCGCTTTCCTTAGGCATGAAAGACCACTTCAGGCCCGTCGGGAAGCCCGCGCCACCGCGACCGCGCAGACCCGAGTCTTTCATCGTCTGGATGATCCAGTCGCGGCCCTTTTCGATCAGGCCAGCAGTGCCGTCCCAATGCCCGCGGGCCTGCGCGCCTTTCAGCGTGCGCTCATGCATCCCGTAGATGTTGGTAAAGATCCGGTCCTGATCCTTCAGCATCGCGTGTTACCTTCAGCTGTCCTGACGCATGCGCCAGAGTTGAAAAATGTTGACGCCTGCATAGATGAACCCCGCCAGAGCAGCGAGATCAAACAGCAGCGCGTGCCGGGTC
Organism: Ruegeria sp. CF8; assembly: GCF_056537285.1. NCBI lineage: Bacteria > Pseudomonadati > Pseudomonadota > Alphaproteobacteria > Rhodobacterales > Roseobacteraceae > Ruegeria > Ruegeria sp. CF8. Next base: position 437,506 of record NZ_JBQFRG010000001.1, on the reverse strand, counting down.
GTCAAACCCAGTGCGGGTCCAATGAACAGGTTCATGGCAAGCCAAATCAGCATGGTCACGGCGATGACCACTCCTATGTGTCGGCCCTTGCGGGCTATGGCCTGTTCCTTGTCTTTGTCCATCTTACCCTGATGCCCAGGACGGGCACCGTCGTTTAGTCTTCGTAGGTGCCGTCTTCCTTGGCACGTTTGGCAAATTCGGTTTCCTCACCCGCCGCAAGCTTGGCCGCCTGCTCGATCCAGCCGTCGCGTTCGATCCGGCCTTTGAACTTCAGGCGTGCATCCACCCAGGCCACATGTTCGGGTGTCCAGGCCGCGATCTGGTCGTAGTGATAGAAACCCAGCTCATTTAGCGTTTCTTCCAGCTTCGGTCCCACGCCTTTCAACAGCTTGAGGTCGTCCGGCAATCCGCCACGCGCCTCGGTCAGCGTTTTGGGCGCGTCTTCCTTGACAGCTTCCGGCTCAGCCTTGGCTTTTGCTTCTTCCGCCTGCTTCACCGCCGGTTTCGCGGGTTCGGGCGCTTTGGGAGGTTTCGCCGCGGCCGACGCACCGGCTTGCTTGCCATCCTTGCCCAACCAAGGCGTCAGGATCGGCACTTCGGTGCCGTCGATGCGCTTGACCGTGTCGCCCAGATCCGTCGCCAGCTCAACGCTTGCGTTGTATTGCGGCTTTCCAGCTTCATATTCCGACAGGCTGCTCAGCCCCTTCAACGGCTCAGCCGCATAGCGCCCGTTCTGCGGTCCGGGTGTCGGCACCTTGCCAGAGGCCAGATCATCGATGATCTTGCCAAAACTCTCAGCCGTCAGGTCTTCGTAATAGTCCTTGCCGATCTGCGCCATCGGTGCGTTGGTGCAAGAGCCGAGGCATTCCACCTCTTCCCAGCTGAGCTTGCCATCGGAAGACAGCTCATGCGGTTTGGCGGCAATCTTTTCCTTGCAGACCGCAATCAGATCCTCGGCCCCGCAGATCATACAGGACGTCGTACCGCACACCTGAATATGCGCCACCGAGCCAACCGGCTGCAGTTGGAACATGAAGTAAAAGGACGCAACCTCGAGCACGCGAATATAGGCCATGCCAAGCATGTCGGCAACGGATTCAATCGCCGGGCGAGACAGCCAGCCTTCCTGCTCTTGCGCGCGCCACAGCAGCGGGATCACAGCGCTGGCCTGACGGCCTTCGGGGTATTTGGTCATCTGCGCTTCGGCCCATTGCTGGTTGGCAGCGGTGAAGGCAAAGCTTTCGGGTTGTTCGGGGTGAAGACGGCGGAGCATTAGCGGTCAATCTCTCCAAATACGACGTCCATGGTGCCGATGATGGCGGCGACATCGGCCAGTTGGTGGCCTTTGGCAACGTGGTCCATGGCTTGCAGGTGCAAGAAGCCCGGCGCGCGCAGTTTGGCCCTGTAAGGCTTGTTGGTTCCGTCCGCGACCAGATAGACGCCGAACTCGCCCTTGGGGGCCTCGACGGCGGCATAAACCTCGCCTGCGGGAACGTGGAAGCCCTCGGTATACAGTTTGAAGTGATGGATCAGGCTCTCCATCGACGTCTTCATGTCCGAGCGTTTCGGCGGGGTGATCTTGCCACGGGCCAGAACATCTCCGGGACAGTCACGGATTTTGGCGATGGCCTGACGGATGATCAGCAGCGACTGGCGCATCTCCTCCATCCGCACCAGATAGCGGTCATAGCAGTCACCGTTCTTACCAACAGGAATCTGGAATTCGAACTCGTCATAGCATTCATAGGGCTGCGCACGCCGCAGGTCCCATGCGAGGCCCGATCCACGCACCATTACGCCCGAAAAGCCGTATTTCTGAATGTCATCTTCGGTCACGACGCCAATATCGGCGTTGCGCTGTTTGAAGATGCGGTTTTCGGTCAGCAATCCGTCAATATCGTCCAGAACGGCAGGGAACTCGTGGCTCCACGCCTCGATATCATCCAGCAGTTCCGGCGGCAGGTCCTGATGCACACCACCGGGGCGGAAATAGGCGGCGTGCAGGCGGGCACCACAGGCGCGCTCATAGAAGACCATAAGCTTTTCGCGCTCTTCGAACCCCCACAGAGGCGGGGTCAGCGCGCCGACGTCCATCGCTTGCGTGGTCACGTTCAGCAGATGGTTCAGGATGCGCCCGATCTCGGAATACAGCACCCGGATCAACGAGCCACGACGCGGCACCTCGACACCGGTCAGCTTTTCGATGGCCAGACACCAGGCATGTTCCTGATTCATCGGCGCCACATAGTCCAGACGGTCGAAATACGGCAGGTTCTGCAGATACGTCCGGCTTTCCATCAGCTTTTCGGTGCCACGGTGCAGCAGGCCGATATGCGGATCGCAACGCTCGACAATCTCGCCGTCCAACTCGAGCACAAGGCGCAGAACCCCGTGCGCCGCAGGGTGTTGCGGGCCGAAGTTGATGTTGAAGTTGCGGATCTTCTGTTCTCCGCTCAGCGCGTCCGTGCTGCCGTCATCGTATCTTGAGCCGTCCATCAACGCCCTCGTTTCTTCTTCGCTTCGGCCCGAACCCGGACCTTTTCGGCCTCGGCCGCCTTGGCAGCAGCCCCAGCAAGCAAAACTCCAAGCGCCCCGAGCATGATCAGTTCTCCCAACATCTCAGCAACGCTCCATCATCAGTGTCAGCTTTCCTGCTTTTCATCGCCCGGAAGGATGTAATTCGCACCTTCCCACGGGGACATGAAATCGAACTGACGGTATTCTTGCACCAGGCTGACCGGCTCGTAGACCACACGCTTTTGCGCCTCGTCATACCGTACCTCAGTGTAACCAGTGGTCGGGAAATCCTTACGCAGCGGATAGCCCCGGAACCCATAGTCGGTCAGGATGCGCCGCAGATCCGGGTGGCCTGAGAACAGAATGCCGAACATGTCGAACACCTCACGCTCGAACCAGTTGGCCGAGGGGTGAACGTCAACGATGGATGGCACCATGTCTTCCTCACGGATCGAAACCCGCAGGCGGATACGCTGGTTCTGGTACATCGACAGGAAATGATAGACCACATCAAACCGCTTGGCGCGTTCGGGATAGTCGACAGCGGTGATGTCCACCAACGTCGAGAATTGGCAGGATCGGTCAGTTTTCAGGAATTCGACAAATTCCACCAGGTTCGAAGGGGCCACATCCACGTTCAGCTCGTCATGGGTCACGTCCCAGGACAAAACACAATCTGCCCGTTTAAGCTCCAGCTGTGCGCCGAGTTCTTTGAGTGCTTCGCTCATCAACTCTCTCCTCAGCGGACGATGGTGCCGGTGCGGCGGATTTTGCGTTGCAGCTGCATCAGACCATAAAGCAGCGCCTCAGCCGTCGGAGGGCAGCCGGGCACGTAAATGTCCACAGGCACAATACGGTCACAGCCACGCACGACCGAATAGGAATAGTGGTAATAGCCACCACCGTTGGCGCAGGATCCCATCGAGATCACGTAACGCGGCTCGGGCATCTGGTCATAGACCTTACGCAGCGCGGGGGCCATCTTATTGGTCAGCGTCCCCGCCACAATCATAACATCCGACTGGCGCGGGGATGCGCGCGGAGCGATACCGAACCGTTCCGCATCGTAGCGCGGCATCGAGGTATGCATCATCTCAACCGCGCAGCAGGCCAGACCAAAGGTCATCCAGTGCAGCGATCCGGTGCGGGCCCAGTTGATGATGTCCTCGGTCGAGGTCAGCAGAAACCCTTTGTCCTGCAGTTCAGCGTTCAGGGCCTGAGTGGCGACTTCTTTGTCGACACCGGCGGTGTTTGCACCCGTCATCACTCCCATTCCAGGGCCCCTTTCTTCCATTCATAGGCAAAGCCAATGGTCAGAACGCCCAGGAACACCATCATGGACCAGAAGCCTACATCGCTGATGTCCTTAAAGCCGACGGCCCATGGAAACAGGAAGGCGATTTCAAGATCGAAAATGATGAAGAGAATCGATACCAGATAAAACCGAACATCGAATTTCATCCGCGCATCGTCGAAGGCATTGAACCCACATTCATATGCGCTGACCTTTTCAGGGTCGGGATTGCGGACGGCCAGAACCACAGCGGCCAGAATCAGGACGATCCCAAGGCCCACGGCAACGGCCAGAAACACCAGAATCGGGAGGTACTCCCGCAGCAGGTCTTCCACGAATAGCTCCTTTCCTGCGCATATCCCAAAAGGGTGCGCCGTCAATTGGCGTGTTGACTGGACATTCTCTATCCGTGCGGGGTCAGGTGGTCAACCGAACACAATGCCCCACGACATCAAACATGCACTTGACAGCGCGGCATAGAATCGCAGCGCTGGCGTTCAAGGTCAAATAAGCAGAGACCGCTTATCCCGTGTTGCTCCAGGATGGGCTACGTTTCTCAAAAAACGCCGAAATCCCTTCCCGCGCCTCCTCGGTTTCCCACCGTTCGACCAGCGCATGTATGGTCTGATCGATCACAGCATCGTCAATGCGCGGCCCGAGGCTCTGAACAAGCGCTTTGGCCGAAGCAACAGCCCCTGGCGCGCAGGTCAGATAGGGGCTAATTTCCGTCTCGACAGCAGCTGACAATTGATCCGCTGGTACACTTCGCGCCAACAATCCCAGATCAACGGCTTCGGCAGCATCAAACAGACGAGCCGACATAAAAACGCGTCTTGCTCGCGCCTCGCCCATACGGGCAGTGACGTAAGGCCCGATTGTTGCCGGGATCAGACCCAGCCGTGTTTCGGTCAATCCCATCTTCGCGCTGTCGACGCCAATGGCGATATCGCACACAGCCGCCATCCCGACGCCACCGCCAAAAGCATTGCCATGCAATGCCCCGATCAGAGGCTTGGGCATCGTATTCAGGGCTTGCAACATCTCGGCAAGCTTGCGGGCCTCGGTGAAGCGCGTCGCTTTATCCGCCGCCATCTGGTCCTGCATCCAGCCCAGATCGCCACCCGCACAAAAGCTTTTTCCACGCGCCGCAAGAACAACTACTCGAACACCAGCATCCTGACCCAATTGCCCTGCGGCCTGGGTAAGCTCCGTGATCATCAGGCCCGACAGGGCATTGTGCTTCTCTGGCCGATTTAGAGTCAGAGTGGCAACACCACGTGAATCGGTTGAAATCGCGAGTGTTTCAAACATGTCAGCCCCTCAGCGCCTTTGCCATCTGTGCAGCTTCTTCAATCATAACCAGATCCAGCCCCGTCTCGTATCCAAGTCTCTGCAAATGGGCGGCGACGGCTTCGGTCGCCACGTTGCCTTCAGCCCCCGGCGCATAAGGGCAACCGCCCAACCCGCCCACGGCCGCATCAAACACGCGCACGCCCAGCGCCAACGCCGCATCGATATTGTCAATTGCACGTCCATTGGTGTCGTGGAAATGCCCCGCCAGCCGCGTTACGGGAACCCGTTCACGCACCGCCAAAAGCATATGGGCGATCTTGTCGGGCGTCCCCTGCCCGATCGTATCGCCTAACGAGACCTCGTAGCAGCCCAAAGCAAACAATTTATCTGCAACCTCGGCCACCTTCTCGGGCGGGGTCGGACCATCGTAGGGGCAATCGGTCACGCAAGAGACGTAACCACGAACCGGCAGGTCGATGTGGCGCGCCGCTTCAAGAATCGACGTGAACCGCTCTATCGATTCCTCGATTGACGCGTTGACATTGGCTTTGGAAAAACCCTCGGAAGCCGAAGCAAACACGGCAATCTCGTCGGCCTTGGCCGCCAGCGCATCCTCATACCCGCGCATATTGGGCGTTAGCGCCGCGTAGCGGATTCCATCCACACGGTTGATCCCAGCCAGGACTTGCGCCGACCCGGCCATCTGCGGCACCCATTTTGGGGACACAAAGCTTGCGACTTCAATCCGGTGGAACCCGGCACGGCTGAGGCAGTCGATCAAAGCAACCTTGTCAGCGACCGGTATCTCATTTTTTTCGTTCTGCAGCCCATCGCGCGGCCCTACTTCATAAATCTCGACCCGATCACCCATGTCTGCGCTCCTCCCGGCTCATTCACATTCCACTACGGATTGCCCGACCGTGCCACGTGCGGCGGTGCCGGTACAGATCACTCTTCCTCCAAACGCACCAGCGCTGCCCCGGCCTCGACCTGAGTACCCTCTTCGACCAGCACCTCGGCGACAACGCCGTCACGCGCCGCCAGCAGGGAATGCTCCATCTTCATCGCCTCAAGAATGGCCAGGCGATCACCCTCCTGCACCGCTTGCCCCGCTGTTGCAAAGACCGCTTTGACCAGACCCGGCATTGGTGCCTCGATCACATTGGTGTCGCCTGTGGCACTGGCATCCCTGTCCAGCGGGTCGATCAGGTCGAAGCTGCGGCCATAATCCGAGAACACGGTCAGCGTTGATCCGCTAACCGAGACCCGAGGCATAGGCGCACCATTCAGCGCCCAGCTCTCCGAGGTCCGCTCGGCCAAGACGCGATCCTCTCCAATCTGCCAAATCTGGCGGTCCGCCCCGTCGACTTGCACATCCAGATCCAAGACTTCTCCGCGATTCGACAATTGCACCGCCCGGTGCAACGGAGCCCAGAGCGAGAACCCGGTTTCAGGTTCGACGTCCACAAGGCCCAAGGCCGTCATCGCAGCTGCAACAACTGCCACGACTGAAGGTTCTCGCTCCTGAACCAATGTCTCAAGGTCCCGTCCGATCAAACCCGTATCCACGTCGCCCGAGGCGAACCCCGTATGACGGGTCAACGCCCCCAGGAAGGCAAGGTTTGTTACGGTTCCCGCCACTTCGGTTTGCTGAAGCGCGCGATGCAATGTCTCAAGCGCAACTGCGCGAGTCGCCCCATGCACAACCACTTTGGCAATCATCGGGTCATACCAAGGACTGATCGTATCCCCGGCCCGCACGCCACTGTCGGCGCGACAATTGGATGGAAAACTCAGATGGGTCAGCGTTCCTGTTGCGGGCAGAAACCCTTTCGGGACGTCTTCGGCATAAAGCCGTGCCTCGAACGCATGGCCCTGAATAGACAAGTCTTCCTGTTGCTTCGGCAGGGACTCGCCTGCCGCGACGCGCAATTGCCATTCGACAAGATCGACGCCGGTGATCGCCTCGGTCACGGGGTGTTCCACCTGCAGGCGCGTGTTCATCTCCATGAACCAGAACCTGTCCGGGCGCAGCCCGTCCGAGGCGTCCACGATGAATTCAACCGTGCCTGCGCCCTTGTATCCAATCGCCTCGGCAGCACGCACGCCCGCCTGCCCCATCGCCTCGCGCATTTCCAGCGTCATGCCGGGGGCCGGAGCCTCTTCGATCACCTTCTGATGCCGCCGTTGCAGAGAGCAGTCCCGCTCAAACAGATGCACCGCATGGGTGCCATCACCAAAAACCTGCACCTCGATATGGCGCGGTTTGGCGACGAATTTCTCGACCAATACTGCGTCGTTGCCGAACGCTGTCCTTGCCTCGCCCCGGGCACTGTCCAAAGCAGACGCGAAATCCTCGGCCCGCTCGACAAGACGCATCCCCTTGCCGCCACCGCCTGCAACGGCTTTGATCAGAACGGGATACCCGATGGTATCCGCTGCGCCCGCCAAGTGTTCAGGGTCCTGATTATCACCGTGATAGCCCGGAACCACCGGAACGCCAGCTTGCTCCATCAGAACCTTGGCCGAATCTTTCAGACCCATCTTGCGGATTGCATCCGCTGAAGGGCCAATGAAAACTAGCCCCGCAGCCTCAACCGCATCCACGAAATCAGGGTTTTCGGACAGAAACCCATAGCCGGGATGAATTGCCTGCGCGCCCGTATCCAACGCGGCCTGAATGATCACATCGCCTTTCAGATAACTCTCAGCCGGGGCCGCACCGCCGATATGCACGGCCTGATCCGCCATCTGCACATGCTTGGCCGCGGCGTCCGCATCCGAATACACCGCCACGCAGGACACGCCCATCTTCTGAGCGGTTTCCATCACGCGGCAGGCGATCTCTCCCCGGTTGGCAATCAGGATTTTGTTGAACATCTTTTTCACCCTTCCAAGGCCAAGTCTTCCACCAGTCGAAACCGTTCGCACACGAGTTTCATCTCGGGATCAAACCCACCGTTTCGTTGGAAATAGCGACGATGATGGTCTTGCCATTCTTCGAGCGTTTCAGTCTCACCTTCCGCCAAAGCGAAATCCTCGGTCACGTCACAGTACCGCTGAATTGAAACATCCAGGGTTTCAATGACCAATGCCGGTGTATTGTCCCAGTTCAGCGCAATATCGCGGCGACCCCGCTTGGGCATTTCAGAACTGCCATCAGGATAGTTGCTCAGCGCGTCGCAGGTCGCTGTTTTGCGGCCACTACGAACCAATGACAGAAGCTCAGCGCTCAGCTCTGCGTTGTCGCCAAATTTGAATGTCTGTGCGCCGGGATAGCGGGCCGTAAGGGTTTTCAAGCTCACGCTCATCTTACATCCTGAACACGCCGAAGCGTGTCTCCTGAATGGGTGCATTCAACGCCGCACTCAGCGACAACGCCAAAACGTCGCGCGACTTTCGCGGGTCGATGATGCCGTCATCCCAAAGCCGCGCCGATGCATAAAGCGGGTGGGACTGCTCTTCGAACATCTCAAGCGTCGGACGTTTAAATTCGGCCTCTTCCTCAGGCGACCATGTGCCGCCCTGCCGTTCGATGCCGTCGCGTTTCACGGTCGCCAGAACGCCCGCAGCCTGCTCACCGCCCATCACGGAAATCCGCGAGTTCGGCCATGTCCACAAGAACCTTGGCTGATAGGCCCGACCGGCCATGCCATAGTTCCCGGCCCCGAACGAGCCGCCCACCAGCATGGTAATCTTCGGCACCGAAGTCGTGGCCACCGCCGTCACCATCTTGGCCCCGTGCCGGGCGATGCCTTCGTTTTCGTATTTCCGTCCGACCATGAAGCCGGTGATATTTTGCAGGAACACAAGCGGTGTCTTGCGCTGCGAACACAGTTCGACAAAATGCGCGCCCTTCTGAGCGGCCTCGGAAAACAACACACCATTGTTGGCAATTATGCCGACCGGGCAGCCTTTGACATGGGCGAACCCAGTCACCAACGTGTCGCCAAAGCGCGGTTTGAACTCATCGAACCGAGAGCCATCAACCATCCTCGCAATGACCTCGCGGATGTCGTAGGGCGTGCGCAGATCGGCGGGGACGACGCCAAGGATCTCTTCGGGGTCGTAAGCAGGCTCTTCCGGGGATTCAAACTGTAGGCCACGCTTAAGCTCGGCACCGCCCAACGACCCGACCGCGCGCCGGGCCAGGGCAAGCGCGTGGGCGTCATCCTCGGCCAGATAATCCGCCACGCCGGACAATCGGGTGTGGACGTCTCCTCCACCCAGCTCCTCGGCACTGACGACCTCGCCTGTCGCGGCCTTAACCAGAGGTGGCCCGGCCAGAAAGATCGTGCCCTGCTCCTTCACGATGATCGTCACATCGGACATCGCGGGCACATAAGCCCCGCCCGCCGTACAGGACCCCATCACCACCGCGATCTGAGCGATCCCCTTGGCGCTCATCCGCGCCTGATTGTAGAAAATGCGGCCAAAGTGGTCGCGGTCAGGGAAGACCTCATCCTGATTGGGCAGGTTCGCACCGCCGCTATCGACCAGATAGATGCAGGGCAGATGGTTTTCCTCGGCAATCTCTTGCGCGCGCAGGTGTTTCTTGACCGACAGCGGGTAATACGTGCCGCCCTTTACGGTGGCGTCGTTGCACACCACCATAACCTCGCGGCCCTGCACACGACCGATCCCGGCGATCACCCCGGCACAAGGTGCGGCATCGCCATACATCCCATGCGCCGCCGTCGCACCAATTTCCAGAAACGGAGAGCCCGCGTCCAACAGGTTCGCCACCCTGCGCCGAGGCAGCATCTTGCCCCGTGACTCATGCCGCGCGCGGGATTTCTCGCCACCGCCCATGCGGGCCGCTTCGGCAGCAGCAGAGATTTGGGCCATCGCGTCGAGATGGGCCGCGCGGTTTGCCTTGAAGCCTTCAGAGGTTGTTATTGCTTTACTCGTGAGCTTCATTGGCTCTCCTCCCTCTTTTCTACCCAATCGGCCAAAGACACCGCTCCCAGGTAACGTCCGAAAGACACTAAGGCAGCACATTCCGTGTCAAAGCTTGGTGTTTCACAACGACTGGCAACGCTTGTGTTGTTCAAAAGCTCCAATCGCTTTTGATAGAAGTGTTTTTGCTGGGACAAAGCCTCTAGGTTTTCTGGAAGACCATCCACAATTGCTTTGGACCGGTCTACGAAATTTGAAGCCAAGTTTTTAAAGCAAGAATGACTGTCTGTGGAGAAACGACAATAGCCTAGGATCACCGCTATACACTCTTGTGTTTTTCCAGCCTGATCCAGTTTGCCTTCTGCACTTGCAAGGCAGCGTTCTGTCCAAGCATAGGGACTACTTTGGTCTGCCAAGCTCACAGCTGGCGCTGCAATGCAGGCAACGACGAACGAAGTCGCGACGTATAAGCTCTTCATCATAGCACCCCTTCCACCGCCGCCCGCGCCTTCAGTTCCTTCCGGATCACCTTCCCCGTCACCGTCATCGGCAACTCCTCCAGAAACGCCACCTCACGCGGGTAGGAGTAATGCGCCAGACGGTCTTTGACCCAATCCTGCAACTCCTGCGCCGACGCCGCAGCCCCCGGTTTCAACACCACATACGCCTTGACGATCTCGGTCCGCAGCGGGTCGGGCTTTCCGACCACGCCTACTGTCGCCACCGCTGGGTGCGTCAGCAGGCAATCCTCGATCTCGGCAGGGCCAATACGGTATCCGGCTGAGGTGATTACGTCGTCGTCGCGACCAACAAAGCGCAGGTAGTCGCCCTCCCAAACGCCGCGATCTCCGGTGATCAACCAATCGCCTCGGAATTTCTCAGCCGTCGCCTCGGGCCTGTTCCAGTATTCCAGCAGCATCGAAGCCGAGCCGCGCCGGATCGCCACGTCGCCTTCCTCGGTCGTTGGGTTGCCTTTCTCGTCAATCACCGCCACCTCATGCCCCGGCACGGGTTTGCCGATGCAGCCGGGCTGCACTGGGAAATCCTCGGCGCAAGAGGACACGACCATGTTGCATTCAGTCTGGCCGTAGAATTCGTTGATTGTCAGACCAAACGCCTTTTGCCCCCAGGCCAGCATCTCGGCCCCCAACGGCTCGCCCCCGGACGCGACCGAGCGCAGGCCGTCAATACCCTGATCTGCCGCCTTCAGCATCCGCAATGCCGTGGGTGGGAAGAACACGTTGCGCACCCCGCCGCGCGAGACAATATCGGCGCAAGCCTCAGGCGAGAATTTTTCAAGCCTTGCGGCAACGACCGGAATGCCTAGCGCCAGGCCTGGCATCAGCACATCGAACAAACCGCCGATCCATGCCCAATCCGCCGGAGTCCACAGGCAATCGCCCCCACGCAAATGGTTATGGCTGATCGAGACACCCGGCAAATGCCCGGTCAGCACCCGATGCCCGTGCAAAGCCCCCTTTGCGCTGCCGGTGGTGCCCGAAGTATAGATCAGAACCGCCGGGTCCTCGGGGCCAGTGTCGGCGAATGGCAGGGATGGGCCCGCCTCGCCTATTTCAGATGCAATCAGAGCCTCGGCCAGATCGCCCAACAGCGCAGCCCCTTCGGCATCGGTCAGCACAATCTTGGCCTCTGCGTCACCAACCCGCGACCGCAGGGCATCTTGTTTGAACAATTTGAACAGCGGGACAGAGATCGCCCCGATCTTCCAAATCGCCAGATGGGCGGCGGCGCACCACGGGGACTGGCTCAGCAACACGCCAACACGATCGCCGGGCTGTACGCGTCGCAACAGCGCACGGGCAAGATCATCTGCCATCTGATCCAGTTGGCCATAAGTGACACTGCGGGCATCCGGGCCAGTCAGATCAATAACCGCCACGTGATCCTTCGCATGGTGCAGGCATTGCTGCGCCATATTGAGCCGATCCGGCACGTCCCAGCTGCCCCCCGAGTGCAACCCCGGTATGCGCTCAGAGGTTAGCACAGCAATTTCTCCTTATTTTGCTGACACTTCCCTGATTCTTGCCGCTGCCAGCTTTCACAGGAATTTGATACAGATCAGAGTGCTCAAGGCTCTTCTCTGCGACGTCAGACGCATCAACAGAACCAAAGGCAAAACAATGACCAAAAAGCTCGCCGCATTGACCCTGTCCACCGCGCTGGTTGCGATGGCCGCCCCTGCGTTTGCTCAATCGCAAGGTGACTGGACCGTCGGCGTTGGTGTGGGTTATTTGGACCCGAAATCCGACAACGGCACGATCGCAGGTGCACCTGCCACCATCGACGCAGATACGCGCCCGATCTTCACCGCCGAATACTTCATCCGTGACAATCTGGGTATCGAACTGCTGGCCGCAACCCCGTTCAAACACACCATCGCTTTGGGCGGTGTTGACGCGGCTACGGTCAAGCACCTGCCGCCCACCCTGTCGGTGAACTATCACTTCCCGACCAACAGCGCGTGGAAACCCTATGTCGGTGCCGGCCTGAACTACACCATCTTCTTTGACGAACAGACCGCTCTGGGCAACCTCAAGGTCGATGACTCCTTCGGCGTCTCGCTGCAGGCTGGTCTGGACTACATGGTCAGCGACAATGGCGCGGTCCGTCTGAACGTACGTTGGTTCGACATCGACTCGGACGTTTCGCTGAACGGCACCAACATCGGCACCGCAGAAATCGATCCGTTCCTTGTCGGCGTTTCCTACGTCCATAAGTTCTGATCCCATCTTACAAGCGCCCTGCGGTTCCCTCGTCCGCGGGGCGTTTTTGTGTTCAGAGCATTTCAGCCATCAGTTCACGGCCAATCAGCATCCGGCGAATCTCGCTGGTGCCCGCACCGATCTCCATCAGTTTGGCATCACGGAACATCCGGCTCACTGGCGCGTCGGACAGAAAGCCTGCCCCACCCAGCGCCTGAACCGCCTGATGCGCCTGTACCATCGACTGCTCCGAGGCGTACAGGCAGCACGCCGCCGCGTCCTGACGCGTTACATCCCCCCGATCACATGCCTTGGCGACCTCGTACACGTAGGCACGCGCCGAGTTCATAGCTGTGTACATGTCGGCGATCTTGCCCTGCATCAACTGGAAGCTGCCGATGGGTTTGCCGAACTGCTTGCGCTCGGCCAGGTATGGCATCACCTCATCCAGACAAGCAGCCATTATGCCAGTGCCGATCCCGGCCAGAACCACACGTTCATAATCCAGCCCGGACATGAGTACGGCCACGCCTTTTCCCTCTTCGCCCAACACATTCTCGAATGGCACTTCGACGTCTTCAAAGATCAGTTCAGCCGTATTCGACCCGCGCATCCCCAGCTTGTCGAAATGGGCTGAGGTCGAAAAACCCTTCATCTCTTTTTCTATCAGAAAAGCCGTAATCCCTTTGGATCCAGCATCCGGATCCGTCTTGGCGTAAACGACCAGAGTATCTGCGTCCGGCCCGTTGGTGATCCAGTATTTATTACCATTCAGACGGTAATGATCATTCCGTTTTTCGGCCCGCAACTTCATCGAAACGACATCGGACCCGGCCGAAGGCTCCGACATGGCCAACGCGCCCACATGCTCACCCGAGATCAGGCGCGGCAGGTACTTCTGCTTCTGCTCTTCATTGCCGTTCAGCTTGATCTGGTTCACGCACAGGTTCGAATGCGCCCCATATGACAGGGCAACCGAGGCCGAGGCCCGCGCGACCTCTTCGACGGCGATTGTATGCGCCAGATAAGACATACCCGCGCCGCCATATTCTTCGGGTACTGTGACACCCAAAAGGCCAAGCTCTCCCATCTCTTTCCACAACTCGTTCGGAAAGGCATTGGTCAGGTCGATCTCGGCTGCCATGGGCTTGACCCGTTCCTGTGCCCAGCGATGCACCATCTCGCGCAGGGCATTCACATCCTCACCCAGATCAAACTTCATCGTGGCCATGAACATCTGTGCCCTCCCTTCGCGTTAATGAACAAGTGTTCAATAAATAAGTAACAGCGAATCCAGGCCCGGTCAATCTTTGTGAAACAGCCAAAACGCAAACGCCGCCCATACGGGCGGCGCGCATAGGATTGAGCGTGCGCTGAAAGCGCACTCTACATGGTTACGATTGGTAGACCGCGCCTACCTCAGCTCGGATAATGCGCGCAATCAATTGGCAGTCCTCAAGCGAAAAGGTTAACGGCACGCGCATATCCATGACACCAGCCAAAACGCGATCACTTTCCGGCATGGGTTCACTATCGAAATAACGCCAACTGTCATACCGTGACGTGAACCCGGTTGGCTCTGCCCCTCCGAACCATTTCAGCTCAACCCCACGCGCCGCGCAACGGCTGATCACGTCGGCAATCCGTTCGGGCAACCAATCCAACAGCAGGAACTGGATCGAAGACCCTACATAGGCTTCCTCCTCGGGCCGCTCGACCATGGTCAAACCCGGTGTGCCACGCAGCCCGGCCTCGATCTCGCGATAGCGCTCATTCCAACGCTGCACCTGCCGGTCCAGATCCCGCAATTGCGGACGCAGGATCGCCGCGCGCAAGTTATCCATGCGGCCCGACACGTTTGGGGTCGTATACTTAATCCTTTCAAACACCTCTGGCCCAGGAGCAGCCAGATGGCGCTCGTACAGCATGTAGGACCCAGACAGCATCGTGGCCTTGGCCGCCAACTCCTCGTCATCGGTGACAAGCAAACCGCCCTCGCCCGAGTTGACATGCTTGTAGGTTTGGCACGAATAGCAGCCGATTGCGCCCTGCCGCCCCGACAATTGGCCCCGCCAGGCCGCGCCCATCGTATGCGCGCAGTCTTCGATCACGACCACCCCGGCGGCGTCGCACATCTGCATCAGCCGGTCCATGTCACACAGATGACCGCGCATGTGGCTCAGCATCAGCACACGTGCCTGATCCAGTTTGCGCTCAAGATCATCCAAGTCGATGGTCAGGCTTTCTGTCACGCCAACGAAGATTGCCCGCCCGCCGACTGAGGCAATTGACCCCGGCACCGGGGCCAACGTGAAGGCGTTGGTCAGAACCGGATCACCGGGCTGAACTCCAACCGCGCGAAGGGCGGTGGCAAGCGCATATCCGCCAGATGACACAGCCAGACAGTATTTTGCCCCCGTCTGTGCCGCGAATTCCTGCTCCAGCAAGGCCGTTTCGCCCAACTCGCCCGCGGCCACGTTGTAGCGATGCAAACGCCCGTGGCGCAGAACGGCCAAAGCCGCCTTGATCGCGTCCTCGGGAAGGGGTTCTTGCTGCGTGAAATTGCCTGAGAATTTTTCGGTCATGATTTCGTTCTGAGGCTCCGACAAGGTTCGGTCAAGACGCTACGCCGCCGCACCAATCAAGGCAGGCACAAGGGAAGGTAAATCGTCAAAATGATGCAGCAAGGCTTCGGGTTCCAATGCAGCCATATCATTGCCTGACGGGCCGAAGGTCACGAGGACCGACGGAACACCTGCGGCTTTGGCGGTGTTGCGGTCCGTATCCGAGTCTCCGATCAACACGCACAAATCGGGATCTCCCCCCGCGCGACGTGCAGCTTCTCGCAGTGGGGCCGGATCTGGTTTGCGAACCGGCAATGTATCTGCCCCAACCAGCGAGGCAAAGCGGTCTCGCACCCCCATACGCGTTAGCAACAATTCTGCCAAATGCTCCGGTTTGTTCGTACATATGCCAATACCGTATCCCGCGCTGCTAAGCATCTCGACCGCCTGCAACGCGCCGGGATAAAAGCTGGTATGAGTGTCGATATCCTGGGCATAGGCTTCAAGCAGCACCGGGTAAAATGCTTGGACTGTACCCTCGTCATAGGCGCCGACGCGCTTTAGCCCATGGGTCAACATCATGCGCCCGCCGCGCAGTGCGATACCAGAATCCTGCCCGTGGACCAGTACATCACCATGCCCCATCTCGCGAAAACAATGGTTCGCCGCAGCCAGCAAATCGCCCGATGTATCCGCCAAAGTGCCGTCCAGATCGAAAATGACTGTTCGCATTTAGCCTCCTTGTTCGGCAGGTTTTCGCCGTGTCCTGTTTCAATCGGCAATCTTGTTTGATGGCCGAACGGCTTGCGCCTTTGACCTCAGCGGATAAAACGGTCGGCACCAAAACACAAAGAGAAAACGATTTCATGAGCACTGCCCTTGTCATCCTCGCCGCCGGAAAAGGCACCAGGATGAATTCGGATCTTCCCAAAGTCCTGCATCCCATCGCCCAAGTGCCGATGCTTGTTCACGCGATGCGCGCCGGGTCCGTTCTGTCCCCCGAACGGACGGTGATTGTCACCGGCCACGGGTCCGAAGCTGTGGCAAAGGCTGCGCAGGGCGAAGACGAAGAGGCGCAGATCGCCGTTCAGGAGGAACAGCAAGGCACCGCGCACGCAGTAGCTCAGGCGCGGCAAGCGCTGGAGGGTTTCGAAGGCGATGTTGTGGTTCTTTATGGCGACACCCCGTTTCTGCAACCAGACACACTGGAACGAATGATCGAGGCGCGGTCGCACAACGATCTGGTCATTCTCGGCTTCGAAGCTGCCGACCCTGCACGTTATGGCCGTTTGGTCATGAAAGGCAACAGCCTGGAACGCATCGTCGAATTCAAAGACGCCAGTGACGAAGAACGTGCCATAACCTTCTGTAACTCGGGGCTTCTGGCCTGTGACGCGCAGCTGTTGTTTTCGCTGATCGACGAAGTTGGCAACGATAACGCCTCGGCTGAATACTATCTGACTGACGTTGTGGAAATCGCGCGCAAACGTGGGCTAAGCGTGACCGCTGTCGCCTGTGACGAAGCACAAACGCTGGGTGTGAACTCGCGCGCGGATCTGGCCGCGGCGGATGCGGTCTTCCAGTCACGTGCCCGCGCTGAGCTGTTGGACATGGGCGTCACCTTGCTGGCTCCAGAAACGGTTTTTCTGGCCGCCGATACCGTGATCGGGCGCGATACAGTGATTGAACCCAATGTGGTTTTCGGTCCCGGCGTCACCGTGGAAAGCGGCGCGACGATCCGGGCATTTTCGCATCTTGAAGGCTGTCATGTCAGCCGCGGCGCTATCATCGGACCCTACGCTCGTCTGCGCCCCGGGGCCGAGCTTGCGGAAAACACACGCGTCGGCAATTTCGTCGAAATCAAGAATGCCGAAATTGCCGAAGGCGCAAAGGTCAACCACCTGACCTATATCGGCGATGCATCGGTGGGAGCTGCGACAAATATTGGCGCTGGCACGATCACCTGCAACTATGATGGCGTGATGAAGCACAAGACCACCATCGGTGAGAAAGTCTTTATTGGGTCGAACACCATGTTGGTGGCCCCGGTGACCGTAGGTGATGGCGCGATGACGGCGACGGGCACCGTCGTAACCAAGAATGTGGACCCTGATGCGCTGGCGGTCGCGCGTGCCAAGCAGGAAAATAAGCCCGGATATGCGCGTAAATTGTTTGATATGTTGAAGGCGAAGAAGGCTCGCCGCGATAAAGAGGCCTAAGGTTATGTGTGGAATTGTAGGTGTTCTGGGGCAGCATGAAGCGGCCCCTATTCTGGTAGAGGCCCTGAAACGGCTGGAGTATCGCGGCTATGACAGCGCCGGGATAGCAACTGTCAATGATGGCGCGTTGGGTCGAAGGCGCGCAGTCGGCAAGCTGGTGAACCTCAGCGATCTGCTGGTGCATGACCCGTTGCCCGGAAAATCGGGCATTGGCCATACCCGTTGGGCCACCCACGGTGCGCCCACGGTCAACAATGCGCATCCGCACAAGGCGGGGCCTGTGGCCGTTGTGCATAATGGCATCGTTGAAAACTATCGCGAATTACGCGCCGAGCTGGCGGAACATGGCGTCGATTTTCAGACCGAGACTGATACGGAAACCGTTGCCCTGATGACCGAACATCACCTCAACGCGGGACTGTCGCCGGTTGAGGCCGCGTTCAAGACCATCGATCAACTGGAAGGCGCCTTTGCGTTGGCGTTTCTGTTCGACGGAGAAGACGACCTGATTGTGGCCGCTCGCAAGGGATCGCCGCTGGCTATCGGCCACGGGGATGGTGAGATGTATGTCGGATCTGACGCCATCGCACTGGCGCCGTTGACCAATAAGATCACATATCTTGAGGAGGGCGACCGTGCGGTTCTGACCCGCAATTCGCTGGAGATCCGTACCGAAGCTGGCGAGTTGGCCAACCGCGAAAAGCGCAAGATCAAACTGGATCATACGCGCGCCGACAAAGGCGAGCACAAGCATTTCATGGCCAAGGAAATTGCTGAACAGCCCATCGTTGTGGCCGAGGCAATCCGGTCCTACCTGCCCACCAGCGGAGACCGGGTGGTGTTGCCCGATACAGATCTGGATTTCAGCAAGCTGGACCGCCTGACCATGGTGGCCTGCGGTACTGCTTTTTATGCCTGCTTGACCGCCAAATACTGGTTCGAGCAACTGGCGAAGATGCCGGTTGAGGTCGATATCGCCAGCGAGTTCCGCTATCGCGAACCTCCAATCACCGACCGGACTCTGGCGCTGTTTGTCAGCCAGTCGGGGGAAACCGCCGACACGCTGGCCGCATTGCGTTATTGCGAAGGCAAAGCAGAGAAGATCGTTTCAGTTGTGAACGTCCCGGAAAGCTCGATTGCGCGCGAAAGCGATATCGCGTTGCCAATCCATGCCGGTGTCGAAATTGGCGTGGCCTCGACCAAGGCCTTCACCTGCCAGTTGAGCGTGCTGTTGATGCTGGCTTTGAAGGCCGCTGCTGACCGGGGTACGCTGACAGACGACGAAATTGCTGATCATGCTGCGGCCCTACGCGGATTGCCAACTGTTCTAAACGCGGCGCTTGATCAGAACCGGTCGATCCGCAAAGCTGCACAGCGCTTGTCCGAAGCGCGCGACGTTCTGTTTTTGGGCCGTGGGCTGATGTATCCGCTGGCTCTGGAAGGCGCGTTGAAACTGAAGGAAATCAGCTACATCCACGCCGAAGGTTACGCGTCGGGAGAGCTGAAGCACGGCCCTATCGCTCTGATCGACAAACACATGCCTGTGGTTGTCATGGCCCCGCGGGATACTGTGTTCGACAAGACCGTTTCAAACATGCAAGAAGTCATGGCGCGCAAAGGTAAAGTGATCCTTGTGTCGGATGATGACGGTATCGCCGAAGCCGGGGATGAGGTCTGGAGCAAGATCCGCATGCCCCATGTTCATCACAACCTGACACCGATCCTCTATTCCGTTCCTGCACAGCTGCTGGCCTATCACACTGCCGTCGCCAAGGGCACCGATGTGGATCAGCCCCGCAATCTGGCAAAATCTGTTACGGTAGAGTGACCCATGGCCAAACAATTCCCTCAGCTTGAAGACACCCACCGGAAATTCATCGAAGAGCAGCATATGTTCTTTGTCGGCACCGCCGGGGCTGAGGGCCAGGTCAATATTTCCCCGAAAGGGATGGATTCGCTGCGGGTCTTGGGCTCCAACCGCATCGTCTGGATGAACCTTACCGGCAGCGGCAATGAAACAGCAGGCCACCTGATGCAGGTTAACCGCATGACGCTGATGTGGTGTTCATTCGGCACCCGTCCCCTGATCCTGCGCACTTATGGAACTGCGCGTACCCTACATGTCGGGGACGAGGGTTGGGACGAGTTGGCGGACCTGTTCCCCAATCATCGCAGCGCGCGGCAAATCTATGACCAGTCTATAGAAATAGTTCAGACTTCGTGCGGCTATGCCGTTCCTTTCATGGAGTTCCAGTCCGACCGCGATACAATGCAGAAATGGGTCGACGGAAAATCCGACAACGAAATCCGCGCCTACTGGGCTGAGAAAAACGGGCAGACAATTGACGGAAAGCCCACCGGCGTTCCGGTCTGATCTTATGCTCGCCAGGTTCCTCGATCAAATCAAAGCCCATGCCGACGCGGAGCGTGCGGATCAAGTGGCCAGCTACCACAAGGTGGATCGCGTCTATCTTGGTGTCGCGAACCCCGTATTGAACGACCTGTGCAAAGCATGGCGAAAGGAACTGGATGTTGCGGCGCGGGTCGAAGTGGCAAACGGACTGTGGCAGACCAACATTCACGAAGCCCGCGTTGCAGCGGCCAAGTTGCTGACTCAGGCGCGCACCCGGCCAGATGACGCAGTTTGGGACCTTTTGCAAAGCTGGTTACCTGAATTCGATGCCTGGGCTATCGCCGACCACGCCAGCACGGCAATGCAAAAGCGGCTTTCAGCTAACCCCGATCGTCTGGACGAAGTTGAACAGTGGACCCGATCCGACCACATGTGGACCCGCCGTGCGGCCTTGGTCTCGACCCTGCCCTGGACAAAACAGAACCACCCCAAGCCCGAAGACCTGCAACGCCGCGACCGTATCCTTGGCTGGGCCGCCGGCTATGTCCCGGATCGCGATTGGTTCATTCAAAAGTCCATAGCTTGGTGGCTGCGTGAGCTTTCCAAACATGACCCTGATCGCGTGATTGCATTCCTGGAAGAACACGGCAACGCGATGAAGCCATTTGCCCGCCGTGAAGCCGGCAAATATCTGAAGGATCAGTTGGCGTAGACCTCGACCTCGACCAGTTCATCCAGCGGCACCAGCAAAGCTCGCATGGCATCCAACGACAACCGGCTGCCACTGCTGGCAGGGCCCGGGATCGGAACCAGAGTGATATAGGCTTGCGCCCCGGTTCTGGGCACAACCACGCGCGCCGTTACCTCGCTTTCGACCAAAGGCGTCTGCATCCAACGCCCCGGCGTGGTCGGGTCTCCCAGCCCGGCAATGGTGGTTCTGGCCCCAGCCCAACTGGGACGCGCTGAAACTGGTTCCGGCTCCAGAACCTCCTCGGAGACAGCAGTGGCGGTCTCCACGTCCGCATCGGTTTGCGCGGGTGCGTCGCTCCGCCCGAAGACGCGCTCGGTCGTGGACCGGACCGTATCGCAACCGGCAGCCAACACACACAGAATTACGAGTGCTTTCTTCATGCTCAAATCCTATAGCCCTGCGCGCATCTGTACCAGCGCAAAGCACAGTTCACCCTTGTCGGGACCCGGTTCCGGCTTTACCTATTACGCCATGACAGCTCCGCTTATCGACCCGTTTGCCCGCGCCATCACGTATCTCCGCGTCTCCGTCACGGACCGCTGCGATTTCCGCTGCGTGTATTGCATGTCCGAGAACATGACCTTTCTGCCCAAGAAAGACCTGCTAACGCTGGAAGAGCTGGATCGGATGTGTTCGACCTTTGTGAAGATGGGCGTGGAGAAGTTGCGCATCACGGGCGGAGAGCCCTTGGTCCGCCGCAACATCATGACCTTCTTCAACTCAATGACCCGCCATCTGGACAGCGGCGCGCTGAAAGAACTCACGCTGACCACAAACGGTTCGCAATTGCATCGCTTCTCAGAAGACCTCTATGCAGCCGGCGTGCGGCGGGTGAATGTCTCGCTGGATACACTGGACGATGACAAATTCGCCAAAGTCACACGTTGGGGGCGCTTGAAACAAGTCCTGAACGGCATCGACGCCGCGCAAAAAGCAGGCTTGCGGATCAAAATCAACGCGGTTGCCTTGAAAGGGTTCAACGAACCCGAGCTGCCAAAGATTACCGAGTGGTGCGCAGAGCGTGACATGGACCTGACCTGGATCGAGGTCATGCCCATGGGCGACATCGGCAACGAAGACCGTCTGGATCAATATTGGTCGCTTAAGGACGTGCGCAAAGAATACGAAAACCACTATACTGTCACCGACTTGGCCGAACGCACCGGTGGCCCGGCCCGCTATGTTCGCCTTGAGGAAACAAGCCAAAAGATCGGGTTCATCACACCACTGTCTCATAACTTTTGCGAAAGTTGCAACCGCGTGCGCCTGACCTGTACCGGCGAGCTGTATATGTGCTTGGGCCAGGAAGACATGGCTGATCTGCGCGCCCCGCTGCGCGATCACCACGAAAGCGAAGCGCCGCTAGAGGACGCAATCCGGGCCGCGATCAACCTCAAGCCCAAGGGTCACGATTTCGACTATTCCCGTCAGGCCGTCGATGGCCAGATGAGCCGTCACATGAGCCATACAGGCGGCTGACATGCCCGGCGCAGACGACCGCCCGACGCTGCTGTACAGGCTGTACTGCGGCTTTACAGCTCTTATACAACCCTTGGCATGGCGAACCGTGCGCAACAAGCTGCGCGCAGCCGATGTTCCTGAGAACCGCGCGAGAGAGCGTCTTGGCCACGCCAGCTTGCCCCGTCCAGCTGGGCGTCTGATTTGGTTTCATGCCGCCAGCGTCGGCGAAAGCCTGTCGGTCCTCAGCCTGATAAAACGGTTGGCAGACCGCCTACCGGATGCCGAGTTCCTGATTACCTCAGGTACGCCCACCTCAGCCGCATTGATCGCCAAACGCATGCCGCCCCGAACACGGCATCAATACCCACCGCTGGATACCGCAGGCTCTGTAGCTCGCTTTCTCTCTCATTGGCAACCCGATGCGGGCATCTTCGTCGAAAGCGAAATATGGCCCCGCCTGATCGTGGAAAGCCATCGGCAGAACATCCCGCTGGCACTTCTAAACGCCCGCCTGTCTGAAAAATCTGTCAGAGGTTGGAAAAAACGCCCGGACACCGCGCGTTTCATTTTATCCAATTTCTGCCTGTTTCTGACCCAGAATAACAAAACCGCAGCCAACCTGATCGACATCGGTGCAACACCAAGCCGCGTGCATCCGGGCACCAATCTTAAGGCAATGTCCGATCCCCTGCCGGTGGATCAAGCGACGTTGCAGGATATCCAAGCTCAGATCGCAGACCGCCCGATCTGGATTGCAAGCTCAACCCACGCGGGCGAGGAAGAAACCGTTCTGACCGCGCACAAGACACTACTTGAACGCTGGCCGAACTTGCTCTTGCTGTTGATCCCGCGCCACCCAGAGCGTCGGGGCGACATTGGATCGCTGATCCAAGACGCTGATATGCCTGCTTCTTTCCGATCCAGGGACGAACTGATCAGAGAAAACACCCAAATATACGTTGCCGATACACTAGGAGAAACCGGAACCTGGTACGCTCTGTGTCCGATTGTATTTCTCGGCGGTTCGCTGAAAGAAATCGGGGGCCACAATCCTTTTGAGCCTGCGCAAGCCGGGGCCGCGGTGATCACGGGTGCGGGTTTCTTTAACTTTGCCGAGACCTTTTCCCCGCTGATTAAATCCGGTGGCGCAATCGAGGTTCAAACAGCGGCTGAACTCTCCCAAGTCGTGGCGCATTGGTTGTCAGACCAGAACGCCCTGCAATCCGCACAAAAAGCAGCCCGGTCTTGCGTTCACACGCAGTCAGATGCCCTTGAATCCGTCATCGACACCCTCTGTGCAGAGCTTGATCTGCACAAACTGGATCTTTCTTCATCTGGCTGAAAATACCTCGGGGGTGTGGGGGCAGAGCCCCCACGCTTTTAATCAAGCCGCCGGCATCCGCTGTTCGACTATCTCAGCCCACCAACTGCAACCGGCCGGAATGGCCTCGTCGTTAAAATTGTATTCCGGGTGATGAACCATGGCGGTGTCGCCGTTGCCTACAAGGATATAAGCCCCTGGACGTTCTTCCAGCATGAACGCGAAATCCTCTCCGCCCATCACCAACGGAGCTTCTTCACAATTCCCCGACACTGACTTTGCCACATCCGCTGCAAACGCTGTCTGCTCGTCGCTATTCACCATTACCGGATAGCCGCGGATATAGGTCACGTCTGCGGTGCCTCCGAACGTTGTTGCCACGCCCGTGGAAATCTCTTTGATCCGCTTTTCAGCCAGATCGCGCATATCCTTGCTCATGGTACGCACGGTCCCTTTGATCTGCACAGTTTGCGGGATCACGTTAAAGGCCTTTGATGAGGTTTCAAAAGACGTCACCGACACAACAACCTGATCAATCGGATCCGCATTTCTGGACGCAATAGTTTGCAAAGCCAAAACCGCCTGCGCCGTCATAACGGTCGTGTCCACCGTCTCTTGCGGTTTGGCCGCGTGACCGCCGCGACCTTCAAAGGTGATGTCGAACTGATCTGTTGCCGCAAAGAAAGATCCAGGACGGATTGAGAAGCTGCCAACCGGTTTACCCGGCCAGTTGTGCATTCCATAGACTTCCTGAATGTTCCAGCGCTCCATCATACCGTCTTCACACATCTCACGGCCACCACCCCCGCCTTCTTCGGCGGGTTGGAAAATCACCACCACGGTGCCATCGAAATTGCGTGTTTCAGACAGGTACTTTGCCGCCCCCAACAGCATCGCTGTGTGACCGTCATGACCGCAGGCATGCATAGCACCCGGTGTTTTCGAGGCATATTCCAGCCCTGTCGCCTCATGAATCGGCAGCGCATCCATATCTGCGCGCAAACCAATCACCTTGCCCCTGCTGTCCGACTTGCCCTTGATCACACCCACAACACCGGTACGTCCGATGCCGGTGACAACCTCATCACAACCGAACTCTTTGAGTTTCTCGGCCACAACCGCGCTGGTACGGTGGGTTTCAAACAGGATTTCCGGGTTTTGGTGCAGATCCCGTCGCCATGCGGTGATTTCATCCTGCAATTCGGCAAAGCGGTTTTTAACTGGCATGTCTTCTCTCTCCTAATTCAAGCCGCCGGCATCCGGCGCTCGACCATTTCCGCAAACCACGAGCACCCGATCGGGATGATCTCGTCGTTGAAGTTGTATTCGGGGTGGTGCAACCCGGCGCTGTCTCCGTTGCCTAAAACGATGAAGGCTCCGGGCCGTTCTTCCAGCATGAACGAGAAATCCTCGCCGCCCATCACCATCGAGGCCTCAACACAACTGCCACCAACAGATACGGCAGCCTCTTCGGCATAACCTGTTTGCTCTTCAGCATTGATCGTCACCGGCACACCGCGCGTGTAATTGACGTTCACTGAACCACCGAACGTCGCGGCGATCCCTTCGGAGACTTCCTTCAGGCGTTTCTCAATCAAGTCGCGCATCTCGTTCGAGTGCGTACGCACCGTACCGCGTATCTGCGCCGATTGCGGGATCACGTTGAACGCTTTGGACGAGGTCTCAACCGACGTTACAGACAGAACACCCTGCTGAATTGGGTCCGCGTTGCGCGAAACAATGGTCTGCAAAGCCACGATCATTTGCGACAGCATCACCGTAGTATCCACAGTCTCATGTGGTTTTGCCGCGTGACCGCCCCGCCCTTCCAGCTGAATCGAGAACTCATCCGCTGCCGCAAGCAACGGTCCCGACCGGATCGCAAACTGCCCGGTCGGCAAACCCGGAACATTGTGCATCGCATAGACTTCTTGAATGCCGAACCGGTCCATCAGACCGTCCTTGCACATGGCCTCTGCGCCATTGCCGCCTTCCTCAGCGGGTTGGAAAATCACCACCGCCGTTCCGTCGAAGTTGCGTGTTTCAGACAGGTATTTCGCTGCGCCTAAAACCATGGCCGTATGCCCGTCATGACCGCAGGCATGCATCGCATTTTCTGTTTTCGAGGCATAGTCCAGCCCGGTCTGTTCCTGCATCGGCAGGGCATCCATATCTGCGCGCAACCCGATAACACGGCCCTGCGTATCGCTCTTGCCACGAATGACCCCGACCACACCGGTGCGACCAATGCCGGTCACAACTTCATCACAGCCGAACTCCTTCAGCTTTTCGGCAACCAGTGCGCTGGTGCGGTGGGTGTCATACAGAATTTCCGGATGTTGGTGAATGTCACGCCGCCAACCTGTGATTTCATCGTGCATCTCTGCAAGGCGGTTTTTAATCGGCATGTCATTCTCCTTGATTTATGCGACGGGCAATCGTCGTTCCACAAGCTCGGCAAACCAACTGCAGCCGGCGGGAATGGCGTCGTCATCAAAATTATACTCGGGGTGATGGCACATGGCCGTGTCCCCGTTCCCGATAAAGATGTAGGCTCCGGGCCGTTCTTCAAGCATATAGGCAAAATCTTCGGACGGCATGATCGGGTCCGTGCTGTCGTTGACCTTACCCGCGACAGCTTGGGCTGCCTCGGCGGCGTATGTCGTTTCGGCATCTGAGTTCACTGTCACAGGGTATCCCGGCTCCCAAGTGACTTCAGCCTTTGCTCCAAAAGCCGACGCAGTATCCTCGGCAATCCGGCGCACCCGTTCTTCCGCGATGGCGCGATATTCAGGATCCAGCGTCCGAACGGTTCCCTGCAAACGTACAGTGTGTGCAATTACGTTTGACGCAACACTGTCCGTTTCGAAAGTTCCAACTGTCAAGACAACGCGTTTGATCGGGTCAACCGTGCGCGACACCACGGATTGCAACGCAACAACGATATGCGAGGCAACCAGCGTCGTGTCCACCGCATCATGCGGCGCGGCGGCGTGCCCGCCCTTCCCGGTGACGGTAATTTTGAACTCATCAGATGAAGCCAGCAGCGCACCCGGTCGAATGGCAAACTCACCCACGGGAAGACCGGGCATGTTGTGCATTCCATAAACTTCCTGAATGCCCCAGCGGTCCATCAACCCGTCCTGACACATGGCCAGTCCACCTGCGCCACCTTCTTCGGCTGGCTGAAAGATCAGAACCACAGTGCCGTCGAAATTGCGTGTCTCGGCCAGATATTGCGCTGCCCCCAGCAGCATTGAGGTGTGACCGTCATGACCGCAGGCGTGCATCTTACCCGAAACAGTTGAGGCATAGTCCAGCCCTGTCGCCTCTTCAATCGGCAGCGCATCCATATCCGCCCGCAGGCCAATGACACGCCCCTGCGTATCCGTGCGCCCTTTGATCACCCCAACGACGCCAGTTTTGCCAATCCCCGGAGTAATCTCGTCTACGTCAAATTCTTTCAGGCGGTCTGCGACAAATGCCGCAGTTTCGTGGACGTCGTACATGAGCTCAGGATGTGCATGTAGATAACGGCGCCACTTGGTTATCTCGCCATGCATTTCCGCAAGTCTGTTTTTTACCGGCATCTCAAAACCTCCCCTTCGGCTGCGATTACCGCTTTACGTCGGATCAGGTGCCCAGCTTTTCAACCAAGCGCTGCATGAACTTTTGCCCAGCTTCGAACTGCGCAACCGAGATGAACTCATTCGGTTGATGCGCCTGCGCGATATCGCCGGGGCCGCAAATCACCGCAGAATAGCCAGCCTCCTGAAACTGACCCGCCTCGGTTCCATAGCTGACAACATGGCTGGCATTGTCGCCCGTCAACACGCGCACCAGAGCTTCCGCTTCACCATCCTGTTCAGGTACGAGGCCAGGGATAGAAAAGTTTTCGGACAGTTCAATACGGGCCTCGGGGTGCACTTGCTTCATCCGGGCCTCAATCGCGCGGACCTGTTGAAAATACGCGTCCTTCCATTGCGCTTTGGATTCGTCCGGTACGGTTCGGAAATCCATCATGAACTTACAGTCTTTGGCGGTGATATTGTGTGCTGTGCCACCTTCAATCATGCCAACATGACAGGTCGTCCATGGCGGATCGAACACGGCGGCAACCGGGCTGGGTTCCGCCGCCATATTTACTGCGTTCTGCCGGTTCGCCCAATCGATCAGAGGCGCGGCCTCCATGATCGCGTTGACGCCTGTGTGCATGATCGAGCTATGAACTTCGAACCCCATGATGTGCGTGTCAAAGCCGAAGCCACCTTTGTGGCCCGTCACTGCCTGCATCATCGACGGCTCACCCACGATCACGGCGGATCCTTTAGGCAGGACCTCCTGCATCGCCTTGATCATGGGCGGCGCACCGGTACAACCGACCTCTTCATCAAAGCTGAGCGCAAGCTGCAACGGCTGTTTGACCCCGGCGTGATGCGCTTCGACAAGGGCCCAAATGGCCAAAGCATCAAAGCCCTTCATGTCGCAGGTGCCCCGCCCGAAATACTTGCCGTCTTTCTCGGTCACGGTAAACGGGTCCGTATCCCATGGCTGACCATCCACTGGCACGACATCGGTGTGACCGGACAAAACCACCGCGCCTTCGTCCATTGGACCCACATGGGCAAAGATCGCGGCCTTGTGCGGTTGGTCCGGGTCGGGCCAGCGATGCGGGTGGATTCCGTGGCCTTGAAGATACTCTTCAACCCAATCCACCAGAGGCAAATTGGTTTCGCGGCTTACGGTTGGAAAAGAGATCAACTTGGTCATGATCTCAAGCGGCGTCAGGCGTTTTGCCATTGGTATTAGTACCCGCTATCCGTCGTCAGGATGAAATGACCTGGCTCAACCTCTTGATATTGCGAAGGTTCAGGCGTGTAGCCAACAGGGTGAATCGGCGACGGAATCGGTTTGAAGTTCAGGTCTTTTTCGGACTTCCGCTTGTTGGGGTCCGCGATCGGAACGGCCTTCATCAGCGCCTGCGTATAGGCGTGCTGCGGGTTTTCGAAGACCCGAGCACGCGGGCCAAGCTCAACAATGCGACCCAGATACATGACCCCTACATAATGGCTGACCCGTTCAACCACGGCCATATCGTGACTGATGAACAAATAGGACAAGCCCAGCTCGGATTGTAGCTCCATCATCAGGTTCAGCACCTGCGCCTGCACCGATACGTCGAGGGCCGAAACCGCCTCATCCGCGATGATCAGCTTGGGGTTCAGGGCCAAGGCCCGGGCAATGGCGATCCGCTGACGCTGACCGCCTGACATTTCATGCGGAAAGCGGCGCATGAAGCTGCGTGGCAGCTGCACCTTGTCAAACAATTGCGCAACGCGATCCTGAAGCTCCGACCCAGACGCGACGCCATAGTTGCGCATTGGTTCAGCCACTTGATCCACCAACTGCATTTGTGGGTTCAGCGAGGCGAAGGGATCCTGAAAGATCATCTGCATGTCCAACCGCGCCTTGCGCAGGCCGGACGGGTCCAATTTCATGATATCAACGCCATCCAGATTGACTTCACCCGCCATGGGCTCAACCAGCCGCAGGATCGAGCGACCGGCCGAGGATTTGCCGCACCCGGATTCACCCACAAGGCTAAGGGTCTGGCCCTTGTTCAGTGTGAATGAGACATCTTCAACGGCGTGCACGTTAGAAATCGTGCGACGCAGCAGCCCGCCTTTGACCGGGAAGCGCGTTGTCAAGTTCTTGACGGTCAATAGAACCTCTTCGGTGCCGGGAATGGGGGCAATATTCTGCCCTTCCACCCCCAACAGCTTCATGGGCTCGGGCGCGGATTTACCTCGCATCTCACCCAGCTTAGGTACCGCGGCCAAAAGAGCCTTGGTGTAGTCGTGCTGAGGGTTTTCGAAGATTTCCTTGACGGTACCCTCTTCGACCTTGTTGCCACGGAACATGACCACCACGCGGTCCGCCATCTGCGCAACCACCGCCATGTCGTGTGTAATGAACATCACCGCAGTGCCGGTCTCTCGCTTAAGACGATCCATCAGAGCCAGAATCTCGGCCTGAATGGTCACGTCCAGAGCCGTGGTAGGTTCATCCGCGATCAAAAGGCGCGGCTCGCACGCCATCGCCATCGCGATGACCACACGCTGACGCATCCCGCCGGACAGCTCGTGCGGGTATTGCTGAAGGCGACGCTCAGGTTCAGGGATTCGTACCTGCCGCAACAATTCCAATGCCCGTTCCTCAGCCTGGGCTTTTGACATGTCCTTGTGGATACGTAGACCTTCGGTCAACTGGCGACCGACAGTAAACACGGGGTTCAGGGCGGTCATCGGCTCCTGAAAGATCATCCCGATCTCGTTTCCGCGAATCTGTTTCATCAGATCCTGATCGGCTGTGGACAGGTCCATCTCCTCGCCATCGCGGCGATCAAACAGCAGCTCTCCGCCAGCAATTTCGCCCCCGCCGAACTCGACCAACCGCATCAAAGACAACGACGAAACAGATTTACCCGAGCCCGATTCACCAACGATACAAACGGTTTCGCCCGGATTGACCTCGAACGAGACGTCCTCGACACCGACGACAGGGCCGTCCTTGGTCTGAAATTCCACCCGCAGTTTTTTGATCTGTGCAATAGGCTGATCCAGCACGCGCACGCTCCCCTGACGTTGTCATTTTTGTTCTGAGTGCCGAACGCTACGGCGGGCTACCGGGAAAAGTCAAACGCAATACACATTTTCGCGACGGCACCACTTGCATTTTTTGCAAGTTCTGTTTCGATACCCAACGTAACTGCTTTGGGGAGAGCACGCGCTTAAAAAACGTTAGCGCTATTATCGTTATCGATCAAAACCTTGCCCCAAAGCGGCAACGCCAAGTCCGCAGGCCATGCGGAAATAATCGAGACACAAACGTGTCCAATTCGGGAGTAAATTATGAAAATCAAAACTCTTTTGCTTGGTGCGATTGCAAGCACGGCAATGGCCCCCGTGGCCTTTGCCGAGCGTGGATCGGACGGCAATGTCAGCATCATTTATTGGCAAGCGCCGTCGATCCTGAACCCGTTCCTGTCTGGTGGCACGAAAGATGTGGAATCAGCTTCGTTGGTGATCGAACCGCTTGCCCGCTATGACCAAGACGGCAACATGGTTCCGTTTCTGGCCTCTGAAATCCCAACTGTTGAAAACGGCGGTGTCAGCGAAGACCTGACTTCGATCACTTGGAAGATCGCGCCTGGAATCACCTGGTCGGATGGTACCCCATTCACGTCGGCAGACGTAAAGTTCACTGCTGATTACTGCATGCACCCTGAAGGCGGTTGCGCGCAGGTCACAAAATTCGAAGGTGTCACCTCGGTCGAAGCTTTGGACGACCTGACTGTCAAAGTCACGTTCGACGCCCCTACCCCATTCCCGTACGGACCCTTTGTTGGTGGCGAAAGCCCGATTATTCAAGCGGCACAGTTCGCGGATTGCCTGGGTGCCAAAGCACCTGAGTGCACCGATCAGAACTTCAACCCGATCGGAACCGGCCCGTTTGTTGTCACCGAGTTCAAGCCGAACGACGTGATCACCTTCAAGGCCAATGACAACTATCGTGATCCGGCCAAGCCAGCCTTCGCGACCGTAACCTTCAAAGGTGGCGGCGACGCAACTGCTGCGGGTCGTGCCGTTATGGAGACAGGCGAGTTTGACTATGCCTGGAACCTACAGTTGGCGCCTGAGGTAATCGCGCAGATGCAGGAAGGCGGCAAGGGTACTCCGGTTGCAGGCTTCGGTCCGCTGGTCGAGCGTATCATGCTGAACCAGACCAACCCGTCACCGGACCTGCCGGAAGGTGAGCGTTCGACAGCCAAGCATCCGCACCCGTTCCTACAGGACCCTGCGGTCTACAAGGCCCTGTCCATGGCAATCGACCGCCCGCTGCTGGTTGAGATCGGCTATGGCCAGGCGGGTAAAGTGACCTGTAACTGGGTTCCGGCACCTGCTGCGTTCAACTCAACTTCAATGACGTGCGATACGCAGGATATTGAAGGCGCGAAGAAGCTGCTGGATGACGCTGGCATCGTTGACTCCGATGGCGACGGCGTTCGCGAAAAAGACGGTGTTCCGCTGAAGATTGTCTATCAGACATCGACCAACGCCGTTCGTCAGGACTTCCAGGCGTTGATCAAAGAATGGTGGAGCCAGATCGGTGTTGAAACCGAACTGCGCAACATCAACGCGTCGGTCTTCTTTGGTGGTGACCCGGGTTCGCCTGACACCTTCCAGAAGTTCTATGCTGACGTTGAAATGTACGCCAACACCTTCAACGGCACTGACCCGCAGTCTTACCTGGGCAACGGCCTGTGCGACAAAGCACCGAAGCCGGAAAGCCAGTGGCAGGGTGAAAACATCAGCCGCTTCTGCAACGAAGAGTTCGACAAGCTGCACGGTCAACTGGCTGAAACCGCTGGTCTGGAAGCCCGCGCTGAGATTGCGAAGCAGCTGAACGACATCATGGTTCAGAACGGCGGCATGATCCCGCTGGTCCACCGTGGTCGTCTGTCGGCGCACGCAAACACGCTGGGTGGCGTTGTCCTGAACGTTTGGGACAGCGAGCTGTGGAACATTGCGGACTGGTACCGCAAGACCGGTTCCTAAGCATTAGTCTTGCAAAGCCGCGCCCCGATCCTTATCGGGGCGCGGTCATTTGCAGACCACTCCAACAAAAAGACGCATCAACAAAGGCGCCTTTGAATGCTCAACTTTACAATCAGACGACTGGTGTTGGCCGTACCCACACTGCTGTTCATCAGCCTCGTCATTTTCCTGCTCCTCGAACTCGCCCCCGGCGACCCGATGGCGCAGGTTCCGCTCACCGTTCCGCCCGAAGTCAAAGAGAAGATGCGCGAGGCACTTGGCCTCGGTCAGCCGATGCATATCCGGTTCTGGAAATGGATCGTGCAGTTCTTCTGGATCGAGCCGCAGGTTCTGATCGACCACATGTTCGGCACCACCTTTTCCGAAGGTGACCTTCGTGTGATTTCGTGGCAGACCCGCTCGCCCGTTATGGACATCGTCGTTCAGCGTATCCCGCAGACCCTGTGGGTTGTTGGCACCGCCTATGTGGTCGCCATCCTGATTGCCCTGCCTATCGGCATTTATTCCGCGTACCGTCAGTATTCGTGGTTCGATCAGATGGGCACATTCGTGTCGATGGTCGGATTTTCGGTGCCGCCCTTCTTCTCGGGCGTGTTGGTGATCGTGATCTTTTCGGTCCAACTGGGTTGGTTCCCGTCGATCTATGACACCACTTTGGTCGTGAACAGCTGGGACAGTTTCGTCAAACAGCTGCAACAGATGATCATGCCCGTCATGGTTCTGGCATTGCAGATCACGGCGCAGCTCAGCCGCTTTATGCGCGCTTCGATGCTGGACAACCTCAACCAGGATTACGTCCGCACCGCACGCGCCAAGGGCCTGAGCGAATACACGGTGGTCATGGTTCATGTGCTGCGCAACTCGATGATCCCGGTTGTCACTGTCATTGCGCTGGGTATCCCGTCGATCTTCGGCGGAGCTATCATCACCGAGCAGGTCTTTAAAGTGAACGGTATCGGCCAACTTCTGATCGGCGCTATCCAGGCCAATGACCTGCCAATGGTGCAAACCCTGACCTTCATCTTTGCCGTATTGATCGTGCTGTTCAACCTGATCGCCGACGTCCTATATGGCATTCTTGACCCGAGGATCCGCTATGACTGATACCGACAAATCAGACACGCTGATCCCGGACGAAGGACTGGCACTTGCTTCCACCGCCTTGCCAACCGCCGACGTGATGGAGGAACTGACCACCCCGCCACGCAGCCAATGGCGCGACGTGTGGGATCAGTTCAAGACCCATAAGGGCGCGATGATCGGAGCGATCCTGTTCATTTTCATCGTGGCTGCGGTGTATCTGGGTCCATACATCTGGACCATCGATCCGACCCAGATTGATATCCGCTCGCGCAATCAGGGACCAAGCTGGGCACACCCGTTTGGCACAGATCAGCTGGGCCGGGACATTCTGGCGCGTATGATGTCAGGCGGGCAGACTTCGGTCTCGGTGGGCATCACGGCGATGTTGCTGGCACTGTTCCTGGGCTCCTTCATCGGTGTCTTAGCCGGGTTCTTCAAACGGCTGGACGGACCTCTTATGCGCCTGACGGACCTGTTCCTGGCCCTGCCCCTTCTACCGTTGCTGCTGGTCATGATGCTGCTGTTCCGCGAGCCTTTATCGGCTGCCTTTGGGTTAGAGCGCGGAATCTTCATCCTGATTGTCTGCGCCATTGGTATCACCTCTTGGATGCCGACCGCCCGGATCGTGCGAGGGGATGTACTGGCTATCAAGGAACGAGAGTTTGTTCTGGCCGCGCGCTCTATCGGCACCAGCAACAGCCAGATCATCACACGGCATATCCTGCCAAACGTGCTTTCGCCGATCATGGTGTCCGCGACGCTGGGGATTGCCACGGCGATCATCACCGAAAGCGCACTGTCTTTCCTAGGGCTGGGCTTCCCGCCTGATTTCCCAACCTGGGGGCGCCTGTTGTTCGACGGCGTCGACTACTTGCAGCAATACCCCGAACGCGTGTTCTGGCCCGGTCTGGCAATCTCGTTGACTGTTCTCAGCGTCAACTATCTGGGCGACGGTCTGCGTGACGCGCTGGATCCGCGAATTCGCGGACGTTAAATCAATATCAGTCGGCGCGCTTCAGCGCGCCGGCCAATACGATGATCAGGACCGCCAGCGGCAACAAAACCGAGAATGCCAGACGCAGGCCAAACAATTCCGCTAAAAAGCCGATCAATGGCGGCCCGATCAACAGCCCCCCGTATCCCAAAGTTGCAACGCTTGCTATGGCCTGCCCCGGCGGCACATCTGGGTCACTTGCGGCCCGACTGAACGCCAGCGGCATTATGACGGCATAGCCCACCCCCATCAGGGCAAAGCCCGCCAAGGCAAGCCCAGGTGCCACTGCTGACACCACCGCAAACACGCCCATAGCGGCGCAGAGCCCACCGAACCGGGCCGTAGCAACCGGGCCAAAGCGTGTAATGACAAACGCACCGGCAAGGCGAAACGCCACCATTGTCACGGAAAAGACGGCATACCCCAGGGCCGCAACGCTTTCAGTCGCATCTGTGATGTCACGCAAATAGATCGCGCTCCAATCCGCGACGGCGCCTTCACCCAAGGCCCCGCACAAAGCAGTAAACCCTACCAACACCAATACGCCGGACGGCAACGCAAAGACGGACCCTTGCTCCCCTTCAGAGCGTTTTGAGGTCCATTGCACCCAGGAGAAGGCCAGCGCAAAGCCAACGACAATCCCGCCTGCCGTTAGGAAGTGCGCAAGCACACTCAGTCCCATCTGAACAGCGGCATATCCACTCAAAGCGCCAAGACCCGCACCTAGGCTCCACATCGCGTGGAAAGAAGACATGACAGGCTTGTCATATGCCTGTTCAACTTCTGCCGCCCAGGCATTCATCGCCACGTCCATAGAGCCATGGAAGGCACCAAAGACGAACAGAAAGACCGCCAGCCCCCAAAATCCCCCGGCCATAGCCAGCAGGATCAGCGACAGGGTGTAGAGCACCGCAATGACACGGGTGATAGCAACAGCGCCGAACTGATCTGTAAGCCGCCCGGTGATGGGAAAAGAACATACAGCACCAGCCGCCATGAACAGCAACCCGTAGCCCAGGTCTTCATGAGACAGGCCCAGCCTGTCGCGCACAGCGGGGATGCGCGAGGCCCAAATCCCGAACAAAGCACCGTTCAGAATGAACATGGCGGCAACAGCCCGCCATGCTGCACCTAAAGAAATCACCGGAAACCCTCGCATCGCTAGCCAAACGCATCTGTTCTACAGGTCCTGCCAAATTTGGCAATTGACCTTCAGCCAAGCCGCTTCCGGATCCGTCGAATTGCGAACCATACTCCGGCCACAACGGGAATTGTAACCGCCGCCGTCAACATACCCTTGCTAATTCCCGAAGCCGTCAGCGGATACAGAAGATAGCTCACCAAAGAAACCGCATAGTAGCTGATGGCAACAACAGACAACCCTTCGACAGTATGCTGCAGCCGTAACGCCAGATCCGCCCTACGGTCCATGCTTTCCAACAACGCTTGGTTCTGCGCACTGCGTTCCACATCCACCCTGGTTCGCAGCAACTCGCCTGCGCGGATAGCCCTGTCAGACAAAGCCTGAAGACGGCGTTCAGTGGATTTTACGGTACGGATCGCAGGGTCATAGCGCCGCATCATGAAATCGGCAAAGTTCTGACCGCCCTGGAACCGCTCTTCCCGCAAAACTTCAATCCGCTGATTGACGATAGCTTCATAGGCGCCCGTTGCCCCAAACCGGAACGAACACCGTGCTGACAAAGTTTCAAGTTCAATCGACGTCGACAGCAGATCCTGCAAAAGCGAGTCTGGCTGAGCCGAGTTATCGGTCATCTGTCCCATCAACTGGGTTAACTGCCCATCCAACTCTCCGATACGCGGCATCAACTGCTTGACGCGCGCAAATCCCAACATGGACATCGCCTTATAGGTTTCAATCTCGCACAGACGCTGGACAATTCGCCCTGTCCGGCGGCGCCCCGTACCCTCGGTGACAAACAAAGCAAAGCGCATATGGCCTGCCGGATCGATGCGGAAATCGCTGGCGCACACGGCCGCATCGTCCAGTACCCTGGCCACTGCAAGACTTTCAGGCTCGAACCAGTCTAGCAATTTGGACTTTATCGCATCGTCACTTTCGCGTTCCACGACACGAACCATCGCAGACGTGACCCTTTGGCCCGGACTGGCCATCAGCCAGTCAGGCGGGAAGACTTCGAAATCGGCCGGGTTGAACGCACGGTCGCTCACGTTCTGAGCAATCGCCGTATAGGTGACAAACTCTGTGTGTTGCTCCCATTTTAGCCAATGTCGGCCGATCTGACCGGCGTAATGTGTGGCATCAGGCTGAGGATGCTGTGCGCCATGGCGATCCAGAAGATTGATCAAATGGGCCAAATCCTGGCGACGATCACGCGCAACCGCAGCCTCGGGTTTCTTGATTGCCAAAAATACCACTGTGCATGGCATAGACGCGACCGGGAATGGTCGCGCGTGCAGTTCATTGGCCAGCGCATAGCGAAGGGGATGGTCGTCTATCGGTGTCATTCAGGGCTCCGCCTCGTCACGCGCAATATAGGACACATAAAAGTTACATCAATTCTCTTTTTGTTTCATATACTTACAAGGATACAAAGGTATACAAGCCGGCTATCTCATTGATTTGGCTGCCACAGCTCGATGGGATTGCCTTCGGGATCATGGATGCGCGCGAATTTCCCAACCTCACTGTCCCAGTCCGGATGCGTTTCGACGGCGATTCCAGCGGCTTCCAGCTGCCGAGTCATGGCCGCCAGATCATCGACACGGAAGTTGATCATCCATTGCTGATCTTCCCGTCCGAAATACTCGGTGTCCTGTGCAAACGGTGCAAAGACAGTATAGCCTTCGCGCTGTTTCCAGGGTACGGGATCGTAGTGGTTGACGCCCAGGTGTACCTCGTACCATGCGCTCAAAGCCTTTGGGTCTTTAGCGCGAAAGAACACGCCTCCTATGCCATTAACCTTCTGCATCACAAACCTCCTGACCCAGCCATCCTACCACAATCCGCTGCTTCATCTGGCCCAAAATACCTTGGAGGTCAGGAGGCAAAGCCTCCTGCAATTCAAAAAAGAAAAGGGCGCCCAATGGCGCCCTTTGCAATTTACTTAATCCTTTTGATCAGTCGATCATCGGCAGCAGCTTGTCGAGGCTCGCTTTCGCATCGCCGTAGAACATGCGGGTGTTCTCTTTGAAGAACAGCGGGTTTTCGATGCCCGAATACCCGGTGCCCTGACCACGTTTCGACACAAACACCTGCTTGGCCTTCCAGCACTCCAGAACCGGCATCCCGGCGATGGGGCTGTTGGGATCTTCCTGCGCCGCAGGGTTCACGATGTCGTTCGAGCCGATGACGATGGCCACATCCGTATCCGGAAAGTCGTCGTTGATCTCGTCCATTTCCAGAACGATGTCATACGGCACCTTTGCCTCGGCCAGCAGCACGTTCATGTGGCCCGGCAGACGGCCTGCAACCGGGTGGATAGCAAAGCGCACGTCTTTGCCCTTGGCGCGCAGCTTGCGGACCAGTTCGGAGACTGATTGCTGTGCCTGCGCCACCGCCATGCCGTAACCGGGGATGATGATGACACTATCCGCGTCGTTCAGTGCTGCCGCAACGCCGTCAGCCTCAATCGCGATCTGTTCACCTTCGACGGCCATCTGTTCCCCCTGCGGGCCACCAAAGCCCCCAAGGATCACGCTGACAAAGTGACGGTTCATGGCCTTACACATGATGTAAGACAGGATCGCACCAGACGAGCCGACCAATGCACCGACAACGATCAACAGGTCGTTGCCGAGGCTGAAGCCGATGGCCGCAGCGGCCCAACCCGAATAACTGTTCAACATCGACACAACCACCGGCATGTCGGCGCCACCGATGCCCATGATCAGGTGGTAGCCGATGAACAGCGCCGCCAGAGTCATCAGGAACAGCGGGAAGAAACCACCGGTGCTGGTGTACCAAAACAGGCAGATCAACGAGAGACCCGCAGCGCTTGCGTTCAGCGCATGCCCACCGGGCAGCTTGGTCGCCGCCGACGTCACCTTGCCCGCCAGCTTGCCATAAGCCACGACCGAGCCGGTAAAAGTGATCGCACCGATGAAGATGCCCAGGAACAGTTCCACATGCAGGATCGCCAGCTCCGCCGGGGTCTTCTTGGCGATCAGTTGGGCAAAGGACCCCAGACCGTCCAGTTCAACCTCTTTCGCGGCGTCTGCAATCGCAAAGACCTCGGCCACGTTCTGGACTTCAAAATGCGCGTTGAAACCCACGAAGACCGCCGCCAGACCAACCAGCGAGTGCATCGCTGCCACAAGTTGTGGCATCTCGGTCATCTGAACGCGCTGCGCCACGTATTGACCGATCAGACCGCCGCCGATGATCAGCAGCAGAGACAGCAGCCATAGGCCCGAGCCCGGACCCACCAGCGTGGCAAAGACCGCCAGCGCCATACCAACGATACCGTACCAGACCGCGCGCTTGGCGCTTTCCTGGTTCGACAACCCGCCCAAAGCGAGGATGAAGAGAACAGCCGCAACAACATAGGCGGCAGTGGTGAAGCCAAATTCCATGTGCCCGGCCTCCTTAAGATTTCTGGAACATGGCAAGCATGCGCCGGGTTACGAGGAAGCCGCCGAAGATGTTGATCCCGGCCATGAAGACAGACAGTGCTGCCAGCAGAATGACCAGGAAAGACCCCGACCCAATCTGCATCAAGGCCCCAACGATAATGATCGACGAGATCGCGTTGGTGATCGCCATCAAAGGTGTGTGCAAGCTGTGTGCGACGCCCCAGATCACCTGGAAGCCGACAAACACGGCCAGCACAAAGACGATGAAGTGCTGCATGAAGCTGGCCGGAGCAACCAGCCCCACCAGCAGCATCAGCGCGCCGCCAACCCCCAACAGGGTGAATTGCTGTTTGGTCTGCGCCTTGAAAGCCGCAATCTCCTGCGCCTTTTTCTCTTCCGGGGTCAGTTCCTTGACCTCGGGTTTCTTCTGCGCCGCAATCGCCTGAACTTTCGGCGGCGGCGGTGGGAAGGTGATCTCACCCTCGTGGGTCACGGTCGCGCCGCGGATCACGTCATCTTCCATGTCATGATTGATCTGACCGTCCTTTTCAGGCGTCAGGTCAGTCATCATGTGACGGATGTTGGTCGCGTACAGAGACGACGATTGCGCCGCCATCCGGCTGGGGAAGTCGGTATAGCCGATAATGGTCACGCCATTGTCGGTCACAACCTTCTCATCCGGCACGGTGCCTTCGACGTTGCCGCCACGCTCAGCCGCGAGGTCAACGATGACCGAACCCGGCTTCATCGCCTTGACCATATCCTCCAGCCACAGCTTCGGCGCCGGGCGATTGGGGATCAGGGCGGTGGTGATGACGATATCCATCTCGGGCGCCAGTTCGCGGAACTTGGCCAGTTGCGCCTCGCGGAACTCTTCCGACTGAACCGAGGCATAGCCGCCGGTCGCCGCACCATCCTGCTGCTCTTCCTCGAAGTCCAGGTAGACGAATTCGGCGCCCATGGATTCGACCTGCTCGGCCACTTCGGGGCGCACGTCGAACGCATAGGTGATCGCGCCCAAAGACGTCGACGTCCCGATCGCGGCCAGACCAGCCACACCCGCGCCCACGATCAGCACCTTGGCAGGTGGCACTTTACCGGCAGCAGTCACCTGACCCGTGAAGAAGCGACCGAAGTTATTACCGGCTTCGATAACGGCGCGATAACCCGCGATATTGGCCATCGACGACAGCGCATCCATCTTCTGCGCACGGCTGATACGCGGCACCATCTCCATCGCGATCACATTCGCGCCCTTGGATTTGGCCAGCTCCATCCCGTCTTCATTGCCCGCCGGGTTAAAGAAGGAAATCAGCGTCTTGCCCTTGGTCAGACGCTTCATCTCGGTCTCAGTCGGGATACGTACCTTGGCGACGATGTCCGAGCTTTTCCACAAAGACGCAGCCGTCTTCACGACTTCGACGCCCACGGCTTTGTACGCCTCATCCGAGAAACCGGCCGCTGCACCTGCCCCCTTCTCAATCTGGCACTCATAGCCCAGTTTCTGCAACTGCACAGCAGAGTCCGGCGTCATCGCGACCCGGTTCTCGCCATCCAATATTTCCTTTGGTGTGCCTATTTTCACTGGCAGTCCCCCTAGAGTCTAAGGCCGAGCAGGTCCTCGGGTATGGTTTGTTAAGAAAAGATGTATCTTGCGCAATTTTATTTCGCAAGCGCAGCATCTGTTACGTTGTGTCATGAACCGTCCCCTCCTACACCCATCGACGCGTTTTGCGTTCATAGCGTGCGAAGTCCGCGCGGAAAGTGCGACGCAGGCGATCCTCTTCCGGCAAAATGAACCGACGTTCGAGCACCCAGACAAAGACGGGCACCAGCACCAGCGACAGGACAGCATCAAACCGCAGGATCAAACCCGCCAGGATCAGCACATCGCCCAGATAGATTGGGTTGCGACTGCGTTTGTAGATTCCGGATTGCACCATCGCACTTGGTGTTTCATGCGGAATGACAGTGGTCTGATGTCGGCGAAATTCGACAACTGCCAGAACCGCCAACAGGACGCCACCTCCGATCAAAACGCCACTGATCAGGTCGGTTAGCCCACCCTCCAGCGACAGGCCAAACGCCATGTACCGGCCCTGCAACCACGCCAACAGGACAAAGCCCGCAAGCCACACAGGGGGAACATCGATCCAGCGCATAGTTGGTCCTTTGTGGATGACGTAACGTAAAGATACGTGTCGTTTCTGGGCGCTGTCCTATCGTTTTCAGGACAGAATAGCAAAACCCCACGATGTCGCATCAGTGGACAGGTTAGTTTGGATCGGGTACGCCCGAGGGTAAACAGCGACAGACAAACACAAAAAACGAGCTTTCATGACCGATTTCGCCGCGACCAAAGCCATGTTCTCATTACCCGATGGCATCCTCTACCTTGACGGTAACTCTCTTGGCCCTCTGCCTAAATCAGCGACCTCGCGCGTACAGGAAATGCTGACAGATGAATGGGGTCAGATGTTGATTACCGGTTGGAACAAGGCCGGTTGGATGGGACTGCCCACCGGGCTGGGCGACCGCATCGGCCGCCTGATCGGTGCCGAACAGGGCAGTGTTGTCACCGGAGATACCTTGTCGATCAAAGTGTATCAGGCCGTCGCCGCCGCGCTTGAGCTTAACCCCTCGCGCAAGGTGGTTCTGTCAGACAATGGCAATTTCCCGTCGGACCTGTACATGGCGGACGGTCTGCTGCGTTCGCTGGGGGAAGAGTATGAACTGCGCGTTGTAGATCCCGAGGACGTGGCCGCAGCCATCACGGAAGAGATAGCGGTCTTGATGCTGACCGAAGTGGATTACCGCTCGGGCAGAATGCACGACATGAAAGCCCTGACCGAATTGGCTCACGCCAACGGCGTCGTCACCGTATGGGATCTGGCACATTCGGCTGGGGCAATTCCGGTCGATCTTGCAGGATGCAATGCCGACTTTGCTGTGGGTTGCACGTACAAATACCTCAACGGCGGCCCCGGTGCCCCCGCCTTTATCTATGTCGCGCCACGACTGGCGGAAACAGTGCGACCTGCCCTGTCCGGTTGGCTGGGACACGAAGCCCCGTTTGCCTTTGATCTGGACTATCGCCCCGGCAACGGGATCGAACGCATGCGCGTCGGCACGCCCCCCGTGATCCAAATGGCGGCATTGTCTGCGGCCATGGATATATGGGACATGGCGGAAATGACCGATGTCCGGGCAAAGTCCATTGAACTGACCGAGTTGTTCATCAGCCGCGTTGAGGCAACCTGCCCCGAATTGAAATTGGCCAGCCCTCGCGAACCAGAGCGACGTGGCAGTCAGGTCTCATTCCGTTTCGAGGAAGGCTATGCCGCAATGCAGGCTCTCATCGCGCGTGGCGTGATCGGCGACTTCCGTGCGCCAGATATCATGCGGTTTGGCTTCACGCCGCTCTATATCGACGAAGGCGATGTGATCAAAGCGACCGAAATTCTGGCCGATGTCATGCAGAACAAGCTGTGGGACACGCCTGAATACAAGGTTCGTCAGCGCGTTACCTGACCTCAAGCCCCGCACCAAAAAGGGCGGCAACCTGCGCCACCTGCTGTTCGTAGACCTCTGCCCCTGCACCGATCAGCTTTAGCCCCTTGAGCGTGGCCGCGATCGTTCGTCCGGTCTCGGCCGCGTCAGCCAGCAGACGGACGCGGCCCGCCTGTTCCTGCTGCGTCAGCCAGTCTGCGTACAATCCGGCCAGCTTTGTCTCACCCGCCGCAATAATTTCAGAAGACAGAGACTTGGTGTTGTCCAGCATCTCAAGCCCGTGTGGAGAGGCCAGAATTTTCGCCATCCCGTCCGTCTGAGCCTGAATCGCTCGGGTCAACACCTCGGGCACCGATCCTTGTGTCGCCAGCGCCTGCGCCACCGCAACGATTTTTTCGGCATAGTATAACTCGGTCAGCTTGCTGACGATTGCCTCTTTGTTTTTGTAGTGCAGATAGACCGCAGGCCGGGACATGCTCGCACCACGCGCAATATCGTCCATCGAGGTCTTTCGATACCCATACGTAGAAAAGGCTTGAAACGCCGAGTTCAGGATCGCCTTTTGCCGTGAATCGTCATTCGTGTCTTTCATAACCGAAGCACTGACATTTTTTGTTTAAATTGTCAATTGACACCCTGACACTTTTCACTAATTATGTCAGAAACCAGCCACAGCAATGAGAGGTGCGCCATGGCGACAACCCTTAGGATCAATGGAAAGCAACATCAGGTAGACCTGCCTGATGACGTCCCCCTGCTCTGGGTTCTGCGGGATGAGGTCGGGTTGACCGGCACCAAATTCGGCTGCGGCGTTGCCGCCTGCGGAGCATGCACCGTTCATATCGACGGCGAGGCGGTGCGGTCCTGTCAGGTCGCGTTGTCGGACGTTTGGGGTGACGTGACCACAATTGAAGGCATCGGAGCGCCAGACACGCTGGCCGCGATCCAACAGTCTTGGGTCGACCACCAAGTTGCGCAGTGCGGCTATTGCCAGTCTGGGCAGATCATGCAGGCCGCAGCATTGTTGTCGGAGAACCCGACCCCGACTGACGCAGATATCGACGAGGCGATGCAGGGCAATCTTTGTCGCTGTGGCACCTACCCCAGAATTCGTGCAGCAATTCACGATGCCGCTGGCAAGCTGAAGGAGGCATAAGTTATGGGAAAAGTTGGTAAAATCCTCCGCCGCACGTTCCTGATTGGGTCAGCCGCTGTTGTTGGCGGCGTGGCCTTTGGCGCGTATTACGTCACCCGTCCAGCTGCCAACCCGCTGAAACCCCAGGAAGGTGAAGCG
The DNA here is from genome assembly GCF_056537285.1 of Ruegeria sp. CF8. Taxonomy (NCBI): domain Bacteria; kingdom Pseudomonadati; phylum Pseudomonadota; class Alphaproteobacteria; order Rhodobacterales; family Roseobacteraceae; genus Ruegeria; species Ruegeria sp. CF8. Next base: position 394,055 of record NZ_JBQFRG010000001.1, on the reverse strand, counting down.
GCGTTGAACCCGTTTGTGCTGATCGACCAGAACGGCGTTACCCTGTTCGCCCCCCGCGCTGAAATGGGTCAGGGCGTGCAGACCACCTGGGCCGCACTGATTGCCGAAGAGCTCGACGTCGATCTGGATCAAATCACCGTTCTGCATGGCCCGGCGGCGGCAGCCTACTACAACTCGGCTATTGTGGGCGAAGGATTGCCCAACAAAGGCTACGACATCTCGAATTTCCAACACAATCTGGGTGAGGCACTGGGTGTTCTTGGTAAGGCGCTTAGCCTGCAAGTCACCGGTGGTTCGACTTCGATGAAAGACGGGTTCGAGCGGATGCGGCAAGCCGGTGCTTCGGCGCGTGAAACGTTGAAACGCGCGGCCGCTGACCGGTTGGGCGTTGACCCTTCAAACCTGCAAACGGCCTCGGGCCACGTTATTGCCCCCAACGGCGACAAGATTGCGTATTCCGATCTGGCCGAGGATGCAGCTGGATTGGAACCGGTCGAAGTGTCTTTGCGCGATCCGTCCGAATGGCGGTATCTGGGCCGGACCCAACCGCGTCTGGACATGGTCGGCAAAGCGACGGGCACTGCTGAATTCGGCGTCGATGTTCGTCTGCCAGGGATGAAGTTTGCTGCGGTGCGCATGAATCCCAAACTGGGCGGTGCGATGAATGGCTTTGATGACAGCACTGCAAAATCCATGCCAGGGGTCGAGAAGATTGTCGATCTGGGCACGGGTGTAGCCGTGATCGCGAACAACACATGGCTGGCAAATCAGGCGGTTGAGGCCATTGACGTTGACTGGGGCGACGCGCCCTACCCGCCGAACACCGAAGGTATCTTTGCCAAGATAGCCGAGGCGTTCGACGACGCCCCGAACTCGACCATGCGCGACGACGGCGATGTCAGCTTGACCCCCGAAGGCGCGACGGAAATCACAGCCGAATACCAGGTGCCCTATCTTGCCCACGCCACGATGGAGCCGATGAATGCCACCGCTCTGTATACCGGAAACGCTTTGGAGTTGTGGTGCGGCAACCAAGCCCCGACCCTGATTCAATTCCGCGTCGCGAATACCGCCAATCTGGACACGGATGCGGTTCAGATTCACACCACCTATTTGGGTGGCGGATTTGGCCGTCGCGGTGAACTGGATTTCGGAGAGATCGCCACCAAGGTCGCCATGTCCATGCCCGGCACGCCGGTTCAAACGACCTGGAGCCGCGAAGAAGACATGCGCCATGACTATTACCGCCCCGGTGCCATTGCCCGAATGCGCGGCGCAGTTCAGGACGGCAAAGCCGTTCTCATTGACGGCAAGGTAGCAGCGCAATCCTGCACGCAGCAGGCGGTTGAACGCTACACCGGCTTCCCCGGTGGCGGCCCCGACAAGGTGCTAGTCGAAGGGTTCTTTAACCAGCCTTATGCTGTGCCGAACTATCGCATGAGTGGTCATATCGCTGATCTGGCGGTCCCGGTTGGCTTTTGGCGCTCGGTCGGTAACAGCCACAATGGCTTCTTCCATGAAACCTTCATGGACGAAATGGCCCACGCAGCAGGGCGCGACCCGCTGGAGTTCCGGCTCGAGTTAATGAAGTCGGAACACGCCCCCTCTGCCGGGTGTCTTGAAGCCGTAAAAGAGATGTCGGGCTGGACTGGCCAGACGCCAGACGGCGTTGGTCGCGGTGTCGCGTTTGCCTATAGCTTTGGCACGCCCGTGGCGCAGGTGATTGAGGTTGTCGACGAGGACGGCACCATCCGCATCAACAAAGCTTGGATCGCCTGTGACATGGGGCTGGCGCTGGATCCTGACAACGTGAAGGCACAAATGTTCGGTGGCATGGTGTATGGGTTGTCCGCTGCGTGTTACGGCGAGATCACCTTTGCAGATGGTGAAGCGGAACAGTTCAACTTCCCCGACTATGACGCCCTTCGCATGCACACGGCCCCGCAGGTCGAGGTGCGCGTTCTCGAGACCAACCGCCACATGGGTGGCGCAGGAGAGCCCGGCACGCCCCCCTCGATGCCCGCGCTCGGAAATGCCCTGTTTGATCTGACCGGAGAACGTGCCCGCAGCCTGCCGCTGATCAACCAGTTCAACCTGCTGGTTTGATCGCAAAACGCTGGCTCAGTGACATGAGCCGGCGTTTTTACTTTTTCCACTTAGCATCAGAAATTGACTGACAGGAAAATGGACGCTTCTGTCGCGTCCAGATCATCCTCGAACAGACTCAGATAGCCTAGTGTTGCCTCGACAAAGACGGCCTCACTTGCGCGTCCGCGAACTCCGACGCGTGTGGCCCAGGTCAAGTCAGTCTGTGATCCCGCGCCAATCCCAATATTGTCTCGTTCGAACCAATACGTTGCGCTCAACGTCGCAAATGGGGACACGATCGACCTCGACGTAACAAATGGCCGACTTACCTCCAACTCAGGCGTCAAGGCGCTGTAAGTCGCAGAAGCAACTTCGCCAATGATGTTGACCGGAACGCCTGCCAAAGTACCACTGAGATCATAGTCTTCCGCGCTGTAGTTGTAGTAGTCAAAGGCGATCGACGGACGCAACAGGAATTGCCCAGCCTCATATTGGCCAACAGCTTCCAGATTGGCACGCCAGCGGGTTCGGTCAAAATCACCGGTCAATCCCAAGACGTTTGCATCCGTTGAAAACTCGCCAACAGTCGCCAATCCGTTCAGCACCCACCTCTCGGACATACGCCAGGCAAAGTAAGGTCCAACGGCCAGACCTTTGGTGTCTTGTCTGAACTGGCCCTGGAACCCTTCGACATCAATGTCTTCATATTCGACCTGAAATCCAATGACCAAGTCCGGCGTGACAAGCTTGTCGAACCCAGCCGCGAAATAGTTGTCGTTTAGATCGACTTCAGTGACCCCGCGTGTGTCTTCGATTTCGGTATAGGTGAAGTCTGTCCATACGTTCCACGTGGAAGGCGGCGCAAGATCACGGCCCTCTGTCAAAGGAGGGCCTGCAAGGGGCGCCGTAACGGTGGGATCGCAAAGTGCCGCGTCCAGCTTACCCGTCGCCGCGTCAACACACTCTACGCCCACAGCATATGCCCCTGCAGAAGCACCTTGGGGTTGAGTTCGAGGCAAAGCAGCCGTTGTTCCACCTCCACCAAAACCACCACCGGTCCCGCCAGAACCGCCGCCACCGCCAAAGCCGCCGCCGGATCCACCAGAACCGCCGCCGCCGCCAAAGCCGCCGCCGGATCCGCCAGAACCGCCACCGCCGCCAAAGCCGCCGCCGGATCCACCAGAACCGCCACCGCCGCCAAAGCCGCCACCGGATCCACCAGAGCCGCCGCCGGAACCGCCACCGCCACCAGAGCCACCTCCAGAGCCACCACCTCCGCCGCCAGAGCCACCTCCGCCACCGGGCAAGCTCCAGTTTCGCTGTTGATTTTGCGTGTCAATCAGGCAATCGCGGCCATTAGGCGCTCCGCCAATTGCAAACAACCGGTGCACTCCACCGTTTCCGTTAGAAACAAAGGGCGAAAAGCTCAGATGAACACCTCGACGGGGCTTGTTCCAGATATCGACCGTTGTATTTCGCTGCGCTGCTTCCAAGCGATAGTCGCCTTGCTCTGTCGCTGAAAGCCACACCGAAGAGGATGAGTCGGGCGTGCGCCCGATATAGAACAATTCTCCCAGAGAGCCGCATTGCTGCGCGACCGCCTCAGCAGCGAATCCAGAGAACGCAATCAGTGTTCCTGCAAGTAGCTTACCTTGGTTCTGTCGCCTTTGGGTTGATTCACACATTGCGCGATCCTGCACCGTTTCATGGCATCAGCGACAGGTTCTCAGACTCGTAGACGAACGCAAAAGGATATTGAGCGGATCTGAGTTATAAAGATTTGAATGTTGCGATACGGTGACGTGGCGCAAGAAAGAGACGGACGATTGCGATTAGGCGGACTGCTTGATCGCAGTACAGTCGCCGTGGCTCCAAACACGAACAGCGTTTCCAAAAGCTTCGAACAGAGGGCGCGACACCGGGTCGTTGATGGCATCCCATTCCGGGTGCCACTGAACAGACAGCGTAAAGCCAGGCGCGTCCTTGATAAAGATCGCCTCGGGCGTGCCGTCGGGCGCGTGACCTTCGATGACAACACGTTCGCCAATGGTCTTGATACCCTGCCCGTGTAGCGTGTTGGTCATGACCTCGGTCGCACCAAACACGTTATGGAACACACCGCCCTCATCCAGCGTCACCACATGTCGCAGCGCAAACTTCTCTTCCAGTGTGCCGTCGGGCGGCATACGGTGGTTCATCCGGCCCGGCAGATCGCGGATTTCGGGGTACAGCGTTCCACCCATTGCCACGTTGACCTCCTGAAACCCGCGACAGATGCCCATGAAGGGCTGCCCACGTTCCACACAGGCCCGAACCAGTGGCAAGGTGATGGCATCACGTGCGCGGTCAAACTCTCCATGCGCTTCGGTTTCGGGCTCACCATACTCTTCCGGGTGCACGTTGGGGCGACCACCGGTCAGCAGAAAGCCGTCGCAAACCTCCAGCAGCTCATCAACCGTCACATAGCGCGGATCCGCCGGGATCAGCAGCGGCAGACATCCCGACACATTGGCCACCGCATCCGAGTTCATCGTCCCACCCGCATGTGTCGGGTATTGGTCATTCATAAGATACGAGTTGCCGATGATACCGACGACAGGACGAGACATTCCGCTTTCCTTGTTGTTTCATTGCTTAACATGGAAGCTAGCGGCAGCCTCTCAGACGTGCAAGAATACACGCCCTGCATAACAGCGCAGGGACGTGTTCAGAGACGCACAATACAATCCCAAAGAAGACGCGCTGTATAGAATTATTTCCCAACATTTGCACTTTCTTGGGAAATATTTCCAATATCGCAACAACAACTGGACGAAACAAGCGGGGGATTAAATCTCACCGATCAAACCGGCTGCCTCAATTCCAGCCATTGCGGCAATCGCATCATTGTCCGAGGTGTCTCCTGTTACACCCACAGCCCCGATGACAGCGCCTTTCCGGTCGCGCAACAGAACACCACCTGGAACCGGCACGACCTGCCCGCCATAGACGCCATTCACTGCGGCCATGAAATAGGCCTGCGCCTCGGCGCGCTGCATCTGCGCAGTCCCGGCCATGCCCAACATGACCGAGCCGTAAGCCTTGCCATGCGCAATCGCGAAACGACCCGGGGCGGCACCGTCTTCGCGTTCGAAGGCGATGACATGACCGCCCGCATCGAGAACCACAGCAGACAGAGGTTTCAACTCTATCTCGCGCCCCTTCTCAAGAGCCTTACGAATGATGGTGCGCGCCTTACGCAAAGAAATAGCCATCCCTGATCCCTTTCATTTGGATAAAATCTTCTTTGGAAAACAAGGGGTAGGTACTCCCCCTTGCCCCGACCCGAACCGCTTACGCCTGGCTTGCCTTCAACTCCAGACGACGGGCGTGCAGAACCGGCTCGGTATAGCCCGAAGGCTGCACCCGCCCCTTGAACACCAGATCGCAGGCCGCCTTAAAGGCAATGCCGTCAAAGCTTGGCGCCATAGGCGTATAGCTGGGATCGCTGTCGTTCTGACGATCCACTACAGCCGCCATTTTCTGCATCGCGGCCATTACCTGCGCTTCGTCCACTACGCCATGGTGCAGCCAATTGGCCAGGGCCTGAGACGAAATCCGGCAGGTTGCGCGGTCTTCCATGAGGCCGATGTCGTTGATGTCCGGCACTTTGGAGCATCCCACGCCCTGATCGACCCAGCGCACGACATAACCCAGAATGCCCTGAGCGTTGTTTTCGATCTCGCGGGTGATTTCATCATCGCTCAGGTTCCGACCACCCAGCAGCGGAACGGTCAGTAGGTCATCCAGCGTACCGCGCGCGCCTCCGGTAGCCAGTTCATCCTGGCGCGCAAGCACATCAACCTTGTGATAATGCGTCGCGTGCAACGTCGCGGCGGTCGGCGACGGCACCCAGGCGCAGGTTGCGCCGGACATCGGGTGTCCGATCTTGGCGTCCAGCATGTCGCCCATGCGATCCGGCATGGCCCACATGCCCTTGCCAATCTGCGCCTTTCCCTTCAGGCCGCAGGCCAGACCGATGTCGACATTGCGGTCCTCGTAAGACGCGATCCATGGCGTGTTCTTGATATCGCCCTTGGGCAGCATCGGGCCGGCTTCCATCGAGGTATGAATCTCATCCCCGGTCCGGTCCAAAAACCCGGTGTTGATAAAAGCCACACGTGATTTAGCCGCCCGAATACATTCCCTCAGGTTGGCCGATGTGCGCCGTTCCTCGTCCATGATGCCCAGCTTTACGGTATTGCGGGGCAGGCCAAGAATATCTTCGACTATGTCGAAGATTTCGACCGAGAAGGCAACTTCCTCTGGCCCGTGCATCTTGGGCTTCACTACATAGACGGAACCTTCAACCGAGTTGCCGCCTTCGCGCTTCAGATCGTGCATGGCGATTAACGTAGTGCACAGGGCATCCATCAGCCCTTCACCAATCTCGCGCCCTTCGGCGTCCAGCACAGCCGGGTTGGTCATCAGGTGGCCCACATTGCGCACCAGCATAAGTGATCGGCCTTTCAGCGAAGCCTGTCCTCCCGCCGGCGTGGTGAAGCTCAGGTCGTCAGCCAGCTTGCGTGTGAATGTCGTGCCGCCCTTCGTGACTTCTTCGGTCAGGTCGCCCTTCATCAGACCCAGCCAGTTGCCGTATGCGACAACTTTGTCTGCTGCATCAACACACGCCACCGAGTCTTCGCAATCCATAATCGTCGACAACGCTGACTCAAGCCTAACGTCTGCAATACCTGCGGGGTCGGTTGCGCCAATGGTACTAGAAGGATCGATCATGATCTGGATGTGCAGGCCATTGTTCTTTAGCAGCACGAATTCCGGTTTGTCCGCCGCACCACCAAACCCAGCAAATTGCGCGGGGTCGCCCAGCGCAGGAACCAATCCTCCGTCCTTCACTGTAAGGCTGGACACGTCCGCCCAAGACCCGGACGCCAGTGGCACGACGTCGTCCAGAAAGGCTTTGGCCCATGCGATCACGCGCGCACCACGCGCGGCGTCATAGCCACCGCCCGCAGGTAAATCACCCATCGCATCGGTTCCATAAAGCGCATCATACAGACTGCCCCAACGGGCATTGGCAGCATTCAAGGCAAAACGGGCATTGGTGATCGGCACAACAAGTTGGGGACCGGGGGTAAGGGCAATCTCGGGATCCACGTTTGCCGTCTCGATCTGGAACCCATCCCCTTCCGGAACCAGATAACCGATCTCTTTAAGGAAAGTTTGGTATTCGGCAGGATCAATCTCCTGCCCCTTGCGTGCCATATGCCAGCCGTCGATACGGCTTTGAATTTCAGACCGTTTCGCAAGAAGGTCGCGATTCTTCGGCCCCAACTCGTTCACCAATCGCGCCAGGCCTGCCCAAAACTGCTGCGCGGACACTCCGGTTCCTGGCAGTGCTTGCGTCTCGATAAATTCTGCCAAAATCGGATCGATCTGCAGCCCGTTCAGGGTGTGTCTGCCAGTCATGTTCCCGCTCTCCCGCGATTGTGTGCCACTGTATGCTCAGGTGCATTTAGGGGGAAAGTTTCCGATAGGCAACTTTTGTCGAGTGATTAGCAATATTCGGTCCTTCAAAAAGCTGCCTTAAAATCAGCAAGCGAATGACGCAGGCCAGTTGCAGCCCCTGTACGAAGCCCCTAACGTCGCGCCAAACCAGTACGGATACGAGGCCCAAGATGCGCGATGCTGCCCCCACAACAATTTACCTGAAGGACTACACGCCGTTCGGTTATTTGGTGGATAGCGTGCACCTGACCTTCGACCTTGCCGACCATGCCACCCGGGTCACATCGCGCGTCGCCTTTCGCCCGAATCCTGATGCCAAGGACCGAACATTCTTTCTGCACGGGGAAGACCTGACGCTGATCCGCGCTGCAATCGACGGTGCAGAGATCACGCCGGATGTAACCGAAAAGGGCCTGACCGCTGCCGTACCGGATGCGCCCTTCATCTGGGAGGCCGAGGTCGAGATCGATCCCGGCAATAACACCGCGCTGGAAGGGCTTTACATGTCAAACGGCATGTATTGCACGCAATGCGAGGCAGAGGGGTTTCGCAAAATCACCTATTACCCCGACCGCCCGGACGTGATGTCCACCTTTACCGTACGCATCAACGGAGACCTTCCGGTGCTGCTGTCCAACGGCAACCCGTCGGGCAAGGGCGACGGCTGGGCCGAATGGACCGACCCGTGGCCCAAACCGGCCTATCTGTTTGCTCTGGTTGCAGGCAATCTGATCGCCCATCCCGGCCAGTTTACCACCAAGTCGGGCCGTGACGTCGCGCTGAATCTTTGGGTGCGGCCAGGAGACGAGGGCAAATGCGCCTTTGGCATGGAAGCCCTGAAAAAGTCGATGAAATGGGACGAGGACGTCTATGGTCGCGAATACGATCTCGATGTGTTCAACATCGTCGCCGTGGATGATTTCAACATGGGCGCGATGGAAAACAAGGGGCTGAACATCTTCAACTCGTCGGCTGTGCTGGCAAGCCCCGAAACCTCGACCGATGCGAATTTCGAACGCATCGAAGCAATTATCGCACATGAGTATTTCCACAATTGGACCGGCAACCGCATCACCTGCCGCGACTGGTTTCAGCTGTGTCTGAAAGAAGGACTGACGGTATTCCGCGATGCGCAATTTACATCTGACATGCGCTCGGCCCCGGTGAAACGCATTCACGACGCCATCGACCTGCGCGCACGCCAGTTCCCCGAAGACAACGGCCCGCTATCGCACCCGGTTCGGCCTGAGAGCTTTCAGGAGATCAACAACTTCTACACCGCGACCGTCTATGAGAAAGGTGCTGAAGTAATCGGAATGTTGAAACGCTTGGTCGGGGATGACGCCTATGCCAAAGCGCTGGACCTGTATTTTGAGCGCCATGACGGCCAGGCCTGTACCATCGAGGATTGGATCAAGGTTTTTGAAGACAAAACAGGCCGCGACCTGACCCAATTCAAACGCTGGTATAGCCAATCGGGCACGCCGCGCGTCACCGTTTCGGAAGACTGGGAGGACGGCACATATACCCTGACGTTGAAACAGCGCACCGAGCCGACGCCGGGGCAAAATGATAAGCAGCCTCAGGTGATCCCGGTTGCCGTGGGCCTGTTAGGTGCAAATGGGGATGAGGTCCGCCCGACCGAAGTGTTGGAACTGACCGAAGCTGAGCAAAGCTTTCAATTCACCGGGCTGGCCGCAAAACCCACACCGTCGATCCTGCGTGATTTCTCAGCGCCAGTCATCCTTGAGCATGACGTCAGCAACACCGAGCGGGCGTTTCTGCTGGCCCACGACACAGACCCCTTCAACCGTTGGCAGGCCGGGCGGTCTCTGGCGCAGGACACTTTGCTGCGAATGATCCTGGATGATGCCGCCCCAGATACCGATTACCTTGAGGGGTTGCTGGCCGTGTTGCGTGACGGAGAACTTGATCCGGCCTACCGGGCCCTGATGCTTGGGCTGCCGACGCAATCGGAACTGGCGGCAACCTTGTACGAGCGCGGCCAGACCCCTGATCCGATGGAGATCTGGTCCGCAGTAGAGACGCTGCGGCAGGCAACAGCCCAGCATGTACAGGATCTGTTGCCCCGGCTACACAGCGAAGCCTTGGTGGATGGCACCTATGCGCCGGACGCTGCGCAATCCGGCAAACGCGCCCTTGGCAGCGCCGCGCTGGCGCTAACCACCAGACTGGATGGCGGGGCAATGGCGGCCGAGGCATACGCCAAAGCGGATAACATGACCCTGCAATTGACTGCCCTGTCTTGTCTGTTGCGCGCGCGCAAAGGTGAGTCCGAGTTGGCCGCGTTTTATGACCAATGGCAGCATGACCGCCTTGTTTTGGACAAGTGGTTTGGTTTGCAGGTGGCAATGTCTGCACCCGAGGCGACACCTGGCGTGGCTCAATCTCTGACACAACACTCCGACTTCAACTGGAAGAACCCGAACCGGTTCCGCGCTGTTATGGGCGCACTGGCGATGAATCATGCCGGGTTCCATCAGAATGGTGGAGCGGGCTATGCCCTGCTGGCTGATTGGCTGATCCGACTGGATTCCGTGAATCCGCAAACCACTGCGCGCATGTGTTCGGCATTTCAAACGTGGAAACGGTATGATGCCGACCGTCAGGACCTGATGAGTACGCAGCTTTCTCGCATTGCCGAAACCCCGAACCTGTCGCGTGACACCAGTGAAATGGTATCGCGTATCCTTGGCGCATGACTGAATTCACATTCGCCCGCCAGAACCGCAACACGCGAACATTAGTCATTCTGGCTGTGGTCTATTCTGGTTTGATGGCTCTGGTCGTCTTGTTCGATGCCGCCTGGTGGATCGTATGGCTGTTGGCATTGGGCACCCTGCCCGCTGTGTGGGACGTGATCAAGAACACGCGCGCTGGCGTGCAGATAGATGCTGCCGCCATCCGCTGGTTTACCGGCAAGCGTCAGGCAGAGGTCTTGCTGCAGGACATTGATTTTTTTCGATTTGACACGCGGTGGGACTTGTCTGTGCGCGTTTCCATCGTTCTGCATTCGGGCAAACGAATCCGTTTGCCGGATGAGTCGCTCCCACCGCATCGGGACCTGGAACCGGTCCTGACACAAGCCGGGTTCCGTGTTGAGCGCCATCATTTTACTATTTTTTGAAACACTGGGCCCCTGACCGGTAAATTGGACACAAAAATCGAAAACTGTTAAGCATTTAACTTGATCTGAGCCCAATATCTCGCCAGATTTGATAGACGTTAAGTGTTTTTACAGTTTTTGAGTTCCGCCATGTTTCGGTCGTTTCGGGCAATGTTTGCCCAACCCTCAGCCTCATCCGCTCCCGCCGCACCGGAATTGTGCGCGACGAAGTCTGCGTTGGCGGCTGCATTGCCTGAACAAGGACAACTCAACATTCCTGTTGCGCAAACGGGCAATGAAAACCTGATCGGACATTCCACAATCGAACATGGCCGCTATTTGGCCAGGCAGGATCGTTGGGCCGACCTGTCCAAGGAAATGCGAGACGCCGATCAGGATCGCGCCGCGGTGTCGGACGGGATGCCAATAGCTGATCTTCTGGCATTTGGGGCAAGATCGGATGTGGTTCTGGCTGCGGAACACGCACTGACGGACGGCAAGGCCATTTCGGACTACGACCTGTTGGGAGGCATATCTGAGCTTGAAGGCGAAATGGCGGACAATCCTGATGACCCCATGATCGCCGCCGTTGTGGCCCTTGCCCATATCGATCTGGCCTGGGCGTGGCGCGGTACGGCGTCCGACACGGCGCTGCCGCCTTTGCACCGATCACGCTGTGCGGCACATTTCGACCGGGCCGCAGCGATCTTGCCGAAATGCCGGGCGGACGCTCCAGACAGCCCGTTAATTGCGGCGGCAAACTGTGCGCTTTTGGCCGGACAACGCAGGTCCAATGCGCGTGTGTCTGATGAATACGAGCGCCTGATCACGCTGGACCCGCGCAATCAACGGCATATGCGCGCTATGGGTAGCCATCTGTTGCCGCGTTGGTTCGGAAGCTATGAAGAGCTGGAACTACAGGCGCTGCGCACAGCTGCACGAACACAGGACGTCTGGGGTGCCGCTGGCTACACTTGGGTTCAGTTCGATGCCATTTCGCTGGACGAAGAGGCCTGCGCACGCGTCGATGCCGAGTATTTTCTGGACGGGTTACGTGATATCGTGCGGCTGCGGCCAGACCAGCAAATGATCAACATGCTCTCGGCTTATTGCGCAATTACCATCCAGAACGGGCGCGGGCGGAACGCACAAGCCGACCAGTTCCGTGCACAAATGCGCGATACGGCAAACTGGCTGATCCGTGATCACCTGACCGAGTTGCACCCCCTAATCTGGGCCCACGCGACCGCAGGGTTCAACAACTCTGTACGCATCAACTCGCCCGAGCGGTTTGCCGCGCGGGGTCAGCGGGATGCATTGCGGGCGATCTCGGATTTGTTCCGGGATGAATTGCGCAGCGGTATGGACGTGACGTTCACACCCTCGGGCCTGCAGTTTTCTCAGAACTGATCTCAACAGGATTCCCCCTTGCCCCTAGGCCCTGCCGGGCCTAATACGCAGGCTTAGACTTCTGCGGAAATGAGGCGCGCCATGCTCGACCTGACATATGAAATGCCCAAACCCAAAACCATTGCCGGGGCCAAACACGACTGGGAACTGGTGATCGGGATGGAGGTGCACGCTCAGGTCTCGTCCAATGCCAAGCTGTTCTCGGGTGCGTCGACCCAATTCGGGGCCGAGCCGAACTCGAACGTGGCCTTTGTGGACGCGGCGATGCCGGGAATGCTGCCTGTGATCAACGAATATTGCGTTGAACAGGCTGTGCGCACCGGGCTGGGCCTGAAAGCGGATATCAACCTGAAATCTGCCTTTGACCGCAAGAACTATTTCTACCCTGACCTGCCGCAAGGCTACCAGATTTCCCAGCTCTACCACCCTATTGTGGGCGAAGGTGAGGTGCTGGTCGAGATGGGTGACGGCACCGCGCGCATGGTTCGCATCGAACGCATCCACATGGAGCAGGACGCGGGCAAATCGATCCACGACATGGACCCGCATATGTCCTTCGTCGACCTGAACCGGACCGGCGTTTGCCTGATGGAGATCGTCAGCCGCCCCGATATTCGTGGCCCTGAAGAGGCCGCCGCTTATATCGCCAAGCTGCGCCAGATCATGCGCTATCTGGGCACTTGTGATGGCAACATGCAGAACGGCAACCTGCGGGCGGATGTCAACGTCTCGATCTGTTTGCCGGGCGCCTATGAGAAGTATCAGGAAACGCAGGATTTCTCGCATCTCGGCACCCGTTGCGAAATCAAAAACATGAACTCGATGCGCTTTATTCAACAAGCGATTGAGGTCGAAGCCCGCCGCCAGATCGCCATCGTCGAAGGGGGTGGTGAAGTCGAACAGGAAACCCGCCTGTATGACCCGGACAAAGGTGAGACCCGCTCGATGCGGTCGAAGGAAGAGGCGCATGACTATCGCTACTTCCCCGACCCTGATCTGCTGCCGCTGGAAATCGAACAAGCGTGGGTCGATGACATCGCCGCGAAGCTGCCTGAACTGCCCGACGAGAAAAAAGCACGTTTTATCAGCGAATTCGGCCTGACCGACTATGACGCGTCGGTTCTGACTGCCGAGGTGGAATCTGCCGCGTATTTCGAAGAAGTCGCCAAGGGCCGCAACGGTAAACTGGCTGCAAACTGGGTGATCAACGAGTTGTTCGGCCGTCTTAAAAAGGAAGATCACGACATCACTGACTCGCCGGTTTCTCCGTCGCAGTTGGGTGGGATCATTGATCTGATCTCGTCGGATGCCATTTCGGGCAAGATCGCCAAGGACCTGTTTGAGATCGTCTATACTGAAGGCGGTGACCCGGCGCAGATCGTTGAAGACCGTGGCATGAAGCAGGTGACTGATACCGGCGCCATCGAAGCTGCCTTGGATGAAATCATCGCTGCCAACCCGGCACAGGTTGAAAAGGCTAAAGTGAACCCGAAACTGGCGGGTTGGTTCGTGGGTCAGGTCATGAAGGCGACCGGAGGCAAAGCGAACCCGAAGGCTGTGAACGAACTGGTCAGCAAAAAGCTGGGGTCTTAACCCGTTTGATTTGTGCAGGTCTGCCAACGGCAGCGGGAGGGCTTGCACGCATCCTATCCTCACGAAATCTTAAGACTTGGGGTCAAGCCATCGGCTTGACTTCCCCCTGTCCGCGCTCTTTCTTCGCCTCCAGAGAGGTGAGGTATCATGCAGAACAGATTTGATCAGGAACTCGAAGACCGGCTGGTGCGGTATGCGGCCATCGACAGTCAGAGCGACGAGACTTCCCCCACAACCCCCAGCACGCAAATCCAGTTCGACATGCTGAACCTGTTGCGCGACGAGCTGGCCCAGATCGGTGCTCAGGATATCGAGATCACAGGCGACAGCGTGGTGGTTGCGACCATTCCCGGAACCGCTCCGGGGCCGACAGTGGGCTTTTTGGCGCATGTGGATACGGCCCCACAGTTCAACGCCACAGGCGTCAAACCACGTGTAATCAAGGGATACAATGGCGGTGACATCTCATTCCCAGACGATCCTGATCTGGTTCTGTCGCCAGAAGAAAACCCCTATCTGGCCGAGAAAATTGGCCATGACCTGATCACCGCTTCGGGCACGACCCTGCTGGGTGCGGATGACAAGGCGGGCGTGTCGATCCTGATGACCATGGCACGGCACCTGATCGAAAACCCGGATATTCCGCACGGACCGATCCGCATCGGCTTTACCCCGGATGAAGAGATCGGGCGCGGCGTAACCGAACAGCTTCCCAAGGATCTGGGCGCGGATTTCGCCTATACTCTGGACGGTCAGGAAGTCGGTGAGATCGAGTACGAAAGCTTTTCAGCCGACCGTGCGGTGATCAAGATCGAAGGCGTTTCGATCCATCCCGGGTTGGCGAAAGACAAGATGGTGAACGCAGCACATCTGGCGGCCAAGATCGTGCAGACGCTGCCTCAGGCCACCATGACCCCGGAAACCACCGATGGGCGCGAAGGGTTCATCCATGTCACCGACATGAATGGCGGCTCGTCCGAGATGGAGATCAAGCTGATCCTGCGTGATTTCGAAATGGACGCACTGGAAGCTCAGCGCAACATCGTGCGTCAAGTTTGCGCCGCCGTACAGGCCACCGAACCGCGCGCAAATATCACCTGCGAGATCAGCCATCAGTATCGCAATATGCGGTACTGGCTGGAAAGCGACATGACACCGGTCGATCTGGCCCGCGACGCATGTCGTGAGTTGGGGATCGAGCCTCTGTCTGTTCCGATCCGTGGCGGCACCGACGGGTCGCGCCTGACCGAGTTCGGCACCCCCTGCCCCAACCTGTTCACAGGGATGCAATGCATTCATGGACCGATGGAGTGGATTTCGGTACAGGATATGGCGCTGGCCACAGAACTGTGCCTGTCGGTTGTGACCAAGGCAGCACAGGCGGGCGGCAATCATCAGGGCTGAAATCCGCCGGTTGGGCAACGGCTCTTTCCCTCGGGGATCAGCGTGTTAGTTTGGCGCGAACAGGTGTTTAGGAACAGTTGATGCAGCGCTACGAATACAAGGTGATCCCCGCCCCGCAAAAGGGTGTCAAAGCCAAAGGGGTAAAAACACCCGAGGGCCGCTTTGCGGTCTCGGTTGAACAGGTCCTGAACCAGATGGGTCAGGACGGCTGGGAATACCAACGCGCCGAGCTGTTACCCAGCGAAGAACGCACAGGTCTGACTGGATCAACAACGAACTGGCGCAACGTGCTGGTATTTCGGCGCATAGTGGAAGAAGAAGTCGACGCATCCGAAATCGGTACAGCACCGGATACGGACAGAACCCTGTTGGCCCAGCCGGTTCCAGGCCCTGACGAGGTTCAGGCGCCGAAACCGATCGCGGCGGAAGCGGATGAACCGCCTTTGTCGTTGAAGGATGATCTGAGAACGTCGGAAAGCGCCGACAAGCCGTAGGCGGCTCTGCAATGGGCACTCATACGGCCGGGTTACTTCACTTTTCCTCAGCTACTTCCAGCACAACCCACAGATCTAAATACAATTTCACAATATCGTCTGAGAACTCTCCATTCAAATTGGCATATGGTCCCTTGTCGATTGACAATTGGAGCGTTCCGATCTGACGTATGTCAGGTGCGCTGATGGGTGGCACCATATCTTTTCGGCCCCAATAACCGCGCTTTCGGATATTACCAGACAACTGTGCGAGGTAAGTCGCATTCATTGTGTCGTTTTTCTTTGAAGGGGCATAAACGAACCGGCTTGGACCAATTTGGGCCGGACCGAAGTCACCAAAAAGGTCAATATGCCCGCTATGAGGTACAAAATGAGATCCAAACGAACATCCCTCAAATTCTAGGTTCAATTCGATTCTCAGGTTTTTGCGCACCTTTGCATTTTCTATTTCCCTCGATTTGAAGAGTTGCGGAGCCTTCTTGGCTGCTGCAACCTGTCCAAGTTCACCCAGGTTCGCTTGAGCTTCAACGCGCGCATTTTGAAACCCTTCTCTGCAACGCAGACTTCCAACAGCTGGTGCAACGGGCGTCAGTCGAGCAACGACATAAGTGTCTTGCCAGAACTTTAAAGCCCATCGCCCCACAGGTTCGGCCTGGGCCAAAACACTTGTCCATAGGGTGATTAAAGAAACCAGCCAACCGACTTGAAACGACATAGTTTTCAATTCGTTTCGTCCGCACTGAGGATTGTGATGTACAAATAGTGACTTAGATCCACCGGCAGAACGGGCAGGATTTCGTTTATTCGAAATGGCACCTCAGCCAAATCAAAATCCGCTCGCATTGTGCCGTAGCTTAAACTTTCGTACTTACCCGTTTCATGGTTCCTAACGCGCCAGATAGTTTCAGAATAAGTTAAGTCGAGATTTTCATTATTGTCTGGGTCAATCGACCATTCAAATTGAACCGAATAGTCATGAACATGCCCGGACAATAAGTAGTCAAGACGCAAGAATACTGGATACCCGTACAGCTCGCACAGATAAAAAACCGTTTGTAGTCTCAAGTCTGAAACCGCGGCAACGCGCTCTTTAGAATAGTGTGCCTTGTCGGTTCGATTGGGACGGTCGCTTTCCTCTGCTTGAGAAGTTACTTGGTTTCCGCGACGTATAACGACAGGTTTCCTCTTGCCGGCGATTTGATTGAACGGCATTAAATTGTTGCCAAAGAGACTAACGTCAAAAACAACATCCATTTTTGCTGGCCGCATAGCCTTTGGGCAATCAAACGCCGCATCACCGTCTAAAATCTCGAGCGGTGCAGATACGTGATTTGTATCAAGCCTTAAGTTTGCTGTTGATGATTGCGCTGCGAGTTGTTTTGCCGACAGCGAGGCGAAAAATACTACTGCAATAACGCGAACAAGAGCTGTTCTTCTCAAGTTGAAAAGTCCCAAAACAATCAATGGTTGAATGTATGAGTAGCGACACCTGAAACGTCAACCTGCAAAACCAAGCATGTCGCTTCAGCACTGTGGGCCCGGGCATCTTGGGATTGTCGCAATCCGAAGGTTGGCTGAGCCCGGAAAACTTTTAGGGGTATCCTCCAAGAAACCTGTATCATGTTAACCGAACAACCGGGAGGGACATCAAAATGGCTATTCGGCAGACGCAAGGGCGGGCACGCCTTTATGACAGCATTCTCGACACCGTGGGCGACACGCCTTGCATCCGGGTCAATCGGATCGCGCCAGATCATGTGACCGTCTATGTGAAGTTCGAAGCGTTCAACCCGGCCGGTTCGGTCAAGGACAGGCTGGCGCTGAATATTATCGAAGCAGCGGAACGGGATGGGCGGTTGAAGCCCGGTCAGACCGTTGTCGAGGCGACATCTGGCAACACCGGGATAGGACTGGCCATGGTTTGCGCTGCAAAGGGCTATCCGCTGGTTGTCACGATGGCTGAAAGTTTCTCGGTCGAGCGGCGCAAGCTGATGCGGTTTTTGGGGGCAAAGGTCGTTTTGACTCCCAAGGCCCAGAAAGGGTTTGGTATGTACACCAAAGCCAAGGAACTGGCCGAAGAAAACGGGTGGTTTCTGGCCAGTCAGTTCGAAACCGCTGCCAATGCCGACATTCATGAAAACACGACAGCGCGGGAGATTCTTGCCGATTTCGAAGGTCAGCGGTTGGATTACTGGGTGACCGGATACGGGACAGGCGGAACGATTTCAGGTGTCTCGCGCGCCTTGCGGAAAGAGCGGCCCGAAACGAAGATCATCCTGACCGAGCCGTCCAATGCAGCCATCGTGTCATCGGGGTACACCAACACCCGAAACGGAGATCATCAGCCGACCGAGAGCCACCCGAATTTCGAGCCGCACCCGATTCAGGGGTGGACGCCGGACTTCATTCCTTGGGTCCTTCAGGAAGCCATTGACAATTCCTACTATGACGAACTTATCCCCGTACCCGGACCCGAAGGGATCGCGTGGTCTCAGCGACTTGCCTCGGAAGAAGGTATTTTCACCGGAATCTCGGGCGGGTCGACCTTTGCCGTAGCCATGAAGATGGCCGAATCCGCGCCAGAGGGGTCCGTTATGCTGGTCATGCTGCCGGACACCGGTGAGCGTTACCTTTCGACCCCGTTGTTCGAAGGAATCGAAGACGGCATGACCGAAGAAGAATACGCGATTTCGGCTTCAACTCCTTCGGCGCAGATGAGCGCGGACTGACGTCCGGCGCGTTCACGTACCGATATCCAACGCCAGCGCGTGAATGCGGGGCACGATATCGCCCAAAGCTTTGTGAACTGCACGGTGGCGGGCGACGCGAGATTGCCCTTTAAAGGCGGCGGCCCGAATGCGGACGTTAAAATGGCTCTCGCCGCCTTCCTGAAAACCCGCGTGGCCGCGGTGGCTTTCGCTGTCGTCTATCACCTCAAGCTCGCGCGGGTCAAAGGCGGCTTGCAGGCGGGTTCGGATCTCGTCGGTCACGCTCATTTTTTCGCTCAGCGGCAAAATTTTTGCCGCTCCCCTCTTCTACTTTCGGCTGCTTAGACTAAACTGCTGCCTCCGAGTCGAAAAGATGCGTTCGTGAGGATCAGAGCATGACGAAATCAGACCCCTTCGGATTTGATATGTCCGTTTCCAGCGCCAAGAAAAAGAACCCGCGCGGGCGCCGGGGCATGTCGGGCGCGTCCGAGACCTCGACAAGAATTTGTGATCACCCCGGATGCGAAGAACCCGGTAAATTCCGCGCACCCAAAGCGCCGGATGTGTTGGACGACTTCTACTGGTTCTGCCAGCAGCATGTGCGCGAATATAACCAGAAATGGAACTTCTTCGACGGCACCACCGAGGCTGAGCTGAATGCCCAACGGTCGAAGGACAAAGTGTGGGAACGCGAGACCAAGCCAATGGGTGACCCCGAAGCACGCGCCTGGGCCCGTCTGGGCATTGAGGACCCGCATCAGGTTCTGGGTGCCAACAGTACCCAAAACAAAGGCCGCACGTCAGGCGGCGGTGGCCGTCGCCTACCCCCCACCGAGCGCCGTGCCATCGAGATTCTGGAAGCCAATGACAGCTGGTCCAAAGCCGAAGTGCGCAAGGCGTATAAGAAACTGATCAAGGTATTGCACCCGGACATGAACGGTGGCGACCGAAGCCAGGAAGAACAGCTGCAAGAGGTTGTGTGGGCCTGGGATCAGATCAAGGACAGCCGGAACTTCAAGTGAACCCCACCCCATTAAAGCCCCAAGCTTGTGGTGGGTGAAGAACACAGTCGAAAAGGATTATGCGCAAGCTCACTGGAAACCGGTTTCAGTTCCCGCAATAGTGACGGGGTTTGAAAAGGACACCTCCAAGGAGCGACCTCAGTGCGTTTGCCATTTCTATTGCTCCTCGTCTCGCTGGGCGGCTACTTTGCGGCACCCTATCTGCCCGCCAAATATAACGGCGTGCAGGTGCTGAGCCTGCTATGCATAGCCATCAGTCTGATCTGGGGCCTGCGCGCTTGGCGCAGGTGGCGTGTGGCCAATACCTGGGTCATCGTGGACGGATCCAACGTGATCCATTGGAAAAACGGTGACCCGGATCTAGGCACCTTGCGTCTGGTCCTTGCAGCCCTAAAACGGGCCGGATTCAGACCGGGCGTCGTTTTCGATGCAAATGTTGGCTACAAGGTCGAGGGCGAATACATGAACGACCGGGCCCTGAGCCGGGCTTTGGGTCTTCGGGCAAAACAGGTCATGGTCGCCCCAAAGGGTACGCCCGCGGATCCTTTGATTTTGCAGGCATCGCGAGACAGCAAAGCACGCATTGTCACAAACGACCGGTTCAAGGACTGGGCTGATGCGTACCCTGACGTGCTCAACAAAGATCGCCTTGTGAAGGGTGGTTTTCGGGAAGGCGAGCTTTGGTTTTCGCTTTGATGCAACATCAGTCTGGCTTTTCGGGGAACGCTGTTAGATACGTCTACACCTTGTGCCGATAGAGCCAGTTTGAAAGAAAAACCTGCTCACCTTTCCCAGCGCACCTCTTTCCCTTGCCCTTGCCTGCAATATGTTGCACCACACACGGGTTCAGACCCGGCAAGGCGGGCCAAAGGATAAGGACAAGACGAATGGCTGACGGATCGATCGACGTAAACGCAAAACCAACCGAAGATATCTCGGTCCGCGACGTATTCGGCATTGATACGGAAATGAAGGTCAAAGCCTTTGCCGAGGCCACAGATCGTGTGCCGGCCATCGACCCGACCTATAAATTCGATCCTGAAACCACGCTGGCCATTCTGGCGGGTTTTGCCCACAACCGTCGTGTGATGATCCAGGGCTATCACGGTACGGGTAAATCGACTCACATTGAACAGGTTGCGGCGCGGCTGAACTGGCCTGCGGTACGCGTGAACCTGGATAGCCATATCAGCCGGATCGACCTGATTGGTAAGGACGCGATCAAGCTGCGTGACGGCAAACAAGTTACAGAGTTCCACGAAGGCATCCTGCCTTGGGCCCTTCGCAACCCGGTCGCTATTGTGTTCGACGAATACGATGCGGGCCGCGCCGACGTGATGTTCGTAATCCAGCGTGTTCTTGAGCATGACGGCAAACTGACCCTGCTGGACCAGAACGAGATCATTACACCGAACCCGAACTTCCGCCTGTTTGCCACCGCCAACACGGTTGGTCTGGGCGACACCACGGGCCTGTATCACGGCACTCAGCAGATCAACCAGGCGCAGATGGACCGCTGGTCGCTGGTCTCGACCCTGAACTATCTGAGCCACGATGCCGAGACAATGATCGTGCTGTCGAAAGCGCCGCATTACAACACAGCTGATGGCCGCAAGACCGTCAGTCAGATGGTCACAGTCGCCGACCTGACCCGAACTGCATTCATGAACGGTGATCTTTCAACCGTCATGAGCCCCCGTACGGTGATCAACTGGGCACAGAACGCCGAGATTTTCCGTGATGTGGGCTATGCGTTCCGCCTGTCCTTCCTGAACAAATGTGACGAGCTGGAGCGCCAGACCGTGGCCGAGTTCTATCAGCGCTGCTTCGACGAAGAGCTGCCGGAAAGCGCGGCCAGCGTAAGCTTGGGTTGATCCGCTGGATTGCGCCCGTTTTCGGGCGCAATGCCTCCGGCGGAGGTATTTTTAGCCAGATGAAGCCGGATCCGGTTTCTCTGCTGATGGAATTCCGGGCGGCAATGTGAAAGGCTTGGGGACATGGCACAGAAGAACGACAACCCTGCTGATCCGTTCAAGAAGGCTTTGGCCGAGGCAACCAAGGTCATGGCCGATGATCCCGAGTTGTCCGTAACCTATACGGTTGATCCTTCGGGCATGTCCGGCGAGTCGATGCGTTTGCCTCAGGTGTCGCGCCGGATGACGCGCGAAGAGGTTCTTCTGGCACGCGGCACTGCCGACGCTCTGGCCTTGCAGCGTAAATATCACGACGATGCCACTCATGCGCGGTATGCACCTCCGGGGGATATGGCGCGGGACCTCTATGAGGCGATGGAGACCGCTCGCTGCGAAGCGATGGGCGCGCGGGATATGCCCGGCACCGCCAGCAATATCGATGTCAAGATTGGGCACGAAGCGATCCGGCGCGGATATGATCAATGCAAACAGCCTGCCGATGCACCTCTGGCCGTGGCAGCAGGCTATCTGATCCGGCACTTGGCCACCGGGCGCGACCTGCCGCCTGCGGCCGAGAACATCATGAACCTGTGGCGCGGGTTCATCGAGGAACAGGCCGGTGGCACGCTGGAGAATCTGGACGAAATTCTTTCGGATCAGGCCGAGTTTGCCAAATTTGCCCGTCAGGTGATCAAGGATCTGGGCTATGGCGACCAGTTGGGGGATGACCCTGACGAACTGGACGACGAACAAGAAGATCAGGCTGAAGAAGACGCCGAAGAACAGCCCGATCCCGACAGCACCGGACAGGATGATCAAGACGAGCAGGACGCCGACGCCACACCTGAGCAAAGCCAGGAAGAGCAACAGGATCAGTCTCAGGCCCAGGTCTCGATGGATGAGATGGCCGAGGATGAGTTGGGCGATGAGGCGGAGATGCCTGAAGGCGAGGCCCCGATGGAGCCGCCTGCACCTCCGCCGGCATCCGAGGCTGATCCGGATTACCGGGTTTATCTGGACGCCTATGACGAAGAGATAGCCGCCGAGGATCTGGCAGAACCGGCTGAGTTGGAGCGTCTTCGGGCGTACTTGGACCAGCAACTGGAGCCTTTGAAAGGAGCGGTATCGCGTCTGGCGAACAAGCTTCAGCGCCGGCTGCAGGCGCAGCAAAACCGATCCTGGGAGTTCGACCGCGAAGAAGGTATTCTGGATGCCGGTCGATTGGCGCGCGTTGTGGCAAACCCAACTACACCGCTGAGTTTCAAGGTCGAGAAAGATACCGAATTCCGCGATACAGTGGTCACGCTGCTGCTGGACAATTCCGGCTCGATGCGGGGGCGTCCGATTTCGATCGCTGCCATCTGTGCGGATGTTCTGGCACGGACGCTGGAACGCTGCAATGTGAAGGTTGAGATTCTGGGCTTTACCACGCGGGCGTGGAAAGGCGGACAGGCGCGCGAGGCGTGGCTGAACGATGGCCGCCCGCAGCAACCGGGGCGCCTGAACGACCTGCGCCATATCATTTACAAGGGAGCCGACGCGCCTTGGCGTCGAGCGCGCCCCAATCTGGGCCTGATGATGAAAGAAGGCTTGCTGAAGGAAAACATCGACGGTGAGGCGTTGGAATGGGCGCACCGTCGGATGCTGGCGCGGCGCGAAGCGCGAAAGATTCTAATGGTCATTTCGGATGGTGCTCCGGTCGACGATTCCACGCTGAGTGTGAACCCGGCCAACTATCTGGAGAAACACCTGCGCGATGTGATCGCCATGGTCGAAAAGCGCAAGATGGTCGAGCTGCTGGCGATCGGCATCGGCCACGACGTGACCCGGTATTATGACCGCGCCGTGACCATCACCGATGTGGAACAGCTGGCGGGTGCGATGACCGAACAATTGGCAGCCCTGTTCGACAGTGATCCACGCGCACGAGCGCGTGTGATGGGGATGCGAAAGGCCAGCTGAGGCTGGCCTTGCCTCCGGCGGGAGTACTTTTGAAAAGATGAAGTCGGGGATCGGCTTTTGTTCGGATCATACTGATCTGGACATTTGTTCTACTGCGCCTCAGGGTCTGCCGGTACCACAATGAATGAGGCCCTTCATGTTCCAATCCTTTCAAGTGACTGCCCGCCCGGAACAGGGACCTCCGCGACTGGCCGCGTTGCGAGAAGAAATGACACAGGCGGGCTTGGACGGGTTTCTGGTCCCACGCGCGGACGCGCATCAAGGGGAATATGTGGCCCCACGTGATGAACGTTTGGCCTGGTTAACGGGCTTTACAGGCTCGGCCGGGTTTTGCGCCGCCTTGTCTGACATCGCCGGAGTGTTCATTGACGGACGGTATCGTACGCAGGTTAAGGCACAGGTCGCCGATGAGTTCACGCCAGTGCCATGGCCCGAGGTCAGCCTAAGCGCGTGGCTGAAAGAGCAACTGCCCAACGGTGGCAAGGTGGGGTTTGATCCTTGGCTGCACGCTGCAGGTCAGATATCCGATTTGATACGTGATTTGGACGGTACCGGCATCGAACTTGTGAGATGCGAGAACCTGGTTGACCGGATCTGGTCGGATCAACCAGCACCACCGATGAACCCGGTCAAGGTGCATCCGTTTGAGTTTGCCGGTGAAGCATCGGACAGCAAAATTACGCGCCTTGCCAGAGACTTGCAGCGGGACGGGTGCAGTGCTGCGATTATCACCCTGCCGGATTCAATAATGTGGCTGTTGAACATTCGCGGATCTGACATTGCCTATAACCCGGTCGCACATGGTTTTGCGACATTACATGCAGATGGCAGGGTCGACCTGTTCATGACAGCCGAAAAGCTGGTCGAAGTCAGGGATCATCTGGGTTCAAATGTGACAGTGCATGACCCGCAGACTTTCCTGGATACGGTTGGCGCACTGGAGGGGCCGGTTCAAGTGGACATTGGCACCCTGCCCCAGATCGTAGCGGATGTGTTGGGGGCCGCGATGACTGAAGGTGGCGATCCTTGTGCTCTGCCCAAAGCTTGCAAAAACCCTGCCGAAATCGCGGGCAGCGCCGAAGCGCATTTGCGCGATGCGGTGGCTGTGATCGAGACCCTCTGCTGGCTGGACGGGCAGACGCCCGCCAGCGTGACCGAGACTCAAGTGGTCACGCGCCTGGAAGAGAACCGGCGCAAGGACAATGCGCTTCAGGATATCTCGTTCGACACCATCGCAGGGACCGGGCCAAACGGTGCGATCATGCATTACCGCGTGACCGAAGAAACCGACAGCCGCTTGGAAAACGGTCACATTCTGGTTCTGGACAGTGGCGGGCAATATCTGGACGGTACAACCGATATCACGCGAACCATTGCCATCGGCGAAGTTGGCGATGAAGAGAAAACGTGTTTTACACGTGTCCTGAAAGGCATGATTGCCATGTCGATGTTGCGCTGGCCTGCGGGTCTTGCAGGTCGCGATATCGAATGCGTGGCGCGAACGCCGCTTTGGGCCGCGGGGCAAGACTTCAACCATGGGGTCGGTCACGGGGTCGGAGCTTATCTGAGTGTCCACGAGGGTCCGCAGCGCTTGTCAAAAGTCAGCCATGTGCCACTACAGCCCGGCATGATCCTTTCGAACGAGCCTGGATACTATCGTGAAGGCGCCTTTGGCATCCGCATTGAAAACCTTGTCGTGGTGGAAGATGCTCCTGCCCTCGCTGGCGGCGACACGGAACGCGCGATGTTGAACTGGCGCACCCTGACTTTTGTACCGATTGACCGCAGGCTGATCCTGGTCGATATGTTGACCCCCGACGAACGCGACTGGCTGAATGCCTACCACCGCGACGTTGCGGAAAAAATCCGCCCGAGGCTGGGACATGACGCGCAACTGTGGTTGGATGCCGCAACTGCGCCGGTCTGACACCGGGCTGTTACATAGAACGGGCAGAGGAGAGGCCCAAATACGACGAGGGAAGGAACTGGAATGACCGAGATCACAATCCAAAAAGCGCCGGGCAAATGGAGTGTCCGCTCGGGCGGTGCGATTCTGGGCGAAACGAATAACGCGCTGGAACTGCACGAAGGCGACAAGGATCCGGTAATCTACTTCCCGCGCAATGACATTGCGATGGCTTTTCTGGACCGTACCGACAAAGTGACCCATTGCCCCGGAAAGGGCGACGCGACGCATTTTTCCATCGTCAACAAATCATCCGTGACCGAAAATGCAGTCTGGAGCTATGAGGACCCAATCCCAAGCGTGGCTGAGATCAAAGATCATCTGGCGTTTTATCCTGCGGAATCCGTGAAGGTAGAGCAGATATAGTATCTGCTTTGAAACTTTTTCGCGAATTCAGACGGGCCGAAAGGCCCGTTTTTTTGATTGAGGTGTAGGTCCCGGAAGCGAAGGCTTTTTCCAATTCCCTGCCTCACGCAGCTGTGGAATGCATGTGAGCGGCAATTGCGGCACACTTACATCCGGGTATCACCGGAGGCTTCCATGTCGATTTCACGTCGCGGATTTGCAGGAATGATCGGAGCTGGCGCGCTGGCCCCCGGCGTGCTGTGGGCACAGCAGGATCCAGTGCTTGAGGCCTTGCGTAGCACGCTGGAGGGGCGCCGCACCGCATTTGAGGCGCAGATGGCTTACCTCAAGGATCGTGGCCAACTGGACGTTGTTCCGGGGTTGTTGACCGCGATGCGTTATGCTGATCGACGCCGGGACGAGATTGTCGAAGTGATGGAGGCTCTGACCGGGCAGCGCTATGGCAATGACTGGTTCGAGTGGATGCTGTGGCAGGAGCGGAACCCCCAGATTATCCCTCATCCGTCGCTTATCCCGTTCAAGCGCGAGGTTCTGCTGCGGATCGACCCGAACTTCGATGTGTTCCTGCAACCCGAATATCTGCAACGCGACCGGATGAATATCCGTTTGGAAGAAATCGCATGGGGCGGAGTGCATAAGGACGGTATTCCGTCTTTGGACAATCCGACCCTGATTTCACCTTCGAATGCCGGTTACCTGAAGGGCGATGATCTGGTCTTCGGCGTAGCAATCAACGGGGACGAGCGCGCCTATCCGTTGCGGATCATGGGCTGGCACGAGATGTTCAATGACGTGATCGGCGGAGTACCTGTGGCGCTGGCCTATTGCACGCTTTGCGGGTCCGGTATTCTTTTTGAAACGCAAGTGGCGGGACGGCGGAAACCCTACATTTTCGGTTCGTCAGGCTTCCTCTATCGGTCGAACAAGCTGATGTTCGATCGCGCGACACATTCGCTTTGGAACCAATATACCGGCAAACCCGTGGTGGGGCCTCTGGTGAACAGCGGTATTACGTTGAAACAGCGCCCGGTTGTGATCGCAACGTGGGACAGTTGGAAAACCTCGCACCCAGAGACGCGCGTCTTGTCGCTGAACACCGGGCATCGGCGCAACTATGGGTCGGGCGTCGTCTATCGAGACTACTTCGCCTCAAGCGAGTTGATGTTCCCTGCTGTGGTGGATCAGTCCAGACACCGGCAGAAAGATTACATTTTTGCTGTGCGCCAGTTCGGAGCCGCGCGCGCGTGGCCGCTGGATGCATTCAAGCGCAAACCGGTGATAAACGACGCCATCGCCCAAACGCCGCTGGTTCTGATCGGGGATCCAAGGGAACGCAGCGTACGCGCCTATGAGCGTAAAGGTCATACATTCAAGGCCACGCAAGCAGGTTTGCAGGATGGCAGAGGTCAAAGCTGGACCGTGACCGAAGACGCGTTGATCGGACCGGATGGCACACGCTTGTCTCGGGTTGCCGGCCACATCTCATATTGGTTTGCGTGGGACAATTACCTGGGGGACGCGGCCAGCGTCTACGGTGGTTGAGGATCAGGAATGCTCCTCGGCCGCGGTGGCTGCGAGCGCCCTGTTGTAGGCCTTGAGCGCATCAATGTGGTAAAGCGCACCTACCGGTGTTTCAGTTCCATCGTCATCCAGAATAACGACCGGTATGCAGGGGATGTCCGCCCGGTCGAAATAGGGCATGGCGGCTTCCAGTGTGGCACTGGCCTGAATGCACAGGCCCTGTTCGATCAGTCCCTGCGCTTCTTCCTTGGTGATTGAACGCGGGTCACCGATTGGGCGCATCACGGCCCCGGCGCGCAGCATGGCCAACAGATAGGCCTGCGGCCCGGCCGCCAGATGGACATCCCGCCGTTCCAGCTGGGTCAGGAAGAAGGACCGATCCACGAGACGCGAGGCCAACGCAGTGGACATAGAAACCGTCACCATCACCGCAAGACCGATCTGCCAATCCCCGGTCAGTTCAAAGACAATCAGTGTGGTCGAAATAGGTGCACCCAGCACGGCCGCAGCAACAGCACCCATCCCGGCAAATGCATAAAGCGTGTGTGTTCCGGACACGTCCGGCAACAGCCCGGTGGCGATCAGTCCAAAGGCCAGCCCGGTCAGCGCACCCACCATGAGTGAGGGAGAAAACACACCGCCGCCCATGCGCCCGCCCATGGTGATGGCGACGGCAACCGTTTTGGTCACCGCAAACAGGATGGCCGTTGTCAGCACCAGATCACCGGTCAGAGCTCGGATTGTGGTCTCGTATCCCACACCGATGATATGCGGGAACCAGATCGCCATCAGCCCCAGCATCGCGCCAGAAACCGCCGGGCGCAGCCACCCCGGGATGGACAGACGGCTTTGGATATGACTGCCGATATCCTCGGCAAAGAAGATTGATCGCATCAACAGCAGGGCAACAAAACCACAGATCAGACCGAGGATCAGGAAAGCCGGAAGCTCGACATAGAATTGCAGTGACCCCGGCGTATCCAGGGTGAATTCGGTAACATCGCCATATTCCAACCGGTTGATCACCGTTCCCGCGACCGAGGCGATAACGATCGGCGCAAAGGCATGAACGGCGAAGTGGCGCAGCACGACTTCAAGCGCGAACAAGGCCCCGGCGATGGGCGCGTTAAAGCTGGCCGATACAGCGGCGGCAACCGCACATCCCAAAAGGTCACGTCCCGTAATCCCGTCCGCGTGGATGCGGTTGCTGACCCAGGTGGAAATCACTCCGGCCATATGCACCACGGGCCCTTCCCGGCCCGTTGACCCGCCCGAGCTGAGCGTAATCAGTGAAGCAAAAAACGAAGCGATCCCGGCCTTGACCTCAACCCGGCCGTCCGTCACGGCAGCGCCTTCGATCACATCTGCCACGGACCGCACACGCCCATCGTTGGTGAACCGGTTCAGGATAACGCCTACAAGCAGGCCGCCAATGATAGGAATGATAAGAACCATGAACCAGGGCAGTTTCTCTGCATGGCTGTGCAGCAGCAGGATATCATCCGTGTCATAAAGATAAGCCTGCAGGGAACGGATGGCTTTGCGGAAGCCAAGCGCCATGAACCCTGCCGCGATACCGATGGCCAGTGCGATGAACCAGAACTGGATCTGGCTTGGCCCCCGGCGCAGCATCACCCGCCACGCATCCTTGATCGCGGCCAGAGCCTGATTGAACTGGTTGCGCAGAACGGTGCGGGTCGATTGGGTCATTGGCCCTCGGGGATCATCACTTACACCTTAGTAAGCCACGGAGCGCCCATATAAAAGTGAGATAGCGACAGTGTGAGCACTGATTCTCGCCACAGGCCCATCAGGCTTGCAGCAGGGCCCGGGCAGCAGCGCGTGCTTCTTCGGTGATTGTATCGCCTGCCACCATACGCGCGATCTCATCCACGCGGTCCGGTTCCGCCAAGGGTACCACGGTGGACAGTGTCTGTCCCTTTGTCACCTGCTTCTGCACACGCCAGTGGTGCGCCGCGCGGGCGGCAACCTGAGGCGAATGGGTGACGACAAGCACCTGCCCCCCTTGCGCCAATGACGCCAGCCTGCGTCCAACCGCATCGGCTGTGGCACCGCCCACGCCCCGGTCAATCTCGTCAAAGATCATTGTATGGGCGCTGTCATCGCCAGTCAGACAGACCTTGAGCGCCAACAAAAAGCGGCTGAGTTCACCGCCCGAAGCAATCTTGTTCAGCGGACCTGCCGGAGCGCCGGGATTGGTCGCCACGGTGAACGCCACTGCATCGGTCCCTTCCGGGCCCGGCTCTGCCAGAGTGAGTTCAGTTTGAAACACGGCGCGTTCCATCTTGAGCGGGGCCAGTTCCGTCATGACGGCAGCATCAAGCCGCCCCGCAGCCGCCTTGCGGGCTGTGCTAAGCGCGGCAGCGGCAGTGTTATAGGCTTCCTGCGCCGCGTTCACGGCTGCACGTTTGTCCGCCAGATCGGCGTCACCCGCCTCCAGCCGATTCAACCGGTCGCGCAGGGTATCGGCAAATGTTCCCAGATCATCCGGCGATACATCATGCTTTCGCGCCAGTGCACGGATGGCGAACAGGCGTTCTTCGGCCTGTTCCAGTTCTGCGGGGTTGAAGTCCAGCGCCTGAAGGCATGCATTCACGCCGTCCTGCGCCTCGCCCAGTTCGATCATCGCCCGCCCAAGCGCGGCAATCGGTTCTTCCAACTGGCCACCTGCGTTGTCCGACACACCTTCCAGCCAGCGGATAGCGTCAGACATTGCGCCTTCGGCCCCATCCCCGGACAACAGCGCGAAAGCGCGGGCGACATCATCCCGGATGCGCTCGGCCCCCTGCATCATGCGGCGGCGCGCATCCAGTTCGGCATCCTCGCCCGGTTGCGGATCAAGCTGATCCAATTCAGCCACCGCATGACGCAGAAATTCTTCCTCGCTGCGAACTGCCTCCAGCGCGATCTGGGTCTCAGTCAATAGCTTGCGCGCACGGGACATCTCGGTCCAAGCCGCACGCACTTTGGCCAAATCATCCGAAACACCGGCGAAGTCGTCCAGCATCGCCCGATGCCCGCGCGGGTTCAGCAACCCGCGGTCGTCATGCTGGCCATGCAGTTCGATCAGGGTTTCGGACAAAGCACGCAGAACTTCGCCCGAACACCGCCGATCATTGACCCAGGCGGTCTTACGCCCCTCGGCAGTGTTGACCCGACGCAGGATCAGTTCTTCGCCCCCCGGCAAGCCAGCGTCAGCCAGAATCGCATGAGCGGGATGGTCGGCGGAAAGCTCAAACTCGGCGATAACTTCGCCCTGCGCCGCACCCTGCCGCACCAATTCGGCCCGTCCGCGCCAGCCCAATACGAACCCAAGCGAATCCAGAAGGATTGACTTGCCAGCCCCGGTTTCCCCGGTCAACGCGTTCAACCCCGGTTGGAAGGTCAGTTCCAACCGGTCGATGATGAGCATGTCGCGGATATCTAGGGCGCGCAGCATCGGGTCTTTAGCGTCCCAAGCCAGAAGCCATGGCGATTACAACCATTCACCCTTGATGGTCTGACGATAGATCGTGCTGAGCCAGTTGTTACCACGGCTCTTTAGATCAAGACCGCGCGACGTCAGCAGCTTATAGGCATCGTCATACCATTCCGAGGACTGATAGTTATAGCCAAGGATGGCACCGGCTGTCTGCGCTTCGTCCAGCAGGCCAAGGGACAAATACGCCTCGACCAGACGATAGAGCGCTTCAGCGGTGTGAGAGGTCGTCTGGAAATCTTCAACAACAACGCGGAATCGATTAATCGCTGCGATGTAATGATCCTGACGCAGATAATAGCGCCCGATTTCCATCTCTTTACCTGCCAGATGGTCAAAGGCGAGGTCGAATTTCAAAACCGCCGAGGTTGCATATTCACTATCGGGGTAAACTTCGATCACGGTGCGCAGCGATTGCAGCGCCTGAAAGGTCAGGCCTTGATCGCGCCCGACCTCATCGATCTGGTCATAGTAGCTGAGAGCCAGCAGATATTGCGCATAAGCTGCATCTTCATCTGTGGGGTAGAAGTCGATATATCGCTGCGCTGCGGCCCTGCTTTCTTCATAATTCTTGTCCGAGTGGAACGAAAACGCCTGCATGATCAGTGCGCGTTTGGCCCAATCAGAATAAGGATACAGGCGTTCAACTTCCGAGAAATACCATGCCGCATCGTCCGAGCGATTCTGCGACAGTTCGTATTCACCACGGGTGTAGATTTGTTCCGGCGTGAATCCTTCAAGGTTCTGATCCCGGTCCGCGCCTTTTCTACTGAAAAGGCCACCGTTGCCACACGCCGCCAAAACTGCTGTCAGAAGAATCGCCCCTGCGAGTCTGACTGCCGCTTTGCTGCCAACCATACCGCCCATCCTTGTCGTCTTGCTTAATGGGGTTCGCCCCGAATTGAGCCATGGTCTAGCACAGAAAATTCCGGTGCAAAACGCCTTATGCAACTTCTGGCGCAAATGTCGTCAGAGTTGATCAGATCAGGCAACTTCCGGAATTTCGTTTACAATCAGCCCCTGCCCCGGCAGACGCGCGGCTTGCTGCGGCGTACACAGCACCGGACGCACCGCACCGGGTGTTTCGAACAGGTTGCGCAGCAGGGTGTTGGTCAGAGAATGGCCCGATTTGTTACCTGTGAAGTGACCCAGAATCGGTCCACCCGCCAGATAGAGATCGCCCAGAGCATCCAGCATCTTGTGACGCACAGCTTCGTCCGTGCGGCGGAAGCCACCCGGCGTCAGAACTTCGCTGCCCTGAACAACAACGGCATTGTCCAGCGTACCGCCCAAGGCCAGCCCATTGGCCCGCATGGCTTCGACGTCAGTACGACGGCAGAATGTGCGGCAATCACTGAGTTCACGTGCAAAGGAACCGTTGCGCATGTCCAGCGTTTTGGTCTGGCTGCCTATAGCGCTGTCTTCGAAATCGATGTGGAAGTCGATGATCAAACCGTCAGCGGGAACGATACTGGCATCTGCGCCTTCGCGCGATGCGGTCACAGGCTTCAGAACCTCGTAGGCCAGAACCGGGCTTGCCTGACGGCGCACGCCCTTGGCCATGATGCCGCGTACGAAATCAATCGAAGACCCGTCCATGATCGGCACTTCAGGTCCATCAATCTCGATCAGCGCATTGTGCACACCACATCCGGCCAATGCGGCCATGATATGTTCGATGGTCGAAACTGACACGCCTGAGTCATTCACCAGTCGGGTGCAGAGCGGGGTACGCTCGACTGAATGGTAGATTGCAGGGATCATTGCATCGCCCAGATGAATATCCGTCCGTTTGAACCAAATTCCATGCCCCGCCGCGGCAGGCTTGAGAACCATGGTCGCGGGTTGGCCGCCATGCAGCCCAACGCCTTTGAACGTGACCGGAGATTTGAGCGTATGTTGCAAAATGGGCCTCGGTGAGTGGTGTCCAGCCTGCAGCGGCTGTGTTGGACACTCAGTTAAGGAAGCCTGCGTCAAGGCTCAACTCACTCTTTGTAACCGAATGAAACATGTATGTAACAGATCGGCAAAACCCTGCTTACATTTCCGTAAGTCACTGTTTTAAAACGATAAAGGGCCGCTATGAAGCGGCCCTGTGAGTGGATTTTGTTACCGCGATCAGTTGGCTTGACGGCGCAGGAAGGCAGGAATTTCGATACGATCCTGCTCCGGGTCGGCTTCGTCCTGGACCGGCGCGGTGGCTTCCGACTGGCGCAGAACCGGCTGCTGTCGCGGTGTTTGCGCCGGTGTGTCAGCTGCATGACCGGTCATCCGATCGATCAGACGATTGAAGCCAAAACGCGACCGTTCTTCAGGTTCGGGCTGCGAAACAGCCTCGGGCTGGCGCGGTGCTGCCGGGCGCTGAGGCGCGGACGGAACCTTTTGCACAGCCGCCTGCAGACGCTGTAGTGCCTCGGGCGAAGGGGTGCCTGCGGCGTGGCCGCGCGGTGCAACAAAGCTTTCGGGCGCGGGTTCTACATGTTCGGGCTGCGGCTCGAAATCTGCCACACGCGGCTGGTACGCCGGAGGCGGCAGATCATCCTCTTCCCGCTCGTCTCGCGGCTGGAACTGCGGTTGCGCAGGCTCTTCCGCGGCCTCAAACAGCGAAGGTTCGCGAGGCTCGTCCATTTGAGGCGCAGCTTCGGACATTTCGGCTGCAACAGGTGCGTCTTCCTGAACGTGCTCTTCCGCCGAAACGGTGCGGGTCAGCGGCTCGGACATTGACCGACGCGCAACAGGTACATCCACGGATTTCTCGCTGGCGTCGATGCCGGTCGCAACGACCGATACACGCATTCCGCCTTCCATGGCTGTGTCCAGCGTCGACCCGACGATGATGTTTGCTTCGGGGTCCACTTCTTCGCGAATGCGGTTGGCCGCTTCGTCCAGTTCGAACAGGGTCAGGTCGTGGCTGCCGGTGATGTTGATCAGCACGCCCTTCGCGCCTTTGAGGCTGATCTCGTCCAGCAGCGGGTTGGCAATGGCCTTTTCTGCCGCTTGAACCGCACGATCTTCGCCGGTTGCCTCGCCGGTTCCCATCATCGCCTTGCCCATCTCGTCCATTACGGCACGAACATCAGCAAAATCGAGATTGATCAGGCCCGGACGAACCATCAGGTCCGTAACACCCTTAACGCCTTGATACAGAACGTCATCCGCCATCGAGAACGCCTCGGTAAAGGTGGTCTTTTCGTTGGCCAGACGGAACAGGTTCTGGTTAGGAATGATAATCAGCGTGTCGACAACCTTTTGCAGCGCTTCAACGCCGTCTTCGGCCTGACGCATCCGCTTGGCGCCTTCGAATTGGAAAGGCTTGGTGACAACACCTACCGTCAGAACGCCCAGTTCACGAGCGGCTTGCGCGATGATCGGTGCAGCGCCGGTGCCGGTGCCGCCGCCCATACCGGCGGTGATAAAGCACATATGCGCGCCTGCCAGATGATCGACGATCTGCTCGATGCTTTCTTCGGCTGCTGCCGCGCCCACTGTCGGACGAGCCCCCGCGCCCAGACCTTCGGTGACCTTCACGCCCAACTGCACGCGCGCCGAAGACTGGCTTTGCTGCAGCGCCTGTGCGTCGGTGTTGGCGACCACAAAGTCGACGCCGTCCAGTTGTTTCTCAATCATATTATTGACGGCGTTCCCGCCTGCACCGCCAACGCCAAATACTGTAATCCGAGGCTTCAGTTCGTCGTGCCCGGGCATCGAAAGATTCAATGTCATGCTCTGTCCGCCTGTATTTATGTCCCGCCAAAGCGGTGTTTTTCTTACCTATCCTTGGTCGATTCTAGCCGGATGATGCGAAAAGGTCACGTCAAAAATCGCGTTTTGCCACAAAATATGGAGGAAATAAGGCAGCAACCGGCGGCATTTCGCAGGCACTGCCAGATATAGCGGAACCATCGGCGACCATAACAAGACACCCATCACCCCGCGAAGGAATCCCCTCCTTCACGCTCTGACAGACTATCTTCTAAATTGCGGAAAACTGCTCAGGTCCTGCCGCAAGACCTCTTACGGGCCCTGTGGATATTTTGAGGGATAAAACTGCGCGCCGCAACCGAAATCTTCAACTGGTCGGGGCGTTTGGACAGTTCAAATCGCTTTGCGTGATACTGCGCACTTCCTGAATTTCTCCATCCGCAAGAGAGGCAAGCCTTACCATCAGACGGCCTTCGTGCTGGAACGGCCACCAGCAAACCGGGATCCCGTCCGGGTCGTTGTCATAAAGAAAGCAGATCTGACCGTTTGGCGTCGTGATTTGCCCATAAACACATCCACGGCCCTCTTCCCGCCAAACCGAGACGCGGCGGTTCAGAAATTGCTCGGTCCCAACCAGATCGCCACTGCGAATCTCGTAAAACGTAAGAGTTTTGCCGACCGCAGCGTCCAGAAACGCGTCTGGCGTGATCATGCTCTGCGCCCAAGCCCAGCCTGGCAGCAGGGCAGCGCCCAGCGCAGCCCATCGCAAGTGCTTACCAGTTGTCACGGAACCACCGTACAGCGCGTTTGAATGGGCGCGCAGCATAGGTGTCGACCGGGATCTCGAAATCCCACCATTCATCTTGCGGATGGGCCGCAAACAGGCTGAGACCCACGGCAGAGGAAAACGCAGGACCCGTCGCCGATTGCGGCAAGCCATGCACACGCAACGGTCGTCCCAAACGCACGCGCTGCCCTAGAATGCGGGTGGCAAGCCCATCCAACCCCATAATCTGGCTGCCGCCCCCTGTCAGAACGATCTGTTGGCTTGGCATATGTTCGAACCCAGCGGCGTCAAGACGCACGCGAACTTCTTCCAGAATCTCCTCAACCCGCGGGCGCATGATACCGATCAGCTCGGCCCGGCTGACGGTGCGGCGGTCATGTTCCCAGTCTCCAGTGTCGCCACCAATATCGATCATATCCCGGTCATCGGCACCGGTTGCGTGCACGCCCCCGTTAAAGGTTTTGATCCGTTCGGCCACAGCCGCAGGTACACCCAGACCCATCGAGATGTCGCTGGTTACGTGATCGCCGCCCATGCCAACGCAATCCGCGTAGATCATGTGCTTCTTCATGAAGATCGAGACGCTGGTGGTGCCACCACCCATGTCGATACAGGCAGCGCCGAGCTCCTGCTCGTCCTCGACCAACGCTGAGATGCCCGAGACGTAGGCTGAGTTGGCAATACCTGCGAGCTCAAGATCACAACGCTTGATACAACGCACGATGTTCTGGATCGCCATGGCGTCTACGGTCAACATATGCATGTCGACCGCCAGGCTTTGACCCATCTGACCGCGGGGATCGATAAGACCCGAACGATTGTCGAGCGCAAAGTTCACAGGTTGCGCATGCAACACTTCGCGTCCTTCGCCGTAATCGGGCACGTCGCACGCGTTCAGAACGCGACCGACCTCTGCCTCGGTCACAAGCTGACCATCAAGATCCACCTGTGCATCCAACCCGTAAGAGCGCGGATTGGCCCCTGAGAAGCAGGCGATCACATGATCGACGCGCATATCGGCCATCTTCTGCGCCGCTTGCAGGGCGGTGCGTATTGCACGTTCGGTTTCCTGCATGGCGGTGACTTCACCAAATTGCACACCGCGCGAGCGCGTGGTTGCCGCGCCAATGACGCGGAACCCTGTCTGGCCAGCCATCGAGCCGATGGTGTTGTCTTCACTCAGCCGACCCGTACCGTCAAAACGCAAAACAAGGCAGGCGATCTTTGAGCTACCCACATCCAGAATAGCAATCACACCGCGTTGCAATGCCTGCCGCCGCATCTGACGCATGGCGCGCTGGGACTGATAAAGATCGGTCATCATGGTCGTTACTGCCCGTTACTCACGTTCACTTTTGTATTCCACCAGTCTTCGCTGGCGGCTTTGCTCATTCGGATAGTTGGACGCTGGCCAAGGCGCATGTCGACAACAGCCACATCACGTTCCAGAAGGTCCTGCACTTCATTCACCGCCAGAACGCGCTCCAGCGCACGCACCGGGCGGGTGGTCGGCAGCATAATGCGCTGGCCACGGTCCAGAACCAGATCCCAGCGCCGCTCGCCCACGCGCACCAAGCCGCGCACGCGATTGCCCAGGCTGCGCGAGGTCTGAAATATCTCAAGCGCTTCAGCGACATGAGCGTCCGCGCCCTTGCCGGCAATCAAAGGCAAGTCTGAATGGGCCTTGCGCGAAGGTGTCTCTTTGACGTGGGCTCCGGTTTCATCCAACAACTCCAGCCCATCGCGGGTGCGCCAGACAATCGCAGGCTGACGTTCAACTACATCCACCTGCAGGATACCGCCCGGACGGATTCGTACGGTCGCTGATTTCACCGGGTCCAGCCCGGTTATCGTATCGCGCATATGTTCGACATCCAGATCCCAGGAACTGATCGGGAAATCCAGCGGTACAACTTCGCGGATGTCCTCGGATAAGCTGGTGCCTGCCCCGTCAATGGCCATCAGATTGACCATGAACTCAGGACGTTCCTGAATCGAGGTGCGGATATCGGCCACAAAAGCGGTGACGGCGTCGCGCCGCTCTTGCGAGGCGAAGTAAAGCCCAACGGCTGCCGCAACAGCACAGATCGGCAGGCCAATCTTGACGCCCATGCGAATGCCCGGCGTAAGCATCCAACGTTGAAGCCGGTAGCTCAGGCGCGACGGTGCCGGATCGCTGCGACGTGCGGTGCGGGAAAACACACGCGCCCCGCGCAGGCGCAAAAGCGGCTCTGCTTCATGTGTTTCGGTGTCAGCCGATGCGAAATCGGCATCCGGCCCCGCAAGCGGCTTGCTGCGATGGATTTCCAGTGAACGGCTGGCGGTCAGCGGTCGCATGAGGCGTCCTCCACCATCCAGGCGCAAAGCTGGCCGAATGTCATGCCCAGATGGGCGGCTTGCTCGGGGGCCAGCGACGTGGGCGTCATGCCGGGTTGCGTGTTGGTCTCCAGCAGAAACAGACCATCAGCGCCCATGCTGTCGTCCCAGCGGTAATCGGTACGACTGACGCCCCTGCACCCCAGTGCATCATGCGCGCGCACGGCGTAATCCATGCAACGATCATAAATGTCTTGCGGAACGTCAGCGGGCAGAACATGCCAAGAACCGCCGGGTTTGTACTTGGCGTCGTAGTCGTACCAGCCATCATCCGTCATGATTTCGGTCACGGTCAGGGCGCGATCGCCCATGACAGTCACGGTGAGTTCACGGCCTGCCACGTATTTTTCGACCATGACCTGATCGGGCATCGTCTCGTCCAGTTGCGGCGGACCATTGGCGTTTTCGTGGACAATGTAGATACCGACGCTGGAACCCTCATTATTGGGCTTGGCCACATAGGGTGGCTCCATCACGTGGACTTCGATGACCTCGACCTTCGGCACGATCACGCTGGGCACGATGGGCAAGCCCTCGGCCTGATAGACTTCTTTGCTGCGCTGTTTGTCCATCGCGAGAGCCGAAGCCAAAACGCCGGAATGGGTGTAGGGAATGCGCATCCATTCCAACAGCCCCTGCACACAGCCGTCTTCACCCCAGCGGCCATGAAGGGCGTTGAAAACCACATCTGGTTTGATGTCCAAAAGGCGCGCATAGAGGTCAGGACCTGCGTCCAGTTCGACCACTTCAAAGCCTTCTCCCACAAGGGCGGCTGCGCATTCGCGCCCAGAGCTGAGAGACACCTCGCGTTCCGCCGAGGGTCCACCCATCAATACCGCCACTTTGGGGTTTGTCCTGCTCGACATTCCCAACGTGCGCCTCAATGTCCCCGGACCTTATGTGGTGGTCCGTACTACGTTTATGCCTTTGATCCGTCGCCTTAAATTAGCCTGTTATGGTCTGACGGTTGGGGCTTTATTCTTTCAGCGGATCACCGACCCGCATGATTTCCCACTCTAGCGTGATGCCACTTGTTTCGTAAACCTTTTTTCGCACCTGTTCGCCCAACCCTTCGAGGTCAGCGGCGGTGGCAGTGCCGGTATTGATCAGGAAATTCGAGTGTTTGGGGCTCATCTGTGCACCACCCAGCGTCGCGCCGCGCATTCCGGCGTCATCGATCACTTTCCACGCCTTGAGGTCGTGCACGTCATCCGCCTGCCCTGTCGAGGAAAACCCGGCTGGATTGCGGAAAGTTGACCCGGCGCTGCGATCTTTGGTCGGCTGTGTTGCATCGCGCTTTTTCAGTTGCGCGCCCATACGTGCATGAAGCTCTGCCGGGTCGCCAGAGGGCGCTTGGAACGTCGCCGAAATCAACACGGAGCCTTGAGGCAGATCAGACTGGCGATAGCGGAAGTTCAGGTCTTCGGGGGTCAAGTCAAGCAGTTCGCCTCGCCGGGTGACAACTGTCGCTTTACGCAAAACATCCGACGTGTAGCTGCCATAGCAACCCGCGTTCATCCGAACCGCTCCGCCAACAGAACCGGGTATGGTGCGCAAAAAGGTCAGGTCCACTCCTGCATCCGCTGCTTTGCGCGCCACATGCGCGTCCAACGCTGCCGCACCTGCGGTGACCGTGTTTCCATCGATCTCGATCCCGTTGAAACCGCGTCCCAAACGGATCACCACAGCGCGCAAGCCGCCATCGCGCACGATCAGGTTTGAACCGACACCCATTGGAAAAACCGGAACATCCGACGGAAGACCCCGCAAAAACGTTTGCAGGTCCTCGACGTCGGCGGGTTGGAATAAGTAGTCTGCGGGGCCACCAACACGCAGCCATGTCAAATCGTTCAGCGGGCGGGCCGGCGTCAGGCGACCCCGAACTTCGGGCAGGATGCTCATATGGTTGACTTTTTCGCCAGGCTACGACCGCCCACTCCACCCACGATAACCGCAAGCAAGAACGGCAGGACCGATCCAGTCAGCCAGATGAAGGGGCCAAATGCCTGCTCTTCCTCTCCCGTGCTGACGCCCGCCAGCATCACGATCAGAACCAACGCAACTGCCGAGGTCAGGCCAATGAGCCAAAACAATCCTCTGACACCGATCCAGCGCCCGGCAATAAGTCCGGCAACTCCTCCAAGGATCAAAGAAATGAGTGGCAAATAGGCGAATGTGGCAATGTCGACCATGTGGCCTCCTGAAAATGGCCGTTACTTGTTGGCCGCCTTCATGCCCTGCATTTTCGCTTTTGTCCAACGGCTCAGGTAAATCACCGGCCAGCGCAGCATCGACATGCCCATAACCAAAACAAGCAATCCGATCCAAGGACCGTTTTCATAGGTGACGTAACCCAATAGCGGGACACCTACCGCGATGAGAACATACGCGCGGGTCCAATGATTGTCCTTGCTGGGGATCATCGCCAGCACATTTGCTGCGACACCCCAAAGCGCGGCTAGTGCGATCGACCAGCTCATTCTGCCGCCTTGGATCCGCCCCATTTGTTCCAGAAATACCGAAAGGCGTTGCGGAACATGGAGGCAAACGCAGCAAACGCCAGCAGCGCAACAAACCAGCCGTAATCATAACCGAGCCAAAGTATCAGAAGCGGCGCGCTGGCCAGCAATACGATACCGGGCGGAAACTGCAATCGCATGGGCAAAAAGGCCACGACCGTAGAACACATGACCCAAAGTATGGCAAATATGATCGACAGGTTCATTCTCCGCTCCTTTGGAAGGGTGGCGATTGGCAGAATCAGGGTTTCATCCCAGGGTTGTGCACCCAAGCGTTTGCCACGTCAAACAGCTTGTTTCCTCTGCAACCTCTCTGGCAGACCATTGGCCCATGCGCTGATGGTACCTGCCCCAAGACAGACAACCATATCCCCGGGACGGGCTTGTTCTCGGACGAGGCGCTCCAGGTCGTTTTCGTCAAACAGCGCCCGCGCATGCCGATGGCCGTGGCGGATCAGGCCCTGCACCAGATCATCACGCGAAGCGCCTTCAATCGGGTCTTCCCCGGCCGCAAACACTTCGGCGATTGCCACCACGTCCGCGTCGTTGAAACACGTGCAGAAGTCTTCAAACAGGTTAGACAGGCGTGAGTAGCGGTGAGGTTGGTGAACAGCGATGACACGACCTTCGGTCGCCTGACGGGCCGCCTTTAGAACAGCGGCAATTTCAACCGGGTGATGGCCATAGTCGTCGATGATCGTGACACCATCGACTTCTCCAACCTTGGTGAAGCGACGGTTGACACCGCCAAAATTGGCAAGCGCGTCACGGATCTCGGTCGCTTTCATGCCAAGATGGCGGGCAACTGCCGCAGCGGACAACGCGTTGGAAACGTTATGGTCACCGGGCATCGGCAGGGTACAGCCTTCGATCACCGTGTCTTCGTATTGCAGGTGAATGTCGAAATGCGCAACGCCGCCCTTGTAGGTTAGATTCTCGGCACGCACGTCAGCCTGTGCATTGAAGCCATAGGTGCGCACGCGCCGGTCTGTGATGCGACCGACCAAAGCCTGCACTTCGGCATGATCCGTACAGCAAACGGCCAGACCATAGAAAGGCAGGTTCGAGACGAATTCGTGGAAGCCATCGCGCAACCTGTCGAAATCCCCCCAATGCTCCATATGCTCTGGGTCGATATTGGTGACGATGGCGATGGTCGCAGGCAAACGGTTGAACGAGCCGTCAGATTCGTCCGCCTCAACCACCATCCATTCGCCCTGCCCCATGCGCGCATTCGAGCCATAGGCGTGGATGATGCCGCCATTGATCACGGTCGGGTCGAAATCACCCGCCACCATCAGCTCGGCCATCATCGTGGTCGTGGTCGTTTTGCCGTGAGTGCCCGCAATGGCGATGTTCGAACGCAGGCGCATCAGTTCGGCCAGCATGTCAGCACGCCGGACAACGGGTAGCCCCTGTGCGCGTGCCTCATCCAATTCCGGGTTGCCGGGTTTGATCGCAGTCGAGACAACCACAACGGCCGCGTTTTCAAGGTTTTCAGCCCGCTGCCCGACGAAGATTTCAGCCCCCAAACTCGCCAACCGGTCGGTGATTTTGGATGCCTTCAGGTCCGAGCCCTGCACCCGGTACCCCAGATTTAAAAGCACCTCGGCGATGCCGGACATCCCGATCCCTCCGATCCCCACAAAGTGAATCGGCCCTACGTCCTGCGGCAGTTTGGTTGCGGGATTCATGCGGTCTCCTTCTGCGCCAGTTGTTCGACAAGATGCACCAGACGCTCGGTCGCGTCGGGGGCACCGGTCGAAAGGGCGGCATGAGCCATTTTCTGTGCGGCTTCGGGGTTGGTCAAAACCGTGGTCATTTGCTGCGCCATGGCACGAACGTCAAGGGCGTTTTCGGGGATCATGATCGCACCGCCTGCCTGTACCAATCCACGCGCATTGGCGGTTTGATGATCTCCGGCGGCGGCGGCATAAGGGATCAGGATCGAGGGTCGCCCAATAACCGAGATATCGGCGACACTGGACGCTCCTGAGCGCGAAATAATCAACTGAGCATCCGACATGCGTCTGGGCACATCGGCGAAAAAGGTCTGAACTTCGGCGCGGATACCATGGTCATTGTAGAAAGCGGTGACACGCGCGCTATCCTCGTCTCGAGCTTGATGCGAAACGCGGATGTGGTTGCGGATGCCTTCAGGCAAGGCGGCAATGGCCTCGGGCACCACATTGCTCAGGATACGCGCGCCTTGTGAGCCACCCATGACCAAAACCGACATCGGGTAATCGCCGGGAGGGATGTAGCCGGCGGCGGCGCGATCCAGAACCGCGGCGCGCACCGGATTGCCGGTGTGGATACCTTGTGCCCCTTCGGGCAGATCCGTTGGCCAAACACCGCAAGCAACCTGTGCAACACGGGTGGCGAAAAGTTTGTTCACACGGCCCAGAACTCCGTTCTGTTCGTGAATCATGCGCGGGATTTTCAGCAGCGTTGCCGCGCCCAATGCCGGAATCGAAGGATAACCACCAAACCCAACAACGACGTCAGGCTTGTCCCGCATCATCTTGAGCGCCATGCTGGTCACGCCGCCTACGATCTTGGGACCGACCAGTGCCTTGGCCACCAAACCGCCGCGCGCAAAGGTGGCCGAGGACACCTCGGTAATCTCGGTCGCGTCTGGGAAAGCGCCGGTATAGCGCGCACCGCGTGCATCGGTGGACAGGCGCACGCGCCAGCCTTTGTGCAGCAATGCCTCGGCCAGGGCCTGAGCGGGGAACATATGCCCCCCGGTTCCACCAGCCGCAATCAACAGGTAAGGGTTCCCCATTATCCTCGTCCGCGCAAAATATCGCCAAGCTCGCCCTGTGGGCGGGTTCGGGTGAATGCCAACAACATACCGATTGCGATGCCGCCCGCTATCAGGGACGAACCGCCATAACTTACAAACGGCAGCGTCATACCTTTGGCAGGTAGCAGGCGCACGGCGACGCCCATATTGATCATTGCCTGAACACCGAACATGCAGGCCAGTCCGGTTCCTGCCAGACGAATGAACATGTCCCGTTCACGCATCAGCCGCAGTAACGACCGCACGACAATCAACGCATAAAGCGCGATGATAATCAGCACCAGGATCAGGCCGTATTCCTCAGCCGCGACAGCTATGATGAAATCGGTGTGCGCATCGGGCAGCGACCATTTCACCTGCCCTTCCCCGACACCAACGCCGAACAACCCGCCTTCGCGGATGGCGTTGGTAGCATAACCCAGCTGGGTGGTCGGATCGACCTCTTGGTTCAGGAAGCCATCAATGCGGCGCGCGAAGTGTTCGGAATTCGAATAGGCAAACATACCGGCCAACACGACCGCACCCGCCATGCCAACGAGCAAAAGCATCGGGGCCCCGGCCACGAAATACATCACTCCCCAGCCGAACAAGATGAGGCAGGCCTGACCGAAATCGGGCTGCATTACCAACATCCCGACAATCGACATGCACAGCGCAAACGACCAGATCCGCCCGGGAGGGCCGTTAATCTCCTGCGAAGCCGCCAACAACCACGCTGCCACGACGATGAAACCGGGTTTCAAGAATTCAGATGGTTGCAGAGAAGCAAAGC
This sequence comes from Ruegeria sp. CF8, assembly GCF_056537285.1. NCBI lineage: Bacteria > Pseudomonadati > Pseudomonadota > Alphaproteobacteria > Rhodobacterales > Roseobacteraceae > Ruegeria > Ruegeria sp. CF8. The sequence continues at coordinate 350,509 of NZ_JBQFRG010000001.1, read as the reverse complement.
CCAGCGAATACCAGCGGACAGCACCTTTGCCAAAATCGGTCCCAAAGACCGGTAGAAAGACCAGCGCCACAAATGACGCCAGAAAACCAAGAACGGCCAGGCGCCGCACCAGCGTCGGAGACATCATCGATGTCAGCAACATCGCAATCAGCGCCAATCCGCCGAAGAGAGCCTGACGCTCGACATAGTGAAACGGATCGAACCCGTTGCGCCCCGCCAGCGGCGGCGATGAAGCCAATCCCAGCAACAGACCGATGGTGAACAGGATCAATACGCAGGACATCGTCCAGCGATCAATTGTGCGCCACCACTTTGGTAGAATCGGTTCTCCGCGCTGGTCCTGGACCGCGCCATACACCATCTCAGTCATGAGATACCGCCACTCTCTGCCTCGTTAACGTCAACGTCCCGTTTTCGGGATCTGTTTGAGAGTCTACATGCAATTTGATGTTTGGGCTAGTGGAATGAGGGCCGAGCTGGATTTTCGGCCCTCACGTTGTTCTGCTTGATAGTTTAGACTGACGACAGCATCAGCTTAACGTCCAGCAAACCCGCCTGTCCGAACAGATCATCCTTGGGCGGCATAGGGGTGCCGTTGATCGCGTCCTGCTGCAAACTGGTAGTTCCGTTGAGCCAATACCAGTGTGACGTATCAAATCTGGAATTGCCGGTAAGAGAGGTGAATTTCCCTTTGATTGCCGGGCCTTTCAACACATTGACTGATTTACGCTGCATCATCGCGATCGCGCCCGCCACGAGCGCCGAAGCCCCAGACGTGCCGCCAAATTCGGTGTACAAGCCAGCCGGATCGTCAGCAGCTTTGGCACGAGTTTCCACTGGCCCTGCAAGCGAGCCTTCGACATAGCCGCGTGGGCCGGGCGCATCCAGTGTGATCAGCCGTTGAGACGCATAGGGGACAGTCGGTATCTTGGCAGTACAAGAACCCGGGGTCTTGTGCAGATCACCATCCCAATGAAAATCGGTTGCAGGGGCTGCGTCCCGGTCGAGTCGTATCTGATGACGATTATAAACCTCTCCATCATCTGATGGTGCAACGACCGTCAAATGCGAAGAGTAGTTCGAATAGCCGGACCGATAGGCGTTATAGTTCACTGCTCCTACTGATATGACGCCATTATTGGGATCGGACGACATTTTGGCTGGGTAAATCAATTCGCTTCGCCCATCATTTCCGGCGGCGCAGACCACCGGAATCTCCAGGCTGACCCATTCAATGACCTTCTCCAAAAGCCGCCAAGAAGCATCAATAGCAATCGCGTCCTGATCCGGTTCACCTGGCAGGGTCTCGTGAAGGCGGGTCTTTTCATCCGCATCCAGACTGGGATACCCAGGCCAATGCTCTGGGTCCGCGGCATCTCTCGGCAATAGGATCACGTGCACATTTTGCGCATAGGCGTATAGAAACGCCGCAATCAGCTCTTTCGGGCTGGGCGATATCGAAGTGGTTATTGGGATCACTTTGCTTAGCGGATCGACGCCGAAATAGGCTGCGATATTGCCCGTGTTTCCATATTGATCCCCGACATAAGCGGTGCCGCTGGTCAGCCCGGCGCAACTTGTTCCATGGGCCGCATAGCGATCGTCATACGCGTGAACATAACGCTCAACGCCACACCCCTCGCGGATTTCGTCAATGATCGCACGCTCGTCAGGGTCAAGACCTGCGATGGTTGCTCCGGCTGGTATCGAACTGAGCAAGGCAACTGGCTTTTCAACATGCCGCTCGCCTGTCGGAACCCCGCCCAGATCGACATATCTGGCCCCGTATGGATGGCTGGCCAGATCAATTGCCTTATCCCACAGAATCTGGTCCGTATCTGTCGACATTGGCGGTGCCACAAGGTTCGGGTGATAAGGTGCGACACCCATATCGATCAAACCAATATGGGCTTCTCGTTTACTGTCTGGAAAATCCCATTCCACACCGCCGATTACCGGGCACCCCTGAGAACTAACCGGAGGTGTCTGCACTGTGATCGCTTTGATCGCGACCAGATGCCAGAGATAGTAGTAACGTTTATAGTCTTCCTGACCCGTCGTCATCTTGGTCACTCCCCCTTTTTCTCAACCCAGCCATTCGTCCTGAGCGGCGTCCATCAGCTCATCCAGGACCTCGGCCACATAGGCGACTGTCTTGCGGGCCAACTCTCGCCCTGCTGCGGTGTCGCTGGGATAGTGCAGCCCGGCCCATTCCCGGTTTTCCGCAATGCGCTGCGCTCTGTGGAACAGTGCGATGGTGCCCGGATGCTCTGGTAGGATACGCGAAAACATCTCGGCTATTGCGAAAGATTGGAAGGAATGGTTCGAAGGGTAAGCCGCGTGATAAGGCACTGCGATGTAGGGCCGGATCAGAGGCTGGATGATATTCGGACGCTGCCTGCTGAAACGGTTTTTGTAGGTCAACCCGATCTCGTTGGTCAGTTCCAGCAAGATCACCATCAGCGCACGGGTTGCGCCAAAGCCTCCATCATCTTCGATACCCAGAGGTGAAAGATAGTCATCAATCCCGAAACTGGCCTGCGCCACAATTTCTTCTCGACGCAGCGCTTGGTTGGCATTTTTCAATTCACCTTGCAGTTTCAGCAGGTATTCCGTCTCTTTCAAACTGTCATCCGGTCCCGGTGGGGGCAGAAGGTCGATATTTTCCCAGATTTTACCCTTTACGTGATCCAAAAAGGGGATACCGATCTTGCACAGGCGGCGCATGTCGCGCCAGCCGAATGCGGCGTCACTTCCGTCAAAGGCAAAGTCACTGCGATTTCTATTGCGATTGCGGTTTCTATTGCGGTTGCGATTGCGGTTTCTGTTCCGGTTCCGGTTTCGATTGCGGTTTAAGGCAAAGGCCGCGCTTTGGCTGAGAGCAATAGATGCCGCGCCCAAGGCCGATCTGTTTTGAATTTCGGCATTTAGTGCCTCGGTCACCGTGTCGCTCTTACTGATCCGGGCCGCACCTTCGTCACTTGCCAGAAAATTGGCCATTTCTGCAATGCTATCAGGATTGAGAAGATCAGGTCTCAGAACGCTGATAGACTCGCTGAATGCCAGAAAACTTTTGCTCTGCGCTTTGTAGAAAAACTCTTCCACAACGGCCCTTGGATCATCGGCACCAAGACCAATGTTCATCAACTCCAATACTGTGCAAGAGATCAACTCACCTCGCCGCGCAAGCATGCCAAACGCGTTAAGCGTATAAACGTAACTCATACTGTCCCCCTTCCAAAACACTTAGACCTGCTGTGGCAACCCGATCCGTGACAGGCCGCTTTCCATCAAATGCGCGCTGAACCGGGTCGGCACCGGGAAACGATCCTGCTGAATGCAGGCCAGTGACATGTCCGGCTCCAGATCGATTAAACGCTTCAAGGCCTGTTCTCCCATCTGGCGGTTTCCCGCATGTCCGTAAGCCGCCGCCAGATAGCGCATGACGGTTTTGAACTGTGGCTGAACTTCCATCACGGATTCACCAAATTCGATGGACTTTTCGAAATCGCCATTGACCAGCGATGCAACGCAGGCCGCACCGTCAAACAGGTGCCGATACGGGCTGTGACGCCCAACCAGCCTGGCCTGCTGTGCAGCTTCCCGCGCTAACGCAGGTCGGTCCGTGTAGCAGTAGAGCATTGCAGCCGAATCCCAGCTCATGGCGCGATACGGGCTAAGTTCCAACGCGCGGTCCACCAGATCCTGTGCAACCGAAAACTCGCGAAACACGTAGGAGTGCACATGAGCAACAAGGCCCAGCACGGTGCCATTGTTCGGGTCAGCTTCGACCGCGCGGCGGGCCAGGTCGCGCGCCTGCGCCTCAAGCGTGGCGTCCCATGTACCATATCGCTCGCCGACCTTGAACGTGGTCACGTAAGCCAGCCAGGCCAGATAGACCGGCTTGGGATCCAACTCGTACGCGGCCAGGATGTCTGCCTCTAGCTCGTCCAATCCCGGCCCGCTCATGGTCAACAGATGATGCACGGCCGCAACCGCCGTCTTGGCAGCATGATGCGCAGCCGGATCACGCATATGACGCCCGTTGAGCAGAGCGGTGAGCAGTGCATCGGTGGCATAGCTGATGAAGGATGTCAGGCCAGAACAGTTTTGCCCCAGAAAATCACCCTGATCAGCCACCACGTTCTGGCTCCAGATCACTTTGCGGTCTTCAGACCTCATGGCAGTGGCAGACACTTGCAGCATGTCACCGCAACTCGCCGCCCGGCATTGCAGGAAAAGATCAGGTCCTGTCGTCAATGGATCAGTCGGGAGCGGAATTTGTGACACCCGGTAATCCTGCACTTCAAGCGCTTCGATCTCGATCAGCGATTTTGACAATTGCTCTGCAACGATGTTGGAGACAAAAGTGGCCGTCTCAGACCCTGCCCCCACATCCGGAGACAACAGACCAACCACAAAATTCGGACGGGGGTGTGCAATCGACGACGGCAGTGAAACACGCGCAGGCTGACTTGCTGGCACAGGCATGGGACCTGCTGTTGAAACCTGCTCAAGCGCGCCCTCTATTGTCGCCCGCGCTACCGTGAACAGCTCAAGCGAAGCGCCGATATTCTTGAGCTTGGGACGGCCGACAGAGTTAAAGAGAAAGTCGTTTCGCCCGCGCAAGGCATTGCGCACAACGCTCGAAACCAGAACTTCGCCGGGGGAGCCCACGCTTTCGATCCGGGCCGCCGTGTTAACTGCGTCACCAATGATTTGCTGATCGACCTCAAACGTGTCACCCAGATGCACACCGACGCGGTATCCTTTGGCGTAGCGTTCAGCGCTTTGGGTCAGCACCTCCTGCACCCCCAACGCTGTTTCCACCGCGGCGCGCGCGCTTGGAAACACTGCGCACAGGCCGTCACCTGTCAGACCCGTAACGCGACCCCGAAAGCTTTGAACCAGTTCACTGGCGCAATTTAGGTCGCGGCGGATTGTGGCGAGAGTTTCAACCTCGGCTTCGCGCACTTCAACTGAGTAGTCGCAAGCATCCAAAAAAAGAATGGCCCTGAGCTGTGCCTTAGGCAATTCGGTTGGCCTGTATAGATTCAGGTTTAATCCCATGATCGTATCTCTGACTTCTTTAACTATTTGGGATGCGCCGGCCCAAGAATAATCAGGCTGCATCCGATGTGTACGAGACGCTGATCCGGAGGTTGTGCTCCTTACAACGCCGTCTTTAGTTCGCAGGACCGACCCTTGCTCTGGATGGGTTTCACAAGGCTTTTGTCGGCCTAACGGAAAAATTCGGTTTCTAAAATGTGTTAAGTTCAATCTAATGCAGGTTATTGTATGTGTTTTGTGAACCTTCGTCGACTTAATTTTGCTTTGCACCCTCAGACCAGACTTTTTCCAACCGCTCTGGGGGCGGTGGCAGACTGGTCGAGATTGGTAAGAAAAGACGTTTCTTTCCCGCAAAACGCGTATAATCGACGTCTAAACGTTGGCGGATAGTATTGAGAACGAGCTTCAGAAGCCTTGACGTTACTGCTGCCTTGCACGTCCAACGCGCGGGACAAACGAACTGAAAAACCCAATTAAGGTTGAGTGTTATGCAGCCTTCCCAATGCAAACAAAAGGGACAGATAACGTTCAAACCAAGTGTCGTATCGCTTCGGTATAACTTACCAATGTCTCAACTATAACGATTGTATAGTTTACCGCCCGCAGTTTATTTCGAAGTGACCCAGATGCGCTCGTGGGCCCGTTCCCAAGTTGCATAGTGCCTTAGGTACATTTTTGCCTGTTCAACACCTCGAAAAGTGGCGCGCCGTGGATCCCTGAGAATCGTTAATCGTGCAACGAAATTTTGACGCCCCAACAGCTGGCGCGGCTTTCGCTCTTGTCATTGCACGAAAACCGCGCCAATGGCGGTGCATGAGGTTCGACACGATTATATTGGGGGCCGGAGCCGCAGGCATGATGTGCGCAACCCAATGTGGCGCGCGCGTTTTGGTGATTGATCACGCCAAAGCACCGGGCGAAAAGATCCGTATCTCTGGCGGTGGGCGCTGCAATTTCACCAATATGTACGCAAGCCCGAGCAACTTCCTGTCGCAAAACCCGCATTTCTGCAAATCCGCCTTGGCACGGTATACCCAGTGGGATTTTGTCGATCTGGTTGAGCGTCACAATATTGCCTGGCACGAGAAAACACTGGGTCAGCTGTTTTGTGATGGGTCATCTAAACAGATCATACAGATGCTGCTGGACGAGATGCGCGATGCAGAAGCAGAGCTGTGGGTGCAAACGTCTCTGCGCGATCTGCGCAAGACTGAAAGCGGGTTTGCACTGGAGGTCGAACGTGACGGGCAACGGCAGCACCTGACTTGCGCCAATCTGGTACTGGCCACCGGCGGCAAGTCGATCCCCAAGATGGGCGCGACCGGGTTGGCCTATGACATTGCCGGGCAATTTGGCTTGCGCGTGACCGACACGCGCGCCGCGTTGGTACCGTTCACTTTTTCGGATGGTCGGTTCAAGGACTTGTCCGGTGTTTCCCTGCCCGCTCGGCTGTCGAACGACCGCACCAGCTTTGACGAAGCGTTGCTGTTTACTCACCGCGGTCTCAGCGGGCCGTCGGTGTTGCAGTTGTCATCCTACTGGTACGAGGGTGAAGCGATCAGGGTAAACCTGATCCCTGATCTGCCGCTGTTCGATCTGTTGCGGACGCAGCGTCAGAGCGGGGGTCGAAAGGCTTTGACAACAGAACTGGCACGCCACCTACCGGCCCGGTTGGTGGACTATCTCAGCAATGTCATTTCGATGTCCGGGAACCTTGCGGATCAGTCAGATGCGAAGCTGGCAGACCTGACCGCAGCCCTATCCGCGTGGCAGTTGCTTCCATCGGGAACCGAGGGGTATCGCACGGCTGAAGTCACGCTGGGCGGGATCGATACCGACGATTTGTCATCTAAAACCATGGAGGCCAAGGATGTCCCTGGCCTCTTTGCAATTGGTGAAGCGGTGGATGTCACCGGCTGGTTGGGCGGCTACAACTTCCAGTGGGCTTGGTCTTCAGGCCATGTCGCCGGCGTTGCCATTGCCGCCGAGCGTTAGCCTACGACGTTATACCCGCGCCCACGCATACAGTTGCGAACGATCACTTCCTGATTCTGAGTGTTGTTGATCGCGCTTGCACCAGCACCAATCAACGCACCGGCTGCTGCTGCACGGCCCAGATCGCTGGCGCTGTTGTCGATGATTGCAGTGGTTGCCGCAGCACCGGCCGCGCCGATGGCAGCGGCGCCCGCCGTGTTGCTGTCGAGCGTTGGCTGAGACCGCGCCAGCGCCTGACAATTGGCCAGATCAGACTGATAGTTGGGCCCTACCGCCCCATCGATGATCGGGACATAATTCGCCCCGCTGTTGGCGCAGGCTCCGGCCAGCGCGACCACGGGAAGGGCGAAGAAAATTTTGCGTGCAGACATATCCGCTACCTCTTTGTGAACTGAAGGTGACGCAACCTTACTTCCCACAAAGTGTCAATCTGATTGGGAAAAGTCCAGATCAACCGGCAGAGCGTCGCCTTACGTCAGTCGTTTACGCACTTGTTCTGTAAAGTCATCGCCGCGTTGCTCGAAATTGTCATATTGATCGAAACTTGCCGCAGCTGGTGCGAGCAACACCGTGTCACCCTCTTCCGCGTCTTCGATGGCCTGTCCCACTGCGGCCTCCATCGTGGTGCAAACCTGCGCGTCCGCTTCCAGCTGCATCGCAAAACCAGCCGCTTCGCGACCGATCACATACGCTTTGCGCACCTGATCCGCTGCCGTGTTCAGAGCTGCGATACCGCCCTCTTTTTCAAGCCCGCCGCAAATCCAGCGGATGTTTTTGAACGCGCTCAACGCCTTCAATGCGCTGTCGACATTGGTCGCCTTGGAGTCGTTGACATAAGTAACCCCACCGGCTTCGGCAATGATCTGGCTGCGATGCGGTAGGCCCGGATAAGAGTGCAGCGCATCCTCGATCACACGTGGCGCAAGGCCCAGCGACCGGCAAGCGGCGTAAGCAGCGCAGGCGTTTTGATGGTTATGGGCACCGGGCAGCCCCTTGATCGCGCGCAGATCGATGGAACCTGCCTGACGCCCCTTGCGGTATTCCGACAAGAAACCTTTGCGTGCGAACACCTGCCACCCCGGGCCTGTCAGTTTGCGCGCAACCGAGATGCGGATCACCCGGTCATCCGTTGGTCCTTCGGCCAGTTGTCCGGCCAGAAACGCGCCTTCGATCTCGTCAATACCAATAATCGCTCGGTCCGGCCCACCTTCCGCAAACAGGCGCCGTTTGGCCGCGAAATAACCGCCCATGCCGCCGTGTCGGTCCAGATGATCGGGTGAGAGGTTGGTGAAAACAGCCACATCAGGCGTAAGTGCACGGGCAAGTTCTGTCTGATAGCTGCTGAGTTCCAGAACCACCACCGAGCCATCGCCGCCCGGATCGATATCCAGAACCCCGCGTCCGATATTGCCTGCCAACTGTGCCTCACGCCCGGCCTCGGTCAGGATGTGGTGGATCAACGCCGCCGTGGTGGATTTCCCGTTCGAGCCCGTCACCGCAATCACGCGCGGCGGCGTGTCGTAGTTGTTCCATTCCGACCCCGCGAAGGAACGGAAGAACAGGCCGATGTCGTTATCGACCGGTACTCCAGCGTCCAAGGCAGCAGCCACCACAGGGTTCGGTTCAGGATAAAGATGCGGAATGCCCGGTGAGACGATCAGCGACGCAATGCCGTCAAACGCCCCGTGCTTGCGCAGGTCAACGCAGGTAAATCCTTCGCCTTCGGCAGCTTCACGAGCTGCCGGGTTGTCGTCCCAGCACACAGGCTCGGCCTTGCCAGCACGCAAGGCGCGTGCTGTCGCCAAGCCTGATCGACCCAGCCCTAGAACGGCGACTTTCTGCCCTGTAAAACCTTTGACCGGGATCATGTCTTACTTCCTTCGTCTAGCTGCGCCTCAAGCCAATCCGCCCGTTCTTTGACAGGTCGCTTTGGAACAAGGGTGGTCTTGAAACCAAGTTTGGGCAAGCGGTCGCACAAACCCTCATATTCCGCAAGAGCGTCAACCAGATCGTGCTGACGCTGACTGTCTTTCACATAGATTTCAGGCCAGGGCGGAAACAGAAAAATCTGACGGTCATAGTCAAGCCGGACGATCTGGTCTCGCAGGGCATTTTCTAAATCAGTACCCGTGCGATCAAACCAGATCAAAGCGTCCAGTGCGGACCGGTCGAATAGAACCAAACCGTCCGGGGCTTGGGTCATATCGTTGAAGGCCGTCTCGATGACCTTCCGGCAAAACGCTTCAGGATCTGTCCAGGGCAACGCGGTTCCACCGACCTGCTGTTCCGCGGTTACGACTCGGCGGCCGGGTTCTGTGACAGTCGCATAGCCGCGCCGCGCCATCTCTTGCAGGAGGGTGGATTTACCGCCTCCTGAACAGCCTGACAGCACAATACGACGGTTGCTCACCTTACCTTCAGCGTTGCCAGTCCGATCATCGCCAGGATCAGCGAGATGATCCAGAAACGGATGACGATGGTCGGTTCAGCCCAGCCTTTTTTCTCATAGTGGTGATGGATCGGGGCCATCAAAAAGACCCGCTTACCGGTGCGCTTGAAGTAGAGGACCTGAATGATCACGCTTAGTGCCTCGACCACGAACAGACCACCGACCACGGCCAGAACAAGCTCGTGCTTGGTGGCGACGGCAATCGCACCCAGTGCACCACCCAGTGCCAATGAACCGGTGTCACCCATGAAGACCGCCGCAGGCGGTGCGTTGTACCACAAAAAGCCCAAACCACCGCCGAACAAAGCAGCCGTGAAGATCAGGATTTCGCCGGTTCCGGGCACGTAGTGCACGTCCAGATACTCGGTAAAGTCCACGCGCCCAACCGCATAGGCAATGATTCCAAGGGTCGTGGCGGCAATCATTGCGGGCATGATCGCCAGTCCGTCCAGACCGTCGGTCAGGTTCACCGCATTGGCGGCCCCCACGATCACGACCACCGCAAACGGAATATAGAACAGGCCCAGATTGACCAGAGTGTCCTTGAACACAGGCACCGCCAGTTGGTTCTGCAATGCCTCCGGGTGGTGCAACGACGCCCAGAGCGAGGCCAGAACCGCAATAATGACGCCTAGCGCAAGGCGCATCTTGCTTGAGACGCCCTTCGTATTTTGCTTCGACACTTTGGCGTAGTCATCCGCAAATCCGATGGCGGCGTAGGCCAGCGTTACGAACAGTACCATCCAGACATATGGATTGTCCCACCGCGCCCAGATCAGGGTCGACGTCACAAGCGCACCAACAATCAGCAATCCACCCATGGTCGGTGTGCCGGCCTTGGAAAAATGGCCCTCTGGGCCGTCATCGCGGATCGGCTGACCCTTGCCCTGCTTTTTGCGCAGCACATTGATCAGGGGTTTTCCGAACAGGAAACCAAAGATAAGCGCTGTTAAAAAGGCACCACCCGCGCGGAAGGTGATGTAGCGGAAGAGGTTCCAGAAATCCCCTCCGTCCGACAGGGCGGTCAACCAATACAGCATGACAATACCTTTCTCACACGCGGCGTCTGGGCGCGATCACCCATCAAGCGCGCTCCCTTGCCCCATTTTGCGCAGACCGTCAACAATCGTCGCCAATGCCATGCTGAGAGACCCCTTGGCCAACACAGTGTCGCCATCATGGATCAATGCGTTCAGGTGTTCGGCCATTTCAGCGCTGGTTTCAAACCAGAGCCCGCGCTTGTCATCGGGTAGCGCCTTGTGCATGGCCTGCATCAAAGGGCCAATGCAATGCACCTGATTCACTTTCCCCATGGCTGCAACATTCGCCATTTCGGCGTGCATCGCCACTTCCTGCGAGCCCAGTTCCTTCATGTCACCCAAAAACGCGATGCGACGAGTACCTTGCGAGGCAGCCAACACGTCCAGTGCGGCCTCCATCGAGGTTGGGTTGGCGTTATAGCTGTCGTCCAACAGTTCGATTTGACCACCGCCAGACAGCGATAAGCTTTCGCGTACGCCGCGCCCTTTAACCGGCGACCACGCGCGCAAGCCCGTGATCGCCTGATCCAGATCAACACCCAGTTCCACGCACGCGGCCAGAGCCCCAAGCGCGTTCATAGCAAAATGCGTACCGGCAGAATTGACCTCAAAGCGGATGGTATGATCACCGACCCTGGCCTGAGCGTTCACGGCGTTGGCCGCTTGCTGTACATCGGTCAATCGGTAATCAGAAGCCTTACGACCGAAATCAACGATCCCCGTCCCGAGGTCCAGTGCAGTTTGGCGCAGAATGTCGGCGTGTTCTATGTCTGCGTTTACAATCGCGGCTCCGCCGGGCTCCAACCCTTCAAGGATTGCCGCTTTTTCATGGGCGATGCCTGCGACTGATTCAAAGGCTTCCAAGTGCACTGCAGCTACAGTCGTGACCAGTGCCACATGCGGGCGCGCCTGTTTAGCCAGCGGAGCAATCTCACCCGGGTGGTTCATGCCAATCTCAATCACGGCAAATTCCGTGTCGCACGGCATCCGGGCCAATGTAAGTGGCACGCCCCAATGGTTATTGTAACTGGCCACGCTGGCATGGGTTTTACCTTGTGTTTCGAGGATCGTCGCCAGCATTTCCTTGGTCGACGTCTTGCCTACACTGCCGGTCACACCCACAACACGTGCGTCCGTTCGCGCCCGTGCCGCCTGGCCCAAAGCTTCGAGACCTGCCTGAACGTCCTCGACTATCAGCAGAGGCGCGCCCTCCGGCACATCATCAGGCATGCGCGACACCAGCGCGGCCCCTGCGCCTCTTTCCAGTGCCTGCGCCACAAAGTCATGTCCGTCCCGCGCGGCTTTAAGTGCCACGAAAAGATCGCCGGGCTGCAGCGTGCGCGTGTCGATAGACACACCATTGGCAATCCAATCACCCATGGCCTGACCGCCCGTAGCTTCGGCGGCCTCGGATGCTGTCCAGAGTGTCATGCAACCCTCCCGTCCAGCGCAGCCACAGAAATACTGGCCTGTTCAACGTCATCAAAGGGTAGGACCTGATCCCCGACAATCTGGCCAGTTTCGTGCCCCTTACCAGCGATCAGCAGCGCATCGCCCGGTTGCAGCGCGTCAATGCCGCGCAAAATGGCTTCGGCGCGGTCACCGACCTCGGTCACGCTGGCCTGGCCTGCGGCTTCAAGCGCACCATCCATGACGGCTGCGCGGATAGTGGCCGGGTCTTCGCTGCGTGGGTTGTCGTCGGTGACAAACACCACATCAGCATGGTTCGCCGCCGCCTTGCCCATCAGAGGGCGTTTCGTGGCGTCGCGATCACCGCCTGCCCCAACGATGGTGATCAGACGCCCCATCACATGCGGGCGCAGCGCCTTGAGGGCCGTGGCCACCGCGTCGGGCGTGTGGGCGTAATCCACAAAAACCGTTGCGCCGTTGTCGCGCGTTGCGGCCAGTTGCATCCGCCCTCGTACAGTCGTCAGATGCGGCAGAGTTTCAAAAACCTGCTCTGGGCTGTCGCCAGCAGCGATGACCAACCCGCAGGCCAGCAGGATATTTTCGGCTTGAAACCCTCCGATCAGGTTCAGACGAGTCTGATAGGTTCGGCCTTGCCACGAAAAGCGCAGGTCCTGTCCTGTGGCGTCAAACCGCTGATTGATCAGGCACAAATCAGCATCGCCAAGACCAACGGTCAACACCGATTGGCCCCGGGATTTTGCGATCCGCTGGACCTGCGCGCCCTTAGGGTCACTCAGATTGATCACCGCCGTACCGTCTTGCGGCAACACACGGTCGAACAACCCGGCCTTGGCGGCAAAATACGCCTCGAAGGTTTCGTGATAGTCCAGATGGTCTTGTGTGAAGTTGGAAAACCCTGCGGCCGTCAGATGCACGCCATCCAGGCGACGTTGCTCCAGGCCGTGGGACGACGCTTCCATCGCGGCATGGGTCACACCATTTTCAGCCGCCTCTGCCAGACAACGATGCAGGGTGATTGGCTCAGGGGTGGTATGGGCCAACGGTGCGGTCCATGCGCCCTCAACCCCGGTGGTTCCAAGATTGACAGCAGCGTGATCCAATTCAGACCAAATCTGGCGCACAAAGGTGGCGACAGATGTTTTACCATTGGTCCCGGTGACAGCAACGATGGTCTTTGGTTGTGCGCCAAACCACAACGCGGCTGCACCCGCTAGCGCCTGACGCGGGTCTTCGACCACAATCAGTGCGGCGTCTGAATCGGTAAGCTCGGCTTCGGCGATCTGGGCCCCTTCGGCGTCTGTCAGGATCGCGGATGCCCCCATGCGCAGGGCAAACCGGATGAACTCTCCGCCATGCACCCGCGTGCCGGGAAGAGCCGCAAACAGGAAGTCGTCTTTCACTTCACGGCTGTCAACAGCCAGACCTGTGATGTCAGGGTTTGCGCCCCCGCGTGCAGTCAGGGCCAGTTGGTTGAGTTTCTTTGTCCTTGTGCCCATGACCCACCTCTTGCCGGACAGCCTAGTTTGAGGTCAGCGTTATAGCAGCGCCCGCCTCAGGCTCAAGCCGAGGACGCAAGCCCAGCAAAGGTGCGACGCGACCAATAAGTTCGGCAGCTACCGGCACGGCGGTCCAGCCCGCAGTGCGGCGCTTTTCGCCGTACGCCACAATCGAAGGTTCGTCCAAAGTAACGATCAGAACGTATTTCGGATCATAGGCCGGGAAGATCGTCGCAAAAGTAGCGATGACCTTGTCATCGTAATACCCGCCACGCGGCTTTGGCTTGTCGGCAGTGCCCGTTTTTCCTGCCACGTCATAACCTTTGACTTCAGCAAAGCTAGCAGTGCCATCTGTCACCACTTTGCGCAGCATATTCTGAGCCTGACGGGCCGTGCTGTCCGACATGACCCGAGGGCCGTATTGCGGGCCGTTTTTTCGCAAAATGGTGGGGCTGACATAATGCCCGCCATTGGCAATCGCCGCGTACCCGGCGGCCAGATGCATCGGACTGGTCGACAAGCCATGGCCGTAGGAAATGGTCACAGTGCTCAACTCGCCCCACTTCTTGGGCTTCAGGGGCACTCCGCCCTTGGCCTCGACAATTTCAAACGGCGTTGGATCGAACATGCCCAACGTGTTCAGAAAATCCTGCTGCCGTTGCGCACCGATCTGCAACGCCAAACGGCCCGTACCTCGGTTCGAGCTGTGTACGATCACGTCCGCAACGCTGATCTTTCCGTAATTCTTGCCGTTGAACTCTCCGATGGGAAAGCGACCGATCTTCATCGGGCCTGACGTGTCGATGATGGTGTTGGAATTCACCAGCCCCAGTTGGACGGCCTGCGCTGCAGTGAAAATCTTGAAGACCGAGCCCAGTTCGTACACGCCCTGTACATAGCGGTTGAACAATGGGCTGTCCGACGGATCAAACCCCGACGTTGGTGGGCGTGGGCGGTCATTTGGATCAAACGAGGGCAAAGACGCGGCTGAGACAACCTCACCCGTGTGCACGTTCATCAGAACCGCCGAGGCCCCCTTGGCGTTCATGATCTTCATGCCACCATACAGCACCTGCTCAACAGCCGCCTGAATGGTCAGGTCCAGCGACAATTGCAGCGGCTTGTTGCCGTTGGCCGGGTCACGCAGGTAGTCGTCGAACTGTTTCTCGACACCGGCCACACCGATCACTTCAGCAGCGCTGACACCTTCACGACCAAAGCCGGACCCGCCCAGAATATGCGCGGCAAGCTTGCCGTTGGGATAAAGGCGCATTTCTCGCGGGCCAAACAGGATACCGGGATCCCCGATGTCGTGCACGGCTTGCTTCTGTTCGGGTGAGATGCGTTTTTTAATCCACAGGAACTTACGCTTGCCGGTGAAATCCTTAACCAGACGCTCTTTGTCCAGATCCGGGAAGATGGCCACCAACTGATCTGCGGCGGCAATCGGGTCGATCATCAAGGGAGGCTGCGCGTAGACCGAATAAGTGTCCAGATTGGTCGCCAGAATGCGCCCTTCGCGGTCAACGATATTGGCACGCTGCATGGCAATGGCAGCACCCGGCGCACTTGCCACAGGCTCCTGCGCTTCGGATGTGGCCAGCATACCCATGCGGACCCCAACAACCGAGAAGGCGCAGAAGAAGAACAGCCCCAGCACCAACAGCCGCCCTTCGGCACGGGCGCGAGCGCGGTCTTTCATATCCTCGTGGCGTTTGCGGATGTTTTCCCGTTCAATCGCCTTGGGATTTTCACCTCGGGCGCGGGCATCAAGAATTCGGGCCAGAGGGCGTAGGGGGGTGCGGGTCATGGAATCTGTACCTCGCCCAACGCCTGAATGTCGGTGATGGCCTGCAACTCAATCGGATCAACGATGGGCAGATCGGGGTCTTCGGCATAGGCAATCTGATCAGCACGTCCAAACTGTTCCGCCCGCAGGGGCAACAGGCCCAAACGTTCAAAGTTCAAATCTGCAAGTTCACGCAGTCGGTCCGGACGGTTCAGATAGGCCCATTCTGCATTCAGAACGGCCAGACGAACCTGCGCCATGCCAATCTCGCGCTGGAGCTTCTGCGTTTCTTTGACCACCTGCTGGGTGCGGTAGTTTTCCTGATAGGCCCAGAGCGCCAATCCAAAAACGGACAGAGCGGTCAACACATACAAAATACTCTTCATTTTGCCCTTCCCCCCAGTTGCGGCATCCCAATGGCACGGGCATCAATTTCCCCCGCCGGAGCCTCGGTTCGGATTGCCACGCGCAATTTGGCGGACCGCGCACGCGGGTTTTCCTGCAATTCCTGCTCATCTGGCCCAACGGCCTTGCGGGTTTTCAGCGTGAATTGCGGCTGCTTTTGTTCGATTTCAGGCGCATAGCGGTTTGCGCGCCCTGTCTTACCCGCGCGGGACTGAAAGAACCGTTTGACCATTCGATCCTCGATGGAATGGAAAGTCACAACGGCCAGTTGCCCGCCAGGCTTCAACGCGCGTTCCGCGGCCATCAACCCCTGAAAAAGCTCTTCATATTCCGCGTTTACCGCGATCCGTAGCCCTTGAAAGCTGCGGGTCGCAGGGTGCGATTGTCCGGGCTTGGGGCGCGGCAGGCAGGATTCAATAATCTCAGCCAGACGCAGGGTCGTAGTGATTGGTTCTTCGCTTCGCGCTTTCACAATGGCCTTGGCGATCCGGCGGCTTGCGCGTTCCTCGCCGAAATGGAACAGGATGTCAGCCAGTTGCGCCTCGGTCGATGTGTTGACCAAATCAGCGGCGCTTTCGCCTTCCTGACTCATGCGCATGTCCAAGGGGCCGTCTTTCATGAAGGAAAAACCACGCTCGGCCTGATCCAGCTGCATCGAAGACACACCAAGGTCCAGCACTACCCCGTCCAGATCCCGTGCGTATTCGTCCATCCGCGAGAAAACACCAGGCTGCATCACCAGCCGGTCGCCATACTCGCTCGCCCAATCCGCGGCCATGTCAAAGGCCAGAGGATCACGATCCACGCCAACGACCTTTTCGGCCCCGGCATCCAGCAAGCCACGCGTATATCCGCCGGCACCAAATGTGCCATCCAGCCAAATACCGGATACCGGAGACACTGCGTCCAGCAATGGACGCAGCAAAACGGGAATATGGGGTTTATCGGAGGAGGAGACAGCGCCGGACATGCCGTCACGCGTCCCCGACGCCGTCGAGATAGACCATCGGATCGAAATCGTCGGGCAGATCGTCCATCCACTCTTCTGCCTTGGCCAGTTCCTCGACCTCGTAGGTCTCGGGTTTCCAGATCTGGAAGGTGTCACCAGCGGCGATAAAGAAGGCCTCATTTTCAAGGTCGATCTTGGTGCGCAGCTTGGCGGGCAAGACCAGACGACCGGTCTCATCGACATTGGTCGGAAAAGACTGACCGTGGAACATGCGTTGCAGCATCTTGCGCTCCATCGAGCCACGCGGAAGCGCATCGATCTTGGCGTCGACCTCGTCAATCGCCTGCATCGTATAACACTCAAGGTATTTGCGGCGGTGATCGCCATACACAATCACAAGCTCAGGATTGTCACCGGGCTGCCAGTTGGGATCAGAGGCTTCAAGCACACGGCGAAAAGAGGCCGGGATCGAGACCCTGCCCTTCGTGTCCACCTTATGGTGGCTTTCACCTCTAAACCTGCGCGCCAAGACGACTGTCCCTTTCGCTTGCGCCCCACCTCAAATTCACGTTCCCCCCGGAAGAAAAACGGCGGGTTGATCTGCTGCCACTGATCAACCCGCCGCATTGACCCGCTTTGCGGGATGTCCAGCTGCACGCGCCACCTGGGGGGATGTCTGCTCGCCCGCGCGCCGGATCTCTTGAGTGATGAAAGCGAGATGCCTGTATGAAACCTGATTTGTATTTTTGGTTCGGGGTCGTTTGGTGCCCCTGCTGCCTCGTCCTCATCGGATGCATAAGGGATGCCATGGGAATTCATGGAAATCAACAGGAATTTTTTCGATCGTGGCGCTTGGGGCACGTGATGTATATACTAAATCGTCGAGTTTTTGACATCAATACACCACTGATAGCGCAACTCGATCCGGCTTTCCCTACATATAGAAAGAAGTTGTCGGGAAAAAATTCCCGCGTTTTCCCGAAAAAATTTGTATTTTCTCGTTCAGACTGGATTTTTCGGCCTGCAGGAAGCAGTCGAATACCAGAATCGACCAGAAAAAGGGGGCAAAGCTATCGGCCTTTCCCCGCCAACACCAGCATCGCCCACGAATTCCCATATGTAGCCACTTGAGTACTTTGGATGCCGTACTTCGCACTGCTTTCAACCCGAATGGTCAGAATCGGCAAGACGTCTACAAGCCTTCCAAACGGTCATTTCGCGGCATATTCCGCACATCCAAGATCCACCATCAGCGTTTCAGGTCGCACAAATTCTCGTCGAATGCGCTCAATTCCAAGGCAGTTCACATCGATGTGTTTTTTGGGGCACTCAAGATGCCCTTAGGTAAAACCTATATTTTAAAGGCGCATATCGTCGTTGGGAAAAAAGCGAACCAATCTATGCATTTGCTGCATAGCAGCATTGATGACGTGACCCATTGTGCAATCGCAGCATTTGCCTATCTTCAGTCTCAAGCACGGACCGACTGATATCGGTAACGCATGATAGACGGATGATGAAAATGGCAGTCGCAAGCACACAAACCGCACCCAAGAGCGCACCGGCGTTCGGACTGAACGCACTGGTAGAAAACGCCAAGACCCGCTTTGCACGCTATCGCATGTACCGCCAGACGGTAAACGAACTGTCCGCCCTGTCGAACCGCGAACTGGCCGATTTGGGCCTGCACCGCTCGATGATCCGCCGGGTTGCAATGCAGGCGGCAGAAGACCACACCGCGCGTTGAGCGCGCCACAGATACCGAGATCAGGCCCTTACTCCTCCCTTAGGGTCTGTAATCAGCGGCAACGTCTCTCCTCCTCCCTGACGTTGCCGCACCTTATACCGGCCTAAGGATGCCGGAACCTGATACATCGAGGCTCTCCTCCTCCCTGCCTTGATGTTGAAAGCGCGCGGCGACGTCGTCCTCCTCCCTGACGTCGCCGCGTCTTACCCATACCGGGCTCAAACCCGGGTTCGTATACATCAGGGCTCTCCTCCTCCCTGCTCTGATGTTGACAAGACGGCGGTTCCCCTTCCTCCTCCCTGGGAACCGCCGTTTTTTGTTTTTTCGGGCGCAGGTGTAGGATGGCATCCTGATTTCTGATCCGGAGGACGCCATGGCTGCCTATTTCATCGCGCAAATCGACATACGCGACCCGGACGGGTATCAAGACTATCTGGCGGGGTTCATGCCAATCTTTGATCGTCACGGCGGCCGTTTGCTCACCGTTTCTTCCAAACCGGTCGAACGGATCGAAGGCGATTGGCCGGACGGTGGAATTGTGCTGATGGAGTTTCCAGACCTTGCCGCGGCAAAAGCCTGGAAAGATGACCCAGACTACATCGCACTGGCAACGATCCGACAGGCCACGGCCTCGACCAATCTGGTTCTTGTCGAAGGATTATGATGCCTTAGAACGGGACGTCATCCTTATTGGTCAGGAATCGTGACACCAACTTCTTAGTGCCCGCCTTATCGAAATCGACCTCGACCTTGTCGCCCTCGATACCGATGACCGCGCCATAGCCGAATTTCTGGTGAAACACGCGCTCACCCAGAGTGAAACTGGCCAGGGCGGTGGCGTCGATCACCGTGTTCCGACTTTCGCGGGGTTGTGACATGCCATATTGCCCCTGCCGCGCCTGCATCCGCTTCCAGCCCGGTGAGTTATAGACATTGGCTTCGGCCGCACGGGTTTCGATTCCCGCTGTCTGTTGCCCACCGCCATACAGACCCGGAGGCGTCAGCACCTCGACATGCTCTTCCGGCAATTCGTCGATGAAACGCGAAGGCATGGAGTTCTGCCATTGCCCAAACACCCGCCGATTGGCGGCGAATGAAATCGTACAGACCTCTTCGGCGCGGGTGATGCCAACATAGGCTAGACGCCGTTCTTCCTCGAGCCCCTTGAGGCCGGATTCATCCATCGACCGTTGCGAAGGGAATAACCCGTCCTCCCACCCTGGCAGGAAGACAACCGGGAATTCGAGCCCCTTGGCGGCGTGCAGGGTCATGATCGAAACCTTGGCCCCGTCGCTGTCTTGTTCGTTGTCCATGACAAGGCTGACATGCTCCAAAAACCCTTGCAAGTTCTCGAAGTTGTCCAGTTGATTGACCAGTTCCTTAAGGTTTTCCAAACGCCCCGGCGCTTCGGGGGTCTTGTCGTTCTGCCAATGGGCCGTATAGCCGGATTCGTCGAGGATGATCTGGGCCAGTTCGATATGCGAGTGTTCGGGCGCGCCGAACCGCAAGGGTGATCCGTCATCAATCACCGAGTCGTCGTCGACCTCGATCCGCGGGCCACGCGTCATTGCGTTCCACCGCGCCAGCCCATCAATCAACTCGCGCAGGGCTTTGCCACCCTTCCCCTTGATCAGCCCGTTATCGACGGCGATCCGGGCACCATCCACCAAAGAAACACCGTTTTCACGTGCGGTCATCTGAATGGTCTGCTGCGCCTTGTCGCCAAGGCCGCGTTTTGGCGTGTTCACAATACGCTCAAAGGCCAGATCGTCTTCGGGGCTGATCACCAGCCGGAAATAGGCCATGGCATCGCGAATCTCCATCCGTTCATAGAATCGCGGGCCGCCGATCACCTTGTAGGGCAGACCGATGGTCAGGAAACGATCCTCAAACGCACGCATCTGGTGCGAGGCACGGACCAGAATTGCGATTTCATCTAAATAGAACCGCTCAAAAAATGGAGCAAAGTTGGAGTATTTCGCTTCAAGACCAAGTTCTTTTAGGAGCCACTTACGAGTTTTTATGTCCCTATAAAACCGCTCGTCGCTCAGCAATACGTCAAGTGGCGTATCTTCCTCCCAGATGGGAAGTTCGTTCTTAATTCTGCGTTCGATCTCTTGCTGAACAGTCTTAGATCGAGGGTTATTGCGCCCTTGACCCAACCTAGATTGTCCGCTTTGTAGCGCATCAATCTCTTCCCCAATCCAGCGCGCTTCTTCTTCGCCATCCCAGTGACCGATCAGACGAACTTTGTGCCCGTCTTCCTCAGCCGTCCACAACTCCTTGCCCAGTCGGTTTTCGTTGCCCCTAATGACGTTCGAGGCTGCCGCCAGAATATGTGGGGTCGAGCGGTAGTTCTGCTCCAACCGCACCACATAAGCGCCCGGGAAATCCTTTTCGAACCGCAGGATGTTGCCCACTTCGGCCCCGCGCCAGCCGTAAATCGACTGATCGTCGTCCCCCACACAACATATATTCTTGTGTCCTCCGGCCAGCAGACGCAGCCAAAGGTATTGGGCAATGTTGGTGTCCTGATACTCGTCCACCAGAATGTAGCGGAACCAGCGCTGGTATTGTTCCAAAACGTCCGGATGGGCTTGGAAGATCGTGACCATATGCAGTAGCAGGTCGCCGAAATCTACCGCATTCAACTCTCGCAGGCGCGCCTGGTACTGTGCATAAAGCTCAATACCCTTGTTGTTGTACGCCCCCGCGTCTGCGGCGGGCACTTTATCCGGTGTCAACGCACGGTTTTTCCAATCGTCGATAATACTGGCCAGCAACCGCGCAGGCCAACGCTTGTCATCTATGTTCGCCGCCTGAGTAAGCTGTTTCAGCAGTCGTTTTTGGTCATCGCTGTCCAGAATCGTGAAGTTCGATTTCAGATCGACCAATTCCGCGTGACGGCGCAACAGCTTGACACAGATCGAGTGGAACGTGCCCAGCCACGGCATCCCTTCGGCAGGCTGGCCCAGCAGGCGACCGACCCGCTCTTTCATCTCGCGCGCGGCTTTGTTGGTAAACGTCACCGAAAGAATCTCATTCGGGCGGGCCCTCGCCGTGTTGAGTAGATGCGCGATACGGGCCGTAAGAGCCTTGGTTTTACCCGTCCCTGCTCCGGCCAGCATCAGAACCGGGCCATCCAGATGTTCGACCGCCTCCCGTTGCGCCGGGTTCAGCTCATCCAGATATGGCGAAGGGCGCACGGCCATGGCCCGCGCCGACAGCGATGCGCCTTCAAAGGCGTCCATTTCGTCAAAACTGCTCATGGGCCCAAACTACGCCGGATAAGCCTGAAGGGAAAGAGTTTGTTCACGGCTTGTTCACAGGCTTTTTGCCTCTGTTCGCATAAATCTTTAACATTTGCTTTGGTGTGTTCCGGGCTGAGTTAACGCTCTGTCAAAACCCTCCGCACATCCTGTCCTCACCAATGTGGGAGAGTGTGGACATGGACGGGGCTGGGACGGCAGGCATCAGCACAAGGCTAAAGACCTTCATAATAACGACAATGCTGCTTGCGCTTACAGCGCTGGCCGGTTGGGGAATCTATGCCATCCCTGGTCCGGTCGTCGATCATATGCTGGAATCCGATTTACGCCATCGTGCCGTTCAAATGGGGCGCCAAGTTGAAAGCCAGCTGTATGATCTGCAGGTGAGTTTTGAACGGCATATCCTAAGTCAGCATGACCTAGCCTTTCTGGCTTTGCTGCCTGAAACCTCTGACATCTATAGGTTCAAGCTGTTCGACGCGTCCGGTCACGTGTTCTGGTCTACGCGCGAGACTGATGTTGGAACCGTAAACACAAAACCTTACTTCGCTGACGTCGTCGCGATGGGTAACTTGTTCTACAAACACGCTGAAAAACCGATTGCCGAGGTCGACTCGCTGGATACCCACCAGCTAGAGGGTTTTGACACCAATACCCGCCACGTTGCTGAAATCTATGCGCCCGTGGTTCAGAATGGCCGATTTCTTGGGGCAATCGAATTCTATTCTGACATCACAGACGTAAGAAACCTGTTTATCAGCCGCGTGCGGCTTTCTTTGATCGTCGTCAGCACAGTGGTTTTGCTCGCGCTGAGCACCGTGAGCCTTGTGATTCATCGCACCAACCGTAAGCAATTGGGCGTATTAGAACTGCGCGCGCAGAAAGAGCGCGCATTGATGGATGATCAACTCCGCCTCGCACGCGAGGTGCGTTTATTGGGCGAGTTGAACGAATGGCTACAGTCCAGCCGATCGCTGGATGAGCTATTCGACATGGTATCGCGCTTCATGACCCACATACTGCCCGAGGCCGAGGGCAGTGTTTATGTCTATTCCAACTCGCGGGATGTGCTGGATGGCTGCGCCAGTTGGAATGGTGGCACACATAAGGCGCATATTCACCCCGAAGGGTGCTGGGGTCTGCGAAGGGGGCGAACCTATGAATTTGGCGCATCCGAGATCGACTTTGTCTGCGAACACGCAGAACCGCATGACGGCCGGCCCTATTTCTGCTTTCCCATTCTGGCCCACGGGGAAACCGTTGGCCTGCTGCATCTGCGTGCGCTTGAAGGGCGCGAGGCTTGCTTCCACAAAAGCCGCAAACTGGCACAGCTTTGCGCCGAACAGATCAGCATGGCAATCGCCAATGTCCGCATGCGCGATCAGTTACATGACCAATCGGTGCGCGACCCGCTGACCGGCCTGTTCAACCGCCGTCACATGACCGATACGCTTCGGAAATCCATAAGCCGCAGTCAACAGACGGGTTCCGCGCTGAGCTTGATTGCGGTTGACGTGGATCACTTCAAAAAATTCAACGACACGCATGGACATGACGCCGGGGACATGGTCCTGCGTGCGGTTGGGGCCGCATTGGAACAGGGTTGCGATCGGGACGAAGTTGCCTGCCGTATCGGCGGCGAAGAGTTCATGCTGATCCTACCAGACAACACCCCCGAAGACGCCATGACCCGTGCCGAACAATTGCGTCAGGCGATCGAAGCAGTCGCGGTCCGCTACGGAGAAAAGGCATTGCCGCGGATCACAATCTCGGTCGGCGTTGCACATTACCCGAAACACGGAACCATGCCGCAGGACCTTATGCGCGCAGCAGATGATGCGCTTTACGTCGCCAAGGACCAAGGGCGCAACCAGGTTCAAGTTGCTGGTGGGATGCACAATAAGCCCGAACGATCCGATGCCGAAAGAGATCCGAAAGGTTCAGTTGCGGCCTAGCCCCTTGCCGAATCGCACAGCGGGTCGGATCAATCCGCATGGACTTGCACAGCACCTTTCCGAGCATTCCGGACCTGAAACGCCGCGCGCGCCGCCGTTTGCCGCATTTCGTATGGGAATATGTGGAAAGCGGAACAGGTGCGGAAACGGCCCTTTTGCGCAACCGAAAGGCGCTGGATGACGTCCGGCTGACGCCATCGATCCTGCACGGAGAATTGGAGTTTGATACGTCAAAGGCGATTCTGAACCGCACCTGTTCTTTGCCCTTCGGCATTGCACCTATCGGGATGTCCGGACTGGTCTGGCCCAATGCAGAGCGTTTGTTGGCGCAGGCTGCCGCAAAGGCGGGAATTCCCTTTACCCTGTCGACCGTCGCCAGTCAGAGCCCCGAGGATCTTGCCCCGTACCTTGGGCCAGACGCGTGGTTTCAACTGTATCCGCCACGGGATCCGGACATTCGTAAGGATATGCTGGACCGTGTACGCGCCGCCGGTTTTCGAACGCTTGTCCTGACGGTAGATGTTCCCGTTGCATCGCGCAGGGAAAGGCAAACACGCTCGGGTTTAAGACAGCCGCCAAAACTGACGCCGCGCTTGCTTGCACAGATCGTGATGCGCCCTGCCTGGGCGATGGGAATGCTGCGCAGTGGCGCGCCGCGCATGCGTACACTGGAAAAATACATCGAAAATCCGGGCAACCTGCCGCCGACGGCGCATGTCGGATACTTGCTCAGGACCTCACCGGATTTGGAGTATGTCTCGTGGCTGCGCGACCATTGGGATGGTCCTTTGTTGATAAAAGGCATCCTTCGGCCTGAAGATACACACAGTCTGGAACAGGTCGGGGTGGACGCGCTTTGGGTCTCGAATCACGGGGGGCGGCAGTTTGATGCAGCGCCCGCCAGCATAGAGGTTCTTCCAGCCATCAGAACCGCCACCCATCTTCCCCTGATCATTGACAGTGGCATCGAAGGCGGGCTGGACGTTCTACGCGCGTTATCCCTTGGGGCGGACTTTGTCATGCTGGGGCGCGCCTTTTTGTATGGTTTAGCAGCACTTGGCGCACGTGGCCCTGCCCATGTCATCGACATTCTACAACAGGATCTGCACGCAAATATGGGGCAGATGGGCTTGGCAGATCTGCCTCAAATCGAGAGATAACGCTAAACATTTGATGCTGCAGCGCGGCATGACTATAAGGCTGCAGCGACCAAAGGGCGTTTGCGAGCGGTAACATGCCGGTTCTACCCAGAAGAACGGATATACCTGCGCGTATTGTTTGCCCAATAAGACGCCCAAACACAAAAAGACCGGGACCTACTATGACAGACTTCAACAAGATCCTGATCGCCAACCGCGGCGAGATTGCCATCCGCGTTATGCGCGCAGCGAACGAGATGGGCAAACGCACCGTTGCCGTCTACGCTGCGGAAGATAAGCTGGGATTACACCGCTTCAAGGCGGACGAGGCTTATCAGATCGGCGAGGGCATGGGTCCGGTCGCAGCCTATTTGTCGATTGACGAGATCATCCGCGTGGCAAAGCAATGTGGCGCTGACGCGATCCACCCTGGTTACGGCCTGCTGTCGGAAAACCCCGACTTCGTGGATGCTTGTGTTCAAAACGGTATCACCTTCATCGGCCCCAAAGCGGAAACCATGCGCGCCTTGGGCGACAAAGCCAGCGCACGGCGTGTTGCTATTGCGGCAGATGTTCCTGTGATTCCGGCGACCGAGGTTCTGGGTGATGACATGGACGCCATCCGCAAAGAAGCTGCCGAGATCGGCTATCCGCTGATGCTCAAGGCCAGCTGGGGCGGTGGCGGTCGGGGTATGCGCCCGATTCAGTCGGAAGACGAGCTGGAAGAAAAGGTGCTGGAAGGTCGTCGCGAAGCCGAGGCCGCCTTTGGCAATGGCGAGGGTTATCTGGAAAAGATGGTCACCCGCGCCCGCCACGTCGAGGTTCAGATTTTGGGCGACAAGCATGGTGAGATCTATCACCTCTATGAACGAGACTGTTCTGTCCAACGTCGAAACCAGAAGGTCGTCGAGCGCGCGCCTGCTCCGTATCTGTCGGAAGAGCAACGTGCGGAAATCTGCGAACTGGGCCGCAAAATCTGCGCCCATGTGAACTATGAATGCGCGGGCACGGTCGAGTTCCTGATGGATATGGAAACCGGCAAGTTCTACTTCATCGAAGTGAACCCGCGCGTGCAGGTGGAACACACCGTCACCGAGGAAGTCACCGGTATCGACATCGTACAGGCGCAGATCCTGATTGCCGAAGGCAAGACTCTGGCCGAAGCCACCGGCGCTGCAAGCCAGGCGGATGTACACCTGAACGGTCATGCACTGCAGACCCGGATTACGACCGAAGACCCTCAGAACAACTTTA
The DNA here is from genome assembly GCF_056537285.1 of Ruegeria sp. CF8. Lineage (NCBI taxonomy): Bacteria > Pseudomonadati > Pseudomonadota > Alphaproteobacteria > Rhodobacterales > Roseobacteraceae > Ruegeria > Ruegeria sp. CF8. The sequence continues at coordinate 324,521 of NZ_JBQFRG010000001.1, read as the reverse complement.
TCCCCGACTATGGCCGGATCACCGCCTATCGCTCGGCCACCGGCATGGGCATTCGTTTGGATGGCGGTACGGCATATGCAGGCGGCGTGATCACCCGGTACTATGATTCACTGCTGACCAAAGTGACAGCCTGGGCCCCAACACCGGACAAGGCGATTCACCGGATGGACCGCGCCCTGCGCGAATTCCGTATTCGCGGCGTCAGCACAAATATCGACTTTGTCATCAACCTGCTGAAACACCCAACTTTCCTGTCGAATGAATACACCACCAAGTTTATCGACACGACGCCGGACCTGTTTGCGTTCAAACGCCGCCGCGACCGGGGCACCAAGGTTCTGACCTATATCGCGGATATTACGGTGAACGGGCACCCCGAGACCAAGGATCGCCCCGAGCCGCGCGCCGACCTGAAAGAGGCCAAACCCCCGGCACAGAAGGCCGAGCCGCAGATGGGCACGCGCAACCTGCTGGAACAGAAGGGCCCGCAGGCTGTGGCCGACTGGATGAAGGCGCAGCGTCAACTGCTGATCACCGATACCACCATGCGCGACGGGCACCAGTCTCTGCTGGCAACCCGGATGCGCTCGATCGACATGATCAAAGTGGCTCCGACCTATGCGGCCAACCTGCCGCAGCTGTTCTCGGTCGAATGCTGGGGCGGTGCAACGTTTGACGTCGCCTATCGCTTCTTGCAGGAATGCCCGTGGCAGCGATTGCGCGACCTGCGCGAGGCGATGCCGAACCTGATGACCCAGATGCTGCTGCGTGGGGCAAACGGGGTCGGCTACACCAACTACCCCGACAACGTGGTGCAGGAGTTCGTGCGTCAGGCGTCGCAGAACATCGACGTGTTCCGTGTATTTGACTCATTGAACTGGGTTGAAAACATGCGTGTCGCGATGGATGCGGTCGTTGAAAACGGCAAGATCTGCGAAGGCACAGTCTGTTACACCGGTGATATTCTGGACCCGGATCGCGCCAAATATGACCTGAAGTACTATGTCGGAATGGCGAAAGAGTTGCGCGATGCAGGCGCGCATATCCTTGGCCTAAAAGATATGGCGGGTCTTTTGAAACCGGCCTCGGCCAAAATCCTGATCCGCGCGCTGAAAGAAGAGGTTGGTCTGCCGATCCACTTCCACACGCACGACACGGCGGGTATCGCCAGCGCGACCATTCTGGCCGCGTCCGAGGCGGGTGTAGATGCCGTGGACTGCGCGATGGACAGCTTCTCGGGCAACACCTCGCAGGCAACCCTGGGCACTGTTGTTGAGGCCCTGCGCCACACCGACCGTGACACCGGCTTGGACATCAAGGCAATCCGTGAGATCAGCGATTATTTCGAAGCGGTTCGCGGACAGTATGCGGCGTTTGAATCCAGCCTGCAGGCCCCGGCGTCCGAAGTGTATCTGCACGAGATGCCCGGCGGTCAGTTCACCAACCTCAAGGCGCAGGCGCGCAGCTTGGGTTTGGAAGAGCGTTGGCACGAGGTCGCCCAGATGTATGCAGACGTGAACCAGATGTTCGGTGACATCGTGAAAGTGACACCGTCTTCTAAGGTTGTCGGCGACATGGCGCTGATGATGGTCAGCCAGGGCCTGACGCGCGACGATGTGGAAAGCCCGTCGACTGACGTGGCCTTCCCCGACTCGGTCGTGGACATGATGCGTGGCAATCTGGGTCAGCCTCCGGGCGGATTCCCTGACACGATCATCAAGAAGGTTCTGAAGGACGAAGCCCCCAACACCCAGCGCCCCGGCAAGGACGTGCCTGCGGTCGATCTGGAAGCCACGCGTGCCGAACTGTCCAAGCAATTGGAAGGCAAAGACGTCGATGACGAAGATCTGAACGGCTACCTGATGTATCCCAAGGTGTTCCTGGACTACATGGGTCGCCACCGGATCTATGGCCCGGTCCGTACTCTGCCAACACGCACGTTCTTCTACGGCATGGAGCCGGGCGAAGAGATCACGGCCGAGATCGACCCGGGCAAAACGCTGGAAATCCGCTGTCAGGCGATTGGCGAAACCGATGAAAACGGCGAAGTCCGCGTGTTCTTTGAACTGAACGGTCAACCGCGTGTGATCCGGGTTCCGAACCGGATGGTTGCTTCAAGCACACAAGCCCGGCCCAAAGCCGAAGTCGGCAACCCCAACCATGTCGGGGCCCCGATGCCTGGTGTTGTGGCCACCGTCGCCGTGACCGCTGGCCAACAGGTCAAAGAAGGCGACATGCTGCTGACCATCGAAGCGATGAAGATGGAAACCGGCATTCACGCCGAGCGTGATGCAACGGTCAAAGCCGTTCACATCCAGCCCGGCGGCCAGATTGACGCCAAGGACCTGCTGGTCGAACTGGAATAACCGGTTTAGCATTCTAAGCTTACAAGGGCCGCGCGGGGAACCGGGCGGCCTTATTCCTTCATGGAAAGGAGACACACCTTGCTTTCAATCACTCCGATCTATGCGGCCCTGATCGCAATTCTTTATGTGACGCTCAGCGTCAAAGTGATTCTGCAGCGTCGCAGCGATAAAATCTCGGTCGGGGATGGAGGCAGCAAAATGATGATCAAGGCGATAAGGACGCATTCCAATTGCGCCGAATACGCGCCCATCGGCCTTTTGCTGATTGCGATGGTTGAGTTGCAGGGCGCGGGTGGCTGGCTTGTGCATCTGCTGGGCCTGACGTTGCTGGCTGGACGTCTGTTGCACGCTTACGGGTTTGGCAGAACCCCGCAAATCATCATCCTACGACAGATCGGAATGGGGCTGACATTCACTTCGATAGTGATCGCAGCCATTGCGAACCTGGTTTTGGCGCTCTGACCACTTCCGGGATTAACTGGCCAAAATTCGCGTTTCGACCACCGGGGCTTGAATCAGTACCGGCTCTATCTCTGCCACCCTGTTTTCGTCCTGCGTGCAGATCACCGTTGTCAGCACGATCAAAACCGCCAACACCGCCATTTTCAGGTCCGCTGTATTCGCCATTTCGTTCACTTAGCCCCTCTTGTTTTGTGATGCTCTGAAAATAGAACGCTTCAGGATCGAATTTCCGTCGAAAGATTTTTCCGCTTTTTTGTGTTTTTCCGCTTGCAGCGCCGCGTGGGAATTTATACATCCCTCCTCACTCAACGGCGCGGGCGTAGCTCAGGGGTAGAGCATAACCTTGCCAAGGTTAGGGTCGGGCGTTCGAATCGCCTCGCCCGCTCCATTGAGAGGTCTTCGGGCCACATATGTATCTGATGCGGGCGTAGCTCAGGGGTAGAGCATAACCTTGCCAAGGTTAGGGTCGGGCGTTCGAATCGCCTCGCCCGCTCCAGATACAAAACTCTCTCAACATGCTGGTTCTTTGCCCCGCGGTGCGTCATTCTGATCGCATTACGCAATGCAGGATTACCTTATGTCTGATTACACCATTCGCCCCCTCACCGCCGCCGAAGTCCAGCACGCCGTGGATTGGGCCGGGCGCGAGGGATGGAACCCCGGCGTACACGACGCGGAGTGCTTTCGCCCAACAGACCCGGACGGGTTTCTGGGCGGTTTTTTGGAAGGCGAGATGATTTCTTCGGTCTCGGCGGTAAATTACAACGCCGATTTCGCGTTTCTGGGCTTTTACATCGTTAAACCCGAGTTCCGGCATCATGGTCATGGGCTTGAGATCGCGCAGCACGCGCTTGCTCATTGCAGCGGTCGCAACATGGGTCTGGATGGCGTTGTCGAGCAGCAGGACAATTATCGCAAGTCCGGCTTTACTTTCGCTTACAACAACTACCGCTTTTTCGGTACGAAAAGGCAGATATTGGCGAAGCTGGATACGTCTTCGAATGATCGCATCGCGGACCTCAGCAGCGCGTCAGACGAATTGAAAGCCTATGACCGCGACATGTTTCCCGCTCCACGTGATCTGTTCCTTGCAAGCTGGCTCAGTGCATACAATCACGCATCGAAGGTCTATTCCGACAATGGCAGAATCCGAGGCTACGCGACGCTGCGACCTTGCCTCACCGGGTACAAGGTTGGTCCGCTATTTGCGGATAATGCCGATATTGCAAGGGCTTTGTTAGCAGCTCTGCTGACCACGATTCCCGAAGACCACAACGAGCATGAGGTTTTTGTGGACATGCCACAGCCGAACACTCAAGCCTTTGCTTTGGCCGATGAACTTGGCTTGGGCAAAGTGTTCGAAACGGCCAGGATGTATTCCAGTCACCAGCCGGATATCGACCTTGACCGTGTTTTTGGCGTGACGACGTTTGAGTTGGGCTAAAACGCCTTGAACGTCATGGTGGTCAGCGATCGTTCAATATTGGGAATCACCAGCAGATGTTCGTTGATGAAATGGCCGACATCCTCAGATTCCGGGATGTAGAGCTTCAGAAGCAGGTCGTATTCGCCGCTGGTGGAATAAAGCTCGGAATGAATTTCGCGCAGGGCGATTTCCTCGGCCACCTTGTAAGTGGTGCCGGGTTTGCAGCGGATCTGGATGAAAACGCAGGTGGACATGGTGTGACCCCATCGGTTCGTGTTGCTTGCAAGCTGACACGGGGCAAAGCCGGGCGCAATCCCCTGCAACAGTTTGGACTGAATGCAACCTACGGTCTGGATAAGGCGACCCAACCCCGTTTATAAGCGCGCCTGTAGCAAAAGGAATTCGCCCATGCGCAGCGCTTCGATCAGCCGCAAGACCGCCGAGACCGAGATCACGGTTCAGGTCAATCTGGATGGCACCGGCACCTATGACAACCAGACCGGTGTTGGCTTCTTTGACCATATGCTGGACCAGCTGGCGCGCCATTCGCTGATCGACATGACGATCAGCGCCAAGGGCGATTATCACATCGACGACCACCACACGGTCGAAGATACCGGCATCGCGCTGGGTCAGGCGTTGACGCAGGCTTTGGGCGACAAAAAAGGCATCCGCCGTTACGGTGAATGCCATCTGCCCATGGACGACGCGCAGGTGCGCTGCGCGCTGGATCTATCGGGACGTCCGTTCCTGATCTGGAATGTAGACCTGCCGACGCAGAAAATCGGCACGTTCGACACAGAGCTTGTGCGCGAGTTCTTTCAGGCGCTCAGCACACATGGCGGCATTACCCTGCACATCGATCAATTGCACGGCTTTAACAGTCACCACATTGCCGAAGCGGCTTTCAAAGCTGTCGCGCGTGCGCTGCGCGATGCGGTCGAAACAGACCCCCGCAAGGCGGATACAATTCCGTCGACCAAAGGCGCGCTATAAATGCTGACTGCCATTATCGACTACGAAAGCGGCAATCTTCACTCGGCAGAAAAAGCCTTTCAGCGCATGGCGCAAGAGGTCGATGCCGGTGAGGTTGTTGTGACCTCGGACGCCGATGTTGTCGCCCGGGCAGACCGTTTGGTTTTGCCCGGAGATGGAGCCTTTCCCGCCTGTGCAGCTGAACTGCGTGGGCACAAGGGCATCTATGACGCGATGGTCGAGGCGGTTGAACAGAAAGGTCGTCCGTTTCTGGGAATTTGCGTTGGGATGCAGCTGATGGCTACCAAGGGCCATGAATACAGCGAAACCAATGGTTTGGGCTGGGTTGCAGGCGATGTTGTCCGAATCGAGCCTTCGGATGCAGCCCTGAAAGTCCCCCATATGGGCTGGAACAATCTGGTTCTGGAAAGCGATCACCCAGTGTTCAACGGAGTGAAATCCGGTGATCACACCTATTTCGTCCACTCCTACCATTTTCGTGTGAACGATCCGGCGCAGCGGCTGGCCTACGTTGATTATGGGCAAGAGGTCACGGCCGTGATTGGCCGCGACACGATGGTTGGGATGCAGTTCCACCCCGAGAAAAGTCAGGATGTTGGTCTGCGTATGCTGGCCAATTTCCTGACCTGGACCCCCTGAGGATTACTGAACCCGCGTCCAGGTTTGACCCCGACAGATCAAACCACCAGCCACGCACCCCTTGACGGTCAGCTTGTTCTGGCCGTCCAGCGACATTTTCGAATTGTAAGTCTTGTCGCGGTCCGGGGCCCAGATCTTGCCATTGTCATAGGCACCACCACCTTCGGGGACCATGTCCCAGATGATCTGTTTGCCCAGGTTTTCATATTCCAGTTGCTGGTTGCCATCCGCGTCAAATGCGCTGTCGATGGTGCCGCAAATCGCGCTGCCGCATTCAGAAATTGAAACGTGCAAATAGCCGCCTGTGTCACCCGGCGCGGTTTTCCACAAACCGTCGACAGGATCTGCTGCCAAAGCGCTGGTCGCAAGAAGCGACAAGCCCGCTGCGAAAGTAAATTTCTTCATGATTTTCTCCCTGTATTGAGGGCAGTCTGACCCGCCAAGGACCGACGGGCAAGAATGACCCAGCGTCGCGTTGCATCCCCTGCCCTGCCTGTGCGATATCCCGCGCGTGTAACACAAATATAGGGCCGCCCGAAATGATCCTCTACCCAGCCATCGACCTCAAAGACGGCAACGCCGTGCGCTTGCTGCGCGGTGAAATGGACAAGGCCACTGTGTTCAACGAAGACCCCGCCGCACAAGCCCGTGCCTTTGTCGAAGCCGGATGTGAGTGGCTGCATTTGGTGGACTTAAATGGTGCTTTTGCGGGTGAACCGGTTAACGCAGCCCCGGTTGAGGCGATTCTCAAAGCTTGCGACGTGCCTGCTCAGTTGGGCGGTGGTATCCGAGACATGGCCACCATCGAAACCTGGATCGACAAAGGTCTGGCCCGCGTGATTCTGGGGACGGTAGCGGTCGAAAACCCAGATCTTGTGCGCGATGCCGCCAAAGCCTTTCCAGGCAAGGTCGCGGTAGGCATCGATGCTCGCAACGGGATGGTGGCAACCAAAGGTTGGGCCGAGGAGACTGATGTGCAAGTCACTGATCTCGCCCGTAGTTTCGAGGACGCAGGCGTCGCTGCAATCATCTATACCGACATCAACCGCGACGGCGCGATGCAGGGTCCAAATGTCGAGGCCACGGCAGCGCTGGCTGAGGCCGTGTCTATCCCGGTCATCGCCTCGGGCGGCGTCAGCTCTCTTGAAGATCTGATTGCCCTGCGTGACTGTGGTGTCGAACTGAACGGAGCAATCTCGGGTCGCGCGCTGTATGATGGCGCGATTGACCTGGCCGAGGCCATTCGCGCCCTGAACTGAATTACTGCGCGGCGGCAGTGGTCAGTTTGGCCAGCGCACCGCGCATCTTTTCGATGACGGGTGACTTTTCAACCTCATCCAGTTCATCCATCGTTTCTTTGGGGTCTTCATATGCCAGCCAAACCTGACCGTTGGCATCCTCATACGCCTGAACCTTAAGCGGCAGGAACAAACCGGCGCGTGGGTCGATCTGCATCGCGGGCGTGCCCAATGCTGGATTGCCGAAAATCAACACCTGATTGGCGGGAATGGGCGTACCGACCTTTTCCGCACCAGCTGCGTGGTCAATGCGAGCGAACACAGTGGCACCGGCATTGCCGACCGCCGCTTCCAGCGCATCCAACGCCTCAGCGACGGATTTATCTGTTTGTACTTTGATGATGTCATCAGCCATTGCGGACAGCGCGCCTCCGAACGAGAGAATTGAAGCAAGTATCAGTGTTCGCATATCGGATTTCCTTTTGTGAAATTCACCCCAATTGTCGCAAGTTTCAGAATTCTCACAATCACAAGTCTGGCATCGGCAAAGCTTTGCCGGATTTTGAACCGCAATTTTACCATCAAATTCGAAGACAATCCGCCCGAAAGCCCAACATTTCACCCACTCAAGCCCCAATTCAGCCGGAATTCGCTCCTAACTTGCGCCTCAAACGATCCAATTCAGGTGGCGCGCGTGAGTTTTTTCAGCATTGATGTTCCAAACACATCCCGGTTCAAAACCGCAACTGTTGCGGTGTTCTGTGCGGCGATATTTACAAGCGCGAGCTTATTGTTCTTTGTGCAGCCCCTGTTTGCCAAACTGGTCCTACCCAAGATCGGAGGCGCTCCGGCAGTTTGGACAACTGCGATGCTGTTTTTTCAGATTGTTCTGATTCTTGGCTACGTCTATGCGCACCTTTTAACCAAATACCTGCCCCTGCGCTGGCAGATCATTACACATTTCGCCTTTTGGGTCGCAGCGCTAACCTTCCTGCCGCTGTCCACCAGCGATAGCTGGAGCTACGACGCCTCGACTTCGACCGCGTTGCAAACGCTCGGTTTGTTTGCCATGGGCGTCGGCGTGCCATTTGCGGTTCTGTCTGCAAACGCGCCGTTGCTGCAGGCGTGGTACGCCAAATCGGGCGGGCCTTCGGCAGATGATCCATATTTCCTGTACAGCGCCAGCAATGTTGGGTCTTTGCTGGCCTTACTGGCCTTCCCTCTGGTCGCTGATCCGTTCTTTGGAGCAAGTGAAATCAGTTTTGGCTGGTTGATCGGATTCGTTCTGTTTGGGGCACTATTACTCGGTAGCGGGGTGATCGCATTGCAAGGGTCTCGACAAGCCGAGGCTTCAATGCACGCCACGCTCAAAACCAGTTTTCCAGCTCTGAAACAGATCGCAGTCTGGGTGTTTGTTGCCTTCATCCCCTCGTCTTTGATGTTGTCCTTCACGACACGTGTCAGCACGGATCTTGGCGCGCTTCCACTGATCTGGGTTGTTCCGTTGGCGGTTTACATCTTGTCCTTCGTCATCGCCTTCGCCAAATGGAAACACTTGACCTTGGATGCGTTGAACCTGCCAATGCTCGCTGCACTGGCTGTTGGCGTCGTGCTGGTGTCCAAGGTGGTCAGCGAACATGACGCACCTGTGGTCATCCTGCTCTATGTCCCTGTATTGTTCATCGTCGCACTCTTCGCACACCGCTTGCTCTATGATATGCGCCCGTCAGCCGAGCAATTGACGGTGTTCTACATCGCCCTTTCCGTGGGCGGTGCGATCGGCGGATTGTTCAACTCGATTGTCGCTCCACTTGCTTTCACCCGAGAGCTTGAAGCGCCAATCACCATGATTCTGGCAGGGGGATTATTCCTTGTCCGAGCACCGGTTTTTGCGTTGCGCCATGTCATCATTGGCGTCGCAGCCAGCGTATTCATCCTCGTCATTGCAGGTGCAACTCGCAACGTTGCGGCCCTGAGCGATGACATTCCCCGCGCAGGCGCGCTATTCGTGCTGATCTTTACAGTCCTGTATCTATTCCGGGCTCAAGCTCTGCGCATCCCGGTTGTACTTGCCATTGTTTTGTTGCCAGCGTTCGCAGTCAAAAATGATCCGGTTTTCGAAGATCGCAGCTTCTTTGGCGTGCATTCGGTCTATTCCAGCGCCGGCTACCGCGTTTACAAAAACGGCACCACGGTGCATGGCTGGCAGCGCGAATCCGAATACGACACACGGCCAACGCCGCTGTCTTACTATCACCCCGAAGGCCCGATGGCGCAGGTGATCACTTCTGAGTTTGGCAAACAATCTGACAGCATCGGCATTGTGGGGCTGGGCACAGGTGCGCTGGCCTGCTACCGCCAACCCGGCCAAAATTGGGATTTCTTCGAGATTGACGCAACTGTCGATAAAATTGCGCGCGATCCGTCCCTGTTCACCTACCTGTCTGAATGCACACCCGATTCAGAAACACATCTGGGTGACGCCCGGATCGTGCTGGAACAAATGCCGTTTGCCTTCGATATCCTTGTTCTGGATGCCTACAGCTCAGACGCCATCCCTCTGCACTTGATCACGCAAGAGGCGGTCGAGATGTATACGCGTCGCCTGACCGAAGACGGAGTTCTGGTGTTCCACATCACCAACCGCTTCTACGACCTGGTTCCGCCATTGGCTCGCATTGCCGACAGCCTGAACCTGACCGCTGCGCATCAGCGGCTGGCCGTGGGAGAAGAACAGGTTGAAACCGGGGCCGCCACCAGCAGTGTTGTAATCCTGAGCCCCGACTCGGCGCGGATTGACGGCTTCGTGCAGGGTGGGAACTGGCAAATCGTCGAGACCGACGGCGCGCAACCCTGGACCGACGACAAGGCCAACCTGCTCTCGGCGCTTAAGCTTCTGAAGGAAGGGGACAGCTAAAGCGGTTCTTCATACGCCCGTGGCCCGTGCAATCCGGGCCATAGGCGTCAAAACGTCTGTGGCATCACCGGCGCTTTGCCGGTAAAGGTCCGGCAACAAAGGACGCCCTGATGCTGAAAACCCGGATCATCCCCTGTCTTGATGTTGCTGACGGCCGCGTGGTCAAAGGCGTGAACTTCGTTGGCCTGCGCGATGCAGGCGACCCCGTGGAATCTGCCAAGGCATATGATGCCGCTGGGGCGGACGAAATCTGCTTTCTGGACATCCACGCAACACACGAAAACCGCGGCACGATGTTTGATGTGGTGCAACGCACGGCCGAGCAATGCTTTGTGCCGCTGACCGTGGGCGGAGGCGTGCGCACCAAGGATGATGTGCGTGCTCTGTTGCTGGCGGGGGCGGACAAGGTCAGTTTCAACTCGGCTGCCGTCGCCAACCCTGATGTGATCGCGGAATCGGCGGACCAGTTTGGCAGCCAATGCATCGTTTGCGCCATCGACGCCAAGACCGTCAGCCCCGGCAAGTGGGAGATTTTCACCCATGGCGGACGCAAGCCCACCGGTATTGATGCGGTCGAATTTGCCAAAACAGTTGTTGCCAAAGGGGCCGGGGAAATCCTTTTGACCTCGATGGATCGTGACGGCACCAAGGCAGGCTTCAACCTGCCCCTGACCCGCGCCATTTCCGACGCGGTGAATGTGCCGGTGATCGCCAGCGGCGGCGTCGGTAATCTGGACCATCTGGTCGAAGGTGTCACCAAAGGCGGTGCAAGCGCCGTACTGGCTGCTTCGATCTTCCATTTCGGCGAATACACCATCCGCGAGGCCAAGGAACACATGGCCGCTGCGGGCATTCCCATGAGGCTGACATGAGCATCCTGCACGATCTGGCCGTCACGATTGAGGCCCGCAAAGGGGCAGACCCGGACTCCAGCTGGACAGCCAAGCTGCTGGCCAAAGGTCCCGAGAAGTGTGCCGAGAAGTTTGGCGAAGAAGCCGTTGAGGCGATCATCGAGGCCGTCAAGGATGACAAAGCCAAGCTGACCTCTGAGGCGGCTGATGTTCTGTATCACCTTCTGGTCATGCTGGCTGCGCGGGACGTTGCGCTGGATGACGTTCTGGACGAACTGGCACGCCGACAGGGCATCAGCGGTATAGCCGAAAAGGCATCCCGCCCCAAAGGGTAGCGTACGGGTTCCAAGGCGCTGTTTGGGAGGCTATACTCGGGCGTCAGATTGGCAGGCCGAGGGCGCGACATGATCCGAGTTTTGATGCTTGTAGCAACGCTTGCCATTGCTGCGGCCTGCTCTGCGCCACCACCCTCGACCGGGGACGAGGTTCAACGGCTGGCAACTCAAATCCAAAGCTTGGGGCCCGATGTAGATCCCGACGAAGCCCAACGCGCGGCGCAAGTCGCTTATGCCTACACCGCGCAACTTGTTGATGAATACCAGATCACCGACCCACCCTTGATCCACAATACAAAAGTCAACAAGGGTCTACGCCCGCGCGGCTTATGCTGGCACTGGGCCGAAGACATTGAGCGCCGCCTGAAACAGGAAAACTTTCAAACGTTGGAGATGCACCGCGCGATCGCCAATGCCGACAATCCGTTTAGGATCGACCACAGCACGGCAATCATCAGCCGCAAGGGGGAATCGCTTTATGACGGTGTTGTGCTGGATCCGTGGCGCTATGGTGGAGTTTTGTTCTGGTCTCCACTAGTCGAGGACACCCGATACGAGTGGGTGCCGCGCGACGTGGTGCTAGAGAAACGGCGGCAGGAACAGGTGGCTAGGTTGAAACCCTATCAGCCGACAACGCCCTAAAGCTTGGACGAGATAATCCCGGTCGAAAACCCGCCCATACGCAGTTCGCCAAACAGGCGCTGATATTCGATCTTGGGACAGCGGTTCATCACCACCTCCACACCGCGGGCTTCGGCGAGGGCGGCTGCTTCGGGGTGTTCGACACCGATTTGCATCCAGATCGTGCTGAGGGAAGGGAAGGTTGCCAATGCTTCTTCAACGATAGGCGGCACAGCTTCGGACCGCCGGAAAATGTCGACCATGTCTACTGGCCCGGATATCTCTGACAAACTTCCACGCACCGTCTGGCCAAACAGTTCCTTGCCCGCGTGTCCCGGATTGACGGGGATCACATCGAACCCTTTCAGCGACAGATAGCGCGCCACGTAAAAGCTGGGCCGCACAGGGTTCATTGACACGCCGACAACGGCAACCGTCTTGGTCCGTTGCAGAATGGTCTTCAGGTGCTGATCGGAATAGTCTGGCATGCCCTATCCTTAGCATCGTTCCCAAAAGAAAAAAGCGCCCAAGAAAGCTTGGGCGCCAGTTGTTGGAACGAGGGACAGTGAAATGACCCGCGGCAGTTCCGTTCCGCGGTCACTGTGACATTTAGGCATGAGTTGGGTAAAAAAAAGAGGGGGCGCGCATTTTTGTGATGACTTTTCACAATTAGCTGATTCTCGCCTATTTCTGATACAAGATCACCGGCCAGTTTTCTTCTGCCATTTCAATGTACTCCGCCCTGTCCTTCCGCCACATCACTTCGATCTGAGGTGAATGCGTCAGGTACAGTCGGCCATCAACAACCTGCCATGCGTTGGGATCGGTGCTTTTCAGAACGCCGTTGGCCATCGCGTAAGAACAATACCCACCAAACTGCGGAGCAAAGGCGCGCGGGTTGCTTTCAAAACGCTCGCGGTTTTCGGCAGACGAAAAGTGCCATTCTGCCCCCTTCCACATAACCGCGTTTTCCGGGGCACCCATCACAGGCGTCGCGCCTTCGAAATAGGTCACAGGATCATACCCCGCCAAGGCCACACCTTCGGTGGCGAAATAGACAGGTTTATCCTGCGCAAACGCGACAGAAGTGAGGAAAAGCGCGCTTAGCGCGCCAAGGATGGTACGTCGGATCAGCATCGTCATGTCAGAATCTGCGTTCTTGAGAGTATCAAGATGCAAGTTTTCACGGGCAACGGAAGCCCTGTTGACAAGGATGTGATCGAGTTTCAACGCGAGGAAGATCAGTCGAAAATATCCTCAATCACATCCCAAGCTTCGTCGAACACGCGCGAGAACATGCTCTTTTTCTTCTTTTTGCGTTTCGCCTTTGGAGGCACCATATGAGACACCGCAGGTCGCGCCGGTTTGGTCTTCCCAGCCTTGCGCTTTGGCAGCATCTTCAAATCATGCAACGGCGCCCCGCAGCTTGAACAACTAAGCTCGTGCCGCTCTTTTCCTTTCAGAACCAGAGCCGCACGGGTCCCGCAATAACAGCAGGTGGCGATTTTGGATGGGCCGGAAATGACGCTCTCCTTCGATCAGGGACGAGATGCATATAAGGCGATTGCCGCCGCATTTGAGACGTTCAGCGACCCAAACCCACCTGCTGCGTCAATTTTCACCAACTGATCCACGGTCTCTTTGGTTTTTTGCCGCAAGCCTGGGCCTTCCGCGCCAAGCACAAGGGCCACTGGGCGATCACGTCCTTCGCTCAGCGCACCTTCGATCGTCACTTCGGATTCGCCATCCAGTCCTAGAACCAGAAAGCCCATGCCCTGAAGCTCGATGATCGCGTCCGCAAGATTGCGTACCCGCAGATAAGGTTGACGTTCAAGTGCACCGCTGGCGGTTTTGGCCAGCGCGCCCGTTTCAGGTGCAGAGTGATGGCGCGTACCAATCACAGCGCTCGCCCCCAGAACTTCGGCCGAACGCAGAATCGCCCCAACGTTATGCGGATCGGTTACGCGATCCAGCAGGATGACGCGCGGGTTTTCCCGACCGATACAGTTTTCAGCCAGACCGCCCCAGTCCAAGGGCTTGACCTCAAGCGCGGCCCCCTGATGGACTGACCCCGCATCGATGGGTGCGGAAAACTTGCGCGGGTCAACCATCTCGGCCTCGATCCCAGCAAAATCAATCGCTTCCGACAACTTGTCACGCGCATTACGTGTCACGATCAGGCGCAATTTCTGACGATTTGGGTTCATCAAAGCATCCCGCACCGCGTGCAAGCCAAACAGCCAGACAGTTTCCGCGGCGGCCGCTTTGCGCGCCTGTTCCTTTTCGACGACCCATTTGGGTTTCTTCATTTTGTGGGCCTCCGGGCCGGGAATTCGGTTTCCTGCGCCAAAGCGGAATTTTCCTGTTGACGCTCCTTTGGTGCGCTAGTAATCACGCCTCCACGTCAGGTGCAACGCCTGACAGTGGGCGACAGGCCGCAAGGTGTGGCAGGGGACTGTAACTCCCTCGCGGAGACGCACGCCTGGTTCGATTCCAGGGTCGCCCACCATCTTCCAAAGATGTGTGATTCAATGCAACCTGCTGTTAATTCGGCAGGGTTTCCCATTCCTGTACAACCGCACCATCCCGCAAAGCTAAAACCTTGCCAAATTGGTTCAACACCGCCTCGCTTTGTGTCGGGCGCAGCAAGGCAATATCGCCGGGTTGTACAATACTTGACGCCGGGCCTGTCCAGACCTCCTGATTGCTGGATCGACCAAAGATTGAGGAATAGGAAAAACCCCCAGGGTAGATCGGCTGTGCAAGGTAATGCCCCCCGAAAACAGCAACGTCCGTTTTGCGTCGCGGCAGAAACTCCAACCCGGGCAAAGCATTGCTGGGCATGGTCTTGAGTATCGGCGTCGCAATGAATGCTGCAGCCTGAAATGCCTTTGTCGAGCTGTGGTCGAAATCCGAAGGCTTGACCAGAACCGAACCAAAGGCAACCTCTGTTGCGGAACCGGATGAGGCATAGGTTTGAAAAGTCAGACTGCCACCAGTGTTCAAACACAACCCGGCCCCATTTTCTGGCAAAGCTGCAACGGCCAGACGATAGATCTCGGCACAGCGCCGCTCGGCTCGGGGCCTGAGAACAGAAGGCAGTTTTGCCAGATGCGCCTCATACCCCATTACGCCGCTCAACCGCGCCAATGGGTGTGCGGCAATCGTTTTTGCCACACTGGAAACCTGATCCACGCTCAGACCACCGCGATGCAAGCCAATGTCCAATTCAAGCGACAACCGCAAAGACAAGCCGGTCTGATCCGCGAGCGTCAGATACTCCTGCAAGCGTTCTGGGGTGTCGATCAGCCACTGCACACGATCTGCAGCGTCGGGGTATGCCTGAAGCGCTCGCGCTGCTGAACTGACGGGCAAAGGCTTGCCGATCAGGTGATCGGTGCCGCCTTCAGCTTGCAGCAAAGTGGTCAACATTGGCTCTGAGAACGTCATAAGCCCCGAAGTTGGGATCAGACCCCGGATTTGATCCAAAAGCGGTAAGCAGGGCAAAGATTTAGCAACCAAGCGTTTCTCAAGCCCAGCATCAACACTGGCCATCGCCTTCGCGCAATTGGACTCGAGCCGGTTCAGGTCAATTGCGATGACCGGATGATCCACACCGTAGTTTCGCAGAGATTGCGACAGACTGGCGACATACGGGTCGTTCATGGCTGAAACAGCTTCGCCAAGGCAGGCGTGAGGAACTTGCCCTGCGGATCAAGCTGCTCACGCAAGGCGCAGAAGCGGTCGAAATCGGGGTAAAGGCCGGATAGTTCCCGGTATGTCAGGCTGTGCATCTTGCCCCAATGCGGGCGACCTCCGGCCTCAACAAAAAGCGGCTCCAGCGCGTTGAAGTAGCGACTGTGATCCTCATCCGCATCCGTGTGAATAGCGACCGAGATACGCGGGCCGCCTTGAAACGGCGAAATGCACGCAGTGTCGCCTGCGGTCTGTCGTACCTCAATGGGGAAATAGATATCCTTGTGGTCCCGTTCGAGACGACGGAACACCTCAGCCAAAACGTCGCCGGCGACCTCAGTGGGCAAGTGATACTCCATCTCCTTAAAGCGGATATGGCGGTCACTGCACAAAACCCGCCAGCTTTCGCCTACGTAATCCTCGTCGGATTGCGCCATCGTCAAAAGTCTGAGCAAGGCTAAACGCAAACCACCGCTGAACCGCCCGGCGTTACGGGCCAGTTTCAGAACCTTGACCGCCAGCATATCCAGGTCACGTGGGGCCTTGGTTTCAGGCGCGTCGACCACTGCATGGCGTAGTTCGACGGCTTTGCCAGTGAAAGGAATGTAGAAAAACTCGAAGTTCCGGTTCTCAGCCCAGTTCTTGTGCATGTTCGCCAGACACTCAGGCAAATCGGTCAGCGTGACCTGACGGCGCAGATTGTACTTGGGCACAACATTGATGCGAGCTTCGGTCAGGACACCCAGCAACCCAAGCGTGACCTGTGCCATGTCCAAAGAAATATCTGAAGAGGTTAGTGTCTCACCGCTTGCTCCGACAAACCGCGCATCAGTGATTTCTGCGGCAAGACAGGGCAGCTCATGCCCCGTGCCATGGGTCGCAGTCGAAACCGCCCCAGCCAGCGATTGGGTATTGATGTCACCAAGATTGCGAAAAGCCAGCCCCCTATCAGCCAAAGCTGGGGACAGATCGCGCAAGCGCGCGTTGGCGTTCACCCAAACCTGCCCGTCCTCAGCCGCACCGATTGTCGGGGCCTCAAGCTGCGACAGGTCTAGAATACGCTCGGCCCCCGCCACAATCGGTGTGAAGGAATGACCAGCGCCAACGACCCTTAAGGTCTGAGGCGACATCACAGCGCGTTGCAACGCATCCAGTGTTGTCGGGCGCATGACCGCGGTATTCGTGTTTTCGTTTCCTGCCCAGTTTGACCACATTCAGCTCATCCTCCGTGTTCCGAGGATTGCAGCCCGAAGTCAGTGAAACAAGGCAGGGAATCAGCGTGTTACGTGACGTGACTTGGTTTAGGCCGCGTTGGCCTGCTGCGCGCTTACGCGTTCGAACCAAGCGACGATTGCGTTCAGGTCCGAGTCCAGCTGTTCCGCATCACCACCTGTGAAGTCCTGAAACTTCTCACTGTTCAGTCCGTTCACACCGACCAGTACCGGGATGTCCTGCGCCAGTGCATCAGCGATCACCGGGCGAAACCCGCGGCCATCGGCCTCGTGCTTGCCGAACTTGTTGATGATCAACAGTTGAGGTGCGTCGGACAGCGACGACGTTACATAGCCTACCGCCTGCTCCAGAGCAGCCGGATCCAGACGGCAACCGCGCGACTGGGTTCCCAGTGATTGCGAAATGCGGATGGTCTCTCCTTCGGGCAGCACGCGCACATCCATGTCGCACTTGCTGCTGTCTGCGCATTCGGTGTTGGTTTGAACAACGCCCGCCAGTTTCGCGCCAGAGGCCAAAAGGTGTTCTGCAACAGCGCTTAACAGGCGATCCGTAGCGCCGCGATCAGTGGTGGTGACATAGGCCAGATGCATCTTGGACCTCTTGTTTTTCGTTTGCGAAGAGTCAAATAGCACGCCCGAGCGTGTCCGACCACTCCCACAGCCATGGAAGCGGAGACAGGCCGATCACAGGTGCGTGCAGGTGAAGGAGAACCGCGTATACGACAAGCGCGGTCAGCCAGGCCCAGGGGCGCGGCAAGGGGCGCGGTGCGCGGAGTGAAAGCCGTGCTGTGTTTCGTGACAGGCGGACCCATTCAAAGCCCATTTCGCGGGATTTGCGCCGGTCGATCAAGGCCATGCCCATTGCCGCAAACCCCGCGAACAGCCCGAACAGAATCACGTGGGAGAGACTGCCATTGGCCACAAGATGCGCCACCGCCCACAACATCAGCGCGGCAAGGATCGGGTGGCGCGTTGTGCGCAGGATACCTGGCTGCTCAGGGTCAAAGGGGCGGTTGCCCAACCCACCGAAAGAAAACGGGTTTTGGATGGCCAACCCAGTAACAGCCAGCCAGCAAACAACCGGCATGATCAGAATCGGCACCCAACGCAAGGCTGCAAATGGTGGAATGACCTCCACATACGGTGCGTTCGCCGCAGCAATGATCAGCCAGGCCAGCACAGCGAGCGACAGGATGGAATACCCCGCAAAATATCCGCGATGTCCCAACGTTCCGATCAGCCACCCACGCACGGCAGGTCGCACGGGAATCGCGTGGCTAAGAAGGAAAGTGATGAGCGCTGCAAGGAATAAGACCCAACCGGTCATGGTGATCTCCGAATGTATTGGGATCGGTCTAGATCAGAATGGCAGCGGCTTCCTTGTCCGAAATCAAGTTAGGATCAGGGGCAGATGAACCACCCCTGTCCTGCTTTACAGCCCAAGCGCCGCGCGGCGCTCTTCAGCAAAGCCCTGAACGATGCGGTCGGCGATCAGTGCCAGAATCGCCATCGCCGCACCCGCCGAGATACCAAGCCCCACATCTGCCTGACCCAGCGCCAGATAGATCGACTGACCCAGACCGGTGGTGCCGATCAGCGCCGCGATAACCAGCATGGCGAAGGCGTAAAGGATGGTCTGGTTCAGCCCCAGCAGGATCGTCGGCGCGGCATAAGGCGCACGGACATCGCGCATGATCTGCCACTCGGTCGCGCCGCTTGAGATCGCAGCCTCCATCATCTCGTCAGGCGTATTGACCAGCCCGTGACGGGTGTAGCGGATCATCGGGACAATCGCGTAGGCACAGATTGCAAGGAAGGCCGAGAACTCGCCGATCTGAAACACCATCAGAACCGGGATCAGGAACACGAACAGCGGGATCGTCTGCAGCATGTCGCAGATCGGGCGGACCACTTTCCACACCGGCTCCCACACCGCGCTGGCCAGGCCGATCAGCCCGCCGACGACTGCACAGGAAAACACTGCCGCGCCGCTGAGATACAGTGACAGCAGCGCCCTTTCCCACAGGCCCGAAACCAGGATGGTGCACAGCAGCCCCACACAGAGCGCCGCCAGGCGCCACCCGCCTGCGACCCAGCCCAGCGCGGCAGCGCCGGTCAGGACAAAGGGCCACGGCAGGTTGGCGATGCCGGTTTCCAGCATTCCGATCAGGATCAAAACGATCAGGCCGCCCGTCAGCCGCCCACGCCACGCCATCAGCAGGGCAATCACGGCACCAACGGTGAACAGGCCGTAGCTCATACCCGCTGTCCATTGAAAGCCCCAGGTGAAAGGCAGAACTGCTTGATCCAGCCCGATCCGCAAAGGCAGCAGCACATAGAACAGCGAATTGTTCTTAAGCGCATCCAGCCACGGGCCATTGTTTTGCGTAAACGCTGTCAGGCCGCTGTCAACGGCTTCGGCCAAAGGGTCCAGCAGAGTCAGTTCGGACGGGTTCGGCAGCCACGCCCAGAAGGCGGCCGTGAAGACAACAGCAAAGCCCAGCATGGCCCAGACAACGCGGCTGTCATAGCGTTTGCGCTCGGTTGCCAGCGTGCCGCTCATCCGGTCGATCACCACGGCAAAAACCACGATGACCAGACCCGCCATCAGCGATTCACCAAACTGCGCCTTGCGCATGGTCAGCAGAACTTCCCAGCCGATGTCGTTGAAACCTCCGATGACGGCGGCAATGATGACCATCGACAGAGCGGCCATTAGACATTGGTTCACACCGACCATGATCTGCGTTGTGGCAGCAGGGATTTCGACCTGAAACAATTGCTGGAACCGGGTGCCACCAGACATGATGGCAGCTTCTTTGATCTCGGGCTCGACCCGCTCCAGCCCCAACATCACATTGCGCGCCATCGGCGGCGCGGCGTAGATGGCCGAAGCGATCAGGCCAACAACAGGCCCAAAGCCGAACAGCAGCAAAAGCGGTGTCAGATACGCAAAGGTCGGTACCGTCTGCATCACATCCAGAACGGCCTGAACAAAGGTTTTAACCCTCGGCACTTCATTGGCAAGGATGCCGATACCACCGCCCAAAATAAGTGCCACCGGGACGGATACTGCGACAAGGGCCAGCGTATTCATGCTTTCAGCCCAATAACCGGATGCCAAAACGAAACTGAGTCCCAGAAAGCCCAACGCCGCCATGGGCAAGCCGCTCAGATACCACCCCAACGCGGTCACAATCCCGATCAGGATGGGCCATGGCGTATTGCCCAGCACGAAATTCGCCCAGTTCATTGGATAGGTCATCATGTCCGAGAACAGCCGCATCGCCGGTTTAATCAGGTTGAGAAACCAATCAAGAAACGCCCCAACCCATTGGGTTGCAGGCAGTTCCCATACGGCAGGCCATTTGACCAGCCACGGGGCGATGCCCTCAAGCGCAAGGCAAACCGCACCGACGATGACCGTGATCAAAGCAGCCTTCGCACCCGCCGTCAGGTGCACGCTGTGTTGCGTCGGAAGATCAGTGACAGCGGTCATGTTTCGTCCACCTGCAATGCGGCGGCCAGATCAGAGGGATGAACCGTGCCAACGACATTGCCGCTGGCATCCCGCACCGGCACGGGCTCGTACAGTTCCATGCAATGTGCAAGGGCGGCATCCAGCGTCATCGAAGTGGTCAGGCCGGGATCGTCCGGGCCATATTCCGCCTCGCTCCGCATGACCGAAGCGACCTTGGCGTGCTGACCCTTGGCCACGTCTTTTGAAAACTCTCGGACGTAGTCGTCTACAGGCCGCAGCACGATATCCGTCGGCGTTCCGATCTGAACGATCTTGCCGTCGCGCATGATCGCGATGCGATCGGCCAGTTTCAGCGCCTCTTGAATATCGTGGGTGATGAAAACGATGGATTTCTTCAACGTCGCCTGAATGCGCAGGAACTCGTCCTGCAACTGGCGACGGATCAGCGGGTCGAGGGCCGAAAACGGCTCGTCCAGAAACCAGATATCGGGGTTCACGGCCAAGGACCGCGCAATTCCCACACGCTGACGCTGACCCCCGGAAAGCTGGCGGGGAAAACTGTCTTCTCGCCCTTCCAGACCGACAAGTGAGATCACTTCCTGCGCCCGCGCTAGCCGTTCCTTTTTGCTCACACCCTGCACGCGCAGCGGATAGGCCACGTTTTCGGCGACGGTCATGTGCGGGAACAGACCAAAGTGCTGGAACACCATGCCCAGCTTTTTGCGGCGCAGTTCGGTCAGGGCCTTCTTTGAGGCTCCGATGACATTCGCACCGTCCACCCGAATCTCGCCACCCGTGCCGGGCAGCAGTTGCGAGATACAGCGGATCAGCGTCGACTTGCCCGACCCCGAAAGGCCCATGATGACGAACAGCTCGCCTTCTTTGACCTCGAAATTGGCATCCTGCACCGCCGGTATGAATCCGTTTTCCCGCAGATCGGAGGCGGCCTTATCAGCGTCATTCCCTGACCGAGACAGCGCGTCGGTCAGGGCCTTTTCAGCGCCGGGGCCAAAAACCTGCCAGAGGTTCTGGCAGGCAATGGCTGGCATAGTCGCGTCAGTCACTTACGTGCTCACTGCGTCGCTGCGTCAACAACCGGACGCCACTTGCCTTCGTTTTCGGCCATCCATGCGGCGACAACTTCTTCAACCGAACCACCATCAACGTCGATCGCGCCCATCATTGGCTGCTGGTCTTCGACCGCCAGTTGGTAGTTGGACAGGATTTCATAAGCGGCGGGCCATTTGTCTTCCATGCCGCTCCAGCTGGCTTTGAAGATGCGGGACGGCGAGAAGTCGCAATCGTTGACCGCATTGGGATTCGGGCCCCAGGCCGGATCGTTAAAGCACGCTTCTTCGCCCGCAGGCAGGTCGACGAACTGAACATCATAGGCCGACATCGCCCAGTGCGGTTGCCAGAAAGTGATCAGCAGCGGCGATTTACGCTCGGTCGAGGCGCGCAGCTCGGCGATCAGAGCACCCTCGGACCCCGCTGGTACGGCTTTGAACGGCAGTTCCAGACCGGTCATGCGGTCCGCGCCGGGTGTGCCCCAATCAGCTGGATAGTCGACCAGACGGCCACCAGGCAAAGTTTCTGCCGTCGCAAACACCTGCGCGCAATCTTTCAACGCTTCCCATGCGGGCAGCCCTGGGCACAGATCAGCGACATGCGCGGGGTATGCGATGCCTTCTTTGGCATCCAGACCCAGATCGCCGATTTCGACCACGGTTCCTTCGTCAACCTTCTTGGCATACTCGTCCGACACGTTGGACGACCAGATTTCCAGTGTCGCGTCGATATCACCGTCAGCCAGAGCCTGGAATTGGTTCATCATGCCAGCCGTCACGTATTCGACGTTGTACCCTGCGGCCTTGAGCATCTCACCTGCCACATGAGTGGTCACGTGCTGGCCGGTCCATTCGTTGATCGCCAGCTTGATCGGCTCGTCCACGGCGCCCATATCCGCAGCTTGCACCGCGCCCGCGACGCTCAGAGCCATTAGGCTTACGCTTAGTTTTTTCATGGACTTTCTCCCTGTCTTTTTTGTTTTGCCCACCCCGGCGAGGATCATCCCGCCGGTATATTTGGTTGATGACAATACCATGTCGCAACATGCACAAATTTTGCCGGAAAAGGAAAGTGTCGCGACAATAAAAGCCAGAAAGGCTCCTCTGCCAAATCACTTGCGCTTCCCCCGAGCGCGACGACCGCACTCAACCCGGCCTGCCGTAGCCCCACAGACTACGGCGCGGGACATTGACTGACGAGTCAATCAGAAACCAACTTTCGACCGCTTGTCGAGAATTTCTTTGAAAAAGACCGTACTTTTTCTTACCCGACTAAAAAACTGGTCACTGTATCGCCAGACAGTGGTGACTTTACTTTTTGATTGCAATGATGGAACAAAAGGTAAACACTCAAGAGGTAATATCTAAGGCTTGGTATATGCGCGCGTTCGACGAAATCTTCGAAATTGCTGCTGAACGGCACGGCGGTACAGATGCTTTGCACGCAATGCTGTACAAGCCCAAAAGCCCAGATGAACTGGCAGCCCTACCAGAAGATCGTTGGCTGGCCATCATAACGAAATGCGTTTTTCAGGCCGGGTTCAACTGGAAGGTCATCGAAAACAAATGGGATGGTTTCGAAGCCGCGTTTGACGGTTTTGACGTGGGGCGATGTGCCTTTATGGACGACGAAAAATTCGATGCGTTGTTGCAAGATACGCGAATCGTACGCAACGGCACCAAGATTTCGACGGTGCGGGACAACGCTGTGTTTCTAATGGAATTGCGTGAAGAAGGCGGCGCCGGCAAAGTGCTGGGTGGCTGGCCTTCGCAAGACTATATCAGCTTGCTTGCACTGTTGGCCAAGCGCGGTTCGCGTCTGGGCGGGGCGTCGGCACAATATGCTATGCGGTTCATTGGACGCGACAGTTTCATTCTGTCCCAGGACGTTACCGCCCGATTGATCGCCGAGGGCGTGATCGATAAACCCGTCTCATCCAAGAAAGCGATGCTTGCAGTTCAGCAGGCCTTTAACACCTGGATGGACCAGTCCGGACGGTCCTTGACAGAAATAAGCCGGGTTCTGGCTATGAGCCTGTGAAAACGGTTTGCTGAACGGGCGCAGCAGACTAGGATTCTTCCTATGTTTCTGCGCTTATTTCTAGTTACTTTCTTATTTCTATCGTCTTGCGGCCGCCCGCTGACCGAACCAGAGCGCGTGTTTGCAGAAAGTATTCAAGGCGAAACACTGAACCTCGACAACGTACGTCTGGTCGAAGGCGCACCAGTTGCTCCGGTGACGTATTTCAGGGAAGAACGCCCACGTTTGGCATGCCGCGAACGCATCCTACCGCCTGTCGAAGCGGGGCTTGTCACCGGCAAACCCGCTGCAGTCGCCCTTTTCAACAAGGTCTATTTTGCGCGCGACTGGTATCTGGAAGACTATATGACCGACTTCCCCGATCAGATGAACCTAATCGCCGCGATGCTGCTAGCGCATGAACTGACCCATGTCTGGCAATGGCAGAATCGTGCAACCACCGGCTATCACCCCTTGCGGGCCGCAGCAGAACACGGCGGAAGACGGGATCCGTATTTGTTCGATCTGGATACCTCACCTGACTTTTTGTCCTATGGCTTCGAACAGCAGGGCGCGATTGTCGAAGAATACGTGTGTTGCCGCGCGCTGGACCCTCAGGCCGAGCGCACAGCAAGGCTCCACACTATGCTGGGTGCACATTTCGACCTGTCCCCATTGCCGGAAAAAGGGCGTGAACGGGCGGTACTACTGCCTTGGAGCGAGGCCGAAGTAGATGGGATTTGCAGTCAGTCCTGAAGCGTTTCCAGATAGGCCACCAGATCCACAATAGGTTGGCTTGTCAGGATCGGCTGACCCTGCGGCGTTTTCATAGATGTGTCCTGTCCGTCGAAATACGGACCATAAACCGGCATCGGGCTGCCGTGACTGACCAACGGGTCACGCCCATCGATTCGAGCAACCACACGAGCGGTTGGGAATACACCGTCTTCGCCAGACAAGCTGGTCAAATCACTTGGCTGCACGACCAGCACGCTGGCCATCGGCCCCTGCCCGGTCGCATCGATCCCGTGGCAGGTTGCACAATAGTGCATGTAAAGCTCCTCACCGGTCTTGGCGTCTTGCGCAAAAACCGCCTGAGAGGTGGCGAGCGAAATTGAAAAAACCAGCACACCAAGTTTTGCTTTGAACATCGTATCCTCCTGCCACGATAGACATTTGCAGGGTTGCCCGGTGGGCGCCTTGGCGCAATGATCCAGATCAACGCAGGCGGGAGGATGCAGGACATGACACAATACGCAGCCATAATGCTGGCAGCCGGGATCGGAGTGCCAATTCTGGCCGCTTTGAACGCGGCCCTTGGCAAGCTGATCGGATCGCCAACCACTGCTGCCGTGATCCTGTTCGCAATCGCTTTTGCCGCGTCAGCGCTTGTGATGCTGCTGTTCCCGGGGTTCGAAGCGCTATCCAAGGTCACTGCGGCCCCGAAACATCTGCTGCTGGCAGGCGTGCTGATCGCGTTCTACGTTCTGTCGATCACCCACGTCGCCCCGCATTTCGGGGTCGGCAACGCGGTATTCTTTGTTCTGCTGGGTCAATTGATCAGCACGGCGGCTATTGACCATTTCGGCCTGTTTGGTGCTCAGATCACGCCGCTGACGTGGATGCGGGCCGGGGGTATCGCCGTAATGGCCGTTGGTGTTGCGATCACTCAACTGGCCTGAGCACCCCAGCCTCAAGTCTAACCGTCCGATCCATACGCGCCGCCAGTTCAAGGTTGTGCGTCGCAATCAAGGCCGACAACCCCTCGTCCCGGACCAGTGACATCAGCGCATCAAACACCTGATCCGAGGTTTCGGGGTCCAGATTTCCGGTTGGCTCATCCGCCAGCAAAACGCGCGGTTTGTTGGCCAGCGCCCGGCAAAATGCAACCCGCTGTTGTTCACCTCCCGACAGTGCCGCTGGGCGATGGCTGGCGCGTGGGGCAACACCCACCCGGTCCAGAAGGTCCATGGCCCGCTTTTGCGCCGCTTTTTCGGAAATGCCGTTCGCCAGTTGCGGCAGAGTGACGTTTTCAAGCGCTGTGAACTCAGGCAGCAAATGATGGAACTGATAGACGAACCCGACATCCTGCCGTCGCAACGCTGTTCTGGTTCGGTCGCCCTTGCCAGCCACGCTCTGCCCGGCAATTTCGACCGAACCTTCGTCGGGCATATCCAACAGTCCAGCAATGTGAAGTAACGTTGATTTGCCCGCACCGGACGGGGCAACCATCGCCACGGCCTCACCCGCGCGCAGATCCAGATCGACGCCGCGCAGAACCTGTACTTCGCCCGGTGTGCCCTTGAGATAAGTCTTGGTCAGGCCATTCAGACGCAATGTGACATCATTCATAGCGCAACGCCTCAACCGGGTTCAGACGCGCCGCACGGCGCGCTGGAAAATAGGTGACGATGAAGGACAGGCCAAGCGACAGGCCAATTGCCTTGAGAACGTCGCTCAGGTGCAACTCGGCCGGCAAAGCATAAATGCCGCGGATCGACGGATCCCAGACGCCGCCGCCCATCACATAATTCACGAAAGAAAAGATCGGATCGATATAGATCGCAAAGAGGCATCCCAGAATGACTCCCATCGCAGTCCCGATCAGGCCGGTGAACGCCCCGCAAATGAAAAAGACACGCAGAACCGACCCTTCGCTAAGGCCAATGGTCCGCAGGATGCCAATATCGCGCCCCTTGTTTTTGACCAGCATGATCAGGCCCGAAACAATATTCATCGCAGCGATCAGGACTAGGATCGACAAAATGATGAACATCACGTTGTCTTCAACTTCCAATGCCCGCAGAAAGCCCCCCGAGGCGTCCTGCCAAGTCCATATCTGACTGCGTTCGCCCGAGGCTTCGAGAATCGAGATCAGGATCGGGCCCAGTTCTTCAGGCTTTTCCACCATCACCTCAATCTCATCTGCAACACCTTCGCGGTTGAAAAAACTCTGGGCCTGCGAGAACGGCATATACACGCGGGTGCGGTCGATATCATAACGACCTGCCGAGAACACATAAACGACGCGATACGCGTTCACACGCGGCGAGGTGCCAAAGGCAGTTTTGACACCATTGGGCGAGGTCAGTTTGATAACATCCCCCACGGTGGCACCGATGCTACGCGCCACGCCGGATCCAATGGCAATGACATCTTCACCGCTCTGAAACTCAGTCAGATCGCCTGCAGACTGTTCCGCCTGCGCAATACCCGGCAGGTCGCGCAGATCGTCAGGACGGATGCCAAACACCTCAACCCCGCTACTGCGATCACGATTGGTGATCAACACCTGTCCTTTGACCAAAGGTGCTGTTCTTTCAACACCGGGCACCTCCGCGATCCGGGCCGAGCGGTCTTCGTAATCGGCTATCGTTCTGTCGAGCCGACCCTGCGCGTCGATTTCACCTGAAGAAAAAACCGTTACATGTGCGTTGGCCCCCAGAATGGTGCCCACAAATTCCGAACGGAAACCAGACCGGACCGACAATGTCGCGATCAGAGCAAACACGGCGAGGGTGATCCCGATCAGTGAAATCCACGTCATGACGCTGACACCACCTTCGGCCCTGCGGGCCCTTAGGTAACGCCATGCTATCTTCCATTCAAAAGGGGCAAAGGGCGGGGGTGTGTTGGCCATGCCTGCTCCGGGCTGTTTCTTGTTTGCGGCGACAGTTTCGGCATTTCACCAGATGGTCAAGCCGGTAGTCACCAAGACTCGGTTCCTGAACCTGAATGCGCAGCAGTGATTCGGGTCGCCGGGGACAAGTCGCGGCGAAACGGATGACTTCAAAACGCCGTGCTACACCGTGAGTTGTGAAGCCCTTCACAGACAAGGTGATATTGTTTCAGTTATGAAGTTAATCATCGCACTTTGTGAGTCTGTGAATCGAAAAGGCAACAATGAGGGCGAAATTTTATTACTCTTTTTGATTATTTTCAGAAACTTTGTCACCCTAACTACGGGGGAACACATTTAAAGAGCGGGGGTCGCTCAATGAATTTTCAAATCTCTACCAATGGCGCGGGCGCAATTCCGACCCGCAAGGCTTCAACAGAACTGGATTGCGAGACTGCGGCACTGCTGCGCGCGGCCATTCGGCCAATCTTTGTCAGCGCGGCAAGCTGGAGCAATCTGGCTGATATCCTCAAAGAAAAAGGATACCGGCTGGCGTTCCGTCAGGGACGTTTGTGCATCACGGATCGGACGACCGACGCACGCGTTTGCGGGCTGCGGTTTCTGGGTCTTGAGTTTCGCGAACTGGTCAGCCGTCTGGGTCGACCGATTGTGGTCGCGCGCGGCGACGGCGCCAATGGCGACGTTCTGGCAGAGCGCCCAACGGCAGACCAGGACTGAGATCAAAGCCAGGCAACCTGAGTTGGCCGCGGTTGACGGCCAGACCAAAATGCTGGCCGCCTAGTTTGTTCTAACGAGTTCACGGTGACTGTTAATTGTGCACCTGAAGATTGCGATCAGGCGATCTTCGCATAGATTTCTGCAACTTTGGTGACTGCCGCTTCCGGGCTCAGCTCTTCGCTTTCACCTGTGCGGCGGCAGGTCAGTTCAACCACACCATTCTTCAGACCACGTGGGCCGACGGTGATACGCCAGGGCAAACCAATCAGGTCCATGGTTGCAAACTTGCCCCCTGCCCGTTCGTTGCGATCATCGTACAAAGGCTCCAGACCCAAGGCGGTCAACGCCGCATAGATCTTGTCGCAGGCCGCATCTGCTTCTTCATCACCCTGCTTCAGGTTCACAATTCCGCAGTGGAACGGTGTTACGCCCTCGGGCCAGATGATACCTTTGTCGTCATGGCTGGCCTCGATGATCGCGCCGATCAGGCGGCTGACGCCGATACCATGGCTGCCCATATGAACAGGGACGGACTTACCGTCAGGACCCTGAACCGTTGCACCCATCGCTTCAGAGTACTTGGTGCCGAAGTAGAAGATCTGACCAACCTCAATACCTCGGGCCACGCGACGGCGTTCCTCGGGGATTTGGTTGAACAACGCCTCATCATGCGTCTCGTCCGTGCGCGCGTATTTCGAGGTGAACTCTTCCAGAATAGCCTGGCACTGTTCGCGGTTGTCATAATCGATCTGGCGGTCGCCGAAGGTCAGGTCGGTGACTGCACTGTCATAGAAGACTTCGGATTCACCGGTATCCGCCAGCACAAGGAACTCATGCGTGTCATCGCCGCCGATCGGGCCAGAATCGGCGCGCATCGGAATCGCCTGCAAGCCCATGCGTTCATAAGTGCGCAGATAGCTGACCAGATGGCGGTTATACGCGTGCAGCGCATCTTCCTTGGTCAGGTCGAAATTGTAGCCGTCCTTCATATAGAACTCACGCCCCCGCATCACGCCAAAGCGTGGGCGGATTTCGTCGCGGAACTTCCACTGGATCTGATACAGCGTCAGTGGCAGGTCTTTGTAGCTGTTGACGTGGCCGCGGAAGATATCGGTCACCAGCTCTTCTGCGGTGGGCGTATACAACATGTCGCGCCCATGACGGTCCTGCATGCGCAGCATTTCCTGACCGTAGTCGTCATAGCGCCCGGATTCGCGCCACAGGTCGGCCGATTGCAGGATCGGCATCTGGATCGCGATGTGGCCTGCACGCGCTTGTTCCTCGTGCACGATGTTTTCCAGCTTGCGCAGTACTTTGAAGCCCAGCGGCAGCCACGAATAAATCCCGGCGGCGGCTTGCTTGATCATACCCGCGCGCAGCATCAGCCTGTGGCTGACGATCTGGGCCTCAGACGGGTTTTCCTTGAGAACGGGCAGAAAGTAACGGCTCAGGCGCATGGATGGACCTTCAAAGGTAAGAATTCGACTGCACAGGTGATTATTCCAAAGCCCAGCCGGGGGCAATCGAACATTGGCAGATTTGCGACTTCGCGTCAGTCGGTTTTTTGATTGACCCGCCAATCGAGAGTTTCAATTGTAACAGAATTGCGAAACTCAAGAGGCGCCGATGCAAACTATTCAGGAACCCGCTCGCCAAATCCCCGTCATCCATCAGACCGACGTGTTGGTTGTTGGCTCTGGTCCCGCGGGGCTGGCCGCAGCGCTGGCGGCGGCGCGCGCCGGGGCTGAAGTATCTCTGGTCGACCGCTTCGGTTGCATGGGCGGCAACATCACTGCTGTGGGCGTCGAGGGGTTCGCGTGGTACCGCCACGAAAAAACCGTCGAAGCAGGCGGTATCGGGATGGAGTTCGAAACCCGCGCCAAGGACATGGGCGCGGCGGTGCCGGAAAGCCAGTCGTTGAGTTATGAACTGGACAGCGAAGGGTTCAAGCTGGTGGCCGACAAGCTGGTCGAAGAGGCAGGCGTGCATCCAATGCTGCACCGTCAGTTCGTCGCCCCCATCATGGAGGGCGACCGGATCACCGGCATCATCACCGAATCCAAGGCCGGGCGCGAAGCAATTCTGGCCAAGGTCGTGATTGATGCCACCGGCGACGCGGATGTAGCCCATCGTGCAGGTGCTCCGACCCACAAGACGCCGCGCGAGGATATGATGGCCGCCTCGGTCATGTTCCATCTGGCTGGCGTCGACAAACGCGCCTTCATGGAGGGCGTCAAAGCTGACCCACAGACATACAAGGACTGGGGCGGAGGCGGTGAATGGAACATCGAGACCAGCGGCAAAGAGGACGACATGTTCTCGCCCTTTGTTCACAAGCCATTTCAGCAAGCCATAGATGAAGGGCTGATCCCGCCGCATCTGAACACTATTGCAGGCACCTGGGGCGCGATGCATGACACCGGTGAGCTGACTTACATGAACCTCATCCACTTGGCCGAGATCGACGGGACCGACCCCGACAGCCTGACACGCGGCGAGATCGAGGGCCGCCGCCAGTCGATGCTGGCCATCGACGCTTTGCGCCGGTTCATGCCGGGCTGTGAAAACGCGCGGCTCCGGAACTTCGGTATGACCATTGGCATCCGCGACACGCGCAAGATCGACGCAGTGTATAACATGACCGAAAACGACGCCCGCCATCAGGGTCGGTTTGAAGATACCATTGGCATCTATCCCGAATTCATCGACGGCTATGGGATCCTGATCCTGCCAACCACGGGGCGTTATATGCAGGTTCCCTACCGGTCTATGCTACCAAAGGGAATCAAGGGTCTGTTGGTTGCAGGTCGGTCGCATGGTGCAGATCGGGTAGCGCACGCCGCCACGCGCAACATGGCATGTTGTGCGGTCATGGGTCAGGGTGCAGGCATTGCGGCCGCCCTTTCACTCAAAAGCAATCAGGACCTGGACCAGTTGAATTTGGCACCTGTTCACACGGAACTGGAACGCCAAGGAGTTAGGATTCACTAATGGACAGCATTCCAACAATCGACATCTCGCCTTTGAGCGAACCGAAAACCGATGCATACGAAGCAACGGTGCAGCACATCCTTGAGGCTTGTACCGGGATCGGGTTCCTGTCCATCACCGGGACAGGCGTGACTCAGGAAACCGTTGATCAAGTCAGACAGGCGACCCGAGAGATCTTTGCCATCGATGAAGCGCGTAAATGGGATCAGGCCATTACCCGCGAAAACTATCGCGGCTATATCCCCATGGGGTTCTTCACACCCAACGATGGCTCGGGCAACGCGGACAAATACGAAGGCTACAAGCTGCATCACGAAGTCGCGGCAAATGCCCCGATACGCTCGGTCTGTTCTTTGTACGGGCCGAATCTGTGGCCGGACGAAGTACCCGGCGCCAAAGAGATCATTCTGGGTTACTGGAGCCAGCTGGATCGGGTCGCCGATCTTTTGCTCGGGGCGTTAGAGACAGGTCTGAACCTGAAGCCAAACACGCTGCGCAGTGCGTTCCAAGACCCGATGACCAACATGACCCTGCTACACTACCCACCGCAGGCTGAGGGCGAGGCCGGCTATGGTATCCATCCGCACAAAGACACAGACGCGCTGACCATCATCGCCCCAGATCCGGTGGGCGGACTTGAAGTACAGACGCGCAATGGGGGATGGATCACGCCAAACTGCCCGCCGGGCGGGTTCGTCGTCAATATCGGCGATATGCTGGAGCTTTGGTCTGGCGGCCGGTTAAAGTCCACGCCGCACCGGGTGGTCAACCGGTCAGGCAAAGAGAGGTACTCTTTCCCTTACTTCGCCGTCCCTCGCCACGACGTCATCGTCGAACCATTGTTGGCTGCGCTGCCGGGTTTCGACCGCCCAGCTGTCCATTGCGGGCATTGGTCTGCCGAAATCTGGCGCACCAACTGGCCTGATGAGACCGCAGGCGACGATACGCCTGAACTGGGGACACTAAAGGACTAAAGGCCGCAAATTCAGGCCAAATGAAGCGCTTGCATCACACGCCTTGATACGCCAAGAACACCATCAATGACCTGAAAAAGGGGATCGTGATGGCATTGCCGGTTAAGGATCAGCTGAGATACTGGGGCGTTGCCGCTGTTGTATTTGTGTTGATCCTCTGGGCCTTGGGAGATGTCCTGCTGCCGTTTGTGATCGGCGGGGCCATTGCCTATTTTCTTGATCCCGTTGCTGATCGGCTTGAACGGCTTGGCCTGTCGCGTATGGCGGCCACGGCAATCATTACCGTTGTTGGCATCCTGGGGTTTGTGCTGGCTATCCTGATGGTCGTGCCAGCTTTGATCACCCAGTTGCTGGATCTTGTGGACGTGATGCCTGAGCTGTTCAAGCAATTGCGCGGTTTCGTAGAAAAACAGTTTCCCTCTCTGTTGGACCGGGAATCCAGCACGCACCAGATGCTCGTGTCTTTTGGTGAAACGCTAAAGTCCAAAACCGGGGACGTTTTGCAAACGGTGCTGACGTCGCTGGGGTCCGCCATCAACATCGTGGTTCTTCTGGTGATCGTGCCGGTTGTTGCAGTCTATCTTCTGTTGGACTGGGATCGCATGATCGCCCGGATCGGAGAGTTGCTGCCGCGCGATCACGCCCCGACCATCAAACGCTTGGCGGGCGAGATTGATGCCGTTCTGGCCTCCTTCGTGCGCGGGATGGGTACAGTCTGTCTGATCCTTGGCACGTACTATGCGGTCGCACTGATGCTCGCGGGTCTGCAATTCGGCCTGATCGTCGGCTTTATTGCGGGATTGGTCACGTTCATTCCCTATCTGGGTGCTTTGATCGGTGGTACGCTGGCCATCGGACTGGCGCTATTCCAGTTTTGGGGCGATTGGGCTCATATCGGGCTGATCGCGGGTATTTTTGCCATTGGGCAAGTGACCGAGGGCAATTTTCTGACACCCAAACTGGTCGGAAACTCCGTTGGGCTTCACCCGGTCTGGCTGTTGCTGGCACTGTCGGTTTTTGGCGCGCTGTTTGGCTTTGTCGGGATGTTGGTTGCCGTTCCGGTCGCAGCGGCCCTTGGCGTTCTGGCCCGGTTCGGAACCTCGCTCTACCTGGACAGCCGCCTGTACACCGGTCTTGAAAGCCAGGATCAGGAAACCGAGTAAATGGCCCGACAACTCAGCTTTGATCTGCCCGCCAAAACTGCGCTTGGGCGAGAAGACTTCTTTGTCTCGCCAGCCAATGCTTTGGCCGTCGCAATGATCTCGGCCACGTCCTGGCCCGGAAACAAACTGGTGCTGAGCGGCCCGGCAGGCGCGGGCAAAACTCACCTGGCGCATGTTTGGGCCGGCGAAACCGGCGGTCGGATCATCCAAGCCTCTGAATTGCGCTATGACGACGTCCCTGAACTGGCGCGTAAACCGATTGCAGTTGAAGACGTGCCGATGATTGCCGGAGATCTGGAGCAGCAAAAAACGCTGTTTCACCTGCACAATCTGGTTCTGGCCGAGGGGCACGCCCTATTGATGACCGGTAGGCTTGTGCCGAAGTTCTGGGAATTGCCGTTGGCAGACCTGCAAAGCCGCGTTGAGGGGGCCCATCACGTCGCCTTGGATCCACCCGATGATGCGTTGTTGGGTGCGGTTCTCGCCAAGCTGTTTGTGGACCGTCAGTTGAATCCTGGCCCCGAGGTCATTGCCTATCTCGTCAAGCACATGGACCGCCGCTTTGAAACCGCCGCAAATGTTGTCAAGCAACTGGACTACGTGGCATTGGCGGAAAAACGTGACATCACACGCGCATTGGCCGTCCGGGTTTTGAACACAAGCCCGGATGAGATCGAGACGGGTGATTGACCCGCAAGCTCCAATTTCGCATCCTCTGACTGCACTATCTGGAAGACACATGGATCAGACCGTCGAAACCGACATCCCGGACTGGGGACCATTCGGAAAACCATTGTTCGACGACCCTGGCACGCGGGCTCTGTCACGGGTCGGGGTGGTCGATGTTGGATCGAACTCGGTTCGAATGGTCATCTTCGACGGGGCGGCCCGATCACCCGCATATTTCTACAACGAAAAGGTGATGTGCGAACTGGGCGCGGGTCTGTCCGAGACAGGGCGTTTGAACCCGCGCGGGCGCGACCGCGCGCTGGCGGCACTGCGCAGGTTCCAGCATCTGGCAATGGATTTGGATCTGCCCGGGCTGCACGTGGTGGCCACAGCCGCCGTGCGAGAGGCCGAAGACGGCCCTGATTTCTGCGCGCAGGTCAAAGCGGAAACCGGGCTGCATGTGGCCGTGATCGACGGCGCTGAAGAGGCCCGCCTGTCAGCGCAAGGCGTGTTGTTGGGCTGGCCCGGTGCTTACGGCCTGATCTGCGACATTGGGGGCTCGTCGATGGAATTGGCCGAAATCGGCGACGGTCAAGTCGGCCGCCGTGTGACCTCAGCCCTCGGGCCGCTGAAGCTGCGCGACATCAAGGGCGGGCGACGGGCGCGCAAGGCGCATATCAAGTCTACGATGGAAGAGCTGCGCGATCAGATGGGTCCGCAGAGAGATCGCCTGTTTCTGGTCGGAGGCAGCTGGCGAGCTTTTGCACGACTGGACATGCTGCGGCGGGGCTATCCGCTGAACGTGCTGCACGAATACCGCATGACCACCAAACAGGTGCGTGAAACGATCAAGTTCATCGAAAAGAACGATCCCGACAAGCTGCGCAGCCAAGCTGGGGTCTCAAGCTCGCGCATGTCGTTGATTCCTTATGCGATGGACGTACTGGCGCGGCTGATCCGAACGTTCAAACCCAAGGATATCGCGATTTCAAGCTATGGCATCCGCGAAGGTCTGCTTTACGAACAGATGTCACAGGAACTACGCGACCGCGACCCGTTGATCGAAGCCAGTCGCTTTTCCGAAGCCAAAGATGCGCGCCTGCCCGGCTTTGGTCGCCACCTTTATGATTTTGTGATGCCCTTGTTCAGGTCAGCGCCGCCCAGCCGGGTACGCCTGATCAAGGCGGCCTGCCTGCTGCACGACGTCAGTTGGCGGGCCCACCCGGATTACCGGGCCGAAGCATGTTTCGACTATGTCACCCGCGCAAATCTTGGTGGCCTGAAGCATTCCGAGCGTGTTTTTATCGGGCTTGCATTGCAGCATCGGTATCGCAACAAACGTGAAGGCAACCGTTTTGCCCCGTTGTATGAGTTACTGGACGAGAAAGACCAGAAACAGGCCGAGATACTGGGTAAGGCCATGCGATTTGGCGCGATGCTGTGGATGCACAACGATGCCAATATGGGTCGACTGAAACTC
This sequence comes from Ruegeria sp. CF8, assembly GCF_056537285.1. Classification (NCBI taxonomy): domain Bacteria; kingdom Pseudomonadati; phylum Pseudomonadota; class Alphaproteobacteria; order Rhodobacterales; family Roseobacteraceae; genus Ruegeria; species Ruegeria sp. CF8. The sequence goes on along the minus strand of NZ_JBQFRG010000001.1, from coordinate 289,540 downwards.
TACCCCAAAAAACGCGAGCTTGAGCTGTATCTGCCTGAAGCAGCGGCGCCCTTGTTCAGCGAAGTGGCAGAAGCACGGCTGAATTCACTGGCAAGCGCACTGAAATCCGAAATGCGCGTGATCATCAAAAACTGAGATTATCTCAGATATCAGTTGCGCCCTCGGGAACCTCGTCGTCCTTGCCTTCAGGTTCGGGCAGGTCCTCTATCGGCTTTTTGCGGATGATAATGTCGCCGTTGGGCAGGATTTCCGGCAATTCATAAGCGCTCCAATCCTTGACCTCAGCAGCCAGTTCCGCCAGCGCGGGGCCCATTTCTTGCAGGAAAGATTGCATGGCTGGTCCAAACTCGTCCGCCATCCCAAGCAACTCATCCAGCGCTGGTTCCATTTCCTTGCGCAGCCCTTCGAAAAACAGCTCGGCCCCCTGCTCCATCAGGGATTTGCCCGTGTCTTCTTGTGCCAGTGTTGGTGCAGCCATAGACGCCCACACGACGCTGATCAAAACAATCCGTTTCATAACGTTGATATAAGCCTTCAGGCGCACGCTGCAAAGGTTACAGATCAATATCCAGTGTGACCGGGAAATGGTCCGAAGCTGTCAACAATGCTTGCCGCAACTCTGGCTCAGACCAGCATGTAACATCCCGAAACGGGTGCCAAATGCGCCAGGCTGGATCAAAGGCCCGCAAATTCTCTGAGATCATGATGTAATCCAGCAAGGCCTCAAGAAACCGGCCTTCGTCAGGGCGCGCAAAACGTGCAGTGGACGGCACCGAACCCGGCCTGAACTCATGCGCCCTGACCGCATGCGGATCATACAGCCCCGCTTGCAACAATATCTCAACCGACGACCGTCCGAACAGATGTTCAAACTCATCCAGACCCGGCCCGTCATTCAGATCGCCCAGCAAGACGACAGCCTCATTCTGCGCCAAATGCGCCTCGACCCTTCTGGCCAACCAAACCGCCTGCGCAAGTTGCTTGCGGCGATTGGCAATCGAAATGCGGATCGCCTCATCCCTTGAATCTGCCCCATGCGGCGCTTTTGACTTTAGGTGTGCCCCGATCAACCTGACGTCATTGCCCGCCCGAGTGGTCAGAGCCAGTTCCATTGGCGGTTTGGAAAATCGGACGATGTCTTCGGTCGCATCAACATCCAGGTCAATTTTGAATTCACCATCGAACCGAGGGGCGGACAGCTCGTCGATGTCCCCTTTTGGGTCGTGGCGCACGTCCAGAACTGACCTGTCATACAGCAGCGCCAATTCCTGGTGTGTGTCATTGGCAAAACCCATCACCGCATCCGAGGTGCGAAGATCGAATGCCTCGGCAAAGACCTGCAACGCGCGCACCGTGTTCTGGCGTTTGCCGGTATTCGGCGCCTCAACGATCAGAACTGCATCGGCGTCTATCGCGGTCAGCACCTTGGCAATTGCCTCGACCTGCTGAGCTTTTGTGACGTCGTGCCGGCCCGACCAGCTGTCATCGACGATGAGAGTGTCATTTTTGTCGAAAAGATTGGCGAACCATTCGATATTATAGGTCGCCAGCCGCATCCCCTCAGGCCGCCGCGCCGTTGATTTCATCCCAGGCGCGGTTGATATCGATCATCTTTTTTTCAGCCAACCGGATCGCTTCTTCCGGGACCCCGCGTGCCATCATTGCGTCCGGGTGAGTCTCGCGCACAAGTTGACGCCAGACTTTGCGGATCTCAGTTACCGGCATGTCCCGTGATACGCCCAGCACCACATAAGGGTCGTTGGGTGCCTCGGGTACAAACCGCGCGCGCAAGGCCAGAAACTGCGCGTCTGTCTGACCAAAGATGCGGCTGACCTCTTCCAGGAATTCGTTTTCATTGGGATGGTAAAACCCGTCTGCCATAGCGATGTGGAACAGCCCCTCCATCAAGTCGCAGAGCGTGGTGCTGTCTTCGGAAAACATCCGGGCGATCTTGCGGGCATAGTCCTGGTATCCGGCGACATCCGTGCGCGCCATATTGAAAACCCGCGCCGCGCCCTCTTCATCCTCACGTGCGATCTGGAACACATCTCGAAAGGCCGTGACCTCATCCCGCGTCACTTGCCCGTCCGCTTTGGCCATTTTTGCGCCCAGCGCAATAACGGCAATCGTGAACGCAACCGAGCGTTCAGGCGGCGAGCGTAGCTTTTCAAAAACAGCAGTCAGGCTTTCGCCCTGTGCAAGAGCGCTGAGCGCGTCGGATATGCGGGTCCAGATCGACATGGCCGTACCCTAGCGCCACAATACGGGACTGTCAGGTGCGATAGATCATTCCGGAGAAAGAATTTTCTGCATCAGCACAAGATCCAGCCATTGCCCCCATTTGTAACCGACCTGAGGCATATGCCCGACCTGTTCGAACCCCACCGCTGTGTGGAACTCAATAGCCGAAGGGTTTGCGGACGAGATCCCAGCAACCAACACATGGATGCCTTTGGAACGCGCGGATTGTTCAAGTTCCGCCATTAGTGCGCGACCAGCACCCTTGCCGCGCGCGTCGGGTGCTAATTGGATCGAATGTTCGGAGCTGTGAACATAACCGGGGCCCGAGCGAAAAGGTCCAAAGGTCGCAAACCCAACCACCTGGTTGTCAATCTCTGCAACCAGAAAACCCAGACCTCGGGCGCGGATATCTTCCGTGATGCTATCAGCGGTGCGCTCGTCGGTTGTGAAGGTCACAAGCGTTTCGCGAATGATTTGATTGGTGATCTCGGCAATCGCAGGAGCATCTTCTGGCCGCGCCTGTCGAACCTTCATTCCAACACACGCACGCCGTGCGGGGTTTCAAACTCGGCCCGCAAAGCGGCTGGCCCCGTATCGAACACCACCCAGTCCAACGCGCCAAGATGTTTGGCCAGTGTCAGCGCATCGGGGTGGAACACAACCAACCTGCGCAGGCGGCAGCCGCTGTCCTGCAACATCTGCGCCGGGTGCAGATCCCCCTGCCACTGAATCAGCGCGGGAAACAGGTTGTCAAAGGGAAGGCGGCCAGTCGGTGGCACGGCCATACGCCAGCTCAGGGCCCCGCGTGTCAGATCAATCGGCGATCCAACACCATTGGGAAACAGCGAAAGAGACGCCTCGATATCCGGCACGCGGCAAATCCAATTGGTCAGCCTCGGTTTACCTGTGAACCGGTCCAGATCGAACCAGCGGGTCCGTTCCGGCGTGGGCGCGTTTGGGTCAATGGCGATCGCCTCAAGATACAGGCCATCTTTGAGCCCCAACAGTCGATTATAGGTGCCAAACTTCTCGTGTTTGCCGCCCGCCTGCAACGCAATACCCAAAGCCTGTTCGACATGCGCGGATGCTTCTTCCAGCGTTTCTCCGGCGACAGCCAGATGATCGAGCAACATGCGCCCCTCCCAAAAACAATTCGACCAGACCCAATCAGGTCTGGTCGCATGTTTTCGCCATTGTCGCGGGATCACAAGGTTTTTCGACGAAAAACCTATACTACGGTTTAGCCGCGTGCTTCGCTGATCAGACGCAGGATGTACTGCGCGGCTTCGGGAATATTGGTGCCCGGCCCAAAGATCGCTTTCACCCCATGATCGTACAGAAACTGATAATCCTGCTGCGGGATCACGCCACCGCAGATGACGATGATGTCCTCGGCACCGGCTTTCTTCAGCTCTTCCACCAACTGCGGGGCCAGCGTCTTGTGCCCAGCAGCTTGCGAGGAAATCCCGACCACATGCACGTCATTGTCCACCGCGTCCTGCGCGGCCTCAGCCGGTGTCTGGAACAAAGGCCCGACGTCGACGTCAAAACCAATATCAGCGAAGGCCGTGGCGATGACCTTGGCACCCCGGTCGTGACCGTCCTGTCCCATCTTTACCACCAGCAAACGGGGGCGACGCCCTTCAGCTTCGGCAAACTCCTCAATGGACTTCTGGATCGCGGCAAAGCCTTCGTCACCTTCGTAAGCCGCGCCATACACACCTGCCAAGGTTTTCACTTCGGCACGGTGGCGACCGAATTCCTTTTCCATTGCCATGCTGATCTCTCCTACGGATGCGCGGGCGCGGGCGGCCTCGACCGCAGCAGCCAGCAGGTTGCCACCCTCGCGGGCAGTGGTGGTCAGCGCGTTCAACGCAGCCTGACACGCGGCCTCATCGCGGGTAGCGCGGATACGTTCCAGACGCGCGACCTGTGCTTCACGCACAGCGACGTTGTCTACGTCCAGAATGTCGATCAGGTCTTCCTGTTCTTTGCGGTACTTGTTAACCCCGACGATCACCTCGTCCCCTCGGTCGATCATGGCCTGGCGGCGGGCCGCGCTTTCCTCGATCCGCAGTTTGGGCATGCCGCTGGCCACGGCCTTGGTCATGCCGCCCATCTCCTCGACCTCTTCCATCAAGGCCCAGGCTTTTTCGACCAGTTCGTTGGTCAGGCTTTCGATGTAATAGGAACCCGCCAGCGGATCGACCACGTCGGTCACGCCGGTCTCTTCCTGCAACACCAGCTGGGTGTTCCGGGCGATACGGGCCGAGAAATCGGTGGGCAGAGCTATCGCCTCGTCCAGAGCGTTGGTGTGCAGCGACTGCGTTCCGCCCAGAACCGCACTCATTGCCTCGTAAGCTGTACGGATCACGTTGTTGTAAGGATCCTGCTCCTGCAACGAGACGCCTGAGGTCTGGCAGTGCGTCCGCAACATCTTGGATCGTTCAGACTTCGCCCCGAACTCGGTCATCACGCGATGCCATAGTGTCCGCGCGGCGCGCAGTTTGGCGATCTCCATGAAGAAGTTCATGCCAATGGCAAAGAAGAACGACAGACGCCCCGCGAACTTGTCCACGTCCATTCCTGCCTCGGTGGCAGCGCGCACGTATTCGCGCCCGTCCGCCAGCGTATAGGCCAGTTCCTGCACCAGGTTCGCCCCGGCTTCTTGCATGTGATAGCCCGAGATCGAGATCGAGTTGAACTTGGGCATCTCGTTCGAGGTGTATTCGATGATGTCCGAGATGATCTTCATCGAGGGTTCAGGCGGATAGATATAGGTGTTGCGCACCATGAACTCTTTCAGAATGTCGTTCTGAATGGTGCCGGACAGCACCGATTTGTCATGGCCCTGCTCTTCGCCCGCAACGATGAAACTGGCCAAAATCGGAACCACCGCACCGTTCATGGTCATCGAGACCGAGACCTTGTCCAGCGGAATGCCGTCGAACAGGATCTTCATGTCCTCGACGCTGTCGATGGCCACTCCGGCCTTGCCCACATCGCCCACGACACGCGGATGGTCACTGTCATACCCCCGGTGCGTCGCCAGATCGAAGGCAACCGAGACGCCCTGTTGACCGGCTGCCAGATTTCGGCGGTAGAAAGCGTTTGACTCTTCAGCAGTTGAAAAGCCCGCGTATTGCCGGATCGTCCAAGGGCGACCGGCATACATCGTGGCCTTTACCCCGCGTGTGAACGGACCAAACCCCGGCAGCGAGCCCATATGTGGCAGATCAGCCGTATCTTCCTGCGTATACAGCGGTTTTACGGCGATGCCTTCCAGCGTCTCCTTGGTCAGATCGTCCAACGGACGTCCGCGCAGCTCTTTCTCGGCCAGCGCTCTCCAGTCCTTCGTGTCGGTCATTTCAGTTTCCTCTCGTCAATTCGGGTGGCGGCCGCGGAAAGCGTCCGCATTGAGGTCCTTCGCTTGACCCTTGCGTCGGAGGGCAAGCGCGAAATTTTGAGTGTTCTGGGTAAATCGTCAGTCGCAATCGCAGAGACAGGGGCTATATTCGAAAGAACAGGAGGCCACATGACTCGCACGCTTGCCTTTGTTTTCTCGGCACTAATCCCTCTGGCCGCCTGGGCGGCAGACGGCACGGCACCCTCAGATGACAGCTTTGTTCGCCCGGTTGGGGACAGCGAACTCAGCGAATTTCTATGGGTCAACCGACCTATCGTGGTCTTTGCCGATACGCCTGCCGACCCGCGGTTCCAGCAACAGATCGACATGCTGCTGGATGGCGAAGAGGCTATGCGAGACCGGGATGTCGTGGTCTTGACAGACACCGATCCTTCGGCGCGATCCCCGATCCGGTCACAACTGCGCCCGCGCGGGTTCCAAATGGTGTTCGTTGACAAGGACGGTGTGGTCAAACTGCGCAAACCTGCGCCTTGGAGCGTTCGCGAAATCGGCCGGTCCATCGACAAGACACCCCTGCGTGAGCGCGAAATCCGCGACCGGCGCGAGGGCGGTTGAGCGCTTTCGCAATACCTCGCAGCTCCGGCGCAGAACGCCGGAGACTTTTGGAGATATGTTGAAAGCACAGCCATGATCACTCGAACTCGATGATCACTTCGTCCACGGCAAGGCTGTCGCCGGGGCCAGCGTTGATCTTTGCAACCGTGCCCTTCTTCTCGGCCCGCAGGATGTTTTCCATCTTCATCGCCTCGATGGTGCACAGCGCCTGACCTTCCTGCACCTCCTGCCCCACTTCGACATCGATTTTCACGACCAGACCAGGCATCGGGCACAGCAGCATTTTTGAGGTATCCGGCGGCAGTTTTTCCGGCATCAGTTTGGCCAGCTCTGCCTGTCGCGGACGGCGCACCAGAACCTTCAGGTCGGCCCCACGGTTGCGAATGCGGAACCCGCCCGAAACCTTACCAACCTTCAGAACCAACGGGCTGCCATCGACATCCAGCACGGCCAGTTGGTCACCCGGCGTCCAGTCCGAAGCCACACGCAGGGTCGAGCCATCTTCAAACTTGACGGTTGACCCATCTTTATCAGCGTTGACCTGAACCGGGAATTCGTGGCCTTCCAGCGAAACAACCCAGCGCTTGCCAACCTTGCGTTCGTGATTGTCCATCCGGCCCGACACGCGGGTCCGGCGGATCTCGGCCACGCGGTGCATTGCCGCGCAGGATGCCGCAATCCGACGCAGATCAGCTTCGGGCAAGGAAACACCTTCAAACCCATCTGGGTATTCTTCAGCAATAAAGGCGGTGGTCATGTCACCACTGATGAATTTCGGGTGGTCCATCACAGCAGACAGGAACGGCAGGTTGTGACCGATGCCTTCAACCTCGAAACTGTCCAGGGCAACGCGCATCGCCTCAATCGCGGCCTCGCGGGTCGGTGCCCAGGTGCAGAGTTTTGCGATCATCGGGTCGTAATACATGCTGATCTCGCCGCCCTCATAGACGCCGGTATCGTTGCGCACAGCCGCTTCGCCTTCAGGCGCGTCGCCCTGCCATTTGCCGTTGACCAGCATCGGACCGGCCGCAGTTTCCTGCGGAGGACGATACCGGGTCAGACGACCAATCGACGGCAAGAAGTTCCGGTAAGGGTCTTCCGCATACAGGCGGTTCTCAATGGCCCAACCGGTCAGCGTCACGTCTTCCTGCGTGATCGACAAAGGCTCGCCTGCTGCCACTCGGATCATCTGTTCTACCAGATCGACGCCTGTGATCAGCTCGGTGACCGGGTGTTCCACCTGCAGACGGGTGTTCATTTCGAGGAAGTAAAAGTTCTTTTCCCCATCGACGATGAATTCCACCGTACCCGCGCTGGAATAGCCAACGGCCTTGGCCAGGGCCACGGCCTGTTCGCCCATCGCCTTGCGGGTCGCTTCGTCGAGGAAAGGCGACGGTGCCTCTTCGACCACCTTTTGGTTCCGGCGCTGAATCGAGCATTCGCGCTCGCCCAGATAGATCCCGTTTCCATGGCTGTCACACAGAACTTGAATTTCGATGTGGCGCGGCTGGGTCACGAATTTCTCGATAAAAATCCGGTCATCCCCAAACGAGTTTGCAGCTTCATTCTTGGACGACTGGAAGCCCTCGCGCGCTTCTTCGTCGTTCCACGCGATCCGCATGCCTTTACCACCGCCACCGGCGCTGGCCTTGATCATGACCGGATAGCCAATCTCATTCGAGATTTTGACCGCCTCATCTGCATCCTCGATCAGCCCCATATAGCCCGGAACCGTCGACACGTTTGCGTCCTGAGCGATTTTCTTCGAGGTAATCTTATCGCCCATCGCCTCGATCGCGCCCTTAGGAGGGCCGACGAAAGCCACGCCTTCAGCCTCAAGCGCCTCGGCGAATTTGGCGTTTTCCGACAGGAACCCGTAACCCGGATGCACGGCCTGTGCACCGCTCTGGCGAATGGCATCCATAACCTTGTCGATCACGATGTAAGACTGGTTGGCCGGTGGTGGGCCAATATGCACAGCTTCATCCGCCATCGACACATGCAGTGCGTTCTTGTCCGCATCCGAATAAATGGCAACTGTGCCGATACCCATTTTGCGGGCGGTCTTGATGACCCGGCAGGCGATCTCGCCCCGGTTGGCGATCAGGATCTTATTGAACATGGAACGTCCTTTGGCTTGGTGTTCTGGAAACGCAAAACGCCGCCGCAGGGAGCGATCCCCACGACGGCGTGATGCGCGATGACGGACGAGGCGACAGACGCCCCGAAAAAGATGCGTTAGTTACAGTTGTTTTGCGTTTTGCAGTAAAGCACGTTGCCCGCTGCGCCAACGGCCGCGCCAACAAGCGGGTCGGCATTGAGGACGGCTGCACCGACAGCGCCGGCTCCGCCTCCAAGGATTGCTTGTTCACCTGTGGTGTCGCCGCAGGCAGACAAGCCCGCGCAGGTCGCTGCAACGAGGATAAGTTTTGAGATTCGCATTGTAACTGCCCTTCTGGTTGTCTTGCTTCGTTTGCGCTCTGATGCGCGAAACGCGGCGTGATATTCAATATCAAAGGGCGCACAAGCAGCTTTTGTGCAGGTTTTTGCCTCTTTTTGCGTACAGGGCGCAAAAAGAAAAACGCGGACAGGTTTTTGTGGGGAACACAAGCCTGCCCGCGTAAGGAAGGGGTACGGAATAGTAGGTGCATGTGCGGCGCAGGCAAAGTAGAGCCGCACGGCCCGCTCACTGTGCACGCCACAATATCACCTGCAAACACAGTATTGTTTCCACACGATAACTCGGCTGGTTTCTGCCCACGCTGAGGCAGCTCGCGCAAGTTCGTGCCGATCCCGGGTCTTTGGTAAATCGACGTCATGCCCTGTTTGCCCGTCACATTGCCGTTACAGTTTCCCGTGTGGAAGCGGTTATTTGCACGTGCGGCATCACGCAGCGACATTATTCTGCAATGCAAAATTGCATTCACATTCATATGGTTGACAGATCGGTTCACCCTGGTGTGAATTTTCCAGGATCGCATCGCACATTTCCTTGAGATATTTGGGCTTTTTCGTCCCATTCTCGTGATTTCCGTCGTCACCGACCGCGTGAAACGGTGCGGATGCACACTCGCACACAAGGAAAAACCCACATGACGACGACACGAATGAAGGCACTCCTGCTTGCTGCCTCGGCGCTTAGTGTGACCGGCACGCTTGCCCATGCTCAGGATGCCCAGACACAGGCCGAACTTGACGCATTGCGCGCCAGGGTCGAAGCGCTGGAATCCGCCAATAGCAGCCCTGCCAACGGAGATTTTCGGATCGGCAACACCACTTTGGACGTTTATGGCTACGTCAAGGCCGACTTTTTTTACGACTTTGAATTCGATCAGGGCGATACTGCTTTCGTGAACGTCATCGGTGAACCGTCTGCCGCGACCGACGGCACCTTTGGGGCGACCGTGCGCCAATCGCGGATTGGCCTGCGCACCACCACACCAAGTGGGATCGGAGACATCGGGGGACAGTTGGAGCTTGATTTGTTCGGCTCGGGTGGCACCGCCGAACTGCGCGTGCGTCACGCAAACATCACAATCGGCGACCAGTTCCTGATCGGCCAATACTGGACCAACTTCCAGCCGCTGGACACCTATCCTACCTCGGTTGAATTCAACGGCCCGGTCGGGATTGCATTCGCCCGTGTTCCACAGTTGCGATATACGGGTCAACTTGGCGGCAACGCTCAGTTCGCTGTTTCGCTGGAAGAAAACGTTAGCGGTTCGAACTCTGATGATCCGGTCCTGACAGCTTCGGCGGAATACAACGATGGTACTTACATTGCGCGTGGTGCCGTTCTTTATGGCAAAGCCAATTCCGGAAATGTCGAAGTTGACCAAACGGGTTTCACCGCCTCTGCCTCGGTTCGCCCGTGGCAAGGTGGGCTGTTTCAGGTCAACTATGTAACGGGTGAGGCGCTTGGCCCCTATCTGATCGGCCTTGGCGATGCGATTGTCGGCGGACAAGCGAACGATGTGGATGGCTATACCGTCGAATTCAGGCAAGACCTGAGCCCAAAGTGGAATGTCGGCATCGCGTATGGCCGCGAGAATTATGATCTTCCCACCTCGACCGGCACATTGTCCTTCACCGAGTTGGAGACGATCCATGTCAACGCCTTCTACAAGGCGACTGACAATCTGACGCTCAGCGCCGAGTACATCTATGGTGAGCGGAACGACGCGCCCACCGGCCGGACCTTTGACGGCAATCGTGTTCAGTTGGCTGCTCAGCTGAACTTTTGATCTCGCACCCAAATCCTGCCCGGTTTCGGGCAGGACCCCTGCAAGACCGTGTTCGGCACGCTGATATGTAGCAGCCAATGTCACAGTCAGCCAATTCCGTCGATGATTTCGGGAAAGGACGCGCGGACCGCATCCACATCGATGACCAAAAGCGCATCATAGCTCGCGGGATCGAACGGGTCTTCTGCAGGTACAACTTCGCGTCCGAACAACCAGCTCAGGCGGCCGGCATCCAGATTGCCCCGCTCGAAGGGCTGATCTCCGAAATGCGCCCAAAGCGCTTCCATGAACGCAGTGTCCGCCCGTTTGTCCGCAGGTTTACGGTCGCGAAACCTCTCCCGACGCGTCAACGGCGTCACGCCCTTGGGATTGGCACGACGAATGGTGAACTGAAAATCTGTGCCAGTCAGGCGCCCGGGAAATCCGCGATGCTTTAGCATGGCAATACCCCCGGCCTGACGCTTAAAGACAAAGAAAAATCAAACCCGAAAAGGGATGGGATCATGTTGCGCACCTCCAAAGCCGCACCGTTGGTCTGAGATGCTCTGACGTCATGAAAGAAAGAGTTCATGATCAAAGCCCCTCCCAGATACACCGGGACTGCTCAAGCCGGTAGGCTTCAAAAAACTGCGTCGCGTCCGGGGCAGCATCGCCAAACTCCACCGGTCGGTCTGCCAATGAAATGACGACCCGCGCTGGCTGCAATTCATGTTGGGCCACATAGGGAACGGCCAGTATTTGGCACAGATGCTCCATGTCTTTCGACGCGACATCATAAGTGATCCGTCCTACCGTCGCGCCAATTTTTGGAGCGATGAAGCGAAAGCGCACCCAAAGCTCGCCCGGATTGTTGTCGAGCAAGACGTCATCCAAATGCACAGGCTGGCCAGACGGCACCGGCAGCTGGGCATCCGATTGAGCAAAGGCAGAAGTACAAAGCGCGCTGAACAGCAGACAAATGGCGCGATCCCGGACCCGCCAAGGGCGGGCTCCTCCTTCCGGGATCGCGCGCGCAGTGCTTGTGAACTGCGCTGTTCTATGTCTGATGGGTCGGATCATTCAACTATTTGCCGATTCTTGTCAATTCCGCCTCAATTTTGAGCGGGTTTTGCCCATTTTTTAGCCTGACGACGCATAGGAACACCGGGGCGGCCTGCACCGCCCCAGCGCAGTTACAGCGGAATATTGTCGTGCTTTTTCCAAGGGTTCTTCAGCTGCTTACCCCGCAAACTGGCGAACGCTTTGGACACACGACGGCGGGTCGATTGAGGCATGATCACCTCGTCGACAAAGCCGCGCTCCGCAGCGACGAAGGGGTTGGCAAACCGATCTTCGTAGTCTGCAACGTGCTGCGCGGTCTTTTCTGCGTCCCCAAGATCCGCACGATGGATGATTTCAGTTGCGCCTTTTGCTCCCATCACCGCGATCTCGGCTGTGGGCCAGGCATAGTTGAAATCACCACGCAAATGCTTGGACGCCATAACCACATAAGCACCGCCGTAGGCTTTCCGTGTGATCACGGTCACTTTGGGCACTGTAGCCTCACCATAGGCATAAAGCAGCTTCGCGCCGTGCTTGATCACACCGCTGTACTCCTGCTGCGTGCCCGGCAGGAAGCCTGGAACATCTACAAAGGTCAGGATCGGGATTTCAAAACAATCGCAGAAGCGCACAAAGCGCGCTGCCTTGCGCGAGCTGTCAATGTCCAGACATCCCGCCAGAACCATCGGCTGGTTGGCAACGACCCCAACGGTCTGACCTTCCAGACGGATAAAGCCGGTGATGATGTTCTTGGCGAAATCTTCCTGGATTTCGTAGAAGTCACCCTCATCCGCCACTTTGGTAATGAGTTCCTTCATGTCGTAGGGCGTGTTGGGATTGTCTGGCACCAAGGTATCCAGCGACGGCTCAAGCCGTCCGGGTTCGTCAAAGAACGGACGAACCGGGGGTTTCTCACGGTTGTTGAGGGGCAGAAAGTCTACAAGTCGGCGTACTTCGGCCAACGCCTCGACATCATTTTCAAACGCAGCATCCGCGACCGACGACTTTTTGGTGTGTGTCGACGCGCCACCCAGTTCCTCGGCCGTCACCACTTCGTTGGTGACCGTTTTGACCACATCCGGGCCGGTCACAAACATGTAAGACGAGTCTTTGACCATGAAAATAAAGTCAGTCATTGCCGGGCTGTAGACCGCGCCACCGGCACAGGGGCCCATGATCACGCTGATCTGCGGGACAACTCCGGACGCCGTAATATTGCGCTGGAACACTTCGGCATACCCCGCCAGCGATGCAACGCCCTCTTGGATTCGCGCCCCGCCCGAGTCGTTTATCCCGATGACCGGCGCTCCGTTCTGCACAGCCATATCCATGATCTTGCAAATCTTCTGCGCGTGGGTTTCCGAGAGCGACCCACCGAAAACGGTAAAGTCCTGGCTGAACACATAGACCATACGGCCGTTGATTGTGCCCCACCCGGTAACGACCCCATCACCCGCAGGCTTTTGGTTTTCCATACCGAATTCAGTGCAGCGGTGGCTGACAAACATATCGAATTCTTCGAAGCTGCCTTCATCCAGCAGCAATTCGATCCGTTCACGTGCTGTCAGCTTGCCGCGTGAATGTTGGGCATCGATCCTTCTTTGCCCACCGCCCAGTCGTGCCTCATCTCGGCGATTTTCCAACTCCGAAAGGATGTCTTTCATGACGCGTATCCCTTTTAAAATTTGACCGGACACTACCTGTTAGACAGCCTGAGCCAAAGTTCTTTTCGGCAAATTTGCAAAGTATCAGCAACAACATTCTGGATAACTGCAAAATAGCTAAGTATCGAATTGATTTTTCTCAACGGCTGGCATTCCGAAATTCCATGACTATACATGTGAACTATGCAGTTCAGCTCAGGCGCCATGCAGCGCACACCACCTACATTGGCAACACTTGTCTTGCTCTCGGGCCTGTCCGCCCTGAGCATGAACCTGTTCTTGCCGAGCCTGCCGAATATGGCCCTGTACTTCGACACCGATTACAAGGTCATGCAACTCTCGATAGCCCTCTACCTTTTGATCAACGCCGTTTTGCAAATCGTGATTGGCCCAATTGCTGACAAGGCGGGCCGCAGACCTGTTTTGCTTTGGGGACTCGCGCTTTTCCTACTAGCCACATTGGGATGCATTTATGCGCCGAATGCCGAAATATTCCTGGCCTTCAGGATGTGTCAGGCAGTCGTTGTTGTAGGCATCGTATTAAGCCGCGCAGCCGTGCGGGATATGTACGATCAAGACCAGGCTGCATCCATGATCGGTTACGTGACCATGGGCATGGCAGTAGTCCCCATGATCGGACCTGCAATTGGCGGCATTCTCGAGGAGGCTTTCGGCTGGAAAGCAAACTTCTGGTTGCCCTTCGCAATTGGTGCTTTGACGCTTTTTCTGACTTTTACAGATTTTGGCGAAACAGCAGCAAAAAGCGGGAAATCACTCGTACAGCAATTCAAGGAATACCCCGAATTGCTAACCTCGCCACGCTTCTGGGGGTATTCACTCGCCTGCGCATTTTCGTCGGGGGCCTTCTTTGCTTATCTGGGCGGCGCCCCTTTTATTGGAACTGAATTATTCGGGCTAAGCGCCGCGCAGGTTGGCATCTATTTTGGTGCACCTGCCGTCGGGTACTTCGCGGGGAACTTCATCAGCGGGCGCTATTCCATGCGGGTCGGCGTGAACCGCATGGTTTTTTGGGGCAGCCTGCTAAATGCCTTCGGCGTCGCGCTATCGGCATCGCTTTTTCTTGTGGGCAGCGGAACGGCGCTCAGCTTCTTTGGACTCATGACCTTTGTCGGCATCGGAAACGGCATGGTCATTCCTAATGCAACCGCCGGCGCACTGTCTGTCCGCCCGCACCTGGCGGCTACCGCATCAGGCTTGAGCGGCGCCATAATGTTGGGCGGCGGCGCAGGGCTAAGCGCGTTGGCGGGCGCGCTGTTGACGCACGAAACCGGCGCGATGCCTCTTTTGTGGTTGATGCTGGCAACAGCCTTTTTGGCCATTTGTGCGATTGCGGCAGTCATCCGACGGGAACGACAACTGGGGCTCTAATCGCTTGCACGGGCCACTTTGCAAAGTTAGTCTTCGGATTTAGGAAACTTGCAAAGGCCCCCAATGGCGACTCAAAAACTCTATGCGGGCGCAAAGCTCCGCGAGATGCGCACACGTCTGACTCTGACCCAGCGTGAATTCGCAGCCAAACTAGGTGTTTCCCTGCCCTACCTGAACCAGATGGAGAATAACAACAGACCGATTTCGACGACGGTTGTGTTAGCCTTGGCGCAGGAATTCGGCATGGACGTGACCGAGCTCAGTACCGGCGACAGCGAACGGCTTGTATCTGACATGCGTGAGGCATTGGCCGACCCGGTGTTCGCCGATGCCCAACCTCCACTCGCTGATCTGCGCCTGACCGCATCCAACGCCCCCGCCTTGGCGCGCGCCTTTATCGAGTTACACAAAACCTACCGCCAAACACACGAACGCCTGGCGTCACTGGACGAAGCCTTGGGGCGCGAAGATGCACGTATTCAGGCCAGCCCTTGGGAAGAAGTGCGCGATTTCTTTCATTACTGCGACAACTACATCGACGCTGTAGACAGGGCCGCAGAACTGTTCGCCAACCGGGCAGACGGCCCCGGAGGAATACGGCAGGCCGCCCTGAACAGCCTGTCAGAGCGCGGTATTCAGGTCGTTTTTTCAGATATGGACCCACTGCGCAGTTACGATGCGGAAAGCAAGATACTGCGCCTGTCCTCGCGCGCTGCGCCGCAAACCCAAGTGTTTCAATTGCTGTTGCAGGTTGCATTGATCAGCCAGGACAAGCTGTTGGAAGCAACGCTCGATTTTGCAAAGTTCCAAAGCGACGAGGCCCGGTCGATTGCAAAGATCGGCCTTGCCAACTATTTCGCAGGCGCGTCTTTGATGCCATATTCCGCCTTCCTGACCGCCGCGCAAGAAGAGCGCCACGATCTGGAACTGCTCAGCAATCGGTTCGGAGCGTCAATCGAGCAGATTGCCCATCGGCTATCAACGCTTCAGCGCCCCGGAGCAAAGGGTATCCCTTTCTTCTTTGTTCGGGTGGATCAGGCCGGCACGATTACCAAACGACACTCGGCCACGCGCCTGCAATTTGCACGTTTTGGCGGCGCTTGTCCCTTGTGGAACGTGCACCGCGCCTTTGAAACACCGGGGCACTTTCTTCGCCAACTTGCAGAAACGCCAGATGGGGTTCGCTATATTTCTCTTGCACGGGACGTGTCAAAGTCCGGCGGATCCTTCGGCGCCCCTGTCCGACGCTATGCGATCGCTCTGGGGTGCGAAGTGCGCCACGCACCTGCGCTTGTTTATGCCGACAATCTCGATATCAATAACGCCAGTGCATACGAACCGATCGGCATCTCTTGCCGCATCTGTGAACGGCAAACATGCCACCAGCGCTCGGTTCCGCCCCTGGAACGCCGCCTAAGCATCGACACCCATATGCGCGGCACCCTGCCCTACGAAGTCACCTGATCTTCACCTGGCCCAAAATACCTCGGGGGAGTCGCGGCTTGGGCCGCGACGGGGGCAGAGCCCCCATCTCTTGGCTTAGGCTTTGGACAGGATCGACCAGATCTCATCTTTCAAGGCCGCACGCTTTTTGCGCAGCTCAACCTCAGCCAGATCTTCCATCGGTTCGACATTTGTTTCTGCGCGATGAACCACGCGGTTTATTTCGTGGTACTCGTCGGCCAGCCGGGCAAAATGCGCGTCCGATTGCTTGAGCTGGCTCATCAATTCAACTTTGTCCGGGAACTCTTCAGCCAGTTCATGCGGGGTGTGGGACATATCTGTTCGCTCCATAATAAGTCGTTGCAAATCAGTCGTAGACGCGCCCATGAGAACCCGCTTTGACGCGGATCAATTTCATGCAGTTTTCATGCAAATTTCAGCGTCGCGACGCACGCCATCCTGCGGCGCGGGCGGCAGCTGCAGAACAGAACCAACGCTCGCCTTTGGACGTACTAATCCGGGTATTGGCATAAAAGGCCTGGCCCGGCAGGTGGTAAATCTTTTCGCCCTGGGCAGAGATGTTTCCTTTAATCCGGCACCCGTCTGATGACGCGGGCTTCTTGGCGGCGCGATGTACCCAAGGCACCTGAACTTGCTGCTGATGCAGCCCGGCATGCCGAGCCTTTGCGTCTTGCTCGGCGGGTTCATAGGCATGTGAATACTTGCTATAGGCAAAGGCCAAACCCTGCCGCACCAGTTGATCGGCCGCATCTTGCGCCCCAAACATGCATCTCGCGACAACGCGACCATATCGATCCCGGTCCACCGGCATGCACGACGCTGTTTTTCCCTGGAATAACCGGCGAACTTCCTGTGTAACCCAGGCACCGCAAGGCCACGTTGACCCTTCGGCATCCTGACAGGATTGATCCAGCTCGGGAGCATCGATTCCATGCAGGCGAATCCGGATGCCGCCGACATCCCAAGTATCTGCATCTAATACGATAACTTGGCCTGAAAGACGTTCAGCTGCCAGCGTCACACACGGCAGGAGCAGAACAAAAGCTAAACAAATCCTTAACATGCCCCCGATATGCGCCTGAAATCAGGCATATTCAACCGGGGGGTATGTCAAAAGGTTAACGCTGTGCCGTTGCCCAGTTCGGGTGGATCCAAGGCCGGTCATTGGCTTTGGGCAGCGGGTCTTTGCCCAACAGGGAATCCGACACTTTCTCACCCACCATGATCGACGGTGCATTGAGATTGCCGTTCGTGATCTGAGGAAAGATCGAGCTGTCCGCAACGCGCAGCCCGTCCACACCGATGACTCGGCCTTCGGGATCGACCACAGCATTCTTGTCGTCTGCCCGCCCCATTCGGCAGGTGCCGCAGGGGTGATAAGCGCTTTCGGCATGTTCTGCGATAAATGCGTTCAGCTCTTCATCTGATTGCACGGCGGCACCTGGTTGGATTTCCTTGCCCGCGTAGGGCTTGAAAGCGTCCTGGCCAAAGATTTCCCGCGTCAGACGGATACAGGTGCGGAAATCTTCCCAATCCTGTTCATGGCTCATGTAGTTGAACTTGATCACTGGCGCATCCGCAGCTTGAGCGGACCGCAGCGTCACTGCTCCTCGCGACGGAGACCGCATCGGACCGACATGCGCCTGGAACCCGTGTCCTTCCGCTGCCGCCCGCCCGTCATAACGGACCGCGATGGGCAGAAAGTGGTACTGAATGTCAGGGTATTCTACGCCCGGTTTCGACCGAATAAAGGCCGCACTTTCAAACTGGTTCGACGCGCCCAGGCCGGTTTTTGTAAACAACCACTGCGCCCCGATCAGACCTTTGCTGAACAGGTTCCAATGCTTGTACAGCGTGATCGGCTGCAACGAGGCTTGCTGGATATAGAGCTCCAGATGGTCCTGCAGGTTGGCACCAACGCCCGGTCGATCCGCAACAACGTCAATCCCGTGCTCGGCCAGATGCTCAGCCGGACCGATGCCGGACAACATCAACAGCTTGGGCGAGTTGATCGAGGACGCTGCCAAAACAACCTCACGCCGGGCTTTGATAACTTCAGACTTGCCGCCGCGGATCAGCTCCACCCCGGTGGCGCGGCCGTTTTCCATCACAACCCGAGACGCCAGGCCCCGTATGATATCGCAATTGTCGCGCTTGAGCGCCGGTTTCAGATAGGCATTTGCCGCCGACCAACGCCGCCCTTTCCAGACGGTCTGTTCCATCGGGCCAAAGCCTTCCTGCTTTTCGCCGTTATAGTCGCCCGTGACCTCGTATCCGGCCTGCTGGCCCGCATCGACAAAGGCTTTGAACAAGGGATTTTCGCGTGGACCGCGCGAGACATGAAGCGGACCATTCGTGCCACGCCATGCCGGATCACCACCGTGCCCCCCGTCGTGCCAGCTTTCCATGCGCTTATAGTATGGCAGGACATCAGCGTAGGACCAGCCATCTGCACCCATCTCGGCCCAGGTATCGAAATCACGTGCATGGCCACGAACGTAAACCATGCCATTGATCGAAGACGAGCCGCCGATCACCTTGCCACGCGGACAAGCCAGACGACGGTTGTTCAGGTGCGGCTCGGGCTCGGACTGATAGCCCCAGTCGTAACGCGACATGTTCATCGGATAGCTCAACGCGGCTGGCATTTGAATAAACGGTCCCGCGTCTGTCCCGCCGTGTTCAATCACCAGGACCGAGGCCCCGGCTTCGCTCAGACGATATGCCATTGCGCAGCCTGCGGACCCTGCGCCTACGATGACAAAATCTGCTTCCATTTCCACAACTCCTGCCCCGCCGAGAAGGTTGGATGCCTCCGGCGGGAGTATTTTCAAAAAGATGAAGAGGTTATTCGCCGCGCGGGAACCGGGCGTTTTCCTCGACGATGTTCAGATCCATGTGATTGCGCATGTAGCGTTCCGATGCTTTTTGCAGCGGCTGGTAATCCCATGGGTAATATCCGCCTTGCCGCAGCGCTTCGTACACGACCCAGCGGCGCGCCTGGCTGGCGCGGACGTCGGCGTCGAATCGATCCAGATCCCAACGGGCTTCGGATTTAGCGCGCAAGGTTTGCAGCGTACCCGCATGTTCGGGACTGTCTGCCAGATTGGTCATCTCGTGCGGGTCGGCCTCAAGATCAAAAAGCTGGTCCGGGTCCAACGCGCAGCGGTTGTATTTCCACTTGCCATAGCGCAGCGACACCAGCGGCGCGTAAGATGCCTCGGCGGCGTATTCCATGGCCACCGGCGCGGTGCGTTCGACACCTTTCGCCAGCGGAACGAGGTTTTCGCCATCCGTCCATGGTGCGATTTCATCCATGTCGACACCGGCCAAGGCGCCAAGAGTCGGTGTTACATCGATCGTGGAAACCGGCGTGTCGATCCGCCCGGCAGGCAGATCAGGTGATGAAATCATCAGCGGCACACGCGCTGAACCTTCGTAGAAGTTCATTTTGAACCACAAGCCGCGTTCGCCCAGCATGTCCCCGTGATCCGAGACAAACAGGATGATCGCCTCTTGCCGGGTCGTTTCCAACACTTCGAGAATCTCGCCGATCTTGTCGTCCAGATAAGAGATATTGGCGAAATAGGCGCGGCGGGATTTGCGGATGTCTTCTTCGGTGATGTCAAAACTGCGCCAATCATTGGCGTCGAAGATCCGCTTGGCGTGCGGGTCCTGATTGTCGTAGCCGATATCAGCGACCTCGGGCAGAAGATGCTCGCAATCTTCGTAGAGATCCCAATACTTGCGGCGGGCTACGTAAGGATCATGCGGATGCGTGAAGCTGACGGTCACACACCACGGGCGATCATCCTTGCCGCGCGCCAGATCATAAAGCTTGGCCTTGGCGTTGTAGGCCACCTCGTCATCATACTCCATCTGGTTCGAGATTTCGGCAACACCCGCGCCCGTCACGGAGCCCATGTTGTGATACCACCAGTCGATCCGCTCGCCCGGTTTGCGGTAATCTGGGGTCCAGCCGAAATCGGCCGGGTAGATGTCGGTGGTCAGACGATCCTCGAACCCGTGCATCTGGTCGGGACCGACGAAATGCATTTTGCCGGACAGGCAGGTATAGTATCCCGCCCTGCGCAGGTGGTGTGCATAGGTGGGAATGTCGCTGCGGAACTCGGCTGCGTTGTCATAGACGCCGGTGCGCGATGGCAGTTGGCCGGACATGAAGCTGGCCCGACCGGGCGCGCATAACGGCGAGGCCGTATAAGCGTTGGCAAACCGCGTCGACTTCTCGGCCAGTTTCTTCAGGTTCGGGGCATGAAGCCAGTCTGCGGGACCGTCGGGAAAGAGGGTTCCGTTCAGCTGATCCACCATCAGGATCAGAATGTTTGGTTTTGTCATTTTTCGGCCTCGAGCAGAGTGTTGAGCACGCGCATTGCGTGGTTCACCGCCAATTGCGGTTCTTCCGGGGCGCTGAGAGCCGCTCGGATGTATAGCCCATCGATCAGGGCGATCATGTTTTCAGCCGCCTCAACCGGATCCTTCATCTTGGGGCGAAGCGCATCTATAAGGTTCGAACGGATACGCGCCTGATAGACCTGCCAAAGGCGCAGCGCGTCATCATTGGTCTGCGCCAGGACATAAAAGGTCATCCACGCCGCAATCACGTCCGGTGTGAAACATGAGGGGGCAAAGCACGCCTGAATGATTGCCATTGCTCGCTCCTCGGGCGCGGCCGCCTTCAATTTGGCACGCGCCTCTTCGCCAAAATCCGTCAGAATTTGACGCATGGCTGCCAAAAATATCTGATCTTTGCCGCCAAAATAGTGATGCGCCAGTGCACTGGACATACCCGCGCGTTTCGCGATCTGGCTGACTGTCACATCAAGGGATTTCTGCACGCCCAATTCTGCAATCGTGGCGCGGACAATTGCATCCCGGCGGATCGGCTCCATTCCTACTTTTGGCATCATTCCCCCCTGAACAGGCGTTATGACCCCAAATTAGGAGTTTTTTATTGACTCGTCAATCAATGAAAGCGTCCATAAGACGCGTTTCATAGCTTCGGCGCAATACTCGGAGGCGTCAAGTCTCGGCGATTCAGAACGGCTTCGCGCCATGAGATGAAACTGACGGCGCACAGGATCAAGGTTCCACCGGCAACGACCCAAACATCGACGCTTTCGTGGAACACAACAGCGCCCAACAGTGTGGCCCAGATCAGTTGAAGAAATGTGATCGGCTGCGTGACAGCCACGGGTGCAGCTTGCAATGCTAGGGTCATGAAATAATGCCCGGCGGTGGCAAAGCAGGCCACCAGAAACAAAACACCCAGGTCGCGTAAGCTGGGCTGAGTCCAGACCGCCACAGCAAACGGGATCAGCGCCAGTGTCACCCAAATCGAAAGATGCGCAACAACGACCGAAGGTGGCACATCGCGCACCAACAGCTTAGCCAGCAGGTACGAACCGCCCAGCGTCAAAGCTGTGCCCAGCATCGCCAGGTGCCCCGGAGACACCTCTCGGAAGCCCGGTCGCAGGATGATTAACACCCCGACCAAAGCAACCAGAATTGCTGCGATCCGCCGAAAGGCCAGTTTTTCGCCCAGAAAAAGGGCTGCCCCCAAAGTCACGTAGACGGGTGTCATGTAGTTCATAGCAGTGACTTCTGCCAACGGGATCTGCGTCATGGCAAAAAACCACAGCATCACCGCGACGGCATGAACCACACCACGTACGCCGAACAGCGTCAACAAACGGGGTGTCAGCCGTGTTGCCATGATCGATCGCAGAGCCGGGAGCAAAAAAACCAGCCCCAAAGCGTATCGCAGAAACGCTGCCTGAATCGGGTTCATGGTCGTCCCCAGAGATTTCACCAAAGCCGTCATCACAACAAAAGACAGCCCGGCGGAAAACATCCAGAACATGCCTGCTATGGGGCGGGACGAAACGGCGTGTGAAGTCATGGCTTAGGTTGAACACCGAAACCCGGTCAGGAACAACCCTTCACATGACAACAAGTTTCAGTGCGATCCCCAACATGACAATGCCAATCCCGGCATCCAGCACCTGCCACGCCCGCGGGCGGGTAAAAACAGGCGAAAGAATGCCTGCGCCGTACCCCAGCGAGAAGAAGAAGACAAAGCTGGACGTCATTGCGCCCAGTGCAAACCCCAGACGGTCGTCATACTGCGCCGAGATTGAACCGATCAGCACGACAGTGTCCAAATAGACATGCGGGTTCAGCCAGGTGAAGGCGAGCACTGTGAAGAGCGCGGTTTTCAAGCTGGTGCGTTGACCATTGCCGATCTCCATCACTGCGCCGCCCTGCCAGGCCGAGCCAAGGCTGCGCAGCCCATACCATGTCAGGAACGCGGCCCCGCCATAGCGCATCACGGTTTCAAACCATGGCACCGCCTGCGCTAGAGTGCCAAAACCAGCCACTCCTGCGCCGATCAATACAGCATCGGACACAGCACAGGTCAGACACAAAACGAAAACATGCTCGCGTCGCAATCCCTGCCGCAGGATAAAGGCATTTTGCGCACCGATCGCGAGGATCAGGCTGAAACCCAGTACAAAACCGGCGATCATGGATGTTGGCATCGGAACTCCTGAACCTTTCCAAGCGTTGACTAAGCCCCTTGGCGTGACCTATCAAATTAAAGATTCTGCTCTGACTTAAGAAACTCTAATGCTGCTGGATCCAAACCAACTGTCCGCATTGTCTGCTATCCTGCGCCTTGGGAGCTTTGAAGCTGCGGCTGCGGAATTGGCTGTCACGCCTTCTGCAGTTTCCCAACGGATCAAAGCGCTGGAGGATCGGGTCGGCGCATCCTTGATCCATCGGGTTACACCTTGCACCGGAACGCCTGCAGGGTTGCGTATTGCCCGCTATGCCGAGGATGTCGGTCTTCTTGAGGCGCAATTGGCCCGCGATTTGGCGTTGGAACAGAACCCGCGATCCGCACGGGTGCGCATAGCGGTACCTGCCGATGTTCTGGCTACATGGTTTATCGATGCAATGGCGCAAGTGCCCGATATGCTGTTCGATCTTGTCGTCGACGACCAGGACCATTCGGCAGATTGGCTGAAACGTGGTGAGGTCAGCGCCGCTGTCACTGTGGGCGGGCGTCCTGTGACCGGATGTGACGTAACGGCGCTGGGTGTGCTGCGATATCTACCCACAGCCAGCCCTTCCTTCATCAACACGTGGTTCAAGGATGGTGTGAACGAGGGCACGCTCAGCAAAGCGCCCTGCCTAGTTTTCAACCAAAAGGATGGTCTGCAAAAAGCATGGCTGTCGCAATACGTCGCGGGCCACATGTCGCCGCCATTTCATTTCCTGCCGTCCTCGAACGGCTTCGTGGATGCCGCGATTGCCGGGCTGGGATGGGGTATGAACCCAGCGGCCCTTGCCCAAGACGCTTTGGAAGAGGGACGGTTGCGGCCCCTCCTGGCCAATGCTCCGCTGGATGTTGCGCTCAGCTGGCAGGTTGGTCGCGTACTTGCACCTGCCCTCAAACCGCTTACACATGCGGTTCAACGTGCCGCCAAGCAGGTCTTGCTGCCACCCAAAGCGGACTGATCGCACACCACAGTTTCGGAGGAACCGATGTTCTCACGCGATGCCCTCAGCTATGATCCCATCCCCCTGCCGGACCGGTCCGAGATCAGCGATGCTGACATGCAAGGTGCCGCACAAGAGTTCTACGACAAGATGCGCCAGCGCCATACGGTGCGGGATTTCAGCCCTCGCCCGGTGGACCGCTCTGTGATCGAAACATGCCTGCGGACGGCGGGCACCGCGCCGTCTGGCGCCAATCATCAACCCTGGCATTTTGCTGCGATCTCGGCCCCTGACCTAAAGCAGCGCATTCGAGAAGAAGCTGAAGAAGAGGAGCGCCGGTTCTACGCAGGCGGCGCAGGTGACGAATGGATAAAAGCGTTGGAGCCCATCGGCACCAACGCTGTCAAAGAACATCTGACTATTGCACCCTGGCTGATCGTGGTGTTCGCCCAGCGCTGGGGACACTTCGAAGATGGGACGCGGTACAAGAACTACTACGTGCCGGAAAGCGTGAACATTGCCACCGGGTTTCTGCTGGCTGCGCTACACCACGCGGGCCTCAGCACTTTGACCCATACCCCGAATCCGATGCGGTTTCTGAACGATGCACTGGACCGCCCTGCATCAGAAAAACCGACAATGATCATCGCAGTGGGTCACCCTTCGGAAAACGCAACGGTGCCTGCGGTGGCAAAGCTGAAGAAACCGTTGGAGGAGATTTCTTCTTTCTTCTGAGGACTCCCGGATTACTCCTGCGAAGCGGGCGCATCGTTCTGTATGGGTGACATCATGCGATAGCACGTCGCGCAGGCCACCAGACTGGCGGCAACGATGAAGCTGACCGCCAAGGCGACCTCGTGCATATGCGCGACAGCGGCCAAGGCCGCCGAGAGCAGAACCGCGAACAATCGTGTGAAAGACTTGATTGCGGCAGATCCCTGCACACGCTGTTCTTTGGGCGCGACATCCAGAAAATATAGTTTGCGCGCACTGCTGATCCCAGTCACTGCGACCGTAACAACAAACAGCGCAACGGCATGCAGATGAACCTCGTGATCGATGCCCAAGTAATGGAACGCCAAAAGAACGCTTCCGGTAGCTGCCACCATCAAAGTTCCAACCACCATGACGGCGCGATGAGACTTCATGTTCACGATTTGCCACAAGGGCCCGGAAACCAGATACCCCGAGGCGGAAGACACGATCATCGCAGTCAGACCTTTCGCCGAACTATGATGCGCCTCCGCCGCGATGAGTGCGAAAAAGGGAACTGATAGCGAAACAGCCACCAAAGGGATACGCATGGCCATGTAACGCCGAAACCAAGCCTGCTCGAACATGCCCAAGACGCCTTGAAGACTGGACTTGAGCGACAACCTAGTTTTTGTTTCAGTCGGCTTTGCTTGTGCGGCAGAGCGTGCGTTCTCTGTCATTGCCAACATCAACAACCCCGACAGCAGAAAGAACGCAACAGACACGCCGATCATGGTGGAATGGCGCGAGAAGGGTGGGTTTTCCTTGGTGATCTGATGCACCAGCAATGCAAGGCCAATGGCACATAATCCACCTCCGCCAAGCTGCAGATAGTGCATCACCATGCGGGATCGGGAATGGACATGATCGCCCAGCAGATCGGTGAACATCAGGTTTTGAACCTCGTCCACCAGACCGATTACAAAAAAGACTGAAACGAAAACTACCGCGATCAAAGGGACGACGCCGGTCGCGGCTGCGGCCATTGCCAGGACAAGACAGGCGCCGATAGCGACCTCGGTTATGGCAATTGCGCGCTTCTTTTGCGGTTTAGCTGCAATGGATTGCGCCAGAAAGAAATCGGAAATCATGCTTCCAACCATCCGCACCGAAACCAGCGCGCCTGCCACAAACATGGGCAGTTCGAAAGACACCGCCAGAAACGGCAATACCACCGATGGGCTGCCAAGAGTCCACGCAACCTGTGACACAATACTCTGGCCGGTCAGAACCGGCACGTTGCGCTTTGCCGTATCAGAGGTCACGTCCGTCATGGGTTTTTAAAGTGCGCCTTCCCAGATTTTCACCGTTACCCCAGCCTAAGCGTTTGGAAGGTTTCAGCCAATAACTCTTGGACTCAGCCCGAAAACGCAAAAAACCCGGCACGCTGGGCCGGGTTTCTTAATCAAAGTCTTTATCAACTCAGAGCTGAGCCATCACTTCGTCAGTGGCTTCGAAGTTGGTTGTGACGCGCTGCACATCGTCATCGTCTTCCAGCGCATCGACCAGCTTCATCAGCTTTTGCATGTCTTCCAGACCCAACTCGGTCGTGGTTGTGGGTTTCCAGACCAGTTTGGTGGATTCCGATTCACCCAGTGCTTCTTCCAATGCGTTCGACACATCGTTCAGATCAGTATCGGCGCACCAGATGATGTGACCGTCTTCCGAGCTTTCGACATCCTCGGCCCCGGCCTCGATCGCGGCTTCGAAAATCGTATCCGCATCGCCGGCATCCGCCTGATAGACAACTTCGCCCTTACGGTCGAACATAAACCCGACCGAGCCGGTCTCGCCCAGATTGCCGCCATTCTTGGAAAAGGTCGAACGCACGGTCGAGGCGGTGCGGTTGCGGTTGTCGGTCATGGTCTCGACGATCACCGCGACACCGTTCGGGCCGTATCCCTCGTAGCGGATTTCTTCATAATCGTCGCCTTCACCTGCAACCGATTTCTTGATTGCGCGGTCGATCACGTCCTTGGGAACCGAGTTCGACTTTGCCTCTTTCACCGCCAGACGCAGGCGCGGGTTCTTGTCGGGATCGGGGTCGCCCATCTTGGCGGCCACTGTGATCTCTTTCGACAGTTTGGAAAACAGTTTGGACCGCGCGGCGTCCTGACGTCCCTTGCGGTGCTGGATGTTGGCCCATTTGGAGTGGCCTGCCATAGTGCGTCCTCGTCATCGTGATTACGTGTTCGGCGCTCATATAGACGTTTGCAGGGGGCGGGATCAAGAGAGCGACTTGCTCCTTGCGGGGCTGGGACTATGGTGACTGTATGACGACAGATCAGATTATTCTTTTTGCGCTATTCATTACGGTTTTTGGAATGCTGCTTTGGGGTCGGTTTCGTTACGACCTTGTGGCTTTTGCCGCACTGATGATCGGTGTCGTGCTGGGTGTTGTGCCAGTGGATGACGCTTTTGCAGGGTTCGGCCACCCGGCCACCATCATCGTGGCGCTGGTTCTGGTCGTCTCTGCCGGTTTGGTCCGGTCAGGGGCGGTGTTCATGATCACCCGCACATTGGTCGATGCCTCACGAGGGCTGGGCGCGCATATCGCTCTGATGGGCGGAATCGGCGCGGTCTTATCGGCCTTCATGAACAACGTGGCGGCGCTGGCGCTGTTGATGCCTGTTGATATCCAGACCGCGCGAAAAGCGGGGCGATCAGTGGGTCTGTCGCTGATGCCGCTGAGCTTTGCCACCATTCTTGGGGGGATGGCGACGCTGATCGGCACACCTCCGAATATCATCATCGCGTCGATCCGACAGGAAACGCTGGGCGAGCCGTTTCACATGTTCGATTTTGCGCCCGTGGGCGGGATAGCCGCAATTGCTGGTCTTGCCTTTGTCGCTCTGGTCGGCTGGCGCCTGATCCCAAATCGCGGGCCGCAAACTGAAACATCGGAAGCATTGGCGGAGTATATAGCCGAGCTAACTGTCCCCCCTGAATCCGCGCATATCGGCAAACGAGTCAGCGAGCTTTATGAGGCCGCTGAAAAATCCGACGTCGCCATCATCGGTCTGATCCGCGATGGCAAGCGGCGATACGGCCGATCCGCCCATGCCACGCTGAAAGAAGGCGACGCACTGGTTCTGGAAGCTCGGCCCGAGGCGTTGGACGAATTTCGCGCCGCGCTGAACCTCGACTTCTCGGACACACGGCGGCAAGAGGTGCTGACGGCAGAAGGTGACGGGTTGGACGTTATTGAAGTGGTCGTACCGGAAAGCGCCCGTATCACCGGACGCACCGCACAAGGGCTTGGACTGGCCTGGCGGCAGAGCACAGTTCTGATGGGCATCTCGCGTCAGGGTCAGCGGATTACCGAGCAGGTTCGCAAGACCGAGGTGGAGCCCGGCGATATTCTGCTACTGCTCTGCCCGCGCGACCGGGCGGCGGATGTAACGGAATGGTTGGGTTGCCTGCCCCTTGCCGGGCGTGGTCTGAATGTCACCGCCAACGATAAGGCATGGCTTGCCATTGGGCTGTTCGCTGCTGCGGTTTTGGCCGCAAGTGTGGGCCTGATCTATTTGCCCATTGCACTGGGGCTAGTGGTCATCGCCTATGTGCTGACCAAAATCATGCCGATTGCGGATATTTATAATCACATCGAATGGCCGGTGGTCGTACTGCTGGGGTCGATGATCCCACTTGGCAGTGCGTTGGAGACCTCTGGCGGGACTGAATTGATCGCCAATGCGCTGATCCAGCTGACCGATGGCCTGCCTGCCTGGGCGATCCTGACTGTGCTGATGGTCGTGACCATGACTCTGTCGGATGTGCTGAACAACACCGCCACCGCCATTGTCGCCGCACCGGTCGGAATACAAATGGCCCGCACGCTTGAGGTTTCACCCGACCCGTTCCTGATGACGGTTGCCGTCGCTGCCTCGGCCGCGTTCCTCACGCCCATCGGACACAAGAACAATACGCTGGTTCTGGGTCCGGGAGGCTATCGGTTCGGCGACTACTGGCGCATGGGTCTGCCGCTTGAAGTGCTGATCATCGCGGTTTCCATCCCCGCCATCCTTGTCTTCTGGCCGCTGTGACGGGTAAAGGTAGCACATGAAACGCTTTTTGATCCTGCAACTGCGCCCTGAAACGGACGCATCCGACGCCGAATACGCTTCGATTCTGGACAAGACCGGTCTGACGCCCGAGCAGACACACCGCATCCGGCTGGATTGTGAGGACCTGCCGGACGATCTGGATGTGACGGACTATGCAGGCGTCATCGTTGGCGGAGGTCCCGGCTGTGTCAGCGACGATCCAGCAACGAAATCTGAACTGGACGCACAGATCGAAGGCGCGGTTATGGGCTTGATGCCGCAGATCACGGCGCAGGATCACCCCTTCATGGGCTGCTGCTACGGCTTAGGCGTTCTGGCCGCGCATCTGGGCGGCGACGTGAGCAAAGTCCAGTACAGCGAACCGGTCGGACCTTCAGCCTGCCGCCTGACGGAAGATGGGGCCACAGATCCGCTGACAGCCGGGCTGATCCCGGAATTCGACGCCTTCGTCGGTCACAAAGAAGCTGTTCAGGCATTGCCCGAAGGCTGCGTGCATCTTGTCGCCTCAGACCCCTGCCCAATTCAGATGATCCGCTTTGGCCAGAACGTCTATGCCACACAGTTTCACCCCGAAGCGGACGCGAAAGATTTTGAAAAGCGTATCAACATCTACAAGCATCACGGCTATTTCCCGCCCGAAGATGCCCAGCGTCTGATCGACATCTGCAACGCCGCAGACGTCACCCAACCCGGCGAAATCCTGCGTCGTTTCGTCGAACGCTACAAGTGACCCAACGGCGCGGTTGCCTGCGCCTTTCATGCTCGCATAGGCTGATCCGAAACGACTTTGGGAGGAGTTGTTCTTGGACTTGCTCATCAATGTTGGCCTGCCGATTTCGCTGGCCATTATCATGCTGTCACTTGGCATTGGACTCGAGACCGCAGATTTCCGGCGCGTACTGAACCGAAAATACCCGTTTGCAATCGGTGCTGTCTGTCAGGTGGTGCTTCTGCCCATTGCTGCGTTCCTCACCGTCACTCTGTTTGGCCTGCCCCCTGAAATCGCGGTTGGCTTCATGCTGCTCAGCTTTTGCCCCGGCGGTGTGACCAGCAATATTTTGACCAAATTGGCCAAGGGAGACGTGGCGCTTTCCGTCAGCCTGACTGCTGTGATCAGCATCTTGTCAATCCTGACAGTGCCCTTTCTGGCGGCATGGTCCATCACCTATTTCATGGGTGAAAATGCACCTGATGTGTCGATCAGCGGTCTGGCCATTGCCATGTTTCTGATCACCACCCTTCCCGTCGCCATAGGCGTCGGAGTTCGCAGGTTTGCAACCGGGTTTGCAAACCGTATCGAGGGTGGGCTCTCAACGCTCGCAACCGCTTTGTTTGTATTGATTGTCGTGGCCGCCCTGGCCGGAAACTGGCAGATTTTCATTGATAACCTGGGCATCATGGGCGCCGGTCTGATCTCGCTCAACGTTGCCCTTTTGCTTATCGGGCTAGGGATCGCACGCGCTGCAAATCTGTCATGGGCCGAGTGTAAAAGCATATCAATTGACACAGGCATCCAGAACTCGACACTGGGAATTACGCTGGCGGCCCTTATCACCGGCACAGAGAGCGGATTTAGCCCTCTGGCCCTGCCGTCAGCAGTCTACGGGATCACGATGTATGCCGTCGTGCTGCCGTTCCTCGTTTGGTTTCGCCGACGCTAAAAGGACAGTTTATGACCAAGAACACAGCAGATGCGATTGTCGTTGGCGCGGGCCTGGCTGGATTGGCAGCAGCGGCTGAGCTGGGCGACCGGGGCAAGAAGGTGATCATTGTCGATCAGGAGCCCGAGAGCTTTCTGGGCGGTCAGGCGTTCTGGAGCCTCGGCGGTTTGTTCATGGTCAACACGCCGGAACAACGCCGGATGGGCATTAGGGACAGCCAAGAGCTTGCCCTTCGTGACTGGATGGGCAGCGCACAGTTCGACCGCGCGGAAGACGCCTGGCCCCGCAAATGGGCCGAGAGTTATGTCGAGTTTGCGGCTGGTGAAATGCGCCCGTGGTTGCACGAGATGGGTTTGCGCTGGTTTCCGGTCGTAGGTTGGGCAGAACGCGGTGGCTCTTATGCGAACGAGCATGGCAACTCTGT
The DNA here is from genome assembly GCF_056537285.1 of Ruegeria sp. CF8. Lineage (NCBI taxonomy): Bacteria > Pseudomonadati > Pseudomonadota > Alphaproteobacteria > Rhodobacterales > Roseobacteraceae > Ruegeria > Ruegeria sp. CF8. The sequence continues at coordinate 259,086 of NZ_JBQFRG010000001.1, read as the reverse complement.
CCCGCGTTTTCACATCACTTGGGGCACTGGCCCCGGCGTTCTGGAGCATTTCATCCGTCGGGTCCGCGAACATGCCAGCGCCGGTCTGATCCAAATGAAGTTCCGCCATCAGGTCAGCCATATCATCATGCAGAACGGCACGGCTAAGGGCGTATCTGGCGAGGTTTTGGCCAAAGACACCATCCAGCGTGGCGGCAAGACAAACCGTGACGAAGTGGGTGAGTTCGAGGTCTATGCACCTTCGGTCATCGTTACCTCTGGCGGTATCGGCGGCAACTTTGAAATGGTGCGGCGGAACTGGCCCAAGGATCGTCTTGGGGAACCTCCAAAAGACATGGTGGCTGGTGTGCCGTTTCATGTCGATGGCCGCATGATCGGGATCAGTGAAAAAGCGGGAGGACACGTCATCAACGGCGACCGCATGTGGCATTACACCGAGGGCGTTCGCAACTGGGATCCGATCTGGCCTGCCCATGGCATACGCATTCTGCCTGGTCCCAGCTCTATGTGGTTCGACGCCAAAGGAAACCGTCTGAAACCGCCGTGCCTGCCTGGATTCGATACACTTGGGACGCTGAAGGAAATCCTGAAAACAGGATACGAATACAGCTGGTTTGTTCTGACCCAAAAGGTCATCAAGAAAGAGTTCGCCCTGTCCGGGTCTGAACAGAACCCGGACTTTACCTCGGGCAGCTGGAAAGAGGTGATCCGTCAGCGCATTCTGTCCGGTTCCAAGGCAACCGCTCCGGTCGAGGCGTTCAAGGAACATGGCGAGGATTTCGTCGTGGCCAATACGTTGACCGAACTGGTCAACGGGATGAACCATCTGGGCGGTGGGCTGATTGACGAAGCGCACTTGCGCGGGCAGATCGAAGCGCGCGACTCGCAGGTCGATAATCCTTTCTCGAAGGACGCCCAGATGATGGCGATTCTGGCCGCTCGAAACTATCGCGGAGACAAGTTGATCCGCACAGCCAAACCGCACAAGTTCCTGGATCCAGCCAACGGTCCACTTATTGCGGTTAAGCTGCACGTCCTGACCCGCAAAACGCTGGGCGGGCTACAAACCAACCTGGACAGCCAGATGATCGGGGAAGATGGCAACGTTGTGCCCGGCCTGTTCGCAGCGGGCGAAGTTGCCGGTTTTGGCGGCGGCGGCTATCACGGGTACAACGCGCTGGAAGGAACATTCCTGGGCGGTTGCATCTTTTCAGGGCGCAACGCAGGACGGTCAAGGGCCGTCGCCTGACGGCCCTGCTGCTCTATTTGCTGACCAGCTTGATCACAGGCTCTCCGTCGCTGTTCAGAAGAGCCAGCGCGTCGCCTTCCATCGCAAAGGACGTGACGCTTTGCATCGTCTTCAGGAAGGCGCGCTCAACCTCATCCAAATCGGGCGGGCAAGCCATGAGAGTAGCGGCCATGTTGTCGGGAAATGTGAGCCGATTGCCTGAAATCTCGGCCTGACCGCTGAACCGGTTACAGCCGCCACTGCCGCCAAAGGACCCGTCTTGCCCAAAGCTCAGTTCGGGGCGTCGTTCAGCCTCCAGCGGCGCGCCGTTCAGGGTTGCTGCGACCCATTCGGTGTTTTCAAGGGTTGCACTTTGCTGGCTTTGAACCTGAACCAAAAGCAGGTCAGCCGAGTTTCCCGCTTCATTTGTCAGAACAGGGTAAACCGTGTCTGTGGTGAACAACAGCTTTTGCCCCTGCATGACCGATGCGCGCACCGCATAGCTATGCCCTTCCTTGATCAGCGCGTCGTCGTATGTCAGTTCAAACTGCGCCGGCACAGCGCTCAATGCGTATCGCTGCGCGGCCAATGTCACGGCCGGAACATCCGCCAGCGAAATATCCTGAAGTTCGACAAACAGGTTTGCGTCAGGTGGAACCGCAATGCGTTCGCGGTAGGTTGCAGTCCCCTCAACCGTACCCGCCATTGCGGCACCGCTGATGATGGTTGCAATCGCTGCGCCTGCCAATGTGGCTTGGGCTGCTGTCAGCATGGCAAATCCCCTTTGCAAATCACATTCACAAAAGATTGTGTATCAACCGGGATTTACAAGTCTAGCAGTTTACGAGTGGCAATTCCGCGCCGACATTAGATTGGCCAGATCAACGGGATAAGCAGGGATGCCAGCAATCCGACCGTCAGGTTCAAAGGGATACCCACCTTCATGAAATCGGTAAACCGATAGCCGCCGGGACCGTACACCATCATATTCGTCTGGTAACCGATCGGCGTCGCAAATGATGCCGAGGCCGCCACCATCACAGCGACGACAAGGGGGCGCGGATCCATTCCAACGGCCTGAGCCAACCCGATGGCAATCGGTGTAACAACGACGGCAACGGCGTTGTTTGAGACCAGCTCGGTCAAGACCGAGGTCAGCAGGTAGACCGCCCAGATGATCAGGAAGGGCGGTAAGGCACTAAGCCCGGGTGCAACAGCCTCGACAATCAGTGAAACAGCGCCAGAGCTGTCCAATGCCGCACCGATGGCGAGCATGGCAAAAATCAGTGCCAACAACCGGCCTTCAACAAAAGAAAACGCTTCGTCCGCGTCAATGCAGCGGGTCATCAGGACCACAGCGACTGCTACAATCGACAACAGAAGGATCGGCGCGATACCAAGCGCGGCCAGGGCGACGATCCCGACAAGCGCACCAATTGCAATCGGTGCGTGACTACGGCGGAAAGCCCGAGCAGAAGGTTGCGTGACATCCACCATGTCCATTTCCGCCGCAAGGCGCTGGATGTCTGAGGGCGCACCTTCCAGCAGCAGGGTGTCACCGACGCGAACCACCAGTTCGTCCAACTGGCGACCAATGTTTTGATTGCGGCGATGAACGGCCAAGACATAAACGCCATAGCGCCTGCGCAGTCGCAGCATTCCCAAAGCCCGCCCTACCATACGGCATCCGGGCGTGATCAGCACCTCGACCGTCTTGGTTTCAACGGCAGAAACCTGATCCACGCGCTTGAGTTCCTTGTTGCTTTGCAAGCTCAACAACTCGGTCATCTCGGTTCGCAACACGACGCGGTCGCCGACCCTCAGTTCGACGCCTTTCAGGTTACGCCGCAGTGATTCATCCCCTCGGACCACATCGATCAGGCGCACACCGGGTCGCTTGAACAGTTGCACACCTGTCACCTCGCGTCCAATCAGGTTGCTGTCTGGCGGAATGACGGCTTCGGTAAAAAACTTCATCTTCGACCGGTCGCTGAGAAGCGACGCCATGCTATCGCGCTCGGGCAAAAGCTTGGGCGCGATGAAGCGCAGGTAGATCATCCCATAGATCACAAGGACGATCCCCAGCGGTGTGACTTCAAAGATTGTAAAGGGTGTCATTCCCTGAGCGCGTGCCACACCATCCACCAGCAGGTTGGTCGACGTGCCAATCAGCGTCAGTGTGCCGCCAAGAATAGCCGCATAGCTCAACGGAATAAGCAGTTTGGATGCAGGCACATTCAGGGTGCGGGCGATTTGCACAAAGACCGGAATCATGACCACCACAACTGGTGTGTTCGACACCACAGCCGAGGCCACAACAACAAAACCCATCAGCAACCCAATTGCGATACGTGGGTTGACCTGCGCCTGTTTCTGCGCGGTTGAAGTGAATGAGTCCAATGCCCCTGTTCGCACCAGGGCGCCCATGATGATGAACATCGCCGCAATGGTCCACGGCGCAGGATTGGACAAAACCGCCAACGCGCTTTGATAAGGCAGAATGCCTGTGACAAGCATCAAAGATACGCCACCGATTGCCACGACTTCGGTTGGATAAACCTCGCGCAGGAACATGACGAACATGCCCGCGACGATGAGCAGCGCCAGAATTGCGCTGCCTGTGTCTGTCAGTGAAAGGAAGTTCATTCGTGGTATTCTGTCCGAACCCGGGCCCAAGCGCCTGATGGCATGCAGTTTCACGCATTGCGCGCAGCAGAGCAAGCCTGACGTTGATTATTCGGGCCCAGCCTGTTCCAAACGCCCGCCGACGCGCACCATTTGAACAGATTTAGCCTGACCGTCGCGATCGTCAGTTTCCACAAACACACCACTCAGGGTTGCCTCGCCATTTGCAGGCGTGAACCGTGCTTTTGGCATACCCGTGATGAATCGGCGCATCGGTTCCTGTTTGTCCATGCCTATGACCGAGTCGTAATCTCCGCACATACCGGCATCTGTCAAATACGCCGTACCACCCGGCAATATCTGAGAATCCGCGGTCGGCACGTGCGTGTGCGTCCCGACCACAAGGCTTGCGCGCTTGTCGCAGTAGTGGCCCATCGCCATTTTCTCGGACGTCGCCTCGCAATGCATGTCCACGATAATGGCTTGCGCCTGCCCCCCGCGAGGGTGGGATTTCAGGATCGGTTCAATGGCCGAGAACGGATCGTCAAACGGCCGTTTCATGAAAACCTGTCCAAGCACCTGTACGACAAGTACCTTACGCCCGCCCGGCGCATTGAACAGCCGATGACCCCGCCCTGGCGCGCCTTTGGCAAAGTTTACCGGGCGCACGATGCGCTGCTCTTTCTCGATATACTGCAACATGTCCTTCTGGTCGAAGGCATGATCGCCCAGCGTAAGGCAATCCGCACCCGCATCCAGAAGCAGCTTGGCGTGATCACCGCTGAGCCCCATACCGTTGGACGCGTTTTCACCGTTGACCACAACAAAATCCAGCCGCCATTCGTCGCGCAGGCGCGGCAAGTGTTGCTGAACGGCGGCGCGACCCGCGCGCCCCATGACGTCACCAAGAAACAAAATCCTCATAATCCGGGTCGTAGGGGCTGTGCAGGGCAATAACAAGGCGGAAGCATGAATTTTGCCGCTGAGTTGAGGGTTGAATTCACATTCAACCGTGGCAATGTTTTGAAACAGTGTTTGAACATAGAAGGAATTCTTCGTGAAGTCTCTAGTTTTACTGACCGCCAGCGTCTTGGTCGCTACGTCCGCCGCTGCCGAAGGCACCAAAACCTCCATGCCCAACCCTGCGGCAACATTTTGCATCGAAAACGACGGGACGTACCAACTTCGGAAAAACGAAGATGGCAGCGTCTACGGCGTCTGCATCCTTAAAGACGGCACCGAAGTGGATGCCTGGGATTACTTGCGCAGCCATTTCGAGCAATAACACCTAGAAAGTCAGCACCCGGCTTTCCGTGATGACCATATCCAAAGGTTGGTCTGTCGGCTCTAACGGCAGGCCCTCGGCCTCTTGCGCATCAAAGGCAAAACCGATGGCCAGCGTCGGGCGCTTGGCGCGCAGACCCTCCAGCGTGCGATCATAGAACCCGCCACCATAGCCCAGCCGGCCGCCATTTGCATCAAACGCGACCAGCGGCACGACCAGAATCTCGGGATCGAAATAGTCGTCCACCTCGGGCACTTTGGCACCAAACGGGCCATCTTTCAGCGCACCTTCGGGTGTCCAGCGAGAGAATTTCAAAGGTTGACCAGCGGCCTGAATGACCGGCACGCCAACCGGCCCGTAAGCCGATGCCTCGGCCATCGCGGGCAGCGGGTCGATCTCAGTCCGGATTGGCATATAGCCTGACATGGGTACACCCCGATGCCCTGCCAGAACCTCGGACAACCGTCCTGCCGCACCGGGCAAACGCGCATCGAATGCAGCCTTACGGCGCGCAAAGGCCGCTTTACGGGCTGCGGCTTTGATTTCGGTCAGATCGGTCACAATAGCACCACGCTGGCAAGGCCAAGGAAGATAAAGAACCCCATGACATCCGTTGTGGTTGTCACAAAGGTCCCGGACGCCAGCGCCGGGTCTACACCCAAACGGTCCAGCACGACCGGTACTACCGTACCTGCGAACCCTGCGATGATCATGTTCACGACCAAGGCCGATCCGATCACGACACCCAGCAGCGGAGAATCGAACCACAACATCCCCACGGTTCCCAACACGATGGCAAAGCAAAGCCCATTGAGCATGCCGACCAACAATTCGCGTCGGATCACCCGCATAACGTTTGCATTGGTCAGGTCACGCGTCGCCAGCGCACGCACGGCCACCGTCAGCGATTGCGTGCCCGCGTTACCACCCATCGAAGCCACAATCGGCATCAGGATGGCCAGAGCCACCAGTTGATCAATCGCCGCCTCAAACTGTGAAATTACCAGCGAGGCACAGATCGCCGTACAAAGGTTCACTGCCAACCACGGCAACCTTCGCCGGCTGGTCGCCGCAACGCTGTCTGACAAAGAGCTTTCGTCGCTGACACCGGCAAGGCGTAGAATGTCTTCTTCGTGTTCTTCATCTAGAACCACCATCGCATCGTCGATGGTGATGACGCCAACCAGACGTCCATCTGCGTCCACAACCGGCGACGAGATCAGGTGGTACTGATTGAAGGCATACGCCACGTCCTCCTCGTCCTGATCGACGGGGATGATGTGGAACTCTTCTTCCGTCAGATCATGCAACGGCACCTCGCGTCGGGCCGCCATCAGCTTGCCCAAAGTCACCTGCGCCACTGGCTTCAGGCGCGGATCGACCAGCACCACATGATAGAACTGCTCGGGCAGATCATCATTCGCGCGCATGAAATCAATCGTTTGCCCAACTGTCCAATGCTCGGGCGCCATGACGACCTCGCGCTGCATGAGACGGCCGGCTGAGTTTTCAGGGTAGGACAGCGCCTGTTCGGCGGCGATCCGTTCAGAATCCTCCAACGCGTCCAGGATGGTTTCCTGCTGAGGCTCCTCAAGGTCTTCCAACAGGTCAACGACGTCGTCGCTTTCCATTTCGCGCACAGCGTCTGCCAGAACGTCCGGCTTCAGGACCGAGATCACTTCTTCCCGAACCGATTCATCCAGTTCGGACAGGATGTCGCCGTCGAATTCCTTGTCATACAGGCGGATCAGGCGGGCCCGGTCAAACGGGTTGATCTGTTCAAGAAGGTCGGCGATGTCAGCCGCGTGCAGCGGCTCCATCAACTCGATCAGCTTTTCGCGATCATCGATATCCACCGCATAGAGGATCCCCGCCACTGCTTTGGGATCCAGCGCATAGGCGTCCTCGTCCCGGGGCAGATCGTGTCCGGCTTCGTCAGTGCCTGTCGTCATGCGCTGCCCCCTTGTTTCGGCGATTGGCCTCTAAATAGAAGAAGCAGCTACCGGAAAACAATGACAATGCGCCGATTTACCCACTTCTTTCGCCCGCCTATGCTGATGTGCGGTTCCAAACAGGTGGAGAACAGGGCAAATGGCGCAAAAGACGCTTTTGAAAGGGCGCGTTCTAAGTTTCACGGGCTCACCCTTTGACGGAGAGCCGACCGACGCCACGCGGTTGGACGAAGCGGTCGTGATCGAAGACGGGCGCATTGCAGATGTTGGCGCCGTCGATGCGTTGGCACAGGCTCATCCTGACGCAGTCACCAAGGACCATGGCAATCATCTGATCATGGCAGGGTTTGTCGATCCGCACGTGCATTACCCGCAGACGGCGATGATTGCCAGCTGGGGAAAACGGCTGATCGACTGGTTGAACACCTACACCTTCCCGGAAGAGATGAAGTTTGGCGACACCAATTATGCGACCGAGATCGCCAATCGCTATCTGGACCTGACCACCGCACATGGCACCACCACAATGTGCAGCTTTTGCACGATCCATCCCGAAAGCGTGGATGCGTTCTTCACCGCAGCACAGCAGCGCGGACAGCGTGTGGTGGCGGGCAAGACCTGCATGGACCGCAATGCGCCAGAAGGTCTTCGCGATACGGCTCAGACCGCCTATGACCAATCTGCCGCCCTTCTGGAAAAGTGGCACCGCATTGACCGGCTTTCATACGCCATCACCCCGCGCTTTTCCCCGACCTCAACTCCTGAACAGCTTGAGGCGATGGGCGCGTTGTGGGCGGAGCATCCGCATTGCCTGATGCAAACCCATCTGAGCGAGCAGACAGATGAAATCGAATGGGTCCAGTCTCTGTTCCCCGACGCGCGGGACTATCTGGACACTTACGAGAAGTTTGGCCTGCTGGGTCAGAACGGCCTGTATGGGCACGTTATCCATCTGGAAGATAGGGAACGGGACCGGTTGCTCGAGGTCGATGCGTCTTTGATCCATTGCCCCACCTCAAACACTTTCATCGGGTCTGGACTTTTCGACATGAGCGGCCTGATCCATGAGGGCCACCGCATCGGTCTGGCCACGGATACAGGCGGCGGGTCCAGTTTCTCGATGCTGCGCACAATGGCCGCGGCCTATGAAATCGGCCAACTGCGTGGCCGCCCGCTGCATCCGGCGCAATTGCTGTGGCTGGGCACCGTCGGGTCCGCGCTGAGCCTTCGCATGGATGACTGCATCGGCAATGTCGCACCGGGAATGGAGGCGGATCTGGTTGTGCTCGACCTCGCCTCGACCCCAGCCATCGCCCAGCGCGAGGCCCATGCAAACGATGTTTGGGAGGCGATTTTCCCGACCATCATGATGGGTGATGATCGGGCCGTGGCCGAGGTTTGGATCGGTGGGCGACAGGCCGCTTAAGCCTGCAACGCCCGCGCCAGCGCATTCTGACGCTCGATCACACGGGGCAGATCAATCGTAGTGATATGCCCATCACGAACAATCTGACGGCCTTCAACGAACAGGTGTTTCACGTTCATCGGCCCAGCCAGAAGCAGCGCTGCGGGGTCCCAACTGCCTGCGCTTTCGATGCTGCGTGTATCCCACACCGCGATATCAGCGCGTTTACCAGGCATCAGCCGGCCGCAATCAGTGCGGCCCAGCACATCGGCCCCGCCACGCGTCGCAATTTCCAACGCTTCGCGGGCCGACATCGCATCTGCGCCATTGGCAACGCGCTGCAGCAGCATGGCCTGCCGGGCTTCCAACATCAGGTTGCCATTGTCGTTGCTGGCTGACCCATCTGCGCCAAGGCCGACCTTGACGCCCGCGTCGCGCATCGCACGCACCGGTGCGATGCCGGAACCAAGGCGGCAATTGGAACACGGGCAGTGGGCCACGCCTGTTTTGGTGCGTGAAAACAGATCAATTTCGTCCCCATCCAGTTTGACACAATGGGCGTGCCAGACATCGGGACCGGTCCAGCCTAAATCTTCGGCATACTGACCGGGGCGGCAGCCGAACTGCGCCTGCGAATAGGCGATGTCTTCGTCATTCTCGGCCAGATGGGTATGAAGCATCACACCTTTGTCTCGCGCCAGCAAAGCTGCATCACGCATCAGCTCGCGGCTGACAGAGAACGGCGAACACGGGGCAAGGCCAACGCGGCACATCGACCCTTCTAACGGGTCATGAAACCCGTCAACAACACGGATCATGTCGTCCAAAATGGCGGCTTCCTGTTCAACAAGGCTGTCCGGTGGTAGGCCACCATCACTCTCGCCGATGCTCATTGCACCACGCGTAGGGTGAAACCGCATCCCCAGCTCGGACGCAGCAGCAATCGTATCCTCCAGCCGCGCACCGTTGGGATAGAGGTAAAGGTGATCGGAGCTGAGCGTACAGCCCGACAGCGCCAGTTCAGCCAAACCGATCTGCGCAGAGGTGAACATCTCTTCCGGCCCAAACCTTTCCCAAATCGGGTAAAGCGTTTGCAGCCACCCAAACAGCAACGCATCCTGACCGCCCGGAACTGCGCGGGTGAGGGTTTGGTAAAGGTGGTGATGGGTGTTCACCAGACCGGGTGTCACCAAACAGCCCGAGGCATCGTGAACTTCGCCCTGCGTCTGCAACCCATTCCCGATCCGGGCGATCTGCCCATCACGGATCAGAATGTCAGACCCGGACAATTCTCGCCGGGTGTTATCCATCGTCAGGATAAGGTCAGCGTTCTTTAGTAGGATTTCGGTCATATCGCTCTCCTGCATCTGCCCGTTTCATGCAAGGAGTGCGTTGGCCGGCGGAAAACGGGCTCAAGAACCGGCTATATCCGGTTTAACCGCCATTCTTGTGCGCGGCAACAGTGTTCAGAAATGGCGCAGGACCTCAAGGGCGGCGGCATGAATGTCCGCGTTCGCGGCAGCCAAGGCACGACCACCATCATGCGCAGGGCCACCTTGCCAATCTGTCACAATGCCGCCTGCCGCTTGAATGACCGCAATGGGCGCCTGAATGTCGTAAGAATTCAATCCCGCCTCGATCACCAGATCCGCCTGCCCCGCCGCAAGCAGCGCATAGGCATAGCAATCCATTCCATACCGCGTCAGTTGCACCTGCTCGGATACGGTGTGAAACCCTTTTCTGTCTTCTGGGGTCCCGACTTCGGGAAACGTAGTAAACAGAGTTGCTTGGTCCAGTGTTTTTGTATCGCGCGTTTTCATGCTTCGGGTGCCCAACGGACCAGAAAAATGAGCGCCGGTTGGCGATCCCACAAAGCGCTCTCCGATATAGGGCTGATCAATGACCCCCATGAACGGCCCATCCTGATCGCTTAATGCAATCAGAACGCCCCAGGTTGGTGTGCCGCTGATAAAACCGCGTGTGCCGTCAATCGGGTCCAGAACCCAGGTTCGGCCACTGCTGCCTTTATGCTCACCGAACTCTTCGCCCAGAATGCCGTCTTCGGGGCGGCGTAGGGCTAAAACCTCTCGCATCGCCTTTTCGGCTGCACGGTCGGCCACCGTGACCGGATCAAACCCATCGGTCAGCTTATTTGCTGTCTCCAGATTGGTTTGGCGAAAAAAAGGAAGTATGGCCGCGCGTGCTGCGTCGGCCATTTCTTCGGCGATTTCGATGTCGTTCAAAATTGTCGGTTGCATGGCCCACAGGTGCGAGCAACGCCCAACAAAGTCAAGTCAATCAGGCGACGTCGCTGAGAACCCGCGCCAGTTCAAACAGACGGCGGCGCTGGTTTTCCGGAATCGCATAGTAAGACCGCACCAGATCCAGCGCTTCCTTGTCGCCCATAAGATCGGCAGGAACGGATTTCTTGTCCGAGTCGCTTTTTTGGGCTTCTTCCAGTCCTTCGAAGAAAAAACTGACCGGCACTTCCAATGCCTCGGCGATGTCCCAAAGGCGGGATGCGCTGATTCGGTTGGCTCCGGTCTCATATTTTTGGATTTGCTGAAACTTGATACCAACTTGTTGCGCCAACTGCTGTTGGGTCATGCCAATCAGCCAGCGGCGATGCCGAACGCGCTTGCCCACATGGACATCGACGTGATGAGTCATTGGTATTCTCCTATACTACACAAACATCTGCGTGGGAGGTCGCGACGTCCGCTATCGCATGTCTAGAGGGTTCCCCTTAATTACCCCCTAATACGGACTGTACCGCCCCCTACACAGCACTAAGCGTTCATAATGCCGGTTTTTGAGTTTTTTTCAAGACGGTTGAGTCGCACCCCCCTTAGAAGGGTTGTGGTTGTATAACGACAAACCTAGCGCACCCGGTCCCAACGTTGACAACTGACCTTTTGGTTTCCGATGCCCGCCACCACGCTAAACCAATTGACTTTCGCCACCTCACGCGCGCCTATGACCCAAAATGTGAGGAAAACGATGCGGGCCTATTGCGTTCAATCTGACGGAGCAGCGGCGCAGTTATGCGACCTTGATGTCCCGGTTCCGGGCCCGGGTCAGGTGCGGGTCGCGATCAGGGCTTGTGGCCTGAACTTTGCCGATCTTCTGATGCAAAAGGGAACGTATCAGGACACGCCCCCTGCCCCGTTTACGCTGGGCATGGAAATAGCGGGTGTCGTGGATGAAGTCGGGCCGGGCGTGTCAAGTTTGACGCCGGGCGACCGGATCGCAGTTTATTCTGGGCGGGATGGGCTTGCAGAATACGGCGTTTTTAACGCAGATCGAGCAATCCCGTTGCCAGATGCCATGCGTTTCGAAGATGCCGCAGCGATCCAGATTGCTTATGGTACCAGTCACATGGCGCTGGATTATCGGGCCAGATTGCAACCGGGCGAGACGCTTTTGGTAACCGGTGCAGCGGGCGGCGTTGGTTTGACGGCTGTCGAGATCGGCAAACTCATGGGTGCCAGGGTGATCGCGCAGGCGCGGGGCACGGACAAGCTTGCCGTTGCTCAGGCTGCAGGGGCTGATCACCTGATCGACACCTCAGAGGACCTGAGAAAGCGCGTCAAAGCGTTGGGCGGCGCAGACGTCGTGTATGACGCCATCGGCGGCGACGTGTTCAAAGCCGCCTTTCGCGCCACCAACCCCGAGGGCCGCTTGCTTCCGATTGGTTTTGCCGGGGGCGAGGTTCCACAGATTCCGGCGAACCACTTATTGGTTAAGAACCTGACCGTTATCGGCTTCTACATCGGCGGATACCTGAAATTTCGCCCCGAAGCTGTGCGCAACAGCTTCGAGACCCTTTTCCAGTGGCATGCTGAAGGGCGGATCAAGCCGCATATCAGCCACACTCTGCCGCTTGATGATGTCGCCCACGGAATGCAATTGCTGAAAGAGCGGAAATCGACAGGTAAGATCGTGATCACGCCCTGATCGCAATTACCCCACCACCGCCCGCAAGGGGGTGCCACCCAGCATCCGGAAATTCTGACGCACCAGCTGCGCCAGCGCCTCGACGACTGCGCCACGGCCTGGCTCGCCGCCATAAAGGTTGATCTTGTGGGCTGGCAAGTCGGGCAATGCGCCGCCAGATTCGATTTGCTCAAGATGCGAGGCTTCGGTTCCGTCCAACATGGCGTGAACTGCAAGATCGGCACTGACCGTGGCTTCAATCGTCCGGTCGTTTTCGGTTTCCACTGACAGCTCCCACGGGATTCCAGCGGCATCCAGTGCCGAGATCACCTGCGGTCGGAACAGACACCGACGCCCAAGCGCCAGGGGAAGTGGCTGTTTGCGCCACGCAGACCCACCCGGCGCACCAATCCAACGCAAAGGAAGCTCGGCTATGGTCTCTGACCCCTCAGCCGTGGATGGCTCAGTTGTCAGGATCAAGTCGCATTCACCACGCTTGTACATGTCTTTCAGCTGGAGTGAGTAGGACGACACCAACTGCACACGCACACGTGGAAAATCTACGTTGAACCGTTGCAGAACCCGCGGGATCGCCGGGTAGACGATGTCATGGGGCACACCCAGAACCACCTCGCCCTCAAACGCCTGATCCGTCAGACGACCGATCACTTCATCATTCAAGGCAATCATCCGACGGGCATACGCCAGCAACTGCTCACCAGAAGCTGTCAACGCAATGGTGCGACCGCTGCGATCCAGCAATTCCAAACCCAGCAGCTCCTCTAACCGCTTTAACTGCATGGACACTGCGGATTGCGTCAGATGCAAAAATCCGGCAGCGCGTGTGACACCGCCCTGATCCGCAACTGCCACGAAGGACCGCAGGGTCGTAATGTCCAGATTTCGCATCTTCACAATTCCTTATGTGTGTCATCAAAAATATTCGTTTTTAAAATATGTCATATGCCTCCATATCAATCAAGGAAATTGATGCCGGACACGGAAAGCATCGAAAAACCTGGAAAGGACAAAGATCATGACCCAAATTGCACTTCATTCGACTTGCAGACCTGCCAACCGGTCCCTGATGTCGCGGATCTTTCGGGCATTCGAACTGAACCGGCAGCGTCACAAACTGGCTCAACTGGATGATGCCGCACTTGAGGATATCGGAGTGACCCGCGCAGAAGCCTCTGCCGAGGCGCATCGTTTCTTCTGGGATGCGCCTGAATTCTGGAAAAGATAAGTTCTAAACTCACTTTTTTACGGCGATGGGTGGCTTCGTATCACCTGTCGCCGAATTTGTTGCGTGTTTTAGTCGGTTTTCGCCCGGAATCTCTTGAAACACAGCCTCTAGTTGCCGATATTTACGGGGAAACCGCCCCGCAACGCCGGGGCGACTGAACTTTTCGATAAGGGAGACCCTTTGATGGCACAATTCGACACGATCCGGACGGCATCCGGCGCGCGCGCCGCCGAGATTGATGAGGGCCTGCGCGCCCATATGAACAAAGTCTACGGCACAATGTCCGTGGGCATGTTGATCACGTTCGCCGTGGCCTGGGCCGTTGGCTCAAACCCGCAATTGCTGGCAGTATTCCGTGATCCGGTCACGCTGAGCCCGAACATCCTGGGTTGGATCATCATGTTTGCACCGCTGGCCATGGTGTTTGGCTTTGGTGCCGCAATCAACCGGCTGTCGGCAGCAGGTGCCCAACTGTTCTTCTACGTTTTCGCAGCGGTCATGGGCCTGTCGCTCAGCTGGATTTTTGTTGCCTTCACCGGCATTTCGATTGCTCAGGTCTTCCTGGTAACGTCGATCGCCTTCGCTGGCCTTTCGCTCTACGGCTATGTCACCAAAAAAGACCTGTCGGGCATGGGCACGTTCCTGATGATGGGCGTGATCGGTCTGGTTGTTGCAATGGTCATCAACCTGTTCCTGCAGTCGCCTGCCGTCATGTTTGCCGTGTCCATCCTGGGCGTTTTGATCTTTGCGGGTTTGACCGCTTATGACACTCAGAAGATCAAGACAACCTACCTTCAGATGGCCCACGCAGGCGATCAGGAGTGGTTGGGCAAAGCCGCAATCATGGGCGCGTTGAACCTGTATCTGGACTTCATCAACATGTTCATGTTCCTGCTGCAACTGCTGGGGAACCGCGAGTAACAATTCCTCATCTCGTCAAAAGGGCCGGTCATCGACCGGCCCTTTTCTTTTCAGCGCGTCGCCTTTCGAGACCGCAAGAAAAAATGCCCCGCCTATTAGGCAGGGCATTTTTTTGAGAGGTTTAAACCGATCAGCTACAATTCAGAGGAACGGCAAAGCCGGAACTCCGCTCGGACGTCCCTCTGCGGAACACGTTGCCTGCTGGCAAACATCCGGTGAATCGCTCGGTCTCTTCCGCAAAGCCGATCCCAATAGAGTTGTCGACTGTGACGCTGTTGGTTGAGGTTCGCAACACGCCGAACAACGTTCCATTGACGCTGACAGTACTGAGGAACAGGTCGGTGTCACTGCCCTCGAGCTGAACAGCTGTATTCGGCGTCTGCCCGCCATTGTTGATCGCCACCGACGCAACTTTGGACGGATCGGTCTCATCAACCAACAAAGTCACAGTCGGGAGCTCTGCCAGCTCTGCTGGCACATTTGTGGCCTCAGGAAGAAAGGCAACAGCGCCCGGTACTTCTGAGATTGTGCGTGGCTCACCGTCGATTCCGGTGAATCCGACACCTTCGCGGTTAAACGGATCTTCACAGGCCGCGAGGGTCAGGACGGCGAATGTGGATAACAAGATTTTTTTCATGGCGCTCAACATTTTGTGGCGGTTTGCTGAAGCGTACTGGCAGGGTACCGCAAAAAGCAAGCCGCAGCCGATGCGATTGCCCCATCCGCTGATGCGTCGCTGCAACGGACGCGCATCAGATTGCCCCAAACCCTCCCCAAATGCCAGCCGACCAGAACAGAAAAAAGGGGCTCTGCCAATCAGAGCCCCTTTTACAATAATGTCCAAGTGGAACGGCAGATTATTTAATCTTGCCTTCCTTGTACTCGACATGCTTACGAACGACCGGATCGTATTTACGAATGGTCATTTTCTCAGTCATGGTACGCGCGTTTTTCTTGGTCACGTAGAAGTGGCCCGTGCCCGCGGTCGAGTTCAGGCGGATCTTGATTGTCGTCGGCTTCGCCATGGTTATCTCCTGCGTCCGAAAAGGCAGGGGCCTTTCGGTTGAATTCCTATGAGCGTGCGCTTTTACGCGCTGCACCAACTATGTCAAGGCCAATCGGCCTGACCTGCAACAGGAATCTGTCCCGTAATCAATCCGGCAGAGTTGGTGCCCCCATATATGTGTGAATCTGATCTCTTTCCGCGTCTGAGAGGCCCAGCGCAGTGGACAATTGGCTTAGGTACGATGCTTCGCGCGCGTTGTCCAAACGTATGGCTGCAAGAGATGTGGCGTAAATTTGTGTTCTCAGCGGCGCGCCAGAATCAGCCGCCAATCCCATGACATCAATCGGTGCATTCAACTGCTCTTGTACAAACGCCCGTTCCTCGTCGCTGATGTCATCGCCCAATTCACCCAGAATGATTTCTTTTTCGTGATCATCCAACTCGCCATCCGCCTTTGCTGCCTGAATCATAGCGCGCAGCATCAGTTTGGCTTGTGCTTCCATCGCTGCGCCAGCCGGGGTGCCGCTGAACACAGTTTCCATCATATCACCGGTCTGTTGGTTGGCCGTTTTCGCGGCCCCTTGCATCGCGTTCAACAGCCCTCCTAAACCCGCAGCTCCGGCAGCGCTGCCGCCGAGTCCCATCTTGCCCATCATGTCCTGAAGTCCCGCTGCGCCTCCGGGCAAACCAAATTGCTCGGCCATTTTGCCAAGCTGGTCCATACCAAATCCGCCGCCTGAGCCCTGCATCAAATCCTGCAGGCCCGCCATTCCGCCCATTTTTTGATACTTGTCCATGCCCTTTGCCGCGGCAAACCCAATGGCTACAGACGCCAGCGTTTTCATAAAACTCATAATGAACCTCCCGGATTTAAATCTGTGCTTCAAACCTAACAGCCGAATGTAAAATCGAATACCGCATTCAACCCCAGCGTGATTAGACTTCGCAATAAAACCTGCATATCGCGGGGACATTGCTCACATGTTTGTACATATCACGGATTTGTGATACGTTCGCGCATCCAAGAAGCCAAATCCAGGCTCGATTTCCGAGGCAGCATGTGCGGGGGCGCCCCGCATTGAGCAGAGTTGTTTTAGACAACTTTTCTTGGGGGGTTATCATGACAGAATGGGTTATTCAGGCCGAAGAGCTGGCCAATTGCAATTGCAATTTCGGCTGCCCTTGCCAGTTCAGCGTTTTGCCGTCTCATGGCAATTGCGAGGCGGTTGTCGTCTTCGACATCCAAAGCGGCCACTATGGCGACACTGATCTGAGCGGTCTTCGGGCGGCAGGCGTTTACCATTGGCCAGGACCAATTCACGAAGGCAACGGTCAGATGCAACTGATCATCGACGAAAGCGCCTCGGCCGATCAGCGGGCCGCGTTGCAGGCAATCATGACCGGAGAAGACACTGACGAAATGGCCACGTTCTGGTACGTCTTCAGCGCGATGGCCCCAACCAAGCATGAAACACTGTTCGTTCCGATCGAGTTGGACTGGAGCCGCGAAGATCGCAGCGGATATGCAAAGGTCACGGGTGTTTTCGACGTTGAGGTCAACCCAATTCCCCATATCGTCTCTGGCGCGCCACATCGGGCGGCGATCCATCTGCCAAACGGGTTCGAGTACCGTCAGGCCGAGGCCGCGTCGGGTTCGGCAAAAACCACCGGCAGCAAGATCAGCCTGTCCTTTGATGCCACGCACGCCCATCTGGCGCATCTGAACATCTCGGGTCACGGCGTATTGGGCGCGTAGATTTGGGTGCCTCATGACTAGGCAAAACTCTTCACACCACGCCGGTACTGTTGAACGGTTGTTGCGACAGGACACCGTGATCGTTTTGGGCAGCGTTCTGCTGATCGTTCTTGCAGCCGCCTGGTACACCGCCGCTGGGGTTGGCATGAATATGTCCGCAGTTGAAATGACGCGGATGGCTGGCCCGATCGGCGAGCCTATGACCATGGGTTCTGCCACACCATGGAGCATCAGTTACGCCCTGCTGATCTTTCTCATGTGGTGGGTCATGATGATTGCCATGATGACTCCAAGCGCAGCGCCTGCCGTGCTTTTGTTTACCGCGCTCAAGCGTGTGGGTCCGGAAAAGGCGCGTACCGCAAGATTCAGCCTGTACTTTCTGTCGGGTTATCTGGTGGCGTGGGGGGCTTTCAGTCTTGCCGCAACCGCCTTGCAATGGGGGTTGGAGCATATCGGTCTGTCTGACGGTCCGATGATGACGATCCGTTCCGGCGTCTTTGCAGGAATCGTATTGCTGGCTGCAGGCGCTTACCAGTTTTCGGAGTTGAAGACCGCGTGTCTGCGCCATTGCCAAAGCCCTGCTCGGTTTCTGGCGGACCACAACCATCCCGGTCTTTTGGGGGCTTTCAGAACAGGTGGCCTGCACGGCACCTATTGCTTGGGATGCTGCTGGGCGTTGATGCTGCTGCTTTTTGTTGGCGGCATCATGAACCTTTACTGGATTGTCGGCATTGCTGCGTATGTGGCCCTGGAAAAACTGCTGCCCACGTCCCGCTGGCTGGTTCCGGTATCGGGTATTGCTCTGATCGGCGCAGGTGTTTGGTTGATCGCAGCCCCGTTGCTTACGGGTGGCTGACACCAATCGGCCCCGGGGTCAGCCGATGCAATGGCCCCAATTGATTGTTACAATATGGAGGTTTTTATGCCCATTTTCATCACTTACGCATCATATTCGCAAGCTGGCGTCAAAGGCATGTTGCAAAAGCCAGAGAACCGCACTGGCCCGGTCAAAGCCTTGCTCGAGAAAGTTGGCGGCAGGCTGTTGTCTTTTTACATGACCACAGGCGGCAACGATGTTGTTGTAATCAGCGAAGCCCCAGACGGAACCGACGCCGTCGCAGTAGGCATGGCCGTTGCCGCATCAGGTGCAGTGACAAATATCGAAACGGTCCGCGCCTGGACCGCGGATGAATTCGTCGCGGTCACCGAAAAAGCCGCACGGCTAACCGGGGCTTACACGCCGCCCGGAGGATAAGTGAATACGCGCGGAGGGCCTGTAAGCCGGATCTTGTTCCGGGGTTACCCCCTTCGATGACCATTCCTCTAGGCCGTGCATTGCTGCACGGCTCAAGCTGCCAACCCGGTCCCTCTCGGCCAAGACGCGCTTAGCGGTGGTATCGGCTGACGCCGACCAACCCGCGCGGGGACCCTATTTGGCATTGCTCCCGGTGGGGCTTGCCGTGCCGCCCCTGTTGCCAGCGGCGCGGTGGGCTCTTACCCCACCGTTTCACCCTTACCACATGAGTGGCGGTCTGATTTCTGTGGCGCTTTCCGTCGGGTTGCCCCGCCCGGGCGTTACCCGGCACCGTTGCCTTGTGGAGTCCGGACTTTCCTCTCGGGCCTTGCGACCCCAGCGGCCATCCGGCCCTCCGCGCGGGGGATGGGTAGGCTTTGCGCCCTGCGGCGTCAAGAGTGGAAAGCGGGCAAAGGGGCCAGCCCCTTCTTGGCCTGCGGCCAATTCAACCCCGAGGTATTTTTAGCCAGATGAAGAGCGGATCAGGTTATTGTGTTGGGCGGAGTGAGCGCACTCAAATCCGCAGTTTCAAGAGGGCCTTTTGCCCAAGGGCGAAACCGCAGCCGAACGGCAGCCAGCAGTTGAGTATCTTCCACCGGGGCAGTGAAACCTGCCCGTCGCGCGGCGGCTCGGAATTCCCCCGGACTTGGCGACGCTGACGAGATGTCTGAACCGCGCGGTCGTGCCAAAGTTTGCCGCTCTAGCCTTTGCCAATCAAAATGGGGCCCAGGGTCTGATTTGCGGCCCGGAGCCATGTCGGAATGGCCGATCACGCCCGATGCCGAGATGGACCACGCATTCATGATCCGCGACAGCAACGCTTCGAGGGTCGCCATTTGTGGTTCGGTAAAGGGATGCGATCCTGTGTTATCCAATTCGATCCCGATCGACCGCGAATTTATGTCGTCCTTGCCATCCCACTCCCCTGCCCCGGCGTGCCACGCGCGGTCTTCTTCGCGCACCATCTGCCAAAGCGTTCCGTCATTGCCGATCAGGTAATGGGCCGAAACCTCGGCTTTCGGGTCACAGAGACGGTCCAGAGCTGCCTGCGCGCTGTCCATGGCCGTATAGTGGATCACGATTAAGGACGGCGTCAGACCATCTCGTCGCGCAGCGAAATTGGGCGACGGATGCCAAATACGCGAAAGTTCAGTTGTTGACGGCACTGCGGAACGGGCTTGGGTCCCAGCCGCAGGCATAGCCGTCTCCGTCCGGATCCAGGCCCTTGCGATCGCGCTGTGGGCCGCCATTGGACAGGAACTCGATCTGTGCCTGATCAGGGGATGGGAATTGCGCGCAGTTCCTCTGAGCCTTGGCTTGCAGGTTAAAACCCGCGCGACTGTAGAGTTGTGTGCCGACCGGGTTCGAGGTGCTGAGGGCGTATTGCACAATGTTGGGCTGACCGCTTGCGTTGCGCTCTGGCACGGCGGTTGGGGCCACAACTTCGTAAGTTTGGCGGTTCTGCTCAATCCGGGCGGCGTCGGATTCGATGCTGCGCCGTTCAGACACCGCAGCAAAGTCCTGCTCGTCGGAAATTGCGCTGTTGTTTGATGCTGGTGCCGCAGGCACAACGCCAGAGCCCTGCCCCGACGTGCTGGCCAAGGCCGCAGCGGCCTGATTGGCAATATCGGCATTCTCACCGGTTGCGAAGCCTGCCGAACCTGGCGCGCCCAACGGTTGCTGGGACACATCGACAGGACCCAGAAGCGGGTTGCCTGCTGCGCCTTGTCCGGCCAACTGCGCTTCGCGCTGTGCCTGATACTCGGGCGTATTGAACCCGGTGCTGGTCAGCGGCGCAACATCCGTGCAGGCCGCAGCCAGTGTCAGGGCGGGGACCAAAAGCAAAACGCGCATTACTTGGCTCCGTGTATCGTGCTTCAGTTGCCTGAGGCTTACCACCATTTCCCGGGCTTGGCCACAAAGCCAGCCGCGTTTTCCAGCGCATAGGCGGTGTTGAGCAGATCGCCCTCTTCCCACGGACGTCCGATCAGCTGCAGACCCAACGGAAGACCTTGTTTGTCGAGCCCTGTAGGCACCGAAATACCGGGCAAACCCGCCAGGTTCACGGTCACTGTGAAGACATCGTTCAAATACATTTGAACAGGATCCGCGTCGGTCATTTCGCCCAGGCCAAAGGCTGCCGAGGGGGTTGCCGGGGTCAGGATCGCGTCAACGCCTGCGGCGAACACATCTTCGAAGTCTTTCTTGATCAAGGTGCGGACGCGGCGCGCGCGATTGTAGTAAGCGTCGTAGAAACCTGCCGACAGAACATAGGTCCCAACCATCACGCGGCGCTGCACCTCGTGACCGAAACCTTCTGCGCGGGTCTTTTCGTACATCTCGGTGATGCCGTCGCCCTGTGCCAGCTGCGCGCGGTGACCGTAGCGAACACCGTCATAACGGGCGAGGTTCGAGGACGCCTCGGCCGGGGCAATCACATAATATGCTGGCAGCGCGTATTTGGTGTGCGGCAGCGAGATATCGACGATCTCGGCCCCGGCAGCCTTCAGCATCTCAGCGCCATCTGCCCACAGTTTTTCGATCTCGGCTGGCATACCGTCCATGCGGTATTCCTTGGGGATGCCGATTTTCTTACCCTTGATGTCACCGGTCAGCATCGCCTCGAAATTTGGCACTGCCAACTCGGCGCTGGTGGAATCCTTGGGATCATGTCCGCACATGGCTTCGAGCATGATGGCCGCGTCGCGCACGTCTTTGGTCATCGGACCGGCCTGATCCAGCGAGGATGCAAACGCTACGATGCCCCAGCGCGAGCAACGGCCATAGGTGGGTTTGATACCCGTGATGCCCACAAACGCGGCAGGCTGACGGATCGAACCGCCCGTGTCGGTGCCGGTCGCGGCCAGACACAGATCGGCTGCCACGGCCGAGGCTGACCCACCCGACGAACCACCGGGTGTCAGTTGCGCATCATCATTGCCACGGCGCCACGGGCTGACCGCATTGCCATAGACAGAGGTTTCGTTGGACGAGCCCATGGCGAATTCGTCCATGTTCAGCTTGCCCAGCATCACCGCACCTGCATCGGCCAGTTGCTGCGAGACAGTAGATTCGTATTCAGGCTTGAAGCCTTCAAGAATGCCCGACGCGGCTTGCGACGGCACGCCCTTAGTGCAGAACAGATCCTTGATACCAATTGGCAGGCCGCACATCGACGGTGCGTCGCCACCCTTGATCCGCTCGTCCGCTGCTTTGGCACGCTCCAGCGCGATTTCGGGCGTCTTGTGGACAAAAGCGTTCAGCGCGTCGGCCTCGTCAATGGCCTTTAGGCAGGATTCGGTCAGCTCAACCGAGGTCACGTCACCTTTGCGCAGCGCATCGCGGGCCTCGGCCAGGCCCAGTTTGTTCAGTTCGCTCATGTCTTACTCCACCACTTTGGGGACTGCGAAGAACCCTTCGCGCGCGTCTGGGGCGTTTGCCAACACTTTGTCCTGCTGGTTCCCGTCGGTCACTTCGTCCTGACGGCGCTTAAGGCGCATCGGCGTGACCGAGACCATCGGCTCAACCCCTTCGACATCCACTTCGTTCAGTTGCTCAATGAAACCCAGGATGGTGTTGAATTCGGATGCCAGCGCCGGCAGCGCGTCATCCTCGACCTTGATCCGGGCCAGTTTGGCCACTTTGGCGGCGGTGCTTTGGTCAATCGACATCGGCTTCCCTCATATACGTTATGGGGCGTTTACCCGTCTGTTGCGGCAGTCGCAAGACCGCTGCGCAACAGGCAAGCCCGAGTTTCGGGCTCCGCGCCTTTGCCTGCCATTCAAATCTGAATGAGGGGTATGCGAAAAAGTAAACTGATTAGTTCATTATCGGCCTTGAAAACTGAACTGTACTGTTCATTTTATTAAAAGCGACACAACGCAAACCGGAGAAACACAATGAAATCCCTGATCACAGCCGCAGTCTTGTCCGCCACGTTTTTGGCCGCGCCGGCCATGGCTTTGGGTATCGACACAAGCAACCTGACACGTACGTTGACCTTCCCGTCCCCTATCGCGGAACCGGTCACGCAGGATCAGGTTAAACCTGCCAAGTAAAGCGCAGGTCCCGGCCGGGTCGGACATCCCCTCTCTGACCCGGCCTTTTTGCATTTTCCAGGATGCGCATCCCACTGCAAGCCGTTAGCATGAGCGACAATATCCAAGACGGCTGCGAAACTTTCGTGGCGTAGGCAAGCCAGTGGAGCAAGATATGAGCGCGCAAAGACAAGCGGTTCTGGACGCAATTGATGCAGCCAACGCACATGACCCCAACCTCGACGACGGGCGACCCGAAGCGCTGCTTTACGGCGAACGCATGAGTGCCGAGTTGGGCCGTTTGTTTCCAAACGCCTCTGACGCTCTTCAAATTGCAGCGCGAGGTCAGCATGTAGAACGCTGGAAACTTGCCCGTAGTGAATATCCCGAAGGCCGGGCAGGCTATCTGGCCTGGCGCAAGGCACAGGCCGTGCATCACGCCGAGGTGGTCATGGGTTTGATGACACAGGAAGGATATGACTCCGAACAGGTTGAAGCTGCGGGTCGTATGTTGCGGAAACAGGGCATCAAGCGCGACGAAGAGGTGCAGGCGCTTGAAGATGTAATCTGCTTTGTGTTCCTGAAATGGTATTTCCAGCCCTTTGCCGCGAAACACTCGGCTGAGAAAATCCAAAGCATCGTTGAAAAGACGGCCCGCAAGATGTCATCCGAGGGCCGCGCGCGGGTTTTAACTGAATTCGACTTGCCGGAACAACTAGCCGCAGCTTTTCAGGATTGAGTCGGAACTGACGCAGTCTGGAACGCTCTTTTCTTACTTAGAGGACGATCGATAGGGACCGTCCCACCTCATAGCTTTAAAGACTCTCTGCAAAGCGGGCCCGTATCAGGGCCGCGCGATACACTTCGATCATCCAACCCAGCATGATGGCATTCAGAATGTGCCACATGAAATGCGTGCCCAACGGCCACTGCCCGCAAACCGGCAAATCAAGCGCACGGAACGTGATTGAGAGGATCAGAATCAACGCTCCAACGGACATCCCTTTGGCCAAAACCGGATCCCGGCCCCGCAGCAGAGTCGCATAAATCAGGATGAGCAGCGGAATCGGCGCATATGTAGCCGATCCCCCCAACCCGGGAATAAGCTGGAACAGCGGAACAGTTGCAGCCGCGTAGGGAAAGAAAAGCACCGTCCCCCCGAAGGCCAACCCCGATGACATCCGCCAGATGTTTTTGTTCACGGCAAAAATGTAAACCAGAATAAACAGAAGGATCGGAACCACATCTGCCAGGGCCGCCCAGACCTGCGCATGCGTGTGAAATAGGTAGCTGCCGATTCCAATCATCGCCAAAAGCGCAACGAGGATCATGGCAAGTGGCATGTCCTGATTGCGAACACGCCTCCACATGATCCAAGCAGAAATCAGAAAGGCCGCGTTGGTGACCGCGTTTATCGGCTCTGCCCAATAGTCCGGCGACAGCCTTTCACAGTAGCCATCAATTTCTCGTATCCAATCCATGGAATTTTACATAGCCGATGCTAGGCTGCTGCCAAGACACCATTTGGGAGGAAATTTGGAATGAACATTATTTGGTTGGGTCATGGCAGTTTTCGCATCGAAACCCAGGGACAGGTTCTTTTGATCGACCCTTGGCTGACCGGCAATCCCGCTCTAGCTGAAGATCAGCACGACGCGGCGTTGGATGGGGCCACCCATATCCTTTTGACACATACCCATTTTGACCATGTGGCCGATGTACTCCCACTGGCCAAACACCTGAAAATCCCCGTGGTCGGTCAGTACGATCTGATGGGATACTGGAGCGAAGCCGAAAGCATCGAGACCATAGGCTTCAACAAAGGCGGTACGGTCGACCTGAACGGGGTCAAGGTCACTATGGTTCCGGCGTCTCACAGCTCGACTTTTTCAACACCGGACGGGCTGCGTACCGGCGGCAGCGAGGTAGGCTTCATGATCGCGGCTGAGGGGCAGATGCTTTATGTCTCGGGCGATACGGACATCATGGCCGATATGGATTGGATGGGGGATTACTACAAACCTGACATCGGCATATTATCGGCTGGCGGGCATTTCACGATGGACATGAAGGCCACAGCCTACGCGGCCAAGCGGTACTTCAACTTCAAAACGGTTATTCCGTGCCATTACAAGACCTTCCCGATCCTCGAACAATCAGCACAGACGCTGATAGACGGGCTACCGCAGGTCAACGTGATCGAGCCAGAGGTGATGCAGCCCATCAAACTGTAAGTCGGGCTTCAGCCCAGCACGTCTTTGCGGCGCGATGCAAAGAAATCTTTCAAAAGCTCTGCTGAATCGTCACCGGCGATCCCGTCGTATATTTCGGGTACGTGATGCGCTTGCGGGTGTGAAAACACGCGCGCGCCATGCGCCACCCCTCCTGACTTGGGATCGGCCGCGCCGTAGTAAATTCGCCGTATGCGCGCGGCTGCCAAGGCCGCAGCGCACATCGCACAGGGTTCCAGCGTGACGTAGAGATCATGGTCCGGCAACCGCTCGGACCCTGCACGCGCGCATGCCTCCCGTAGGGCAAGAATTTCGGCATGCGCGGTTGGGTCGTTCAACTCGCGCGTCCGGTTTCCTGCCGCTGCAACAACGGAACCGTCCGGCCCGACGACAACGGCGCCTACTGGCACCTCACCGCGATCCGCTGCCGCGCGCGCCTCGGCCAGAGCCTGATCCATATGCGATTTGAACGTCATGCCCCTGACTGCATCAGAAACCCGCCTTTCGCAAGCGCGCGGGATGCGGTATGGGCCTGACATGAACAAGACCCCTCCTCCTGGCGACCGGATCGCCAAAGTCCTGGCCCGTGCCGGCGTTGCATCGCGGCGTGAAGCCGAACGCATGATCGAAGCTGGCCGTGTGGCCGTGAATGGCAAGGCTATCGACAGCCCAGCCCTGAACGTGACGGCCAAAGACAAGATCGTTGTCGATGGCAAACCGGTCTCGGAACCGGAGCCCTCGCGCCTTTGGCTGTACCACAAACCTGCGGGGCTTGTGACAACGACCCGTGACGAAAAAGGGCGCGAGACGATTTTCGACAAGCTTCCCGACGATATGCCACGCGTGATGAGCGTTGGTCGACTAGACCTGAACTCCGAAGGATTGCTGCTGCTGACCAATGATGGTGGCATCAAACGCAAGCTCGAATTGCCCTCGACCGGTTGGCTGCGCAAATACCGCGTGCGGGTGAATGGCCGCCCGAAAGACGAAGATTTCGAACCACTGCGCAAAGGGTTGGTCATCGAAGGCGAGCGGTTTCAGCCTATGACCGTGTCGCTGGATCGCCAGCAAGGGGCTAATGCCTGGCTGACCATTGGCCTTCGAGAAGGTAAGAACCGTGAAATCCGCCGCGCGATGGAAGATATCGGCTTCACTGTGAACCGCCTGTTGCGCGTGTCTTACGGCCCGTTCCAATTGGGCAGCCTGAAGCAGGGCGAGGTTGAAGAGATCCGCCGCCGTGTGATGCGCGATCAACTTGGGCTGGACGGAGACGTCAAACCCGAGGCCGCACCAAAACGCACTGCCCGACCGCAAAGAAAACGGGCACCAATCGGCAAGAAACTTCGCAAGTGATGCGGGTTCGGCAACCTTCCCCCTAGCGCTAAGCCCTCGCATCCCCTAAATTTTCAGTGAATGCTGCTGTTTGGGGGGCGTGATGTCCGGAAGCGGAGTGCAAAAACTCGCCTACGCTGTCTTGTTGCTGCTGTTGCTTGGTGTCTGCACCGGCCTGCTTGGGGGGCTTTAGACCATGGCAAAGCGGTTTGGCGGCAAGTATAGCCCGCAAGGCGATACGTCGGACGATTCACCTCTGCCAAGGGGGCAATTTGATGGCGCACGGGTTGAACCTGCTGGCGCGCGGGCGAACCTTCTTTTTCTTCCGGCCATTCCTTTGGTGTTTTTGTCGCTGAACGATGGTGCGATCGGTATGACCATCGGACTGATCGCAGCTGGTATCTTGACAGCTGCCGCGTTCCTGCTGCGCGAAGGTCTACGGGCCGAAGCCGCGTATAACGCCCGAAAGACCGCGCGTCGCCCTGCTTTTCCGCGCAAGATTTTCGCTAGTATTCTGACCGGCCTTGGCGCGGGCCTCGCCGCTTACCGGACTGAACTGCTGGATGCGGAAACCGTTGCGCAGGCAAGCCTTCTGGCCCCGGTTCTATTTGGCG
Organism: Ruegeria sp. CF8; assembly: GCF_056537285.1. Lineage (NCBI taxonomy): Bacteria > Pseudomonadati > Pseudomonadota > Alphaproteobacteria > Rhodobacterales > Roseobacteraceae > Ruegeria > Ruegeria sp. CF8. The sequence goes on along the minus strand of NZ_JBQFRG010000001.1, from coordinate 232,218 downwards.
TGGCAGCAACTTTTTTGCATTCTGTCTCATTCGGGTTTGATCCGATGAAAGACAAAGGCATGGAAGGGATCGACACCTTTCAACAAGACCGTGTCGCCCGCGTTGTCGATGACGCAGAAAAGCACCTGTCCGAGATGACGGATGCGATCAAACGCGCAGGCGACCGCAGAATCGAGGCGCGCGTTGAACGTTTTCAGGACACCGCGCGGGATCTGTTTCGCACGGTTGAGGAAGATCCCCGCGATCTGGCTGGCGCCAGAAAGTATCTGACCGTCTATCTGCAGGGTGCACGGGACGCGACCGTCAAGTTTGCCGACGTCTACGCCCGAACCCGCGACGCGCAGGCGCTTGCGGATTATTCAGCTTTGCTTGACGATCTGGAACAGAATTTCGCCGCGCGTACGCGCAAAATGCTATTGGATGACCGCAGTGATCTGACGGTTGAAATTGACGTGCTGCGCGAAAGGCTGCAGCGCGAAGGCGTCCGGTTGGACTGACCGGCCATTATTTGAGCGAGGAACATCCCCATGTCCGATGAGATCAAGAACAAGGCAGTTCAGGCCGAAACCCTGGTGCAGGAAGTCACCGCCGTTGCTCTGCCCGAACCACAGGCCGAAGTCGTGTCGCTGGAAGACGCCGACGAACCTGTCAGCGCCGAGATCCGCAAGCGGATGGACGAGATCGACATGGGTAATACCAATTCGATCGTGTCGTTTGGGTCGTCTGCACAGGTAGAATTGCAGGAAATCAGTCAAGCGATGCTCGCCGATGTGCGCAACAAGGATGTGGGTCCTGCCGGGGACAGTCTGCGCAACATCGTGACCACGATCCGAGGCTTCTCGGTCAGTGAACTGGATGTGCGCCGCGAACGCAGCTGGTGGGAAAAACTGCTGGGCAAGGCCGCACCTTTTGCCAAATTCACCGCCCAATACGAAGAAGTTCAGGACCAGATCGACCGCATAACCGACGATCTTCTGAGCCATGAGCATACGTTGCTCAAGGACATCAAGTCGCTTGATCTGCTGTATGAGAAGACGCTGGGCTTTTATGACGAACTGGCACTGTATATCGCAGCCGGTGAAGAAAAGCTGACCGAGCTGGACAGCCACGACATCCCGGAAAAAGAGACCGAAGTTGAGGCCGCACCCGAAGATCAACAGGTCATGAAGGCGCAGGAGTTGCGCGACATGCGTGCCGCACGCGACGATCTGGAACGCCGGGTTCATGACCTGAAGCTGACTCGCCAGGTTACAATGCAGTCACTGCCCTCGATCCGTTTGGTGCAGGAAAACGACAAGTCGCTGGTGACCAAGATCAATTCGACGCTGGTGAACACCGTGCCTTTGTGGGAAACCCAACTGGCGCAGGCCGTCACCATCCAGCGCAGCGCCGAGGCTGCCGCTGCCGTGCGTGACGCCAACGATCTGACAAACGAATTGCTGACCTCGAACGCGGCCAACTTGCGCGAGTCCAACAAGATGATCCGCGAAGAGATGGAGCGCGGTGTTTTCGACATCGAAGCGGTCAAACAGGCCAATGCTGACCTGATCGGAACTATCAACGAAAGCCTGGCGATTGCGGACGAAGGAAAAGCGAAACGCGCGGCGGCTGAGGTCGAATTGCAAAAGATGGAGACCGAATTGCGTGACACGCTGGCCGCTGCCAAAGCGCGCCGGGACGGAATTGGTGACAATTCCGGCACGGCGGTACCTGGCTAAAGGCGGGATCCGCGTGCGGCGCTTCAACTCTCTGAAACTTGCTTTAGGGGTGATTTCGGTATTGGCCTTGGCCAATTGCGATGAAACCCTGACGTCCACTGTTGCGCCGCAACCCCGGCCCGAGCCCGCACCGACAGCGGCGAATGCGTATGTACCGCCTTCTGCGGCAAGTCAGGATCTGGCGCGCTTCTACCAGCGGGTTGAGCGTGACCTTCTGGTTCGTGGGCTGTTGCGCACAGATGGCGGCGGACCAGATACGCCCTATGATGCCGACGATCTGGCCCGCAACTTCGAAGCGATCGCGTTCTACAGCGAATATCCGACGCAGAGTGTTTCGATCGGTTCACGCCAGACAGATGGGCAACTGAGCCGGTGGTCCGGCCCCGTGCGCATCCAGACCGAGTTTGGCCCTTCGGTTTTGCCCGAAACGCGGACGCAGGATGCGGAACAAGTGCGGGTGTTCGCAAGCCGTCTGGCCAGTTTGACCCAGCATCCGATTTCGGTTGTATCGCGCAACGCCAACTTCCATGTCTTTTTCGCAGGCAAGGACGACAGCGCCTATGTCGCGTCACGCCTGAAGCAATTGATCCCGAACATCAGCCAGGCTTCGCTGGATCTCGTCGCCAATCCACGCGCCAATTTCGATTGTCTGGTCTTTGCCTCCGCGACCAGGACGTCACCCTACAAATATGTGCGTGCAGTCGCATTAATCCGGGCCGAACTGACGGATCTGGTACGTCGCAGTTGTATTCACGAAGAGATTGCGCAGGGACTTGGCCTGTCCAACGACAGCCCAGCGGCGCGGCCTTCGATTTTCAACGATGATGATGAGTTTGCGCTGCTGACCAGCCATGACGAGAAACTGTTGACGATGCTGTATGATCAGCGCCTGCAACCCGGCGTGGGCGTGGATGAAGCACGCCCCGTCGTACGTATTATTGCCCGCGAGTTAATGGGTCAGCCGCTCTGACCCCAAGGACAGGAGAACCCAAATGGGAATTTTCGATTTTCTGACCGGAGAATTCATTGATGTGATTCATTGGGTGGATGACACCCGTGACACCATGGTCTGGCGGTTTGAGCGTGAAGGGCACGAGATCAAGTACGGCGCCAAACTGACCGTGCGTGAAGGTCAGGCGGCAGTATTTGTGCATGAAGGGCAATTGGCCGACGTGTTCACACCGGGTCTCTATATGCTTGAGACTAACAACATGCCGATCATGACCACCTTTCAGCATTGGGATCACGGTTTTCAGTCGCCGTTCAAATCCGAGATTTACTTCGTCAACACAACCCGTTTCAATGACCTGAAATGGGGCACCAAAAACCCGATCATGCTGCGCGACCCCGAGTTCGGGCCGACCCGTATTCGGGCCTATGGCACCTACACGGTGCGTGTAAAAGACCCCGCGAAATTCCTGGTTGAAATCGTCGGAACAGATGGCGAATTCACCATGGATGAAATCAGCTTTCAGGTGCGCAACATCATCGTGCAGGAGTTCAGCCGCGTTATCTCGGGCTCAGGCATTCCTGTTCTGGACATGGCCGCAAACACCGCCGATCTGGGCAAGCTGATCGCCGCCGAAGTTTCGCCGGTCTTGGACAGCTATGGGCTGGAAATGCCAGAGTTTTACATCGAAAACATCTCGCTGCCCCCGGCGGTTGAGGCGGCTCTGGACAAGCGGACCTCGATGGGGTTGGCAGGCGATCTGGGCAAGTTCACACAGTATTCCGCTGCAGAGGCGATGACGGCCGCGGCCAGCAATCCGGGTCAAGGCGGCGGCATGGGCGCCGGTCTTGGCATGGGTATGGGGATGGCGATGGCGCATCAGATGTCGAACATGGCAGCGGGCCAACCCAGTGGCCCGTGGGGATCGCCCGCCCCCGCTGCCCCGCAACCGGCAGCACATGCGGCACCGCCTCCTCCGCCACCTGTCGAACATGTGTGGCATATCGCTGTGGATGGTCAGACAAGTGGGCCGTTTTCCAAAGCCAAGATGGGACGCATGGCCAGCGAAGGCGAACTGACACGTGACACATATGTCTGGACCGCAGGACAAGACGGTTGGAAAAAGGCAGGCGACGTGCAGGAACTTGCGCAGTTGTTCACAATCCTGCCGCCTCCTCCGCCTGGAACGTGAACAAACACGGTCTTCCTTCCTATTCATCATGACCACCGGGTAATTCATGACACACGTCACCGCCCCTGACCCGACCGAACACCGTTTCCCCTGCGACCAGTGTGGCGCGGACTACCGGTTCAACCCGGGTGACGGCACTTTGACATGCGATCACTGCGGGCACTCCAAATCAATCGGCGCTGGGCCCTGGGGCGGTGCCAGTCTGCGAGAGCTGGACTTTGACGCCGCCATCGCTGACCGCCTGCCGGACAGCGAGATCGAGGAAACCCGCGTTCTATCCTGCCCTAACTGTGCCGCGCAGGTAGAGTTTGACCCAAACACCCATGCCGCGGAATGTCCGTTCTGCGCCACACCGGTCGTGACAGATACCGGGATCAACCGGCATATCAAACCAAAAGGCGTATTGCCTTTTGCGTTTGACGAACGATCAGCGCACAAGGCGATGGGCGATTGGTTAGGGCGGCTTTGGTTTGCGCCAAACGGGTTGAAGGAATATGCCCGCAAAGGGCGCAAGATGCAGGGTATTTACGTGCCCTATTGGACCTTCGACGCCGATACCAAATCAACGTATCGCGGTGAACGCGGCACTGTTTATTACGAAACCCGCACTATTATGCGCGACGGCAAGCGGGTTCAGCAACAAGTGCCAAAGGTACGCTGGACCCCCAAGTCCGGCCGCGTCGCGCGGTTTTTTGACGACGTGTTGGTGCTGGCCTCCAAATCGCTTCCAAAACGCTACACCGACGCGCTGGAGCCCTGGGATCTGCCCGCGCTGGAGCCTTATCAGCCCGAATACCTGGCCGGTTTCCGTGCTGAAGCCTACAGCGTTGAACTGCGGGAAGGGTACGCCGAAGCCCGCGCCCATATGGCGCGCGTGATCGAGCGGGATGTTCGTTTTGACATCGGCGGGGACCGGCAGCGCATTCATGCCGTAGATACAGATGTGCGTGATGTTACGTTCAAGCATATCCTGCTGCCGGTTTGGATGGCCGCCTATAAATACCGCGGCCAGACCTACCGATTTGTGGTCAATGGCAGAACCGGGCGGGTTCAAGGCGAACGTCCTTGGTCAGCGATCAAAATCACCATCGCTGTTGTAATAGGTTTGTTGGTGGCTGCGGGTGTCGGATATTTGGCGGCCACAGGGCAATAGTCGGACCTGCGGACAGGCTTGTGCATCGGGCAAAGCCCGGTCATGTTCAGCGCGGAAACAAAGGGATGGGTCTGCCGTGTCGTTAGCTGAACTGAATACTCTGCTGAATGGCCGCTATTCCTGCCGGGCGTTTCTGCCTGAGCCAGTCCCCCGTGCACAGATTCAACAGATCCTAGCAAGCGCATCCCAAGTCCCTAGCTGGTGCAATGCACAACCCTGGCAGTTGGTGATCACCAGCGCAGATGAAACAGATGCGTTCCGTAAAGCAATGTTAGCTGAGGCCGTCAGCGGAACCCCAGCACCGGATCTACCGTTTCCAACCTCCTACTCCGGCGTGTACCGGGATCGCCGCCGCGCCTGTGGTTGGGCGCTGTACGAAGCTGTTGGAGTGGAACGCGGGGACCGCGCCGGGTCGGCGCAGCAAATGATGCAAAACTTTGCCCTGTTTGGCGCACCGCATTGCGCCATCCTTTCAAGCCCGGCCGAGCTTGGCCCCTATGGCGCGATGGATTGCGGTGGTTTTGTCACGGCCTTCGCGCTGGCAGCCCAAGCGTTGGGGATCGCGACCATACCACAAGCCGCATTGGCCACTTACGGTCCATTCTTGCATCGCTATTTTCAGATCCCCGAAGACCGCTTGATCCTGTGCGCGATTTCTTTTGGCTATGCGGACCCTGATCATCCTGCAAATAGCTTTCGCACAGAACGCGCCGCACCGAGTGACTTTGTGGAATGGCGGGATTAAACAATCCCAGAGGTTGGCTTTTGCATAACAAGGAGGAATCCCTTGCGCGCAGTATTGCAGAGGGTATCGCATGCCAAAGTGTCGGTCGATGGCACTGTCACAGGATCATGTGGACAGGGGTTGATGATTCTAGTTTGCGCCATGCAGGGCGATGGCAACGAGCAGGCCAAGAAGCTTGCCGAAAAGGCGGCCAAGATTCGTATCTTCAAAGATGATGCGGGGAAAATGAACCGCTCACTTCGGGATATTGGCGGATCGGCTTTAGTGATCAGCCAGTTTACACTCGCCGCCGATACAAAAAGCGGCAACCGGCCGGGGTTTTCAACCGCAGCCCCGCCGGATCAGGGTGAACGCCTGTATAAAGAATTTGCAAATCACCTTTCCGCACAAGGTGTTGCGGTGGAAACGGGGCAGTTTGGGGCTGATATGGCGGTCGAACTTGTAAACGACGGCCCTGTTACGATCTGGATTGAGAATTGATGGATATCACAAAGCAAGCCGTTTCGTTTTGGCAGGCCGGAGTTGATGCGGTCGATGGGTTCGCTGCCACCAAGGCCGCACTGCCGGATGTTCCCAAGCCCGATCGGATTCTCGCCGCTGGGAAACCTGCTGCCGCCATGGCACGTGCGGCGCTGGCTCAGTTTGGTCCGGTCCCCACTCTTGTGGTCACCAAAGACGAACACGGTCGCGATCTCCCCGAGTCGGTCGAGGTGATCGAGGCCTCTCATCCGGTGCCGGATGACCGCAGCCTTGCGGGTGGGCGCGCGCTCCGCGTTGCGATGGAGCAGATGCCGCCGGGCTCTCATGTCCTTCTGTTGGTTTCAGGCGGCGCGTCCTCGTTGGCCGAGGATCTTCTGACCGGCACGTCTTTACACGATCTGGAAGCGTTGAACCGCAAACTGCTGTCTGAGGGGATGGACATTCGGGCAATGAACGCCGAGCGGCGCAAGCTGTCACGCATCAAGGGCGGCGGTTTGCTGTCTCATTTCAAAGGTGCACACGCGACTGTTCTGGCGATTTCAGACGTGCCCGGCGACGATCTCAATGTCATTGGCTCGGGCATTGGAGCTTTGCCAGATGACTACAGCTTCACGGCGACGACACAGATCGTGGCGTCAAACGCACATGCCCGAAATGCGGCTGCCTTAGCAGCAAGCGAAGCGGGTCAAACGGTACTGGCCAATGACGAAGCGCTGCACGATGACTATCTGCGAGTGGCGGCAAAGCTTGGATCGATGCTACGCGGCATGGACAAGGGTGTGATGATCTTTGGCGGTGAACCGACCGTGGTTCTCCCCGATGACCCAGGGCGCGGTGGGCGAAATCAGGCACTGGCGCTTGCATTGGCCAAAGAGATCTCAGGTCAAACGAACCTGACGGTTGTTGTTGGTGGTACAGATGGCACGGACGGCCCAACAAACGCAGCCGGAGGGATCGTGACTGGCGCAACCTGGGTGGACGCAGCCGAAACCTACCTTCAAAACGCTGACAGCGGTACTTTTCTGGATTCAGCGGGTGCGCTTTTGGTGACGGGACCAACCGGGACCAACGTAATGGACCTAATTGTCGCAATACGCGTATGATTTGACGCATTCCCTTACACTTTGTTCCATCAAGAACCGAAAATGAAGGATTATGCAGACGGTTTCTCAACATACAGATCACGAAGGCGGTGTTCGTGACGTTATCGTGAAGACCATCGTTTTCGGAATACGCGCGAAATATCCTTGCTCGGTTGTCTGAAATGCGCCAACTTTGACTCATGCGTCAATAAAAAGTCCGCAAAGGGCTAAAACCACTCAATAGGGAGAATACTCAATGAACGAACAAATCACGCACATGGCCGGCCAGGTCACTGCCGGGAAGATGACCCGGCGCGAATTCATGGGGAAAGCTGCGGCTTTAGGTGTTTCAGCAGCAATGGCCAGCACAATGTTTGCGGATGCCGCGCGGGCGGCAGGGCCCAAAAAAGGCGGTGACCTCAAGTTTGGTCTGCAAGGTGGCGAATCGACTAACTCGCTTGACCCTGCGACCTACGCAAGTTCAGTTCCCTTCCAGAACGGCAAACAATTCGGCGATCAGTTGGTTGAAGTGGCACCCGATGGCACCATCGAGCCGCGCCTGGCAGAAAGCGTAGAAGGTAGCGCAGACGCCAAAGTATGGACGTTCAAGCTGCGTCAAGGCGTTGAGTTCCACAACGGGAAAACGATGACCAGCGAAGACGTGCTCAAAACGATGCAGCGTCACTCGAACGAAGACTCGAAATCTGGTGCGCTTGGCATCATGAAAGGTATCGAGTCGATGAAGGCTGACGGGGACAACTTCCAGGTCACGCTGACTGAGCCAAACGCTGACTTGCCCTATCTGATGGCCGACTATCATCTGATCGTTCAGCCTGATGGAGGTATGGAAAATCCTGGCGCGGGCATCGGAACCGGACCGTATAAGGTAGAAGTGGATGAACCCGGTGTGCGCCACCTTTACACAAAATTCGAAAACCACTGGAACTCGGATTTTGGAAACTTCGACAGTGTAGAAGTGATCGTTATCAACGATGCCACGGCCCGTACGGCCGCGCTTCAATCTGGACAAGTTCACGCTATCAACCGGGTCGAACCGAAAGTGGCCGACCTTTTGGGACGCGCGCCAAACCTGACAGTGCATTCAACCGCAGGACGCGGACATTACGTCTTTATCATGCATATTGACACTGCACCGTTCGACAACAACGAACTGCGCCTCGCTCTGAAACACGCCATCAACCGAGAAGATTTGGTTGAGAAAGTGCTTCGAGGATATGGTTCGATCGGGAACGATATGCCGATCAACGCGGCATACCCGCTGTTTGATGAGACAATTCCGCAGCGCGAATTCAGCATTGAAAAGGCCGCAGAGCACTATCAGAAGTCGGGCCATGACGGTTCGCCAATTATTCTGCGCGTGGCAGATGGTGCCTTCCCTGGTGCGGTAGATGCAGCGGCTCTGTTCCAACAGTCTGCAGCAGAAGCTGGCATTCCGCTTGAAATCAAGCGCGAGCCAAATGATGGCTACTGGTCGGAAGTCTGGAATGTTCAGCCATTCTGTGCGTCCTACTGGGGTGGCCGCCCAGTTCAGGATCAGATGTATGCAACAGCCTATCTGTCGACTGCGGACTGGAACGACACGCGATTCAAGGTCCCGGCCTTCGACGACTTGCTGTTCGCCGCACGTGCTGAACTGGATCCTGAAAAGCGCAAAGGCATCTACAGCCAGATGGGCATGATGGTCCGCGATGAAGGCGGCTTGATTTGCCCGATGTTCAACGACTTTGTTGAGGGCATCAGCAACCAGTTGGACGGTTGGGAAACCGACCCGACGCAAGAGCTGATGAACGGCAACATGTCCCGCAAAATGTGGTTCGTCTGATCCGGGCTACTGTACATGCATCCCATCATCAAACTGGTGTTCCAGCGCTTAGCGCTGGGACTCTTGCTTCTCTTCGGTGCATCGGCTCTGATATTCGGCCTCACTGAAGCCCTTCCCGGGGACGCGGCGCAAGCCGTCCTTGGCCAATCCGCAACCCCCGAAGCGCTGGCAAACCTGCGTGAAGAAATGGGCCTCAACCGGCCAGCCCTGACCCGCTATTTTGAATGGTTGGGTGGCATTGTGCAGGGTGATCTGGGCCAATCACTGACAAACAAGCTCGACATCGCTGAATCCGTTGGCAGCCGTCTGGGCAACACGCTGTTTTTGGCGTTCTGGGCCGCTATTATTTCGGTTCCACTGGCTATTTTTCTGGGCCTTCTGGCGGTCCGCTACCGCAACCGCTGGCCCGACAAGATGATTTCGGCGGTCACATTGACTACGATCTCTATCCCCGAATTTCTGATCGGTTATGTGCTGGTCTACTTCGTTGCCGTCAAACTGGGCTTCTTCTCGCCGCTTGCAATGATCAACGACAGCATGACCCTTGGGCAAAAGCTGAACTCTATCGCTTTGCCTGTCATCGTGCTGACTCTGGTGGTTTTGGCGCACATGATGCGTATGACCCGCGCTGCAATTCTGAACGTGATGCAGTCGGCCTATGTCGAGACGGCAGAGCTTAAGGGCCTGAGCAACTTTCAGGTGATCTACCGCCACGCATTCCCGAATGCCATCGCGCCGATTGTAAACGTGGTCATGCTGAATCTGGCCTACCTCGTTGTTGGCGTCGTCGTGGTCGAGGTCGTCTTCGTCTATCCCGGCATGGGGCAATATCTGGTGGATCACGTGACCAAGCGTGACGTGCCCGTTGTCCTGGCGTGCGGTGTAATCTTCGCCGCGATCTATATCGGTTTGAACATGATTGCAGACATCGTCTCGATCCTTGCCAACCCAAGGTTGAGGCATCCGAAATGAAGAACATTCCTATCTCTGCAATGATCGGTCTTGGCTTTACCGGCCTGTATTTCTTCGTTGCCATCTTTGCCCCCCTGCTGGCCCCCTATGGCATGGCCGAGGTTGTTGGCGACGTGTGGGAGCCGTCGAGCTCGCAATTCTGGCTGGGCACGGACAACATCGGCCGCGACCTTCTCAGCCGCATGATCTATGGTGGGCGCACGACGATCTTCATCGCCACGGCAGCAACGATCCTCAGCTTTGTGACCGGCTCGATCCTGGGTTTTCTGGCGGCAGTCATGGGCGGCTGGGTCGATCAGGTCATGTCGCGCACAGTCGATCTGATCATGTCGATTCCATCGCTGATCTTCGCATTGGTTGTTCTGGCCATGGTTCCGGTCACCATCCCTGTTCTGATCATCGTCATGGGCCTGTTGGATGCCACGCGCGTCTATCGTCTGGCACGCGCTGTTGCAGTGGACATCGCTGTAATGGACTACGTGGAAGCCGCGCGCCTGCGGGGTGAAGGCCAGATCTGGGTGATCTTCCGCGAAATCCTGCCCAATGCTCTGTCGCCGCTGGTGGCGGAACTGGGTCTGCGTTTCATTTTCATGGTTCTGTTTGTCTCGACCCTGTCCTTCCTGGGTCTGGGCGTTCAGCCGCCGCTGGCGGACTGGGGCGGCATCGTGAAGGAAAACAAGGACGGCATCGTCTATGGTATCGGTGCGGCGCTTTATCCCGCTGTCGCCATCGCGACACTGGCGATTTCGGTCAACCTGGTGGCTGACTGGGTTCTGAACCGTACCACATCACTGAAAGGAGGCCGGGGATGAGCGATCCACTTCTCAAGGTCCGCGACCTCAAGATCGGCGCAACCGTGTATCCACCGGGTGAAAAACCTCATGACATCGAGATCGTGCACGGGGTCAGCTTTGACCTCGAACGCGGAAAGGTGCTGGGCCTGATCGGGGAATCCGGTGCCGGGAAATCCACCATCGGCCTTGCCTCAATGGCTTACGGCCGGGGCGGTGTGAAGATCACCGGTGGTGAAGTGTGGGTCAACGGGCGTGATATACTGAAAACTTCGCACGGGGATATCCGCAAGCTGCGCGGTGGTGAGGTGACCTATGTGTCCCAGTCCGCCGCAGCATCCTTCAACCCGGCAAAGAAGATCATGGATCAGGTGGTCGAGGCTGCGGTCGAACAGAAAAAGTTCAGCCGCAAAGAGGCCGAAGGCCGGGCGCGTGAACTGTTCGCAAAGCTGGGTCTGCCCGACCCGGACAATATCGGCGACCGGTACCCGCATCAGGTTTCGGGCGGGCAGTTGCAGCGCTGTATGACGGCTCTGGCCTTGTGCCCCGAGCCTGATCTTGTGGTTTTCGACGAACCCACCACGGCGCTGGATGTGACCACCCAGATCGATGTTCTGATGGCAATCAAAGAAGCCATCGCGGACACCGGAGTTGCCGCACTTTACATCACCCACGACTTGGCAGTTGTGGCGCAGGTGAGCGATGACATCATGGTTCTGCGTATGGGGAACACCGTCGAGTACGGCAATACCGATCAGATCATCAACAACCCGCAGGAAGAGTACACACAGGCACTGGTCTCGGTCCGCTCAATCGAACATGAAGAGAAACAGCCGACACCAGAACCGGTGCTCAGCGTTGACGGTATCACCGCGCGTTACAAGGGGCTGAACTTCGACGTGTTGCACAACGTCAATGTCGAGCTTCATCCGGGGCAGACATTGGCTGTGGTGGGCGAATCCGGCTCGGGCAAATCGACACTGGCGCGGGTCATCACCGGTTTGTTGCCCCCTCGTGATGGTGAAATCACCTTTGCCGGGCGCAAACTCTCGCCGGACCTCAAAGGTCGAACCCGCGAAGACCTGCGCGAATTGCAGATGATCTACCAGATGGCCGACGTGGCGATGAACCCGCGTCAGACCGTAGGAACCATCATCGGCCGCCCGCTGGAGTTCTACTTCAACATGCGGGGTGCGGAAAAGCGCAAGCGGGTCATCGAATTGCTGGACGAGATCGAGTTGGGCGAAAAGTTCATCGATCGCTATCCGGCCGAGCTGTCCGGTGGTCAGAAACAGCGTGTCTGCATCGCCCGGTCACTGGCGGCAAAGCCGAAAATGATCATCTGTGATGAGGTGACGTCTGCGCTCGACCCTCTGGTGGCGGATGGCATTCTCAAGCTGCTGCTGGATCTGCAAAAGATCGAGAACGTGGCCTATCTGTTCATCACCCACGATCTGGCGACGGTCCGCGCGATCAGCGACAGCATCGCGGTTATGTATCAGGGGCGTGTGGTGCGGTACGGCCCGAAATCGCAGGTGCTGAGCCCGCCGTTTGACGACTATACCGACCTTCTGCTCAGCTCGGTGCCCGAAATGCATCTGGGCTGGCTGGAAGAGGTTGTCGCCCATCGCAAGATGGAGAGCGCAGGGAACTGATCCACGCTTGTGACAGTTCCATGAAATCTGAAAATCCCGGCGCTTTGTCAGATGACAGGTGTCGGGATTTTGTTATTGGGGGCGTGAACAGTCGCGTTTTGGGCCGCGAATCTCCTAGGCTCGGCTGAAGAATTTACTGAAAGGCTCGGGCATGGACCGCAAACTTCTGCTTATCATTCTGGACGGCGTCCCCTACCGCAATTTCCGTCGTTTGTTTGGCAATCTGGAAGGCTGGGTCGACAGCGGCGACGCACGGGTTTGGAAGTTGCGGGCCGTGCTACCTTCGACTTCTGCCAGCTGTTACGCGTCAATCCACACAGGTGTGTCGCCGCAGGAACATGGCTGCACCGGCAACGGCAACGTCTTTCGTTTGAGCCACAAGGACGTATTCAGTCAGGTTCGCGAAGGTGGCGGCGTAACCGGAGCAGTAACGCATAGCTATTGGTCCCAATTCTTCAATCGCCACCCGTTCGACTATGTCCGTGACATTGAATATGACGAACCCGAAAGCCAGACGATCAACCACGGCCGCTTCCACAGCATGACGGGATATGGCAAAGACAACCAGATGACGCCATCCGACGTGGACCTGTATGGGACACTCACCAACCTGTGCCTGCGCTTCGGACTGGATTATGGCATTCTGCACACCTGCACGCTGGACAGCATGGGCCACCGTTTCTTCCACGATTGCGAAGAAATGGATCATGCGTGCTTTGTCGCCGACGAGATGCTGGCCCCTTTCATCCCCCGTTGGCGTCAGCTGGGATATGATGTGATTGTCACCGCCGATCACGGGCAGGACGAGCGTGGCCATCACGGCGGTCGTGACCCGTTGCAACAGGAAACAGCGCTGTATTACTTCGGCGATGCAGAAGGACCTGACGCAGAGACCGTCATCAGCCAGTTGCAATTGGCACCGACAATCCTGAGCCGCATGGGCGCCCCCATTGCAGAGACGATGAAGGCGGAACCGTTTCTAAGGTAATGCGCACGTCGCTTCGGGGCCGCTTATGTGGCCTTCGCAGCCACGACCGTCGCAAAAACCTGATATCCATAAAGTGACCCGTTTCGAGCGCGCCGTTCGTGCTCGGACACAAGTGCCTCCGCCAGTTCTTTTCCGATATCACCCCGTTCGTACATTTGTTTGGTGGTCAAATCGACCCAAGGCAACATTTGTTCTAGTGTTGTTACAACTCTGCTCTGAACGTCAAAGTGCCGGACCGAAAGCCCAGCATTGGCAATCATTGACCTGAGTTTTGCGACGATAAAAGGATCGGTTACGAATTCGCGCACAAACTCTTTTGCACACATATCCAGCGGGTCATTTGGAAAGGCACTAAAGGTAGCTTTTGAGAAATCAGCATCACATACAACCAAAACTCCTTCGGGTTTCAGCACTCGGAAGGCTTCAGCAACCAATGACTTGGGATCTTCCACATGGGTCAGCACTGTGTGCATGACAACCGCATCGGCGGCTTCATCTTCCAAGGGAAGCGCTGCACCGTTCGCGACCGTAAAAGTCAGGTTCGAATGATCTTTAGCCCGACTGTTGGCTTCTGAGACAAACCCTTTCGAAGGTTCAAATCCGACAACTTTTACCGGGTAGCAGTGTGATGCGATGCGACGCGTTACGGCGCCGGCACCTGCCCCAACTTCAACGACCATAGACGCATCCGCCACGTTCAGATGATCCAAATAGGCTGCAACGATCCGCTCCATCGCCGGGTCCGCTTGCCGCTGGTCCATCGCATCCGCAAACAGCTTTATGAATTCCGGTCCTGCGGCATCTACGTTCTGAAAAGGGTCGGCCATTGGGTAAGGTCTCCTCAGAAAACTTGAGAGACCATAGCACAGTTAGATGATCTTCGTTTGTGAAAACAAAAGGTCGTTGAGGATCAGAGCTTTCAAATCACTGCATTAGTCGTAAGACCAGATCCCTTGCCCCAGGGCTTCGACGGCGACCGAGATGCGCTCGAAGCTCTCTGCAGCGCGTTTCACTGTAGTCCGCGCCCGCAGATAGCCATGCACAAGGCCGGGCTCGTTGATCCATTGGGCCTGCCCCCCTGCTGCGGTAATTCGCTGACAGTAGTTCAGCCCGTCATCACGCAACGGGTCGCAATCGGCAGTCACAACCACGGTCGGGGGCAAGTTCGAAAAATCGCTGTCCTGCAAGGGCGCATAGGTCGGGTCGTTCTGAGGCTGATCACCTGAACATCGAACGGTCTCATAGAACTTGATATCGTCCAAGGTCAGCAATGGCGCATGGGCGTGTTCAAGATACGAACCCTTGTTACGGTCGCCACCAAGCCCCGGATAGATCAGCACTTGCCCCAAGATGCCGTCCAAGCGCCCACGCGCGTGATGGGCCACGGCAGCGGCAAGGTTCCCGCCGGCACTGTCTCCGGCCAGGATCAGCGGGTCACCATATTCACGCGCCGCCCAACTCACCGCCGTCCAACAGTCGTCGAACTGCGCGGGATGCACATGTTCCGGGCACAGCCGGTAGTCAACCGAAACAACACGATACCCAGTCTGGGCGCACAGTTCGGCGCAGACATCGTCATGGCTGTCCAATCCGCCCACAACGAACCCACCGCCATGGAAATAGACGATGGTTCGGGTGGGTTGCCCGGCGGTGTAGATACGGACCGGAACGCTATCAGCCGCCTGATCCTGTGTTTCTACACCCGCAGGGCGAGGTTGTCGGAAATCCTGACACATGGTGTCATAGACGCGACGCTGATCCTGGATTGAAAGATCAACCGCATCATCGGGATAGCTTTCAGCCGTGCGACGTATGAACGCCCAGGTTTCCTCGTCAATCAGGCGTTCATAGTCCATTGTCCCTCCGGCTTACTCAGACCACTCCCACGGCCGGGTATATGCGCCCAGCACTTTTGAGACATCGTCTTCCGAAGATCCGTTCGCGTCAAGCTGCGCGACAAGGCCGCGCTTTTTATCGTCGATCACCGAAACGACACGTGCCGATACATCAGCTGCCTCAAGCGCACCATTGTAGATACGTGTGATGGCCCGCTTGCGCAGATCAGGCTTAAAGACCTTACCAACGGCAGTTTTCGGCAGTTCGTCCAGAATGGTCATATGCTTGGGCTGCGCCGCACGTTCATGCACATGAACCTTGCAGTAGTCCATAAGCTCTTTTTCCGTGACCGACGCCCCGTCGACCAGTTCGACAAACGCACATGGCACTTCACCGGAATGCGCGTCTGGTTGACCAATGGCACCGGCAAACGCGACAGCTTCATGTCCCAATAGCGCTTCTTCGATCTCGGCTGGGTCGATATTATGGCCACCGCGAATGATCAGATCCTTGGCGCGGCCCGTGATCCACAGATAGCCGTCTTCGT
Organism: Ruegeria sp. CF8; assembly: GCF_056537285.1. Classification (NCBI taxonomy): domain Bacteria; kingdom Pseudomonadati; phylum Pseudomonadota; class Alphaproteobacteria; order Rhodobacterales; family Roseobacteraceae; genus Ruegeria; species Ruegeria sp. CF8. The sequence goes on along the minus strand of NZ_JBQFRG010000001.1, from coordinate 216,267 downwards.
CAAACCGCCCCAGATCACCCGTGCGCAAATACTTGTCGTAATAGTAAAGATCGACGTTCTTGTCGGCCTCGGTATAGGTGTTGCCCGCATAGACACCCGGGTTCGAGATACAGATTTCTCCGATTTGATCTGTATCGCATTCGACCGGTCCATCCGGTCCGCTTTGCAGGATTTTCACATCCGTATAGGGGAACGGAATACCGATCGATCCGATCTTTTTCTCACCATCCACAGGGTTGCAAGACACCAGACACGTGGCCTCGGTCAGGCCATAGCCTTCAACGATCGTCACACCCGTGGCTTCTTCAAAGCGACGGAACAACTCCACCGGCAGCGGGGCCGAGCCAGAGAAGGCCGTTTTCACGCTCGAGATATCGGCATCGACCGGGCGCTGCATTTTGGCCGAAATGGCAGTGGGAACGGTGATAATGAACGATACTTTCCAGCGTTCGATCAGCTTCCAGAAGTTGTCGAAAACGCCGTCTCCGCGATACCCGGCAGGTGTTGGGAAAATCACATGCGCGCCCGAGGACACGGCCGCCATCATAATCACATGCACCGCAAAGACGTGGAACATGGGAAGCGGGCACATGATGACGTCGTTTTCGTCAAACAGCAGCGTATGACCCAGCCAGCCGTTATAGACGAGGCCGGAGTACTTGTGCTGCGCCACTTTTGGCATACCCGTCGTACCACCGGTGTGGAAGTAGCACGCAACGCGGTCTTCCTTGCTGTCTGCAAACGTCAGCGTCGTCGGCTGCTTGGCCAGCTCTTTGTTAAAGTTCTTGTAGTTCGCATGGGCCAGTTTTTCCTTGTCACCCATCTTTGGGCGCAGGAAAGGCACAAGCCAGGATTTGGGTGGAGTCAGATAACGGTTCAGATCAATTTCCAAAATGGTGTTGACCTTGGGGGCGTGACGTACAGCCTCTTCCACTTTCTGGGCCACATCCGTTTTTGGGAAAGATTTCAGCGTCACCACAACCTTTGCGCCGGTCTCGCGCAGAATGGCCGCGATCTGTTCCGGCTCAAGCAGCGGATTGATCGGATTCACGATCCCCGCAACCGCGCCGCCCATCATCGTAACCAGTGTCTCGTTACAGTTGGGCAGCACATAGGCCACTACATCTTTTTCGCCAACGCCCAGCGAACGGAAGAGGTTTGCCGCCTGATTGACCTTGCCCTGCAGTTGCGACCAGGTCAGGGTCTCGGCCTTGTCGGTTGGCCCCGACAACAGTTGAAAACTGATGGCATTGTGGTTGGGAAACTTCTCTGCCGTGCGCGACAAGAGCTGATGGAAGGTGACGGGTAAATCCCGATCCTCCCACGGCATTTCCTGTTCCATGCGCGTTTTGTCTTCCAATCCCACAAAAGCCATGTGGTTCCTCCCGTATGATCTCCCGCATTTCGCGCGGGCTTGTTGTTCGCCTCCAAGATGGGATCAAAACCGACCGCGCGCAAGCGAGGGCTTAGCTGTGACAACGGGTAAAATGTAGAATGACGCTACGGCGAATGGGAAAATGCCCATGCGTCACCCTTATTCTGCGGCAACACCGTCGGTGAATTGCAACCGGGCCAGACGCGCATACAGCCCGTCCTGAGACACCAGATCATCATGGCTGCCCTGCGCCACGATACGGCCCTCTTCCAGCACGACGATACGGTCGGCTTTTTTCACGGTTGCCAATCGGTGCGCGACGATCAACGTCGTGCGCCCGGCACGCATCTGATCCACCGCGCCTTGAACGGCACGTTCACTTTCCGCGTCCAAAGCCGAGGTCGCCTCGTCCAGCAACAAAACCGGCGCGTCTCGCAGGATGGCACGGGCGATGGCAATGCGCTGCTTTTGCCCACCGGACAGCATCACACCGCGTTCACCGACAAAGCTGTCATACCCTTTCGGCAAGGCCGCAATGAAATCATGTGCGGCGGCCGCACGAGCCGCGGCTTCAACTTCGGCGTCGGTTGCATCCAAACGCCCGAAGCGGATGTTTTCACGGGCCGAGGCGGCAAAAATCACAGGGTCCTGAGGAACCAGAGCCATATGTGTACGGAAATCTGCCCGATCCAGCTCTCGCAGGTCATGACCATCCAACGTGACCCGGCCCGAATTGGGATCATAGAAGCGCTGGATCAACTGAATGACGGTCGTCTTGCCTGCACCTGACGGTCCGACAAAGGCCACCGTTTCGCCCGGATTGACCTGTAGCGACAGATGATCCAGCGCGACAGTGTCGGGGCGCGCTGGATAGCGGAAGCTAACGTCTTCGAACCGGATTTCACCTTTAACATCTTTAGGCAGGGTCAAGGGCTTGGCGGGATCGGTCACGGTGTCTTCGGCATTCAGAAGTTCGACCAGACGCTCGGTCGCCCCGGCCGCGCGTTGAAGTTCGCTCCAGATTTCGGACAGGGCCGCAACCGAGCCTGCCATGATGATCGAATAGATCACGAACTGCACCAAAACGCCTTCGGTCATCACACCGTTTCGTACGTCATTGGCACCCATCCACAAGACGCCGACGATGCCCGAAAAGACCAGGAAAATCACGATGACCGTCAGAATCGCACGGGTCTGAATGCGACGCAACGAGACCACATACGAGGTTTCGGACATCTCTCCGAATTGTTTGCGGCTTTCCTGTTCGTGGGTAAAGGCCTGCACCGTTTGAACAGCGCCCAATGCCTCACCTGCGTTTCCGGACGAGGCTGCGATCCAATCCTGGTTTTCGCGACTGATCACGCGCAAACGGCGACCCAGAACCAGGATCGGAACAACGACAATCGGGATCAACAAAAGCACCAGCCCGGTCAATTTGGCCGAGGTTAGCAGCATCAGCACCAGCCCACCGAAGAACATCAGCATGTTGCGCAACGCGATCGACACCGAAGACCCGAGCACCGATTGGATCAACGTGGTGTCCGTTGTGATCCGGCTGAGCACCTCGCCGGTCATGATGCGTTCATAGAATTCAGGGCTCATCGCGATCACGCGATCGAACACGGCCTTGCGAATATCAGCCACCACACGTTCGCCCAACCGCGTGACCAGCGCATACCGGATGCCGGTGCCCACAGCCAGAACAGCGGCGATACCCAGTGCTGCCAGGAAATACCAATCCAGCAGTTCGCCGTCCTGAATGCGGAAGTTGTCAATCACGCGCCGCACCGCAAGTGGCAGGGTCAGCGTCATGCTTGCGGTCAGAATCAACGCCAGAGTCGCGCCGATCATCAAAAGCTTGTAGGGCTTCATGAAAGGCCAGAGCGAGGCCAACACCCCAATTTTCTTTGAGCGGGCCCGCTCTTCGCTGGCACCGGGTGCAACGGCTGGAGCTGGTTTGTTGGCGGTCTGTCTTGCCATGTCGGGCCCTTATGGATTGAACGCTACAAAGTGAACGCTTTCTTGGCCTCAGCCGCCCTTTTGGTCAAGCATCACGACATGGATCAGCCACCCGAAAGGGCCATTTGACGCAGAAAAGTAAGGGAGATTGGAGCGGGTAGACGGAATCGAACCGACATAGCCTGCTTGGAAGGCAGGGGCTTTACCATTAAGCTATACCCGCAAATGGTTTGCGTTGGTTAAGTCATGCACAGGTGCGCGTCAAGCAGGAAGTGGCAAATTTTGTGCCACCGTTTTTGCACCAAAGCGCTTAATCAGATTCGTCCGTTCAATCCTGATTGCGGAAGAGCCGGGTCGAAGAAAAAAACTGCTCCAGTTCCTCGATCCGTTCCTTACTTTCCTCCCACCGGGCCTCTTGCACTTCTGCAATCAAGGTTTCTGAAATCAGCTGCAGCGCTATCGTCGAATCCCAGCTTGAAGGAGCCTCGACCAAGGCGTGGAAGGTGTAATTCGCGGTCTTTCCGATGGGTGAACCCCATTGGTCGGTAAAGAGAACAACTGTGACGCCCCGGCTCGAGGCAACCTGGGCCAGCTTTTCCAGATGCGCCTCGTACCGCCGAATGTCGAAGATCACCAGAACCGAGGACGCGTCCATGTCCAAAAGGTACTGCGGCCAAACATTGGCTGAATTGCCCAGCATGGTCACATTGGGTCGGATGATCTGCATATGATTGAACAGGTAATCCGCGTTGGATCGGGTGATACGGCCACCTACCACATAAAGATGCCGGTCCGTTTCAGCGAGCAACTGGGCCACTGCGTCGAACATCTCTTTGTCCAGACGCTCCAGCGTGTGGCGCATGTTCGTCCAGACGGCCTGCGCAAAGCGCGTTGTCGGGTGTTCTGCATCGTCATCGACGACCCAGGCATCCCGTTTCGAGATCGGTTTCTTGATCTGCGCGGCGACTTCCTCGCGCAGCGCATCCTGCAAATCCGGAAAACCATCAAACCCAAGCTTGCGGGCCATACGGATAACGGTTGGGGTCGAGACCTGCGCAGCAGCTGCCAGCTTGGTGATCGATTGCAGCCCTGCCATCGGATAATCCTGCAACAGGATAGACGCCAACTGGCGCTCTGATCGGGTCAGATCGTCCAGCTCATCCTGAATCCGCTGTTTGACAAGTTTCACAACGGTGGCCATCGGCACCCTCGTTTCTTAAGTTTGTTACAGAATATTCTTGCCTGTAATTTTGTCTACAGTAATTTTCTTGACAGTTGGGAAGCTGCTGTAACAAATGCTACCTATGCATCACGAGTCCGAGTCATCATTGCTGCAAACCGTCGAGGCTCCGGCTGCACGCCTGCTCAATGCACGCGGCAGCGCCCATGCGGTTTTGGTGTGCGAACATGCCAGTCGCTTCATCCCCGCCGCATTGCACGGCTTGGGTCTGGATGAGGATGCGGCCCGGTCCCATGCAGCATGGGATATTGGCGCAATGGAGCTTTCGGTTGAGTTGATGGGGGCGCTGGACGCCCCATTGGTCCATTCTCGCGTCAGTCGTCTTGTCTATGACTGTAACCGCCCGCCGGAACGTGAAGACGCTATGCCGCAAATCAGCGAAGTGTTTGCAGTACCCGGCAACATGAACCTAACGATGGCGCAGCGCGCCCAGCGCGCGCGGGATGTGTATGAACCATTCCGACACCTGTTGTCGTCCACCTTGGACGCAAGAAACGAGTCGCCAGTGGTCATTACGATCCACAGCTTCACTCCGATCTACAAGGGACAGAGGCGCACGGTTGAGCTGGGAATATTGCACGACAAAGACGACCGTGCGGCCCGGATCATGTTGCAAGAGGCGCAAGGCAGCGGGCTGAACATCGCGCTGAACGAACCCTACTCGGCCTCTGACGGCGTCACGCATACTTTGCAGGAACACGCGATCAAACGCGGGTTACCTAATGTCATGATCGAGGTGCGCAATAACCTGATCGACACTCCTGCGGGTGTGAACCGTATGGCGGGGCTGCTCACGCCGATCCTGCAATCCGTCATTTCTGCCTTTTCGAACACCGAGGCTACAGCATGACAGAGGCAATATCTCAATGAAATTCATGCGGGGATATGTGGCGATCATTGATCGCGCGAACCGCTGGATCGGGCGTGTGGTCATGTATGGCATATTCGTCATGATGGGTATTCTGCTCTGGTCCTCGATCTCGAAAACGTTCTTTTTGCCGTCTCTGTGGACCCTTGAAATGGCCCAGTTTGCGATGGTGGCCTATTATGTGCTCGGCGGTCCCTATTCCATTCAGATGGGGTCAAACGTTCGTATGGACCTGCTGTATAGCGAATGGTCAAACCGCCGGCGGGCCTGGACCGATGCGATCACGGTCTTCTTCCTGATCGTCTATCTGGGTGTGATGATCTATGGCGGCTTCGACTCGCTGAGTTATTCCCTGCAATATGGCGAACGCAGTCCGACCGCGTGGCGTCCTTACCTGTGGCCAATCAAGGTGATCATGGTTCTTGGGCTGTTTCTGATGTTGCTTCAGGCCATCTCGGAACTCTTCAAAGACATACTGCGCCTCAAGGGCGATGACATCCCGCGTGAGGTGATCTGATGTCATACGAGATGATCGCCATCCTGATGTTTTCAACCATGATGCTGATGCTTCTGACGGGGCAGCGCGTTTTTGGAGCGATTGGCTTTGTCGCTGTCATGGCTGCGCTGTTTCTTTGGGGCGATCGTGGCGGCTACGACATTGGCTTTTCCGCTGCCATGAAGCTGATGAAATGGTACCCGCTGCTGACGCTGCCGATGTTCATCTTCATGGGTTATGTGCTGGCCGAATCCAAAATCGCAGACGACTTGTACAAGATGTTCCACGTTTGGATGGGCGGGCTGAACGGTGGTCTGGCCATTGGCACAATTGGCCTGATGGTTCTGATCTCGGCCATGAACGGTCTAAGCGTTGCAGGCATGGCCATCGGCGCAACGATTGCGCTGCCTGAATTGCTGAAACGTGGGTACGACAAGAAGATGGTGACGGGGGTGATACAAGCCGGATCGTCACTGGGCATCCTTGTACCGCCCTCGGTGGTCTTGGTTCTTTACGCAATGATCGCCCGTCAACCGGTTGGTCAGCTTTGGTTGGCGGGGCTTCTGCCCGGGCTGATGATGGCCGCGATGTTTATCCTTTACATCGTGATCCGCTGCCGGATTAACCCAGCGCTGGGGCCTGCTCTGTCAGCGGAAGAACGTGATGTTCCCATGGCGGAAAAGCTGCGCTTGCTTCGCGCAGGTTTGCTGCCGCTGGGCATTTTTGCCGCGATGATGGTGCCATTTGTGAATGGCTGGACCTCGCTAGTTGAAAGCTCGGCCATCGGCGCTTTGACGGCGTTTGTCGCCGCAGTGTTGAAGGGCCGGATGACACGCGAGGTTTTCGAAACCTCGGTGCGGTCAACACTGGGCATCACCTGCATGTTCATGTGGATCATCCTCGCGGCACTGGCCTTTGGCGCCGTGTTCGATGGGCTGGGCGCGGTGCGCGCGATCGAGAACCTGTTTACTGAACGTCTGGGCCTGAACCCCTGGGTGATCCTGATCTTCATGCAGCTCAGCTTCATCCTGATGGGAACATTTCTTGACGACACCGCCATGCTGGTCATCGTTGCCCCCCTATACGTGCCGCTGGTGGGGGCATTGGGCTTCGACCTGATCTGGTATGGCGTGCTGTACACGATTACGACCCAGATCGCATATATGACACCGCCCTTCGGCTATAACCTGTTCCTGATGCGCGCGATGGCGCCACCGGAGATTTCACTGCGTGACATTTACGGGTCGATCCTGCCCTTCGTGATGGTGATGACCCTTGCACTGGCCATTATCATGACCTTCCCGCAGATCGCGCTGTGGTTGCCGGAGTATGTTTACAACAAATGATCCCGGACCAAACCGGGACATCGCGGGTATCCCCCGCATTGCTGAAACTGACCAACGGAGAGAGAGAATGACAAACAGACGTACATTTCTGAAAGGCGCGGCAGCCGCGCCCGCAGCCGCGCTGGCGACACCTGCACTGGCGCAATCAACGATCAGATGGCGGATGCAGACTTATGCGGGCCCGGCGCTGGCCGAACACGTGATCGATCCGGCCATCAAGATGTTCAACACCATCGCCGGTGATCGGATGCAGATTGAGCTGTTCTATGCGGACCAACTGGTCCCGACAGGCGAACTGTTCCGCGCCATGCAGCGCGGCACGATCGACGCAGTACAGTCGGATGACGACTCGATGGCGTCGCCGACCGAAGTCACCGTGTTCGGCGGTTACTTCCCGTTTGCCTCGCGCTACTCGCTGGACGTACCGGTTCTGTTCAATCAATATGGGCTGAACGAAATCTGGGACGCCGAGTATTCTAAAGTTGGCGTCAAGCACATCTCGGCTGGTGCCTGGGACCCGTGCCATTTCGCGACCAAAGACCCGATCAACAGCCTTGCCGACCTTCAGGGCAAGCGCGTTTTCACCTTCCCGACAGCGGGCCGCTTCCTGTCGCAGTTCGGCGTCGTGCCGGTGACTCTGCCATGGGAAGACATCGAGGTCGCGGTTCAAACGGGCGAGCTGGACGGTATCGCGTGGTCAGGGATCACCGAAGACTACACCGTGGGCTGGGCGGATGTGACCAACTACTTCCTGACCAACAACATCTCGGGCGCATGGGCGGGTTCATTCTTCGCCAATATGGATCGCTGGAACGAGCTGCCGGAAGACCTGCAGACTTTGTTCCGCGTCTGTACCGATCAGTCTCACTATTACCGCCAGTGGTGGTATTGGGGTGGCGAGGCCAGCCTGCGCGTCAACGGTGATAAGTTGCAACTGACATCGATCCCGGATGAAGAATGGGCAACTGTCGAGGCAGCAGCCGTTGCATTCTGGGACGAGATCGCAGCCGAGTCAGAGACGAAGGCGAAGGTTGTTGAAATTTTCAAGCAATACAATGCCGACATGCTCAAGGCTGGACGGCCTTATCGTTACGGTTAACCAGCTGCAAAACCGACCTGCCCCTTTTTAGGGGCAGGTCGATCAGGACGAATGGCCGAAAGCTGAACTCGGCAAAGAAAAAGGTGGCACATGCTCACGTTCGAACATCTGAAGACGCAAGTCTCTGAAGGTACGGTGGATACGGTATTGGTCTGCATGGTCGACATGCAAGGTCGTTTGATGGGCAAGCGCTTTCATGCGGGTCACTTTGTGGCAAGCGCGTGGGAAGAGACGCATTGCTGCAACTACCTGTTGGCCACCGATTTAGAGATGGCCACGCCAGACGGCTACGCGTCGACCAGTTGGGAACGCGGCTATGGCGACTATGTCATGAAGCCCGATCTGACCACCCTGCGCCCGGTTCCGTGGCTTGAGGGCACGGTCATGGTGATGTGCGATGTGCTGGACCACCACACACATGAAGAAGTGCCGCACGCACCGCGTTCGATCCTGAAACGTCAGGTCAATCGCCTGAAGGCCATGGGCTATGACGCGATGTGTGCCACCGAGCTGGAGTTTTTCCTGTTCGAAAAAAGCTTTGACCAGATCCGCAAGGAAGGTTTCCGCGATCTGGAGCCAATCTCGGGCTACAACGAGGATTACCACATTCTTCAAACCACCAAAGAAGAACACGTGATGCGCCCGATCCGCAATCACTTGTGGGACGCGGGCATTCCGGTCGAAAACACGAAGGGTGAGGCCGAGACCGGACAGGAAGAGCTGAACATCAAATACGCACCTGCAATGGACACTGCCGAGTATCATTCGATCGCCAAAAATGCTGTGAAAGAGATCGCCTGGCAACATGGCCATGCCGCGACTTTCCTGCCGAAGTGGCACCATGAAAAAGTGGGCAGTTCCAGCCACGTCCATCAATCGCTTTGGGCAGATGGAACGCCTGCGTTTTATGACGCAGCGGATGAGTTGGGTATGTCCGCTCTGATGAAGAGCTACATGGCAGGTTTGTTGAAATATGCCGCCGACTACACCTATTTTATGGCCCCCTATATCAACAGCTACAAACGCTTCATGAAGGGCACCTTCGCACCAACGCGGATCATCTGGTCAGTGGACAATCGCACCGCCGGTTTCCGGCTGTGCGGGGACGGTACCAAAGCCGTGCGGGTGGAGTGCCGGATCCCGGGGTCGGACATGAACCCTTATCTGGCGATGGCCGGGATGCTGGCTGCCGGGATCGCGGGGATTGAAGAGGGGTTGGAACTGCAACCGCCCACCACGGGCGACGTGTATCAGGGTGATACGGGTATGATCCCAGGCAACCTGCGTGCCGCACGGGATGCGTTGCACAGTTCGGCCATGTTGCGGGCGGCCATGGGAGACGAGGTAGTCGATCACTACACACGCACCGCTGAAGTCGAGATCGAGGAGTTCGAGCGCGTGGTCACCGATTGGGAAGTCGCCCGCGGGTTTGAGCGGGCATAGGGTGCTGGCTGGGGGCTCTGCCCCCAGACCCCCGAGGTATTTTTGGCCAGATGAAGCAGGGATCCTGCTTTCTTTCTATACGGAGTGAAGATGGGGCAGATGTTGAAATGTGTCTCGCCGATTGATGGATCGGTTTTTGCGGAACGAGACGTGTTGTCTCGGGATGCGGCATTTGAGGTTGCGGGTCGGGCACGCGCCGCTCAGGCAAATTGGGCGGCGCGCCCGCTGCAGGAGCGGATTGATCTTGTCATGGCAGGCGTGGCCGCTGTTGGCGCGATGAATGATGAGATCGTGCCAGAACTGGCGCAAATGATGGGCCGCCCGGTGCGTTACGGTGGCGAGTTCGGTGGCTTCAACGAACGTGCCAGCCATATGGCGGAGATTGCAGAAGCATCTCTGGCTGATATCGCGGTGGGCGAGGACGAAACGTTCAAACGTTACATCAAGCGCATTCCGCACGGGGTCGTGTTTGTGGTGGCGCCCTGGAACTATCCCTACATGACAGCGATCAACACCGTCGCCCCTGCACTGATCGCGGGCAATACAGTGATCCTGAAACATGCCACGCAGACCCTGCTGGTCGGTGAGCGGATGGCGCAAGCCTTCCACGCAGCCGGTGTGCCAGAAGATGTGTTCCAGAACGTGTTTCTCAGCCATGACGTCACCAATGACCTGATCGCGGGCAATGCGTTTGACTTCGTGAACTTCACCGGCTCGGTCGGTGGTGGCCAGGCGATGGAGCGCGCGGCGGCTGGTACTTTTACTGGCGTCGGGACCGAGCTGGGCGGCAAGGATCCGGGTTACGTCATGGAGGACGCCGATCTGGATGCCGCTGTCGATACGTTGATTGATGGCGCGATGTTCAATTCCGGCCAATGTTGTTGCGGGATCGAGCGGATTTACGTCCACGAAAGCCTTTACGATGATTTTGTCGCCAAGGCGGTGGAGATCGTTAAAGGTTATAAGCTGGGCAACCCGCTGGACGCTGAGACGACCATCGGTCCCATGGCCAACGTGCGTTTCGCTGAGGAAGTGCGCGCGCAGATTGCCGAAGCGGTTCAGGCAGGCGCGGTTGCGCATGTCGAGACGTTCCCTCAGGACGATGGCGGCGCCTATCTGACCCCGCAAATCCTGACCAATGTCACCCATGACATGCGCGTAATGCGGGATGAGAGCTTTGGGCCGGTTGTGGGCATCATGAAGGTCTCGTCGGATGACGAAGCAATCGCGCTTATGAATGACAGTGAATTTGGCCTGACCGCCAGCCTTTGGACACGCGATGTAGATCGCGCAGCGCGAGTGGGCGACCAGATCGAGACCGGTACGGTGTTCATGAACCGTGCGGATTATCTGGACCCTGGCCTTTGCTGGACCGGATGCAAAAACACAGGTCGCGGCGGTGGCCTTTCGGTTATTGGGTATCACAATCTCACCCGTCCCAAATCCTACCACCTGAAGAAGGTCACGGGCTAAGGGCGAAGGCCTGCTCGGGTCTGACCCCCTCGCCCGAGCAGGTTACAAATTACAAAGGAAACCTGACATGTCACTTGTTGGAAACTGGTCCTATCCGACCGCAATCAAATTCGGCGCAGGGCGTATCAAGGAACTGCCCGAAGCCTGTGCTGCGGCCGGTATGAAAAAGCCTCTGCTGGTCACAGATAAGGGCTTGGCAGATCTGCCGATTACCTCTGCAACGTTGGAGATCATGGAAGCTGCCGGTTTGGGCCGTGGGCTGTTCAGCGACGTAGATCCCAACCCGAACGAGAAGAACCTTGAAGCGGGTGTCGCTGCGTATCACGCGGGCGGCCATGACGGGGTCATCGCCTTTGGCGGGGGGTCAGGTCTGGACCTTGGCAAGATGGTTGCCTTCATGGCAGGCCAGACTCGCCCTGTATGGGATTTTGAAGATATCGGCGACTGGTGGACCCGCGCGGACGCGGACGTGATCGCACCGATCATTGCGGTTCCAACCACCGCCGGGACAGGATCAGAAGTGGGGCGTGCCAGCGTCATCACCAATTCCGAAACCCACGCCAAGAAAATCATCTTCCATCCCAAAGTGCTTCCGGCCGTGGTGATCTGCGACCCCGAACTTACCGTTGGGATGCCCAAATTCATCACAGCAGGCACCGGTCTGGATGCATTCGCGCACTGCGTTGAAGCCTTCTCCAGCCCGCATTATCATCCGATGAGTCAGGGCATTGCTTTGGAAGGGATGCGCCTGGTGAAAGAATTCTTGCCGCGCGCCTATGCCGACGGCACCGATATCGAAGCCCGCGCCCAGATGATGAGCGCAGCAGCCATGGGCGCGACGGCCTTTCAGAAAGGTCTGGGTGCCATCCACGCGATGAGCCACCCGATCGGTGCAGTGTTCAACACTCATCACGGCACGACCAACGCGGTGTGTATGCCAGCTGTGTTGGAGTTCAACGCCCCTGCCATCGCCGACAGGTTCCAGCAGGCCGCGGCCTATTTGGGCATTGACGGCGGCTTTGACGGCTTCCGTAGCTTTGTGCAGGAATTCAACGACAGCCTCGGCATCCCGCGCACCCTTTCTGATCTGGGCGTCACCGAAGCGTCGATCCCAGAGCTGGTGGAAGGCGCGATCATTGACCCCTCTTGCGGGGGCAACCCGATTGAGTTGACAAAAGAAAATCTGACGCAGCTTTTCAGAACAGCGCTTTAAAGTCAAAGGGCCCGACAAAACCTGCCGGGCCCTTCGCAATTTGGTTGCCGAACCCGGATCAATGACCGGTCAGAACCAGAGTATTCACCGGCATCAGGATCAGACGCAAACGCAGACCGGCCGCGTGGACGACACCGATCGTGTCCACCACATGCAGGAATGCTGCCTCCCAAAAACCGAGATCCTCATGTTCCAACCGCTCATGGTTGTCGGTGTAAACATTGGCCAGACAATTGCTGCCCGGAGGGATGTCATCGGCCATACCTTTATAAAGCGGTTCCATATACACCAGAATCGAGCCGGGATTGTTGTTGGCCTGCACATCCCTGAGTTCGTCCGAGGGACGGATCTGGCCGGAAGGAATGACATCCTGCACTTCGACCACGACCGTAGGGATAACTGTGAAAGGCTTGGTCATGCAGCCCAATTCACCGATCATGCCGGGCTTGATCACCTGAGCAGACAGCTGGTTGAATGCAGCCTGGAAACGGTCATGCCCGGTATGGGACGGCACAAGAATACCAGCGGGGCGCAGCAACGGGCTGACATAGTCGCCGACTTGCAAGCTAAACTGTTCCACCCGTCCGGTCACACCGGCAAGTATCACTGTTTTGTCCAGTTCGGTCTGTGCGGCGTCCAGTTGCGCAATGGCACTGGCCAGTTGCGCCGGGATCAGCTCTTCGATTTGCTGTTCGACCGCTGCGCGTTTGGCTGCTGCGGCAACAACTTGTGCCTCACGCTCGGCGACAAGGTTTTCCAGGCGCTCGATCTCAGCCAGACGTACCGCACTTGACCCTTCGTCCCGCAAGGTTGTGTTGCGCTCCAAATCTTCGAGCGCCTGCGCCAGAGCAGCCTTTGCGCCGGCAATACCTGCGTCAGCCTCGGCCAGGTCGGTTTCTGCAACTTTAAGCGAGGCTTGAACCTGCGCAATCTGTGCATTTGCCGCCTGAACCTGCGCTGTCTGGCTGAAATCCTCGATCCGGAAAATCGGCTGGCCAGCCGTTACAAGTTCGTTGTTCTTAACGAATACTTCTGACACACGACCGCCCAGTTGCGGCAGGATCGTCACGGTACGGAAATAGGATGCGGCGGTTTTGCTGGCCGGGTGAAAATAGAACAACGTGGTGATCACGGTCAGCGCCAGAATCGCACATGTCGTCAGGCCCCAACGCAGTTCGTACCACATGGTAAACAACGTGATCTCGTGACCGATACGTTTGCCCTGAACAAACCGACGGAACAGATAGTCGGGCAGAACCGTAATCAAGGCGCAGAGCATGGTCTCGATCATTTGCTGTGCTCCTGCGCTTCGCCCGCCTCTGATACGGGTGGCGTTGGTTCTGTCACCTCGGGCACCGGTTCGGGCGCTGGGACCCGAGCAAGCGAACGAATGGCGTCAGCAATGTTTCGGAGCGGCGTGGCAAAATCCGGAAATTGGAACCCTGCGACCAGTATGGCGGCAACCCAGAAAAGTCCATTATGTGTAAACAATGCAAGCAGCGCCAGAATACCCACCAACTGGAATTGTGGGTGATTGTTTTCGTGGGCCATTTTCTCGGGAACGGAATGAAGCGTCAGATAACCAACACCGATCAGCACCACCAGAACGACAAAGAAAACAACCATTGCTGAGAATAGGTAGTCGCTTCCGTCAGCTGCGACGACGTATCGGGGAATATGCCCTGTCGCCATTGGATGAAGGTCCGCAGCAGTCACATTACCCTCCTGTTTATTTTGATACGTCTTTGACCGGGTTGAAGCACAAATTCAAGGCTGCTTATAGTCCGGAAAGCAAAACGCAAAACAAACCAGAGGCGCGCGGGCAAATGTGTCTCCACAGAAAACCGGCCTGTCTCTGATCTGTAGGGTTAGCAAGAAATGATTGATTTCCTGATCATCGGAGGCGGTATCGCCGGGCTCAGCGCGGGCGCACGTCTGTCGACGCACGGAAAAGTGATGGTGCTCGAAGCAGAAGACGCCTTGGGCTATCACGCATCCGGGCGGTCTGCGGCGTTGTTTGAGGAAAGCTATGGACCCCCTTCAGTGGTCGCCCTCAATAAGGCTGGTGCTGCCTTTCTGCACACACAGAACGGTGGCTATCTGACTCCACGGGGTCTGATGCTGGTCGGCGCGCAAGACCAATCTCAGCTGTTCGATGCCGATTGCAATGACCTAAACATGACTCGGATCCCGGTAGATGATGCCATGGAACGTGTTCCGATCCTGAACCCCGAGCATGTCGGTTTTGCAGCGGTCAGCGAGGCCGCTTTTGACATCGACACAGATCGTTTATTGCAGGATTTTGCCCGGACCATCCGGCAAAACGGCGGGACGGTTTCAACCAAACTCAAAGTCACGGCCATCCGCAAAGACACACATTGGATCGTCACCGCCGGTCAGAGTTTTGAGGCACGCAATCTGATTAATGCCGCAGGGGCCTGGGCCGACGAAATCGCCGAACTTGCGAACCTTCCTCCTATCGGTATCACGCCACGCCGCCGGTCTATGGCCCGACTGCCCGCCCCCGGAGGCCATGATGTGTCGCGCTGGCCCATGATGCTTGGCGTGGGTGAAACGTGG
Source organism: Ruegeria sp. CF8 (assembly GCF_056537285.1). Lineage (NCBI taxonomy): Bacteria > Pseudomonadati > Pseudomonadota > Alphaproteobacteria > Rhodobacterales > Roseobacteraceae > Ruegeria > Ruegeria sp. CF8. The sequence goes on along the minus strand of NZ_JBQFRG010000001.1, from coordinate 201,175 downwards.
TACGCCAAACCCGATGCCGGAAAACTGTTGGTTTCACCATCCGAAGCAGACCCTGTTCCGCCTCAGGATGCCTATGCTGATGACATGGTGCTGGCAGAAGGGTTGGCACGCTACGAAGCCCTGATGACCGAAGCAGTCAAACGTGTCGAAACAAGTTGGGCCGGCCTACGCAGTTTTGCACCTGACGGGACTTTGGTGCTCGGACGCGACCCTTACGACCCAACTTTCATCTGGAGCGCGGGCCAAGGCGGTTACGGTTTCCAAACGGCACCGGCCGCCTCTCAGTTGCTTTGCGATTTGGTGGTCGGAAGCCCCCCTGCCCTTGATGCCGAGAATGTTGCCATGTTGACCCCGGAAAGGTTGAAGCGATGACCAAACGCAAGATTCCCCCCTCTGCCAGTGTCGCAAAAACAGCCGAGGACGGTAAAATGGTGGCCCCTGCGGCATCGCGAAACTCTGACGTCTTATGCGCATTGCTGCGCGACTGGGCTCCGTCACAAGGGCAGGCGCTGGAGATTGCCAGTGGGACCGGTCAGCATATTACGGCTTTTGCGGCACTGTTGCCCGGTCTGGAGTGGCAGCCTACGGAAATCGACACAGATCGGCGGGCCAGTATCGACGCCTACGCGCGCGATTTTCCGAATGTCGCCTTGGCCGAAGAACTGGATGCGACCGCCGCAGGCTGGCATGCTCGGTTTCCCGGACAAAACATGATCGTTTTGATCAACCTGATACACTTGATCAGTTGGCAGGAAACACGAACCATTTTCGCAGAGGTAGCAAAGGCACTCGCGCCATCTGGGCGGTTTGTTCTTTATGGGCCGTTTAAGCGGTCAGGACTGCTCACCAGTGACGGAGACAAGAGATTTCACCAAGCTCTGACGGAACAAGATCCGGACATTGGGTACAAAAATGACACCGACATACTTGCGTTGTTTGAGGAATTTGGTCTCAACGTGCTGAGCACCGTCGATATGCCTGCCAACAACCTTGCATTTATCTCATCGCGACCAGCGGACTGATCGAGATCAAAGTCAGAGCCCTGTTATTTGCATCATATTCAACTTGTGCAATATGAAAAGAGGCTGCAATGGTCTGGCAAGAAAAACTCTCGGAAACTCGCAAGAGCCTCCGTAATCTCAACGGGTCAATCCCAGAAACCACGCGCGCGTTCGGAGCGCTTGGGAAGGTTGTGAAGGAGGGCGGAACACTTGACTACAAGACAAAGGAATTCATCGCTTTGGGTATGTCGGTAACGCTCCGATGCGAGTCCTGTATCTCCCTACACACAGAAGCCTTAATCAAAGCAGGCGCGACAAGAGATGAAGTGTCGGACGTGTTGGCAATGTCCATTCAGATGGGTGGCGGGCCAGCCATGATGTATGCCGCCAAAGCGCTGGAGTGTTTCGACGAACTATCCGCGTGACGAAAAGTTAAAGGCCCCGGAGTTGTCCGGGGCCTATTTTTGATCAACCGTCTTTGCGGATAACCTCGTTCTTCGGGTCGTAAGGGCTGTCGCAGGTGACGACCGCATCCCACAGCTTATCCTGCATCTTGACCTTCAGCTTGGTACCTTCGACCGCCAGTTCGGGCGTGACATAGCCCATGCCGATGGATTTCTCGAAGGCCACCGAATAGCCACCCGAGGTCAGACGACCCACGCGCTCACCCTCCAAGGTGTAAAGCGCTTCACGGCCCCAAGGGTCGGCATCGTCCGGACCGTCGATCAGCAGGGTACAGCACTTCACGCGCACACCGGTCTCTTCCAGCTTGGCCTTGCCGTGGAACTCCTTGGACAGATCGACAAAGCGCGGCAGGTCAGCTTCCAGTGGGGTTGCGTCGCGGCCCAGTTCGGTGCCGAAGGCGCGATAGGATTTCTCCTGACGCAGCCAGTTCTGGGCGCGTGCTCCGACCAGTTTCATACCGTGTTTTTCACCCGCTTTTTCCAGCAGGTCGAACAGGTAGTTCTGCATTTCTATCGGGTGATGCAGTTCCCAGCCCAGCTCGCCAGTATAGGCCACGCGGATCGCGTTGACCGGGCACATTCCCAGCTCGATCTGACGGGCCGACAGCCACGGGAAGCGCTTGTTGGACAGCGCGGTTTCCGGATCGGCGTCTTTGATGACCTCTTTCAGCACATCACGCGACTTGGGTCCAGCGATGGCGAAGACGCCCCACTGTGTGGTCACGTCCTGGATTTCGATGTAACCGAACTCCTCCATCTTGTCCTCGGCCGCCTTGCGCAGATAGTCGGCGTCGTATTCGGTCCAGGCACCGGCGGACACGATGTAATAGTTGTTCTCGCCATTGCGGACGATGGTGTACTCGGTGCGGGTGGTGCCGTGCGACGTCAACGCGTAGGTCAGGTTGATACGACCGACCTTGGGCAGCTTGTTGCAGGTGAACCAATCCAGGAACTGGGTTGCACCGGGGCCTTTGACAACGTGCTTGGTAAAGGCTGACGCGTCGATCAGGCCAACGCCTTCACGGATCGCTTTTGCTTCTTCAACGGCGTACTGCCACCAGCCACCACGACGGAACGACCGGCTTTCCTTGTCGAAGTTGTCAGGTGCATCGACGGGGCCGAAATAGTTCGGGCGTTCCCAGCCGTTGACCCAGCCAAACTGAGCGCCACGGGCTTTCTGCCGGTCATATGCCGGAACGGTGCGCAGTGGACGGCAGGCTTCACGCTCTTCATCCGGGTGGTGCAGGATGTAGACGTGCTCATAGCACTCTTCGTTCTTGCGGGCCGCGAACTCGGTGGTCATCCAGTTGCTGCTGTAGCGTTTGGGGTCCAGCGAGGCCATGTCGATCTCGGCTTCGCCATCGACCATCATCTGCGCCAGATAGTAGCCGGTGCCGCCCGCGGCGGTGATGCCAAAGCTGAAGCCTTCGGCCAGCCACATGTTGCGCAGGCCCGGAGCTGGGCCAACCAGCGGGTTGCCGTCTGGAGTGTAACAGATCGGACCGTTGAAATCGTCTTTCAGACCAGAGTCGGCGCAGGACGGCACGCGTTCTGCCATCGCCATGTACTGGTCCGCGATACGATCGATGTCCAATGGGAACAGGTCGGCACGGAAGCTGTCTGGCACACCGTATTCGAACCGCGCAGGCGCGCCGTGTTCGTAGATACCCAGAATCCAGCCGCCACGCTCTTCGCGCGCGTAGGATTCGTTGTCTGCATCGCGCACAACGGGGTGCTCGGGGTTGCCGGCTTCACGCCATTTGACCAGCTCTGGGTCTTTGTCCATGACGATAAAGGTGTGCTCGACCGGAATTGCAGGCATCTTGATGCCCAGCATCTTGGCCGTGCGCTGCGCGTGGTTTCCCGATGCGGTCACAACGTGTTCGGCGGTGATGACAACCTGCTCATCAGAAGGGACAAGGTTGCCACCCTGTTCGATCATCTTGGTGCAGGTGACTTCCCAATGCGTGCCGTTCCAGTGGAAGGCATCAGCTTGCATCTTGCGGACGATATCCACGCCACGCTGACGCGCGCCTTTGGCCATGGCCTGGGTGACGTCTGCGGGGTTAATATAGCCGTCCTCGGTGTGATAGATCGCACCTTTCAGATCGCCGGTTTCGATCAGCGGCCAGCGCTCTTTGATCTGATCCGGGGTCAGCCATTCGTATTTGACGTCACATGTCTCGGCCGTGGAGGCATAGAGCATGTATTCGTCCATGCGATCCTGCGTCTGCGCCATGCGCAGGTTGCCGACCACCGCGAAGCCCGCGTTCAGACCAGTTTCCTCTTCCAGCGTCTTGTAGAAGTCGACCGAGTATTTGTGGATATGGGTGGTTGCGTAAGACATGTTGAACAGCGGCAAAAGGCCAGCTGCGTGCCAGGTCGAGCCAGAGGTCAACTCGTCCCGTTCGATCAGCATCACGTCATCCCAGCCCGCTTTAGCCAGGTGATAGGCAATCGAGGTTCCGATGGCGCCACCGCCAACGACCAGTGCTTTGACTTGGGTTTTCATAACCGGGCGTCTCCCCTTGAATTCAGCTGACACCATATGGCGCAGTTAAGGGGCGGCGCGCGACATTCATCCGACCAGTGATAGGAAAAAAACGACCCGAACACCAAATGCAGGTCGCAGATTGATCATTCAGCGGTTCACTTCAGCCACTGGAACTGCAACGCTTACTGGTTCCGACCGTGGTACAAACCAGTTTGCCGCCCTCGTCCGAAGGTTTCAGCGATGCTGGTTCCTGTGGTTGGGATGTCTGTGCCTCTGCCTCGGCATGGTTGTCAGTGAAGCCGACACGCGAAGATACCGAAGCCATATAGCCTTTGATGCTTATGCCGTTCTCCGATGCCTTCGCCTGCTGGTAAAAATCCAGCCCGGCAACAGCCAATCCACAGACCGCAACAAAGCCTGCCAGATATTTTGCACTCATGTCGACCACCTGTCTGTCTTTGCACCTTTCAGACCAAAACATGTGGACGATTTAAGGGCACAAAACGGACCAGATCGCGAAACCACTAGGGCCGATCAGACAGAATTTTGCCGGGGTTCATGATGTCGAGGGGATCCAGCGCGGCCTTGATTGCCGCCATGTACTGCGTAGCTGCTCCAAGCTCTTTCTCAAGGTAAGGTCGCTTGCCCTGCCCTATCCCATGTTCCCCGGTGCATGTGCCCTCCATCGAGATCGCAAGCTCGTTGAGCCAGCCCACAAAGGCGTCAGCTTTGGCGAGTTCATCGGCGTTTTCCATGTCGATCAGCAGCAGAGTATGGAAATTGCCATCCCCCACATGCCCTACGATGGGCGCCAGAAGGTCAAGGTCGGCGGCTTTCCTTTGGGCTTGCGTCACACATTCGGCCAAACGTGAGATCGGCACACAGACGTCCGTTGAAATGCCACGTGCGCCGGGGCGCAGTTGCAGACACGCCCAATACATATCATGGCGCGCCTGCCACAGCTTGTTCCGTTCCTCGGTGGTCGTGGTCGCGGCAAAATCGGTACCGCCGAATTCTTCTGCGATCTGGCCAAAGGTTTCAGCCTGTTCAAGCGCGCCGCTTTCCGAGCCATGAAATTCCAACAGCAATAAGGGCGTTTCCGGCAGGCTTAGCCCGGAATAGGCGTTGGCGGCTTGCACCGACATTTCGTCCAATAACTCGATCCGGGCGACTGGAATACCGTACTGAATCGTCATCATCACCGCGCGGCAGGCCGCGTCTACCGTGGGAAACGAGCATCGGGCAGAACTGATCGCTTCGGGGATTCCATGCAGCCGCAGGGTCAGTTCAGTGATGATCCCAAGCGTGCCTTCAGCCCCGATCAAAAGACGGGCCAGATCGTACCCGGCCGAGGATTTCTTAGCCCTTTGCCCTGTGCGGATGATCTGGCCATCCGGCATGACTGCCTCGAGGCTGAGAACGTTGTCTTTCATCGTCCCGTATCGCACCGCATTGGTACCCGAGGCGCGAGTGGCGGCCATACCACCCAGCGACGCATTGGCCCCGGGGTCAATCGGAAAGAACAGACCCTGATCGCGTAAATGCGTATTCAGCGCCTCGCGGGTCACGCCGGGTTGTATTACGCAGTCCAGATCTTCGGCATGAACCGCCAGCACCTTGTCCATTTGCGTAAGATCGACCGAGACGCCGCCAGCCGGCGCGTTCACATGCCCCTCAAGCGACGTTCCAGTGCCGAAGGGGATAACCGGTACTCGGTGCGCCGCGCAGGTTTTAACAATGTCTGAAACCTCTTGCGTTGTGTGTGGGAAGACCACGGCATCCGGACTTTGATTTTCGATCCATGTCGTGGTGTGGCCGTGCTGTTCCCGGATCGCGGCGCTTGTTTGCAGTCTGTCGCCGAACCGTTGTTTGAGAATGCTGATCGCGGTTTCTATGCCAGATTCATTTCTAGGCAACACCTCAGCTTGTACCATCGTCATCCTCCCCTGCCCAAAAACACTGCGGGCCTTTCAGCCAATGACTAAAAGGCCCGCAAAGTTTGGGCAATCCCCACTTATACCAAGGGCCTACTCGCCCAGCGCAATCCCTTCACGGCGCGGATCTGCTCCACCGCTCAGCACGTCACCGATTTCAATGGCGTGCAGGCCCGATGTCAGGTCGCGTGGATTGACCTCAAAACCCTGCAAAACCAAAGCGTCCGTAAACCCTTCGGCAGCAGTAGCTGCCTCGACATCGTAAGTTCCGAAGCGGTTGACCAAATGCGGCAAGGACACCGCCTGCTGTACATCCATTCCCCAATCGGCCCAAGCAATGATCGATTTCGCGACATAGCCGATGATGCGGCTGCCACCCGGCGACCCGATGGCCAGAACCGGAGCGTCGTCCTGCATCACGATGGTCGGGCTCATGGACGAACGCGGGCGTTTCCCGGGTTCTATCCGGTTGGCAATCGGCACGCCGTTGCTATGGGTTTTGAACGAGAAATCCGTCAACTCGTTGTTCAAAAGAAACCCGTTCGTCATCAGGCGTGAACCAAAGCCGTTTTCGATGGTCGTCGTCATCGACAGCACGTTGCCATAGCTGTCCACGATCGAGATATGCGAGGTCGAAGGCAACTCGAGCGACACATCATCCGCCCAGTTCAGCGCATGGTCGAATTCGGGTTGCCCCGGCGCGATTTCGGCCAACGCACCTTCGGCATCCAACAAAGCCGCGCGCTGCGCAAGATAGTCCGGATCAACCAATCCCTTTGTCGGCATGGGTACAAAATCACTGTCGGCCATGTAACGACCCCGATCCGCAAAAGCGAGGCGAGAGGCGTCTCCGATCAGCCGCCAGGCTTCCGCGCTTTCGGGGCCCATCGCTGCCAGATCATAGCTGTTCAGCATCCCCAGAATCTGCCCCACGGTCAGCGCGCCAGATGATGGCGGCCCCATTCCGCAGACTTCATAAGCGCGGTATGCAGCACAAACCGGTTCGCGTTCGATCACCTGATACAGCGCAAGATCAATGCCGGATAGAACCCCGGGATTGCCCGGAGCGTTCCTTACAGCGCGGACAATATCCGCAGCAATCTCACCGCCGTAAAACCCTGCGGCCCCATCACTGGCCAATACACGCAAGGTATCCGCATAGGCCGGGTTCATCAGGCGCTGCCCTTGCTGCAAAGGCTCTCCGCCCGGCAGAAAGTAAGCGGCCGTTTCGGGAAAGTGCGACAGGCGCTCGGCGTCGTTTTCAACAAGGCTGGCCAAGCGCGGCGAGACCAGGAAACCTTCATCCGCCAACCGGATGCCATCGGTGAACAGACCAGGCCAAGAGGAACGCCCCCAACGGCGGTGCGCCTCTTCCAGCAAGGCGGGCGTGCCCGGAGTTCCCACCGACAGCCCTCCGACAACTGCATCGAAGAACTTTAGCGGTTCACCGTTTTCGTCCTGAAACAGCGTTGGTGTGGCCGCCTGTGGTGCCGTTTCGCGCCCGTCCAGCGTTGTCATCTGCCCTGTCGCTGCGTCATGCCAAACCAGGAACGCCCCCCCGCCCAAACCCGAGGATTGCGGCTCGACCAGACCCAGCACGACCTGCACGGCGACCATCGCATCCGCGGCAGATCCGCCTGCGCGCAGTACTTTGGCCCCGGCTTCAACGGCCAGTGGGTTGGCGGCGGCCACCATCCAGTTTTCGGATATGACCGGAACACCGCCCAGCTTCGCCTCAAGTGCAGCGATGACCTCTTCAGTCAGGGCCTGCACCTGCCCTTCCGTGGCGGTTTCTGGCGCCACGGCATCAGCCGCCTCCTGAGCCAGGACCGGCGTAGAAAACGCAAATGCCGAAAGTAACAAAGCGGAAACACATCTCATCTGATCAAATCCTCCAATACTTCGTTTTATTTCAAGCCTGTAAGCAACTACCGCGCTCTGCAATGGTTTGCCGTACAGGCGTGAGTTAACAGTAAGGGTTCGCCACGTCATCTACGGTGCAGCGTCATCCCGATACTGGTCAAACCGCTTCATTCCAGTGAAGTCGGGCAACCAGTTTTCGCGCCGCGAGGCCCAGCACTCATAGGTCGGCGTCAATTGGTTGGGCACGTCTAGACATCCCAAATGCACCTCGACCTCAGAACCGCTGCGCGCAAAGACCGGAGAACCACAGGTTGGGCAAAAGAACCGATCTTCATATCCTTGTAACGGGCCGGAAATCTTGACCGCATCGCTGGGGAATATTGCTGCGGCATAGAACAGAGCCCCATGATGCTTGCGACAGTCCAGGCAATGACAAATCCCAACCCTTAGAGGACGGCCCAAAGCCTTGATGCGCAAACGTCCGCAGCGGCACCCCCCTTCAAACCGGTCCATGAAGGCTCCTTTCCGGTGGCTTAGAGCATAGAGGGCACAACCTGATCTGGCGGACGGTGGCCATCTTCGAAGGTCTTGATATTGATGATAACCTTCTCACCCATTTCGATCCGCCCTTCCAGCGTAGCCGATCCCATATGCGGCAAGAGCACAACGTTGGGCAGCTGTCGCAGTCGCGGATTCACATCAGTACCCTGTTCGTAAACGTCCAGTCCCGCCCCCGCGATTTCCCCAGCCCGGATCATCCGGGTCAATGCGTTTTCATCCACAACTTCTCCGCGCGAGGTGTTCACGATCACTGCCGATGGTTTCATCAGCTTCAGTCGACGTGCGTTCATCAGATGGAATGTTGAAGGCGTTGATGGGCAATTGACCGAGATCACATCCATTCGTGCGACCATCTGGTCTAGGCTTTCCCAATAGGTTGCCTCCAGTTCCTGCTCGGTCTCGGGACGCAGTCGGCGGCGGTTGTGATAATGAACCTGCATTCCGAACGCGCTTGCCCGCCGCGCTACAGCCTGCCCGATCCGGCCCATGCCTAGAATACCCAAACGCCGACCACCAATACGACCACCTAGAAAGGCGGTTGGGGCCCAGCCGGTCCAGTCACCCTGCTGCATCACGCCCAACCCTTCGGGAATGCGGCGCGTGACGGCAAGGATCAGGGCCATCGTCATGTCGGCTGTGTCATCAGTCAGCACGCCGGGCGTGTTCGAAACCAGAATGCCGCGCTGTCGGGCTGTGGACACATCAATATTGTCGACACCAGCCCCATAATTTGCAATCAGCTTAAGGTTTTCACCGGCCTGTCCCAACAGTCCGCCATCAATTGTATCGGTCACCGTAGGCACCAGCACATCGGCTTCCTGAACTGCGGCGACAAGCTCCTCGCGCGTCATCGGCGTGTCGTCATCGCGCAGGCGCACGTCAAACAACTCGCTCAACCGGGTTTCCACCGCTTCGGGCAACCGTCGCGTAACGACAACACTCAGACGTTCTCTTGGCACCTTGGCCCTCCCACTGCTTTGCAAACAGACGCGCGCCATGGCATCGTGGCGCAGGATAAGGCGGGGCACAAGAACCCCAATGGCATTGAGTCGACCTTTTTTCGAAACCGGATCAACAGGCATAAGAGCGGGCAGTCAGTGAGTGGTATTCGACCGGTAAAACGCCGATTTCCGGCGGCTATGGCTCTATTTCTGGTCATGTTCGGTGCCTGGGCCGCACATGCCGAGGATAAGCGTGGATCCGTCACCAACCTGCCCCTACCCCGCTATGTGTCAATGAAGGCCGCCGAAGGGAACGTTCGGCGCGGGCCGTCGCTGAGCCATCGAATCGATTGGGTGTTCAAGCGGCGCGGGATGCCATTGCAAGTCACGGCAGAATACGGCAACTGGCGCAAAGTTCAGGACCGAGACGGGGCTGGTGGCTGGGTTCACTATGCCCTGTTGTCAGGTGTGCGAACAGTGTTGATCGAGTCTGACATGCTGCCCGTCTATACCCGCCCTGATCCCAATTCCCCCGTGAATGCACATTTTGAAACCGGCGTCGTGGCCCGCCTTGGCACGTGTTCGCTGGACTGGTGCCGGATCACGGCGGGTGGCTATCGGGGCTGGACTTTGAAGGCGAATCTTTGGGGCGTCGACCCCTCAGAAATCCGCGAATAAGTCGCGCGTCCAAGGTCGCGCTGAACACCTTTTGCAAATGGTTTGAAATCGCGGCCGGTTTAAGCTGTAACTGGGGCAAACGGAGGATTCCATGCGCGCAGTTACCTATTCCGCTTTCGGAAACGCAGCCGAAGTCTTGCATCTTCAAGACCTTCCTCCGGTTCATCCCGGTCCGGGTGAAGTCACTGTCGAGTTGGCATTTTCAGGCGTCAACCCATCCGACATAAAGGCCCGCGCCGGAGCCCGGCCCGGTGTCACCGAACCTCCTTTCCCTTTGATCATCCCCCATAGCGACGGCTCTGGCGTGATCACGGCTGTCGGCGACGGCGTCCCCGTGTCCCGGATCGGGCAACGCGCGTGGGTCTGGAATGGGCAATGGCAACGCGCATTTGGAACAGCCGCCAGCCACATCACCTTGCCCAGCGATCAGGCCGTCGAATTACCAGACGCGGTGTCGCTCGAGACTGGAGCGGTTCTGGGTATTCCGGGCCTGACGGCCTGCCATGCTGTGTTCTCGGGTGGCACACCCAAAGGGCATACGATTCTGATTCACGGTGGTGCTGGTACGGTCGGGTATCTCGCCGTTCAGCTGGCAAAATGGGCGGGCGCACGCGTGATCACGACCGCCAGCCGCCGCAATTTCGACAGGGTGCAATCAGCTGGCGCGGATGTGGTGATCGACTACAACAGTCCAGATCTTGCTGATCAGATATTGGACGCCAATGACGGACGTACAATCAGCCGCGTCATCGAGGTCGAATTCGGAGCAAATATCGAAACGAACACCACCGTAATTGCCGAAAATGGCCGCATCAACGCCTACGGCTCGGCGCAAAACATGGCACCGGTTTTTCCTTTTGGACCAATGATGTTCAAGGCTGTGACGCTCGAAACGATCCTGATCTATCTCTTGCCGGCAAGCTTACGCTCTGCCGCCATTGAGACCCTTCACAATGCACTGACCGAGGGTGCCCTGATCTGCCCTGTCCAGAACGTCTTTGCATTAGAAGACTGCGCTGCCGCTCATGATATGGTTCAAGATGGGAACCGTGTCGGGGCAGTGTTGGTCGCCACAAAATGACCACCCCAGAAATTTTTACGGCGCTCACATTTTTTTGGCAAATAGCACTTGAACCCCGCCAACAACAATCGTAGACAGCCGCTCACCGTTGGGGTGTAGCCAAGTGGTAAGGCAGCGGTTTTTGGTACCGTGTATCGTAGGTTCGAATCCTACCACCCCAGCCATAATTTTTCCCTACTTTACAATAGCTTACAATTTTCGTTTTTGCGCGATTTCGCAAATCCAAGCGTAAATTACTGTGGAAAACTGTGGAAAAACTGTGGAAACGGCAAAAATATTACCGGAAATAAACCGGTAACATTCTGTTTTCATTACAAAAACGAAACCTACGATGTATGGTAATTGAACCGGGGAAATTGGCTGTTCACGCCTAGCTCTTGGTCTAGCGGTCAGCGTCCCGATACCAGCGCATTATCATCTTCTCTAAAACGTCTTCACGAATCCGACGATACTTGCCAACTTTTGTGCAGGGTAGTTGCCCACGGTCGATGCGATTATTAACCCAAGTTACATTGACGTCAGTCATCCCTATCCCTTGCAGTTTTTCTACGACTTGGTCTGCGCGCAGTAACCGAACTCCCTTTAGGTCGGCATTCTTTTTGTAGCTCATGGTAATTTGTCTCCTAGCAACTTCCCAACACCAAAGCCGGTCTCAGCGCTGTCATCTAGGTAAGTCTCCCTGACACTCAAAAGTGAAGCTTGAGAGTCACACAAGCATCTAATGCCATCACCAAAAAATCGCCTGCAACACTCCAGTTCGCCCACTGCGCGGCATTTTGAATCATACCAGCGTCAATGGCCTTGGCTGTTGGAAATCCCGGCACTACACTATCGGAAAGCTCCTATAACACACGACGACTCTTAAGTTATTTTAAGTCTACATATCCGCGAACGTCGAAATGCGATTCATACAAAACGGCCCAAATATCCCAGACGAACTCTTGCACGCTTTGGACGAAGGAAGAGTAGTGTTTTTTTGCGGGGCTGGTGTCTCTAGAGCCAAAGCCCAACTTCCTGATTTCTTTGGTCTGGCTAGGCAAGTTCTTGCGTCTTTGGGCGTTGGAGCTAGCAGCCCAGCGAACAAGATTCTCGAAGCGGCGCAAGACATGGAAGATCAAACTGGGGTGCCGGGTCTCATCTCTGCGGACAGGGTTTTCGGTCTTTTGGAGCGAGATTTCCTATCGGCTGACATAGATCGAGCTGTAGCTAAGGCTCTTATACCAAAGGAGGGCGTGGACCTGACCGCGCATGCGCTCCTTCTTGATCTTGCCACATCAAAAGACGGGGTAACAAAACTCGTTACCACAAACTTCGACAGGCTCTTCGATGACTGCGGACGTGAACTTCAGGTCTGGCAACCTCCACGTTTACCAGACCCGGCTCGCCCCGGCGAACTTAACGGTGTCGTCTATCTCCACGGACGGGCAACTGAGAAGTATGACGGATCAGAAGGCGACGGGTTCGTACTATCTAGTGCGGAATTTGGAAGAGCCTATTTGGCAGAGGGTTGGGCGACAAACTTTTTCAAGGATGTAATCGATCGCTACGCAGTAGTCTTTGTAGGTTACGCCGCAGACGATCCACCCGTGCAATACTTGCTTGAGGCTTTGAATAAGTCGCGTGGGCGCTTGGACGAAGTCTATGCATTCCAATCGGGCACAGACGATGACGCAAATGCACGCTGGCAGCACAAGGGCGTGGCGGCTATCCCCTACGCAAGTGACAACCAGCATGAAGCGCTTTGGATCTCTCTCGCGGAATGGGCCGACCGTGCGAGGGAGCCCGAAGCATGGCAAGACCGTACCATTGAACTCGCTAGACGCGGTCCAGAAGCACTGACGCCGATTGAGCGCGAGCGAGTTACGCATTTGGTCTCGACAAAAGAAGGCGTCAGAAAGTTCTTCGAAAGCGATCCACCCCCACCGGCGACTTGGCTTTGTGTGTTTGATCGAACGATCCGTTACTCTCCGCCTCGTAAAGTCCTTTTCGGTGAAGACGAAGGCAAGTTCGTTGATCCGTTCTTGCTGTATGGTTTGGCCACAGATCAGGTTCCGCCACCAGTAAATCCAGATGATTTAAACCCGAAGCGAGAAATCCCGTCGACGGCATGGGATGCGTTTTTGTTGAACCGGAGGGATAGGGCTGGACTTAGAGACGATCATGTAACTTTGCTACGAGGTGGAGCGTCTTTGAGAGCAGGCCTCTTGCCGGACCGCATAGACTTGTTGGGTCGTTGGTTATCCAAAGTATCCGATCAGAACGCGGCAGTTTGGTGGGGTGCAAGGCAACATGGATTACATGAAAGGATTCAAGAGACAATCCGCTGGCACGTTGGGAATGCCGAAACCAAGTGTGAACCACATGTTCTTCAGGCTTGGTATTACCTTTTTGAGCACTGGCGTTTCGCGAGCGACGACAACAGATTGGATTGGTATAGGTTCTCCGATGAATTGAAAGTCGTCGGTTGGAGCAAGGCCACAGTACGAAAGTACGAAACTCTTTCGCGCCCCAGATTAGCTGCTACGCACAATTACTTCGGATCGGTGGTACCCCCTCAAATCGATGAGAAAACCAAACTTGGTGATCTGGTTCGATTAGAGCTCAAATACCTTGAGCATGCTCCCGAACTTGACATCCCTGACCAGTGGCTTGCTGATGTAGTCTCCGCTTTGAAACGCAACCTAGATATTGGCATTCAGCTAGAATCGGAGAGCGGTCACTACAAGTGGCTAGACATTCCTCCAATTATCCCTTCTGACGATCCAGACATCGGTGGCCACGAACGAAATGAAGGCTTTCGAGGCGCAGTTCTGAAATACACCAGTGTTTTTCAGCGCTTAGTTGAACTCGACGCTCGAAAGGCACGCCAAGAAGTGGCGAGTTGGTCTACCAATGATGACACCACATTTGCGCGACTTCGGATTTGGGCGAGTCGATTTGAAGAAGTCATTCCAAACGATGAGTTTGAAGAGTATTTCGAAAGAGTCACCCGAGAGGCCTTCTGGGACATTCACCATCAGCGGGACCTGCTTCTGGCTCTAAAAGAGCGGTGGGCTACGTTGCCTATGCCTACAACGAGAAGACTTGAACAGCGAATTCTTGAGGGGCGAGAGCGTAGGGAAAACGAGCCCGAGCACGAATTTGTAGTTAGGCGCGCATGGGCGATTGCCGACAGGATTCACTGGCTACACTCCAATGGCTGCACTTTGAATATCAACTATGATGCTGAGATCGAGCGACTGCAAAAGGTTGCTCCAGAGTGGTCTCCAGAACGTGGCGAAAAGGCTGATGAGTCTCTCGAAAGCCGTGGTGGTATAGTGCGCACACATACCAACTTTGATGAGCTCTTGAAGGAACCTTTATCCAACATACTGCCTAAAGCTCAGGAGCTATCGAGTAATTCTGGCTTCGGCCTAGATGAGCGTGACCCATTTTCAGGCTTGTGCACAAAACGACCAATCCTAGCGATTTCTGCTCTTCATCTGGAAGCTAAGAATGGCATCTTTCCTGAATGGGCTTGGCGAAGATTTCTAAATAGCGAGAGACGAAAAGAGGACCGTTCTCGGCTTAAAAATTTCATTGCCGAAATTTTGTTAACTGCTAACGACGAAGCTCTGGGAGGCATCATTTACCCTGTTTCCGACTGGCTCCTAAATGCGTCGAAAGAACTTTCTAGTGAATGCGTGTCGATTTTCGAACGATTGACTTCAAGATTACTAGATACGTTGAGCGAAAACCCCGATGTTGGCGGTTCTGGAATTGTTAGGAGTGGCGACGAACCAGATTGGGCATCGGAAGCGCTAAACTCGCCAGCAGGCAAAATTGCTCAGGCTCTATACAACGATCCTCGCCGAAACGATTTGAAAACAGGGCAAGGGTTGCCCGACGAATGGAAAGTGCTTGTTGAAAGAGCATTGTCATTGCCCGGCGACGACGGTTGCCTTGCCTTGGTGTTTGTTAGCCACATTATACATTGGCTTTATGCTATTGACCCAGAATGGACCGATGAAAAATTAATAAGTGTTTTGGATGGAGATTCCGCTGAAAAAATAGAGGCTTGGTGGACAGGCTATCTTTGGGGTGCCAAGAGCATTCCCAGCTTCGAACTATCTGAAAAACTGAAACCACACTTGTTTGACAAAGTGGCCAGTAGAGCGACCGACGATCAAGACAAAAGAGACGGTTTGGTCGGGCTCGTATTGGCAAGCTGGGTGTACTCAGACGATGCCGAAGGGGAAGTGCGAATAAGCGACGCCGAACTTCGTCATTTGTTACTAAACGGAGGGGATACATTTAGAGCACAGGCGCTTTGGCAGTTGGAGAGACGAGGCATGGGCGATGACGACGACTCTAAGCGCTGGAAGTCTATGCAAGAACGTTTTCTGAAGAATGTCTGGCCAGTTCAAATAGCCGCTCGCACGCCCAAAAACACCGCAAGATTGATTGAATTGGCATTTTCCAACCCGGATACTTTCATGGAAACATCCGAAGCTATCTTGCCACTCATCGGTCCAATTGAGCGCGATCATATTGTCCTACCCTCTATTCGACGAGGCGAAGGCAATATCGTCGACAAATATCCTGATAGAGTTCTAGAAATCCTCTATCTCGCGCTGCCCGAGGACGCCAGTTCTTGGCCTTACGAGATTGATGCCGTCTTGGAGCGGATAGTTGTGGCAAATTCAGAACTACGCGCTAGCCCCAAGTGGATCGAGTTAATGCGTCGTTGGAATTCGAGATAGCGTCATCGGTTAGGTCAGCCAATTGAATAGAATCAGCACACAACTGTGGAAATTTTCCACAGCAATGGACGGTCAGTAAGGATTTGTGATGTGCGCTGTAATGGAAACACGGCTCGATCCACAAAATTGTAAGTAAAAATGCACATCTCGCGTTTTTTAACCACGCAAGCTTTTGTACTTTAAGTAAAAAATGTAAGGCAAAATTAGCACCCGGTAAGGCATTTTCGCATTTTGGTACCGTGTATCGTAGGTTCGAATCCTACCACCCCAGCCACCATTCTCCGAAAGAGCAAAAACAAGGGGAAATGCTTCCCTCCCACCCGTCGTGTATCCCAGTCTTCCAACAATGGGATACAAGGTGGGATACACTCTTTGCACGCTACTGCCGAGAGACTGCTCGCTTCCAAGCGATCGTTCAGCGCTATAGCTAGGGGCTCTAGGCTGCCAAATCAAAGAGGCCTCTTGAGATACATATGTTTTGGCCAACAGTTCAACTTAGTCGCCGGATGGTTATGTTTAAATTTGATGGATCACACGACGTTCTCCGCAGGCTGGGATCAATCCGCGCCAACCTCAAACCGACATGTCTGTGTTTCGGTCGGGACAATTTGGTTACAGCAAGTTAAACCCTATCTTGGTGGAAAAATGTTGCCACACATATGGATCGGTGAAATACCCAGGATGTCCTCCTGCCGGGACCAAAAGGTTCCTCTTTGATTTGCTAACCGGCGCCGGTTTAAGCCCATTAAGCTCGTCGAGATTCTCAATATAGGTACCAACAAAGTCATCAGTTCGCCCGATATTGTACCAGTTTATGGGCTTACCTGCATTGTGGAAGTCACCCGGCTCAATTTGAAAAGCTTTTGGAAAGTACTTGCGATAAAGATGAGTGACCGGTGAGCCCATTGTGACCAATGTAACCTCACAGTCTTTGAATAGATCCTCGGCAAGTAACCTTCTGAGCGCGCGTGTTGCCACAACCGTTCCCTGCGAATGGCAGATTATAGTAACGCGTTTGGGCTCAACTCGCTCCATCATGAACTTACAGACACGCTCAAACCGACCTTCTATCTGCTTGCGAGCAGGAAAATTCAGCAGACCATTCTCGGCATCAAACGACGAATCCAAAATGTTGTTGTTCGCATAGACAACAATGTCCCGAAACACACCCAATCCACCCGCGACCAGATCGCGCATCTGGTAAACCACCAATGCCAAACCCAACAAAAACACCGGCACAAATGGCAGGAAAACTTTGCCGATGACACCATCGCTCATCCAACTGAGATTCACATCAAATACCCGAAGCACCAGTATGGTTGCAAACGCCAGAGTTGAAGCCGCGAAAACGCCTTGAAAGAGCCCGTTCAACAGCACCCGTCCGACCGACGGTTCCGCGGTTGTAGCCTTGAACAAAACATCCCTGTTCAGCGCTCGCTGAACCACAACGTAAATTCCAAAAACAAGCAAAATCACAAGGAAAATCACCCCAATTGCCATGGTAGGAGTTAGCATTTCGACGATTGCCACGAAGGCTTCGGATAACACCCTATCTGGACCATAACTGTGGCTTGCGACTGTGATTGTCTCAGGCAGGCCTTCTTCGATGCCTATAAGGTGCTCTGTGTCGAGCGTCTTGGCACGGAGGTTGTCGGTTGCATGCTGAATGGCCACCCAAAAGGACGAGGCCGCAATCATCCAAAGCAACAATAGCGCGGAACAAATTGGGGCATATATTCGGCGTTGCTGAGAGGGCGCAGAGTCCTGAATATCGCTGCGGTCGCGCGCCCAAGCTACGTAGACAAAAAGGCACAGCAAGACAGATAGCCCCCAAAGGACCGAAAGTAGCAGCATCAGACAACCTATGAAAAATAGCAACTGGTCAGCTTCGCCGCTAAATTGGTCAGAAGTAACAAGACTGCAAAACGTGCTGATCTGCGACGAGCAAACAGAACTAGCGAAAGAGGCCCCGGGCAGAAAGGGAACGAAGAGCAAGATCAACAAACCCCAAGTGCCAGTTCCAACGCCAAATTGACGCCATAGACTTAATTCCCATCGTGTATGACCGATTACACGACCGAATAGAATCGTCAGCATACCCGTGGCGGCGACGACGGCTTCTGCTGCGGGCAGGATGAACAACCCAATCAACCCAAGCACCATCAGCACGACTGTGCAGTGCCCAAACCATTTCCATAAGGGGTCTTCCGACTTTCGCAGATTGCAAAAAAATCCGAGCACGAGGGCCAAGACCGCAAACCCGGCAATTGCCTGCGTGAGACGGGACTGGACCCATGATCCCATGAAGCCTTCCGCCTGGATATTGTTGAAATCGACCAGCGATCCTTCAAGCAGAAGCACCAGAACGCCCATCAACAACGCCGCGTTGAGCGCAACGACCCCGCCGATCAGCGCCCACAAAAACCATGCAACGAAACGATAACCGCCGCGAGCGTCGGTATTAGCAGCGTTGTCGAGCGCTAAGTAACCGATCGACATCAAGACCTTAATCAAATCAAAGATTGTTGCAAATGCACCCTTGGGCTCGGGTGAAATGTCGGCCCAATAGACCTCGGCCATGACAGTTTTTATTTCACTTGTTTGGGCGCCCTGCTCGCGTATGCGCTTGACGTGCATCGGAAATTTCTTTTGCATCCCTTCACGCCGAGGATCTTTGCCTTTTGGGCGATCATGAATTGGGGTTTGCACCTTTTGCTTTTTGCCGCCCGGATAAGTGAGTTCTTCCATGACCGACAAACCATCATATTCTGCAAAGGACGTTTCAAACAGGTTCACGATAGTTTCGTCAGCAATCGCCGGCCGCTTACCATTCCGATTATGCTCTTCCAGAGCACCGCTCAGCACATCGCCGACTGTATCGCCCGGCAGTTGGTTTCCAATCCCATGAACGCAAAGAACCATATGATCTGGTGAGGTCTTATTAGTCGACATGCTTCACCTACTGTCAATTAACTAAATAATGATTCAAATTCTAAACAAAACAGGTAAAAAACTCCATAAAATTGTGAATTTAATAATATTTCATTCCATAAAATTAGGCCAAAACAATTGTCATCGTTTCAGCCGACTGCAGCCTTCCTCGGTTATCTGTTTACATCCAAAATGAAGGCAAACATTCCAGACATGGTTAGCTTTTTCAAAGGAGAAAGCGTGACATCAAGAGACCTAAACCCTTCATTTTGGCCGCAGCAACCCTCATAGGTAGCAAAGTCGGAAACACGTTAAAAAAGAAAACAGCTCTCGAAGCCTTTCGTTTCGGCGACTCTGGGTATTGGCCACTTAAGACGTTGGGCTGGTGGAATTGCTCCAAACAAACAGAAAGTTTTGCGGGTCGTTTTCTTAATCCGTCTGCTAGTCTGTCAAGTATTCGCACATGGTCCGCCTCTCACATGTTCGACCTTCACGACAACGGAGCGCGCAAAGAGCTCTTCGAGCGGTAGCCGATCGTCACTTTTTGAGGCGGATGGCGTAATGAAGTTGGACCGGGCTTCTGCAAACTCTTCATGCTTAGAGAAACGATTGAATTTAGAGAGCTTTTCATGCCATTCCTCCTCTACTCCGGCTAACAAGTCTGAGATTTGGGCAAGGTTCAGGGTGTCAGTTGGGCTGTCGCCGATCATAATGTGAATTCGGTTCTGAGCCTCCTTGTTGGAAATCTGCTTTGCCAACTTGTGAAGAGCGGCAGCCCTACGGCCTTCGGCTAGGGCGAGGTTCAGTTGTCCCTTGGAGTACTTTCGGTGCTTGTCTTTCCAGGTACGGCTGGCAAGCCCTATTATGTCCAAAGTTAATTCTGCATTAGCACCGTCCAAAGCAAGATTATCGGAGCTTTGCAAGCATTGCTCCAAGTGCTCCGCAATGCGGCTAAAATAAGTATCTTCAGGTGATATCCCCACCGTCGGGTCTTTGAAATTCGCTGACCGCGCACCAAAGACAAAGGCCATTTTTAGAGGATTTTTTTTATAAGCTATGTTGTCTTTTGGTTCGGTGAATTTCACCTCGTCAGTGAAGAACGGCAAAATCAGCGTGTCCGGCCAGTCTTTCCCGGCGGGGGCGCCATTGGGCAGAAGAAGATTGGTGATCCATGTGCTGCCCTTCACTTCTGAAGAGGGCGTATTTTCCTGCAGCTCATGTAGGATAGGCAGAACAACCGCTGCTGGGTTGTTTCCCAAAGCGATTTCCTGCTCGACAAGCTGCGCCAGTTTCTCGTTTGATGCAGCGATCCTCGTAACCAGTTCGGATAGCGCATCGAAGTCCTCCTGATCTAGCAAGTCTACCCGCAGCGGATTCGGAAATTTCGTCACCGGAGTTCGCGCGCTTGTCCCGGGCCATGTCAGGCGCATCGTGTCGGCGACCGACAGGTGTTCGGCGATCACAAGCTTTTCAGCCAGAGACTGCTGAATGCTGCCGAAGGCGGCAACGAAACGACGGCCATCGAATTCACTTGGGTCGGTTACGGCCAGTAACTCTTCCATTTCGTCGCGCGCTTTTGCAATTTCAGGATCCGTCTCACGCGACCAAACGGCAACTGATGCGCCGCCAAAGTTTGCGGCTACTTCCCGCAAGCCCGAGAGTATCTCTTGGCGCACTTCTTCTTCACCCAACGCATCAAGCGCTTTGCTCGCGTGATGGATGCGCAGGGTATTGTGATCAGGGTCTGGTACCGTGCAATCCAACAAGCCCTGATCGTCATTAGCGTCCTTAATCGGGATGACACGGATTACCAGATCCCGAGGCACTACTTGCGCGCCGATTTCCGGGAATATCCTTTCAATCCATCCCGTCAGATTTGTAGTGGACGGTGATACGTCGCGGATGAAGAAGTCGTCTTTTGTGGTGAAAACCAACCGACCAGTCGCCAGTACACATGGCGGGGATTCTAGGAAGCGAGCCACAAAAACCCTTTGTGATGAACCTCCCAAATTGCCCAAGATCACCAAGCCTAGTAGAACGCCTGGAATAATCAGGGCTCCGGCATTGCGCCAAAAGACTCTCTCATTATTCCGCAATTCATTGAAATAAACGTTAAAATCAGAAGACTTGGAGTTTCCGGTTACTGTTTCACCATACGGGACCGGCAGGAATTTTGTAGCTTCATCAGCCAAGTTCCAATCGTGTATCCGCTGCTGAATCGGACCCAATTCGTCCCTGGTCTCCGTAGGCTGTGCGTCTGACCTAAATACGTTCTTCGATGCGGCGCCAGTATTCTGCGGATTGCCCGGATCGCTCACGGTGCTTGGATTGATCAGGCACTGTATCTGGTGCGAGGTATGGTCGCGCAGTGCTTCCATCTTGTTTCTACGCCCCGCAAATCCTATCCAGATCGAAGCGATCCAGGTCGCTACAAAACTGATGATTAGGATTCCGAATGATTGGTCATGCAACAGTTCGGTTGTATTGTGGCCCAGAATGATCTTGACTAGAAGCGTCACGCACGCTGCCCACAAAAGGGGGTATGGTCTGATGAGTGGATTTCGCTCGATATCTCGCGAAACGAGGCGTGATTGCTGTTCAGCCGTATCTCTGTTTCGGGCGTTGCAGAAGTCGCTTTGCAGGTTTTCGAGATTGTCCTGGCTTTCCTTGAGAAAGTCACCAAGCCGTTTGCAAAAGGACACCCCGTTTTTACACAGGCCCTGGATCTTTTGCAGGTCGATGTTGTGGATCTGGTTTTCGCCGCCGCCCTCACGAATTTCTGCTTCGCTCTGTATCTGCTCGCTATATTGCGGAAGGTCTTGGATGACTGCGTCAACGAAGTCTTGAAGGTCCTGCAAGCGTTGCTTGGCACGTGCGATCTTCGTTTGCTCTTCTGAAAGCGCTTTTATGACCTTTTCTGCGTTTCGGCTGATCCTGTCGTAGTTTCCGCGCAGCTGGTTTACATAGGTTTGACCATCCATTTCTTCGGCAACCCGTTTTGCCGTCAGATGATCCAGCAACGATTGCAGCTCTTCTTCCAATGACTTGCAATTGAGGCGAAAGAACAGGTCCGCGTCGCTGCTATCGGCTTCCTTAGACAGGCTTTTCAAATCCCGAATCTGTTCGAACAGTGTCGTTGCTTCTTGCAGCGGGAGGTTGGATTTACCTTCGATGAGAAACGGTGCGCCATCGCCTGGAAAGATGCCGAAGATGATCTTTTTGGACAGATCGTTCAGCTCGTTCGGCAGGTCCAGGATTTTACCTGCAACTCGCTCGGAGGCTGCTTTGAGCCTCTGGTCTTGCTCTTGCAAACCTATCTCGGACTTGTCCAGTTCCGCTTGTGCCGCCGTGCTTTCAGCCTCTGCCACGCCGATCGCTGAGTTAATGTCAGCAATGGCCTGTCGGCAATTGTTTAAATCCGCCTGAGCCCCACTGAGTATTTCAGTAAGCACATCGCGTTCGGAGTCTGGTGCGGTCTCCAGCTTCTCTCTGTTTTCATTGATGATTTCTTCGAACTGTTGCGCGTCGCGTTGTATTCGAGCGCGTTCGTCAACACTGGATTGAAGCTGCTGCCGCAAGGTTTCGACCCTAGCGCGACACTCATCAACTTTAGCGATGGTGTTCTGGTGCGTTTCGCGCTGGCGGTCCAAAGCTTCGATGTCTGGCAGCAGATCTTCGAGGATCTCCATTACAGCTTTGGCTTGATCTTTTTCTTGCTGCTCAGGGCTGTCTGAGTCGGAATTTGTACCCTGAATCGTTAAAAGGTCTTCCAGCTTTCGAATGTAATTACTAAAGGCACTAAATAGCATAATGAACTCCCCCTATTCGTTCTTATTCTCCGTTTTGTTTAAGTCTTGCAGAAACTCTTTCGCGCGTTCGATACCGGCCAGATAGAGCTTTGTTTTCTCAGAGCTGGACATGACGAAATTCAGCCAATTGGCGTCACCCGGATCAATAGGCGCGATTCCCACAGGATATTTACGTTTCTTGAAGCAATCGTCGCTTGCCCCACTTTTTCGATCCTCAAACTGGTTCCGCAGCGCAGTGTTTTGGATCCAGATCTCGCGGTCGCGCTGTAACCTGACAGCTGTTGCACAGGCGATAGCGTCACCGACCAAATCAGACAGCCTTCTGCGTTGCGAAACGTACTGTGCCTCGCTATTGCCTATCAGTGGTACAACGACAGTCGGAACGTTAGGCATTAGTTCGCGAAAAGAGTCACTGGGAAGATTCGAGGTCAACCCGCCATCGAGGAAGACAAATTTTTCAAGCTCGCTGAACTTGCGAATTTGGTCCGATGAAAACAAACCCTTAAGACTGTTTTCGGCGAATTCGGGCCAGGTCTTTCTATCGGGCCGCATAACCACCGGTTCAAAAAACGCTGGAATCGACATCGACGTCCGCACCAGCCGCGCGGGCGAGGTTTTTCTGTACTCGTCACTTAACAAGTTTAGGTCCTTTGGAAATTGCATCTTCAGACCGACTGGCATCGCGGTAGCAATCAATTGAAGCAGTTCGACCTCAGGATGTTCAAGCTCTGTGTCGGTGGTTCTCAGAATAGCTTTTTTGTCGCCTTGACCCTTCAATTTGGTCCCGTCGTTGCGTAAGTCCTCAAGGTCATTCCAAATCTGGCCGAGGGCTTGATACAAATCCTCGATAGATTTGAAACCCAGATCGTCCAAAACAGACTCCATCCAATTCTCAAACGCTTGCCCTGGGTTCAGACCTCGGCGATCACGAAGTCTGCGTACGGCAGCGAACAAACCTAACCAACTGCGGAATTGGTAAATCTTAGGTTGCTTGAGCGCTTGTTTGATAAACTTGCGGATCGGTCGCGGGCCGTCGATGAAGTGATCCATTGGAACTGTTTCGGTAAGGTCTGCCAGCCGTTCTGCAGTTGCACGGGTCAGGTCGCCACCGCGTATCGCGGCAATGCCCATAGCGATAATTGATCCGGCCGAGGTTCCGGCCAATCCAGCAAAGCGTACCCCTGCCGCCTCTAACCCGGCGACAAACCCGGCGTGTGCCAGACCAAGTGTTCCTCCGCCCTGTAAGATCAGATTGCAAAGTCGATAAGTTTCTTCGACGTCCGGTGAGGGCTCAGAAAAGATTGAACGAATTTTGTGGCCACCATTTTCAGTCGCGGTCTTAGTTGCCCGAAGCCAAAAAAATCGATCTATCCCAGACAATTCACTGCTGTCACTCACACACGATCCGGCCAGAGCTTGCAATTCAAATTCCGACTTGATTTCGATTAGACGTCTACGGACTTCAGGTTCTATAAGAAGTTGCATATTAACTCATATTAAAAATATCTGCATTGTTGGTTTTCAATTCGAAAAACAATATTTTACCTTGCGCTTGGCGATCACAGATCACCCTAGTAGATTTGTGAGACTGTCTCATTCAAACCACCTTCAAACCCGAAGGTGTCTAAAACGTAGCAGCCTCAAGTTTTCCGCGAATTTCAGGCTTCGCAGAAAAGCCTAACTACGATTGAAACTGATGCCACGACCCCTGAGCAAGTAATTTGTGCGACCGCAGTTAGCCACCATCACTGTAACCCAAAACGATGTGGTACATGCGACCAACGCTGGCAGATTTTGTATTATCAGAATAGTATTTCCACGGGCTCCTGAAACACCAACAGCGACTGGAATCGAAATTAGAAACAGGACTACACTTTGAATAAATGTTGACACAGGGCCGACGGCCAGAAACTCAAACAAAGACCCGCAGCTAACGATACTTTCCTTACGTTGTCGCGCGCCGATCTCGCCGTGTTGAAAAAGATCGGACATCTGGTTTTCCAAAAACTCTTGCCCAAGACGATCCGTGATGTGCGACTCTCCGTCCGGACTAACTCGGAAGGTGCGAAAAGTTTCCAGTTGTCGCTGGAACTCCTGATTTCGCGCCACAATCATACCCCTAACATCAAGGACACAAACGCCTATGTTCAAGCAGTCGATGGCGGGTAGTAAACCTTGGTAACGTTCATTCAGTTGCCGCATAGGAAAACTGAGGTCGAGAGCTTTTTCGATGCGGGGCAGAAGTTGGACCAAGTATTCGCATTCTACGTGGTCTGGAGGCTCCCTATTGGCGTTTAATTGAACCGAAAACAGGAATATCCATGAATTTTCTTTATTCAACATTCCGGCCGCGTGATAGAAAATACCAAGATGCATTTGTTTTTGAACGTTTTCTTGGCCTTTTAGTTCCTTAACCGACGGCGCAAGAGGAGTGTTGCCAAGAAGTTCAATCTCGTCGTGACCTAGGGTTTGTTCCCGTAAAATTTCCCGATCTTTGGCTTCAAGATGTTGGCACTTTACAATATAGGTGTTCTGTACAGTACTTGTATAAAAGTCAGAATGAAACGGCCCAGTCAGAGACAAATCTCCATCGTCTTGAAACCATTCTAATGTTGTGTTCACCTGCACTCCCATGCGATCCACCAACTGGTCAAGAACACTCGTCCAAGTCAATGGGTCGACAATTGTATCATAAATTTCTAGCGCAAGATCTCGAACTTCTTGGGCCACAATAAGTTTCCCTTTTTTCACACATCACAAGCCATCTTAACCTTAAAATCGAAAATCAACATAGACCATTTGGGTGATGCCCTTTGTTTGTTCGGTCGTAGGATCAATTCAACAAAAAGTATCTAACCCTGCAAAATTTCATCAAGTGTGCTAGAGTGTACACTTATAGATGCGCGAAATTTCAAGGACTTTACAGCGGTATTGTGAGCTGAAAGTCTGTGGCAGATATTTTCCGCCGATTTTTTTTTGAGGAGCGAATTAAGTTATGGGAAATTCAAGAAAGCGGGAAAACGACATCTCAAAACTGCATCCTGCAATTAGGGAAAAAGTCGTAGCCATACAGTCTCAACTAAAGAAAGAAAAAATTCCATTCGAGGTGTTCGAGGCATTTCGCACCCCGGAGCGGCAAGCAGACCTTTATGCGCAAGGCAGAACGAAGCCAGGAACCAAAGTGACCTGGGTTGGACCGTGGCATTCGATACATCAATACGGGCTCGCCGTCGATTTCGTCCTAAAAGAGAACGGTAAATGGAGTTGGGATACCACTGGCCACAAGGAGGCTTGGTGGGACCGGATGCATGTGCTCGCAAAAGAAAATGGAATGACGCCGATCTACAACTCTAAAGGCAAACTCATCGAAAAGCCACACATTCAGATTCAAGGAGTAAAATCTCGCGACTTGTACGAAGGTGTTTACCCGGCTGGCGGAGACGAAGCCTGGGCGGATCGCCTCAACGAAATGATCGACAATTGGAGTGGACGCCCTCCCTCCCCGCCCCGACCTTCGGTCTATCTGGGCGCACCCGCAATCGATACGGATTTGATGGCGTCCATGGAAACCGAATCGCCAACTCAGGCAGGTTCTTCGACGAATTTAGCCAGCAGAGATCTCCGCTTCCAAAAGCTTCATGAATTCATCAAAGACGCTGAAGGTGGCTTCGTAAATGATCCGCGAGACAAAGGCGGTGCCACAAACTTCGGTGTTACGAAAAGTACACTAGCCGAGGCTTTAGAAATAGATGTTGCGGATCTTACGGATGATGACGTGGCCGCACTGAGTCAAAAGGATGCCGATGAGATCCTTTACACAAACTACTACATCAAATGTAAGTGCGATAAATTACCTGACCGCGTTGCAATGGTCGTCTACAACATGGCGGTTCACTCAGGGTCAAGTGTGGCTCAAAGAACTGCGCAACGGGCCTTCAATGAACTTGGCATGACAGTCGACGGCAATAAGCTGGAAGAAGACGGAATAATCGGGCGGATCACGCTAAGCGCGATCAATCAGACCGACCCGTCTGTACTATCCGAGAAATACCTTGAGCTATACGAGCAACGCCTGCGAGGTCTCGAAGATTTTGCCATCTTTGGGACTGGTTGGATAAATCGTGTCAACAAGTTGCGTGTCTTTTTGAGTACTTTACCGAAAGGAGAGGGCAAACGTCCTATCAAAATCATGAAAGTTAAAGAAAGAGACTTGGACATTGAAGCTGACGACGTCCTGAGAATTGCATTAATGGCTTTGACGGGCGGAAAATCTGCAGCCGTTAAGGCATTGGCCATAGGGATTCTGAAGAAGCGCCTTGAGAAACAGGACGATGATGAAAAAATCAATTTGTTGAAAACGATTTTGGACGAAAAGATCAATGCCTCGTCGGACGAAAAAACTACTGCGACGCCTGCAGCAGCCCTCGACGAGTTGACACCCGTCAACAATGCACTTGGACCGATGATTGGCAAGATGCTGGACGGCAAAAAATCTGTTATCGGCATCATCGGCCTTGTTGTCACCGCCGTACTTCCGCAGCTCGGCTTAAGTTCGTCTCAACCGCAATTGCAACAACTGCTTGCCGATGGCGACAAGACCACCATGTTAACTTTGTTTTCACTGCTAACGAGTTGGGGTTTTCTCGGTAAAATCGACAAAAAATTTAGAGATCTACAGCAGAACATGTGATCGATAGTATCGGTTTGATCCTGTGTTTGCCACAAGCTCGCCGGAAACAATTCAACATGGTCATCTATCACAAGATCAGGCACGACCAGTTTGAACAGGTTGTAACCTCACAGCTTGCCATTGATGGCTACAATTAACAGAAACAGGTCGCGAAAACTTTCAGCAACTTTGAGCCGGGTGCAGATCACCCAAACTTGCTTGGAAAGAGCTGGCCTTTTCCGACCGACGATCCGACCTTTATTTCAAGCATTGCGTTTATGAAAACTTGCGGAAAATTAGTCGCTTGGCAGGATTTGCCCATCGATCCTCTGTCCACAGCCAGTCATCAGCAATGCGCTGTCAAAATGATCGTAAAATCAGAATCGAGCAACTGCTTCATACACCAGAATTGCATCCGGAAATCTGTTGAAGCATTCGTTCGTTTTGAGCCCTGACCTGCTTTTTTGTCCAGACGCAGCGAATGACCACTATCTGAATGCTGTTCCAGAGACCCAGAATTCGTTGCGCCTTGATCTTACCCGCTCAGCCAAGAAATCCACAAACAGCCTGACCCTTGCTGTATTTCGCAAATCACGGTGGAGAAGAAGCCAGATACTCCGATAGGGTAAGGGTCGTTGAAACGGTGCCCTGATCAAGTTGGGGTGTCGGTCCCCGAGGTTGCAAGCCAGATACGCCATGCCGAGACCGGACGCCGCCAATGCGATCAATGGCACAAGTTCCGAAACACGGTGCTTGAGCTGGGCTTTCGGGTAATAGCTGTCTTTAACCCATTTGGCAGTGGTCGCCTCTTCCGGTTCATGCCACCCGATCAGGTGCAGTCCTTCGCCGCCATTGTCGCTGATCTGTTCGGCATAATCGCGTGTGCAATAGGCTGCCTGAGACATCTGGACCAGCTTTCGTCCGACCACGTCATCTGTCACTTCATCTGCAATACGCAACGAGACGTCGGCTTCCCGACGCATCAAATCACGGATATCATTGGTGAAGTTCATATTTAGGATGATGTCCGGATAGAGCTCGGCAAAGGCGGCAAAGTCCTCCATCAATGATGTCATCGCCAACCCATGAGGCAGAGTGACGTAAACGGTGCCAGACGGCTGTGCGTCCCTGCCGACGATGACCCGCGATGCGGCAGTCATTTCTGCCTCGACACGTTCGGCATGGGGCAACAGGTCTTCGCCAAGCTGCGTCAGAACCAACCCAGACTTGGAGCGGTCGAACAACCGGCTGCCCACGCGTTCTTCCATGACCGAAACCCTGCGTGTCAGCGTGGTGTGGTTCACCTGAATGCTGTCTGCCCCACCGCGCAACGTTCCGGTGCGGGCAACGGCCAGAAAGTACTTCAGATCGTCCCAATTCAGGGAATGGCTTTCTTTGATCGACATGAACCTTGTGTTTCATTTTTGAAGCATTGTGTCCAGAAATAACCACCTACAGTTCAATTACTAGCCGCCCTACCTTGGCCCCATCAAACGAGACCCCAAGGAACCAAACCATGAACCCGATTCAATCTGTGTTGATTACCGGCGCAAATGCCGGGCTTGGCCGCGAAGCCGCCCGACAGCTTGCGTTACAGAAAGGCGTTGCCAGGATTTATTTGGCCTGCCGCAACCGAACCAAAGCTGAGGCCGCCAGAACGTCGCTAGAGCATGAGACCGAACGCAAGATCTTTGAAACTGTTCTGATGGACGTCACCGATCCCGGTTCGGTTCGCGCAGCGGTCGCTGATATCTCGACGCCGATTGATGCTGTCATTCTAAACGCGGGCGGTACGGGCGGGCGTAAGCCCAACAGCTTGACCAGCGCCGGCGTCACCAACATCTTTGCCACAAACGTTTTGGGCCATGTGGTGCTGGTGGACGCGTTATTGGAGCGCCAACTGGTGACATCCACAGTGCTTTACGCGGGATCGGAGGCCGCAAGAGGTATTCCTAAAATGGGGATGAAGCGCCCCGATCTGACTGTAGGTACGGTGGCAGAATTCAGATCAATTGCCGATGGTAGCAAGTTCGGACCCGAGGGTGATCCGATGCAGACCTACGGCTATGCCAAGCTGGTGGCGACCTTGTGGATGGGCGCGATGGCGCGCCAGCACCCGTATATTCGCTTTGTTACCATGAGCCCGGGTGGCACTGCTGGTACTGCAGGCTTTGACGATCTGTCGATGGTGAAACGCATCATCTTCAAACATGTGGGTGGCGTGCTGATGCCTTTGTTCGGGATGATGCACAGCGTGGAAGCAGGGGCAAAACGGTATTTGGAAGGGTTGCTCAACCCGGAATTCAAGACCGGCCACTTCTATGCCAGCCAAGCAGGGTATCCCACCGGACCTGTGGTGGATCAAGCCAGCATTGATGCAACCCTATCGGACATCAAAATGCAGGACAACGCAAACGAGGCGCTGCATCAGTTCGCCTGAGCCAAAGGAGAAATTTAATGGAAACAACACTGAACATACTCGTCATCCTTGCAGCCATTATGCTGTCCGGGCTCGGCATCATGTCGATGTTCGCCCCTCGGCGCATGGTCGCCAATTTTGCCATCGAGCCGGTGGGTACTGCCGGACTCAGCACGATCCGTTCAGTGATCGGTGGATTGTTTCTGGCTTCGGTTGCTTTGCTGATGATTGGTCTAACGACCGGGCAGACACTGAGTTACATAGCCGTTGCGCTCCTGATGGGTGTGGTGACGTTTGGGCGAATTGTTGGCTTACTGATCGATGGATTCGACAGAGCCGTCTTGCCGCCTCTGGTCGTTGAAATTGTGATCATCGCGGTGTTGATCTCAGCCTACTACCAGCTTTCCTTTTAGTTGACATTTAATCAGATGGACGGCGGCCAGAGTAAAGTCGCCGTCGTTCAACCCGCCTAAAACTAAACCCACTTGCGAATCTTCGAGCAAACTCCGCTTTGCCGACTTCTTACATTATGCCCGTTTGTATGGAGTTCCGATCCAACCTCAACGTTCTGGTGAACCGTTTTACGCAGGATGCATTTGGGTTGGTCGGGAATGGCTTTAAGGATCACGTCACCTTAGCGTTCCTTCTTGCCAAAAACCGGCCCAACACCAGCGTCGCCTGCAGGCTCGTCCCCATCCAGAGCAGTCATGTGTTTGCGGCTCTGCGCAGCCATGCGTCGCGCGATCTGATAGGTCTCGCCAAGCTGTGCAATTCCCTTAGGCAAGGACGAATTCAGGCGATTGCCGGAAGTGTCAACGTTGCATAGACCCTTCCGCATTCGTGAAAGCGCAACCGAGAATATAAGACGGAAGCCACCTACCCCCCAACGTAAACTCCACTTTTCGGCCGATAGAAGATCTTCTGATCGTGTAGTCGTCCCAACAGCTCGTGAATTCTGTTCAACGCATCTTCACGCTCCCGCTTTTCCTGCTCGCTCTCATCCCGCTCAGCATGGGAAAGTGCTGTCTGAGCGCGGCGAAGTGAGCTTTCGATTAAGTCGATATCCTCAACCGAAAGTTCGAACATATCGTTGTATTGCGGCATAGCGAACCTCCTAAGGATGTTGACACCACAGCGGCTTTGAGAGCGATCAAACAGATTAGGAGTCACAAGGGATGGGCGTTTCAATCACCACTGAACATCCCTTAAATTCGCAAAAGCCGCGTCCCGACCATTGAAAGAAGATTAGTTTGGCCGAACCGCCACAAGAACGACATCCAACTCATCTTCCAGGGCCTGTAGCTTTTCAAGCTGATCTTTCGGAAGAGTCACGGTGTCTGCGTCTACAGCTTTAAACGCCACTACCGGGCTTCCTATTTCTTTTTCGAGCGCCTGAACCAAGTTGAGCTTATCAGCTTTGAGCGTGGCAAGTGGGTAGAGCATGTCGGTCTCCTGAATTCTGACAATTGCAAGCATAGCCGATTTTCCAGAGCACGAGTGCGTTTATTTCGAATGACGACCAATAGCTTCGCATCCAAGGCGCGCCCGGGTTGCACGGTGGAAGTCGCTGGGTGAGCAATTTTTCTTTACGATCATCCATGCTCACAAAAGCACAGTCGCAGCTTGAAGATATCATTTATCCAAAGAAGAGGCCGGAGTAAGTTGCTCCGCAACCGCCGAGAAGGATCAAATAAGGCCTCTGAGGGGAGAAAAAGACACGCTTGCCGCAAGCGTACTCAGCCCGCCCTAAAAAACTAGTGCTTGAAACGTTACATGCGTTCCGACGCACACGCAAAGTTTCGTAAGGAATGGTTTCGCAAGATCGCCGCGACGAAGTTGGGTCAAAAGCAGGGCGATGTAGACAGCCCTGGGACAAAGGGCACTTGATTTCGACAAAGAGCTAAACCTATCTGTTTCTATCACTATCCTTGAATGACAGATTCAGAGTTTTACGAGAAGCTTCGCATTTGAAAAATAGTCTTCGCAGAATGCGCTTGGGCGCTCTAACCATACTAATGTCAGCAACGGTCCATGCCGCAATGGCTCAAGGTACTTTATTAAGAAAGGAGGAAGTTGGTCTTTGGGGCGTTTTTCAGGATAGTGACTACTGTTGGATTGCCACAAGTTTCGTTTCAACAGGTCGAACCAAAAAAATGCTATTAATGGTCGATAGCAACGGCGAAGTAATCATTCAACTTGGCGACATATCTAACTATGGAAACTTAAAGTGGGAAAGTATCTTGCTGAACGCTGGACAGTTTACATTCTCGCTCAGCGACGAAGATGGCTGGGGAATTTATCCTCAGAAAAACCAATCCAGCATCAGACGAAGCGTTCTTTCCTCAGATAGAGTCTTTTTCAACGGTTCATTTGTAGCTGCCAAATCAAGGTTTGGCGTGAAGGGGTATTTTAATACTGGAAAAGGTAGCACTGCTTACAAAAGAATGCTTGAAATCTGCCGCAAACATTAAGCGATTCGAGACAAGCATTGTCCTTTTTCAGGCAGGCTTTACGCGTAAGACCCAGCGAACCTCTAACGGTGGCTCCGCGGAAGCGTGAATCATATATAAGCGGACGAGGGCTGGCTTTTTGAGCAGCAAAAATAGTGGGAACGCGCCGAGTCATCCTTTTGCGTTTGAGGCTCGACTAGAGAGCACAAAAATGCGGATTACCGAAAGTCGGCCTAACAGCACAAATTGATCGCCGGAGATCAGTGGCGCAAGTCAATCTCAAGTTGACGCGTTAAAGTGGTGCCCCCACACGGACTCGAACCGCGGACCTACTGATTACAAATCAGTTGCTCTACCAGCTGAGCTATAGGGGCGTTGGCAGTCGATTACTTCCTCTGGCGGGGGACTGCAAGCCTCATTTTCAGCTTGAACTAAGGTATTGTCGGTTTTCCTGAGAAAGTGCAAAAAACCACTCAGGCAAAAACGCCGCATACGTCTGGCTGAGCGCAGGACATGTGCGAGGCTGGGCACTGTAGCTGAAGGTACGGAAGACGACATGCAGGTAATCATTCATGCCGGTGCAGCCTTTACCGATGAAGGGCACATCTTGTCCTCGCTAGTTGCAAACAGACAGATGCTGGCAGAGTTGAAAACTGCTCCGATGGGCCCACGCATGTCCCGGCAATTCGTCAAGATCATGTCGGATGCGCTGATCCAAGGCACATCAATCGAAGAAACACGGGACGGCCTTGCCCCTCTTTTTCCACAAGACGTCAACCTGGAGCGTGTCGTTCTTTCGAGCGATAAGTTCTTTGGTCCACGACGAACAGCTTTGCAACATGGTCAGATTTACCCTTTTGCCGGAAGACGGACAGCCTTTACCGAGACCCTTTTGGAGGGCGCGCAGCTTGAGTTGTTTGTCGGGCTGGTGAACCCGGGAATTTTTATTCCCAAAACGCTGATGTCCATCCACGAAGACCATCGGCGGGATATTCTAGCCAACACCGACCTCAGTTGCCTCAGCTGGCTCAGCATGATCGAAGACCTGCGCGAGCTTGCGCCTCAGGTAAAACTGACAGTATGGGAAAACGAAAATCTACCTCTGATCTGGGGTGATATTGTCCGGGCAATGACAGGGCTGCAGAACGAGACCCTCCTTCCCGATGAGTATTCCTTCTTGTCTTCGCTTTTGACCGACGCAGGGCAGAGGCAAGTTCTGGAGATCCTTGGGCGACGCACACCCTTGGGCCCACAAGGCCAACGCGAAGAATTGGCGCAAGTCCTCGAGGATCAAGCGCGCCTCGAGCAGGTTGAGGAAGAGTTGGATTTACCTGGGTGGAATACGGATATATTCGACGCGTTTACAGAGCTTTACGCGCAGGACATAGCCGCCATCCGCGCCATGTCAGACATTCGCGTGTTGTAACCTTTAATCACCATTTCAGGCAACGACAGAAGCCTGCCTCTGATCCGTCACAACTCTGGATTATTCGTCAAAACGACAGAAAACCTATACGTTTCGTCAAATTTTACTCTGCCACACGAACAGCCTGCGAACCATCGTTAAGTGAGGCACAAATTGGGAGGCAAAGACAGTAATGTCCTGGAATGTGTGTATTGTAGGCGCAGGCAAAATCGGGCAGATGATCGCGACCCTGCTGAAAGCATCGCCAAATTACACCGTATCTGTCGCGGATCACGACCTGAAATCACTGGCAGAAATTGCCAAGCTTGGTGTACCCACAAAGCAAGTCGACGCCAGCGACACAGATAGTTTGGCCGCAGGTCTAAGCGGTTTTGATGCCGTCATTTCGGCGGCGCCCTTCTTTTTGACGCCAAAGATTGCTGAGGCGGCCCAGAAAGCAGGCGCGCACTACTTTGACCTGACCGAGGATGTGGCCGCCACGAACGCTGTGCGCGCGCTGGCCGAGGGCAGCCAAACCGCGTTCATGCCCCAATGCGGACTGGCGCCGGGCTTTGTTGGTATCGCGGGCGCATCTCTGGCCGCTGAGTTCGATGAAATACACAGCTTACATATGCGGGTCGGTGCGCTGCCGCTTTATCCGACCAACGCGCTGAAATACAACCTGACCTGGTCAACCGACGGGCTGATCAACGAGTATTGCAACCCCTGCGATGCCATCGTGAACGGCAAGCGTGTCAAGACCGCTCCGCTGGAGGATTATGAGGTTCTGGGGCATGACGGCGTGGAATACGAATGTTTCAACACTTCGGGCGGGCTGGGCACATTGCCCGAAACGCTGGAAGGTAAGGCGCGGTCGGTCTCTTATCGTTCGATCCGTTACCCGGGCCATTGTGACATTCTGAAACTTCTCCTGCATGATCTGGGGCTGGAACGTCGCCGCGATCTGTTGAAAGAGATATTCGAGTCCGCCCTGCCCCGCACCGATCAGGACGTTGTTCTGGTCTACTGCACCGCCAAGGGCATAATCGACGGCGCGCTGCGTGAGAAATCACTGATCAACAAAAGCTTTGCCCGTGAAATCAGTGGCCAGACCTGGAGCGCCATTCAGGTCACGACAGCCGCAGGTGTTCTTGGCGTTGTCGACCTGATGCGTACGGGAGCGCTGCCTTCGAAAGGCTTTGTCCGGCAAGAGCAGGTGAAGCTGCCCGACTTCCTGAACACTGAATTTGGCGCGCTCTATAGCGCTGGTGATGCAACCCCTCAAAACAAAGCGGCCTGAGACATGAAAGACGTTGTAATGACAGCAGAATCCACACTTTTGAAACTGGACCTGACGGCGGCTGAGCTGACCGGAGGCACGTTGCAGGTGACGTCTCCAATCGACGGCCGTGTTCTGGCCGATGTGCACGAGACGCCTGCATCTGAGATGGACGCCATCATCGCCCGCTCAAAAGCTGCATTCAAAGCCTGGCGCGTGGTGCCCGCGCCGCAGCGGGGCGAGTTGATCCGACTGCTGGGTGAAGAACTGCGCGCAGCCAAAGACGATCTTGGAGCACTTGTCAGCTGGGAAGCCGGCAAGATCACGTCCGAAGGTCTGGGCGAAGTGCAAGAGATGATCGACATCTGCGA
The DNA here is from genome assembly GCF_056537285.1 of Ruegeria sp. CF8. NCBI lineage: Bacteria > Pseudomonadati > Pseudomonadota > Alphaproteobacteria > Rhodobacterales > Roseobacteraceae > Ruegeria > Ruegeria sp. CF8. The sequence continues at coordinate 166,083 of NZ_JBQFRG010000001.1, read as the reverse complement.
TTTTGCCGTTGGCCTGTCGCGGCAACTTTACGGTCTGACCATCGCATCCGAGCGTCCAGGGCACAGGATGATGGAAACCTGGCACCCTGCCGGGCCGGTCGGTGTAATCTCGGCCTTCAACTTCCCGGTTGCAGTCTGGTCGTGGAACGCAGCGCTGGCGATTGTCTGTGGCGATCCGGTGATCTGGAAACCGTCCGAGAAGACACCGCTGACTGCGATGGCGTGCCAGAAGATCTTTGAACGTGCGCTGGCCCGTTTTGGCGACGCCCCAGACGGTCTGTTACAGACCGTTATCGGCGGCGCGGCTTTGGGCGAGGCACTGGTGTCGAGCGAAGATGTGCCTGTGATCTCGGCAACCGGTTCGACGCGTATGGGTCGCGCGGTGGCACCCATCGTGGCGGCGCGTTTTGGCAAATGCATTCTGGAACTGGGCGGTAACAACGCAATGATCGTTGGTCCCTCGGCAGATCTGGAAATGGCCGTGCGCGCCATTGTGTTCTCGGCCGTTGGCACCGCAGGTCAGCGCTGCACCACCTTGCGCCGCCTGATCGTTCACAATTCGATCAAGGACGAGTTGGTGGCCCGCCTCAAGAAAGCTTATTCCGGTTTGCCCATCGGCGACCCAATGGCCGAAGGCACGCTGGTCGGGCCTTTGGTGGATGAAGCCTCGGGCGCAGCCATGACAGCTGCGCTGAAGGCGGCAGAGGGTGAAGGTGGTAAGGTCTTTGGCGGCAACCGCGTAACCGAAGGTGTCCCCGGCGGCGTCTATATGGAACCTGCGATCGTCGAGATGCCCGCACAGTCCGATACTGTAAAAACCGAAACATTTGCGCCAATCCTCTATGTCTTGGGCTATGAGGATTTCAACGAGGCCATCGAGCTGCAAAACGATGTGCCGCAGGGGCTGTCTTCTTGCGTGTTCACCCTGAACATGCGCGAGGCCGAGCAGTTCCTTACCGCAGCCGGGTCCGATTGCGGGATCGCGAACGTCAATATCGGGCCATCAGGGGCCGAGATTGGCGGCGCGTTCGGCGGTGAAAAGGAAACTGGCGGCGGACGTGAAAGCGGCTCGGACGCGTGGAAAGCCTATATGCGTCGACAGACAAACACCGTGAACTACTCAGCTGAGCTGCCTTTGGCTCAGGGGGTGAAGTTCGACATCTGAGGCCTGTGCAGCTAACGAAGCAGCAGCATATGAAATCGACACAAGGTGGCCGCATCGGAGGGGTAAACCCGGTGCGGCCTTTTTTGATCCCCATAGCTACCTAGCTGATCGCCGTTGCTTTGACTGTTTGATCAACCAGCCCGAAAAGAGCTGAACCGCTTCATTTTTCTGCCCTGTTGGAAAAGCGACGTAATACGCGCTGCCCGACGTGTTCGCGATCTGACCAATCTCGACAAGCGCGCCCGAAGCCAACTCGGCCTCGATCAGATAAGACGGCAGAATCGCAGCCCCTAACCCGGCCACTGCCCCTTCGATCAGCATAGAAAACTGATCAAAGCGCATACCTGAGAACACAGCACGCGCATCCAGCCCGAGACCGGCGTGGTAGTTGGACCACTGATCAGGTCGAGAGGTGAGATGCAGCAATGGCAGATCGAACACATCCCGTTTCTCGGTCAATCCAGCGCCGCCAAGAAGGGCTGGTGCAGCCGTAACTACCAGATTTTCTGGAAACAACTTGCGCAGTCCGGCGCCCGGCCAGTCTTCGTGACCAAAGTGAATGGCGACGTCCACGCGTTGCTCTTCCAGACTGAAGGGTGTGGTATAGGAATGAAGATCCAATTCAATCCCCGGGTGCCGTGTCTTAAAATCAGTGAGGCGCGGCACCAACCACCTCGTCGCAAAGGTGGGCAAAACAGCCATTGTCAAAAGCGTTGCACCATCTCCGGCCGCAATAGCACGGTTGATCGTTCCGCTAAGGCGTTCAAGATCACCGGCCAGTTCCTTGCGCAACGCGCGTCCTGCCTTGGAAAGGCGCACCGCGCGCCCGACACGTCGAAACAACGTGACACCAATCGCCGCCTCCAACTCGCGCACCTGACGGCTGACCGCGCCCTGCGTAACGCCCAGTTCTTCCGCAGCCATGGTAAAACTTTCATGACGCGCGGCAGCCTCGAAGCTGCGCATGAGGGCAAGAGATGGGAGAGCGCTGATCCGGGGCATGAGATCCATGAGTTTTAGTCACAGAAAAGATACCTATTGACGTATTTTTCTCAAGTGAATTTGGCACTAGGTTCAATCCGAATGTCAAAGGAAGTGCCATGTTGTTCCAACGCGCCGACCGGTTAAACGGTATCGAGCTTTCCGAGATTGTACAGATTTCAGAAGCCGCTGCCCGTCTGCGCGCGGATGGCCGCGATATTGTGGCTCTGTCAACGGGCGAGCCTGACCTGCCCACGCCGCCCCACGTGGTCGAGGCGGCCCACGCCGCAGCGCAAGACGGCAAGACTAAGTACCCGCCGACAGCAGGCATTCACGATCTGCGTAGCGAGATCGCCCTGCAAGCAAAGGTCGAAATGACGCAAGTCATCGTGTCGACCGGGGCAAAACAGGTGATTGCAAACGCCATGCTGGCCAACCTCAACCCCGGCGACGAGGTGATCATGCCTGCGCCCTATTGGACCAGCTATTCCGATATTGTCCGCATGGCTGGTGGCACACCGGTTGTTCTGCCTTGCCCGATGCAACAAGCTTTCAAATTGCAGTCCGAACAGCTTGAGGCTGCTATCACACCCCGCACTCGCTGGCTGATGCTCAACACACCATCGAACCCGTCCGGCGCCATCTATTCGAAAGGCGAGATCGCCGCTCTGTCCACCGTATTGGCCCAGCACCCGCAGATTTGGGTTCTGGCGGATGAAATCTATCAGCACCTCAGCTTTGTTCCGTTCACCTCGGTAGCCGAAGCCGCACCAGAACTTACCGAACGTATGTTGGTCGTCAATGGCGTGGCCAAGGCTTGGTCCATGACTGGCTGGCGCATCGGGTGGGGGATCGGACCGGCCGAATTGATCAAGGCGATGGTGGCAGTGCAAGGTCAGGTGACCTCGGGCGCGTGCTCGATTTCACAATGGGCCTCTTTGGCAGCAATCACCTGTGACCCGAAGTTGCTGGAAGAAAGGCGCACCCTGTTCGCCCAACGTCGTGATCTGGTAGTTGCTGGACTGAACGCGGTTCCTGGGCTGCGGTGTGACGCGCCTGATGGGGCCTTTTATACCTTCCCATCTTGCGCGGAATTGCTTGAAGATAACGGGGGACCCTTCAAAAATGACGCTGACTTCTGCGCCCGGGTGCTGGAAGATGCCGGTGTCGCCCTTGTCCCCGGTCGCGCTTTTGGCTTGCCCGGACATTTCCGCCTGAGCTTCGCATACGCCCAAGATACAATTGTAGCTGGTCTTGAACGCCTTAAATCAGCTGTAGAAAGGAAACTCTCATGAAACCACAATCCCGCCCGCAGCTTGGCCCGTTCACCTGGGAAGACCCCTTCTTGCTGGAAGATCAACTTGCCGAAGACGAGCGCATGGTGCGCGACGCCGCGCGTGCATATGCGCAGGACAAGCTGCTGCCACGCGTGACCGAAGCCTTTGCCAAAGAAGAAACCGATCCCGGTATCTTCCGCGAGATGGGTGAGATGGGGCTGCTGGGCACAACCATCCCCGAAGAATTCGGCGGCATCGGGTCCAGCTATGTGACGTATGGCCTTGTGGCGCGTGAAGTTGAGCGTGTCGACAGCGGGTATCGCTCGATGATGTCCGTGCAGTCCAGTCTGGTGATGTATCCGATCTATGCCTACGGCACCGAAGAACAACGCCAAAAATACCTGCCGAAACTGGCCAGTGGCGAGTTTATCGGATGTTTTGGCCTGACCGAACCCGATGCGGGCTCGGACCCCGGCGGGATGAAGACCGTCGCCAAAAAGACCGAAGGCGGGTATGTGCTGAACGGCTCGAAAATGTGGATCTCAAACGCACCGATCGCGGATGTGTTTGTGGTCTGGGCCAAGTCCGAGGCACATGGCGGCAAGATCAAAGGCTTTGTTCTGGACAAAGGCATGGCGGGACTGTCCGCGCCCAAGATCGAAGGCAAACTGTCGCTGCGCGCCTCGATCACAGGTGAGATTGTGATGAACAATGTCGAAGTCTCAGAAGATGCGTTGCTGCCTAATGTCGAGGGCCTCAAAGGTCCGTTCGGCTGTCTGAACCGCGCGCGGTACGGCATTGCCTGGGGCACCATGGGCGCAGCCGAAGCGTGTTGGCACGCTGCCCATCAATACGGGATGGATCGCAAGCAATTCGGGCGACCTTTGGCGCAAACCCAGTTGTTCCAGTTGAAACTTGCCAACATGCAGACTGAAATCGCGCTTGGCCTACAGGCCGCCCTTCGCGTGGGTCGCCTGATGGACGAAGCCCGCGCCGCACCCGAAATGATCAGCCTGATCAAGCGCAACAATTGTGGTAAAGCGCTCGAGATCGCGCGCCACGCCCGTGACATGCATGGCGGTAACGGTATCAGCCAGGATTTCCACGTCATCCGGCACATGGTCAATCTGGAAACGGTGAACACTTATGAAGGCACCCATGATGTGCACGCGCTGATTTTGGGCCGTGCGCAAACGGGCCTGCAAGCCTTCGCCTAAGGACATTCGATATGGATCGCGCAGCCATTGTGCACGAAAACTTCCTGCGTCGCGTGGCGGCGCAGGATTTCCCTGCAGGTGACGCCCCTGCTGGCCCCTTGACCCAGACCGAGGCCGTGGGGCTTTATCGCGCACAATGCCTCAGCCGGGCGCTGGATCGGCAAAGCCGCGCAATGCAGAAAGCCGGTCAGGGGTTTTACACCATCGGCTCTTCCGGGCACGAAGGCATGGCAGCTGTTGCTGCTGCACTGCGCCCGACCGATCCGGCCTTTCTGCACTATCGCGATGCTGCCTTTCAGATTGCCCGCTCCGACCAGGTGCCGGGTCAAAGCCCAACCTGGGATATCCTGCTGTCCTTCGCCTCGTCTTCTGAAGACCCGATCAGCGGCGGACGGCACAAGGTACTGGGGTCCAAGGCGCTGTGCATTCCGCCGCAGACCTCAACCATAGCCAGCCACCTGCCCAAAGCTGTGGGCGCGGCATATGCCATTGGCGCGGCCCGCCGCCATCGCCCCGAACATGCTGAAATGCCGGACGATTCGATTGTCTATTGTTCCTTTGGCGATGCCTCGGCCAACCATTCAACCGCGCAAGGGGCATTCAACACTGCGCAATGGACGTCTTACCAATCAGTCCCTCTGCCTTTGCTGTTTTGCTGCGAAGACAACGGTATCGGTATTTCGACCAAGACACCGCAGGGCTGGATCGCAGCGACTTTCCAGAACCGACCGGGATTGAAATACTTCAGTTGCAACGGGCTTGATCTGTTCGACACATTCCGCGTCGCACAAGAGGCGGCCGACTATGTGCGCCACCGTCGCAAACCCGCCTTCCTGCATGTCCGCACTGTGCGTCTTTACGGTCATGCCGGGGCAGATATGCCAACAACCTACCTGCCGAAATCAGAAGTTGAGGCAGAAGAGGCCAACGATCCCCTGCTGCATTCCGTCCGCCTGCTGGAACAATCCGGGGCGATGCAGTCCGAGGACGCCTTGCGCGTCTATACCGATACCTGCGCACGTGTCGCCCGTGTCGCAGACAAAGCCGTCACCCGTCCGCGTCTGAAAACAGCAAGCGACGTTATGGCCAGCCTGATACCACCCGTACGCCCCTGTGCGCCGACCAATGGTCCAAGCCCAGAGCAAAGAGCCGACGTGTTCGGCAGCGATCTAAAGGCGCAATCCGAACCTCAGATCATGTCGCGCCTGATCAACTGGACCCTGACCGATCTGATGCTGGAGCACGGTGAGATCGTGATGATGGGCGAAGATGTCGGGCGCAAAGGCGGTGTCTACGGCGTGACGCAAAAACTGCAGGCCCGCTTCGGCCCCGACCGGATGATTGACACTTTGCTGGACGAACAATCGATCCTGGGTCTGGCCATCGGCATGGCGCAGAACGGATATACGCCGATGCCGGAAATCCAGTTCTTGGCCTATTTGCACAACGCCGAAGACCAGTTGCGTGGCGAGGCTGCCACCCTGCCCTTCTTCTCGAACGGTCAATACACCAACCCGATGGTCGTGCGTATTGCCGGGCTGGGATACCAGAAGGGCTTTGGTGGGCATTTCCACAATGACAACTCCGTCGCCGTTTTGCGCGACATTCCGGGCCTGATTCTGGCCTGCCCGTCGAACGGCTCTGATGCCGCGCGGATGCTGCGCGAATGCGTGCGGCTGGCGCGCGAAGAACAGCGGCTCGTTGTCTTCCTTGAACCCATCGCGCTTTATCCGATGCGGGACTTGCACGAAGCAGGTGATGGTGGGTGGATGCAGACCTATCCTGACCCGTCCGAACGCATCGGGTTCGGAGAAGTCGGCGTAAACGGAGACGGAGGGGATTTGGCCATCGTGACCTTTGGCAATGGCGTCTATCTCAGCCACCAGGCGCAAAAGGCGTTGCAAGCCGATGGTATCAATACCCGGATCGTTGACCTGCGATGGCTGTCACCCTTGCCGAAGGATGCACTGACACAAGCAGTCGCCGGGGCCAAACGTATCCTGATCGTTGACGAAACCCGCCATCATGGCGGTGTAGCCGAAGCGCTGATGGCGCATTTCCACGAAACGGCAAGTGTGCCACTGGCCCGCATCACCGCCGAAGACAGCTTCATCGCAACCGGCACGGCCTATGCCGCCACAATGCCGTCCAAAGACAGCATCGAGATCGCAGCGCGCCGTTTGATGGAGGCTTCGGTATGAGCGGAGATAAACAGACCGCCGTTGTCATCTGCCCCGGTCGGGGTACGTATAACAAACCCGAATTGGGTGTGCTGGGGCGGCAGTTTCCGGACAAGGCGTTGCTGGCGCGGTTCGACCAGATGCGTAACGCGCAGGGGCAGGAAACTCTGACTGCGTTGGACGGCGCGGCACGGTATTCGGTTGCCAAACATACGCGCGGCGACAATGCATCGGCCCTGATTTATGCAGCCACACTTGGCGACTTCCGTTCCATCGACCGCAACAAGATCGACGTGGTCGCGGTGACGGGCAACTCGATGGGCTGGTATTCGGCCTTGGCCTGCACGGGTGCGCTGACTGCCGAAGGTGGGTTCGAGGTCGTCAACACAATGGGCACGCTGATGCAGGACAACATGATCGGCGGGCAACTGGTTTATCCATTCCTGAACACGGATTGGCATCCGGATCCTGAACGCAAGGCCGAGCTTTTGGCTCTGGTTGATCAGATCAGCGGAACGGGTGCAACGCTGACCCTATCAATTGATCTGGGTGGAATGCTTGTACTGGCGGGGGATGAGGCCGGGCTAGCCGCGTTCGAAAAAGCCGTGCCGGTGGTGCAGGAGCGTTTTCCCTTGCGCCTTGCCAATCACGCAGGTTTTCATTCGCGCCTTCAGGCCCCCGTGGCCGCACAGGGTCGCGCGCAGCTGGGCGCAGACCTTTTCCAACAGCCCAGTCTGCCAATGATCGACGGTCGAGGCCAAATTTGGTGGCCGGGGGCGTGTGACTCGGATACTTTGTGGGAGTATACGCTGGGTCATCAGGTCACGGAAACCTACGACTTCACCCACGCGATAGCGCAGGCCGCACGTGAGTTCGCGCCGGATCTGTTCATCGTTACTGGTCCGGGCACCACGCTGGGCGGTGCTGTGGCACAATCCCTGATCCTCAGCAACTGGAACGGGATGAGCGATAAGGCCTCCTTCCAAAGCAAACAACACGACACGCCAATGTTGGTTTCAATGGGTATGGACGATCAGAGAGCGCAGGTTACCTAACCTGACGCTCCCTCTCATAAAGCAACAACACCTGAGCGATTGCGTTGGTTACAGGCTGACAAGTTTGTGCTGTCCGTCAGCGCCCAAGAAACTTGTTTGACCGGACCCGAAAGCCGCTTGAAAGGCCTTGTCCGTCTTGGCCCATTCCAAAAGTGCTTTGGCTTCTTTCAACGCATCCGGCCCGGTTGGAGCAGCGGCAATTGCCGCGAGGATTTGCCGAAGCTTCGAGTTCTTGTCTGCGACGCTTGAACCCACTTCAAGCACAAGGCCAACAACCGATGGCGGGGTATACACATAGTCCGCATCGGATTGCGCCGCGATACGGGCCTGCAGTGCCGGAACGATGTCGACTGTGTCATGGACATAGGTCCAACTGGTAGACAGCCCCTCGATCATGGGGTTGTCGGTCCCGGCGAGCATTGTGATCGGTGTGGTTTTGTAGATCACGATTGGTTTTCCAGCCGCATAGGCAATGGAAGATTCAACAAGACTGCCCCCGTCAGGCACACGCCCATCCATGTTGAAGACCAGACATGTGCACCGACCAATTAACTGATAAATATCCAGCGAATAAGTGACTTTGCGAACGATCGAGAGCGCAATTTGCCCTTCCTGCGAAGAAATCTGGGGATCAAGAAGCAGGGCCATTAACTTGCCAACCTCAAGGCCGTCACGCTGCGGCAAATAGGTTGTGAACCCCCCGGCCTCAAGCACGGCAGCAATGTTCTGCTGTTCCCAAAGATCCCCGACGCTGAACATCGGCCCCGAGCAATACACGATCTGTTCTGACATTTGAAAAAGCTCCACAAATTGACTTCAGGAATTCACAGAAGCGAGGATCCGAGATGCCTTTTGCGCATCCAGAGTATCTGTCCCAGGCTCAAGTGCCTTCAGGACAGTCGCCATTCGATTTCGGGTGGTCCGATCCTCGGACCCAAGCACATCGTCCAGGGTTAGTAACGCGCGCAATTCCAACGAGCGGGCGTGGTTGCCGCGCGCCAGGTCCACGGCTTCGGACACGCTTTCAACCGCTGCCGTACGGTCGCCCATCGTCGCCTGAACCACTCCCAACAAGCGTTTCAGTTCCGCATCCCAGAAATGCTGACCCAGCATTGCCGACATCTGACTTCCCGTTTGCAAAACACCCAGCGCGATCTCGGGGTTGCCCTGATCTGCCTGCGCGCTGGCCATTATGGAAAAGCCCAAGCCCACAGCGGATTGGCTGCCGCTGCCCGACAGAATACCAAGCCCCGCTTCTATGTCTTGCAGACGTTTTGCAGGCTGATCGACTTTTTGACCGGCGCGCAGCAACAGGCACAACCCTTGCCAGAACGGTATCCCAAGGTTGGCGCAAAACATCACTGTTTCGTCAGCAACCTCGTATGCGAGCTCCTCGTCCCCGCGGTAATGGTGCATAAGCGCCAGATAAGACCGAGCTGCAGCAAGGCTCAGGGCAGATTCAAGCCCCTCAGCAAGAGCGACACCCTGACGGGCCCGTCTAAGTCCGGTTTGCGCGGCCCCCAACCACCAATGCGACGCCGCTGCGGCCCCATAGGCGACAACGCCCTGATCGGTTCCGACACCATATGTTACGTTTGCAAAGTCATCGGGTTGATACAGTGAGACCGCCGTCTCGGCATGGTCCAACGCATCTTGTACATCGCCAATTTGGAACTTTGCATTCGCAAGCGATGAATGCGCCCGCAGCATACCAATGCGATGGTTGGCAGGTTCCGACCACGACAGTATCTGAAGTGCAAAATCACAGGCTTTTGCGCAATCGCCTTTGCCAATCCAATATGCAGCCAGACCATTGAGCGCCGACGACCGCTCATCGTAATCCTTCAGCGTTTCCGCAATGCTCAGGGCGCGTTCCCAAACCGGTACGATTTCATCAGATCCAAATCCACGCACACCCATCAAAGCGTTGCCCAACAATATCTGCAAAGACAGTTCAGAATTGTGGCGTTCGGGCGTTTCCGAAGCACCATCCAACGCTTCAAGCGCACGTCTGTACAGTGTCGCAGCATCCTCGACCGCAGCCTGTTTTGCAGCACTCCGCCCCGCTTTTTTGAACCACTCAGCCGCTGGCGTGAATTGTTCGGACGCCAGCAGGTGATGGGCGACGACAGACGGGTTCATGTCACCCTGTCCGCTGAATTGCGTCATCAACTGATCCGCCGTCGCTGCGTGAAGGGTCTTGCGCCTTTGCCGCAGCAAAGTGCCATAAGCGCCATCGCGCGTAAGGGCGTGGCGGAAGAAATAGCTGCCCGGTTGGCCCGCATGACGCCGGATCAGATCAGCATCCAGCAAAATATCAATTGATGCATCCAAACCTTCAGCATCAAGCTCAGACACCGCCGCAAGTAGCGTCTGATCAAAAGCCTGTCCCAAAACCGCGGCAACCTGAGCAGTGCCTTTGGCGCTCTTTGGCAAGCGATCAAGCTGTTGCATGACAAGGCCGTCGAGCGATGTAGGAATGAGGGATTGGTGCCCGACCTCCTCGCGCAATGCTTGCCGCGTCAGTTCTTCCAGAAACAGCGGCACGCCCTGTGCCCGGTCAATCAATTGCTGAGTGTCATCGGCATTCAGACGCTGCCCGGTGTCAATCGCGTGAATAAGTTGCTGAGCCTCAGCACCTGCAAGTGTCGGCAGCTCAATAACGCGACCAATCAGCTTTTTGTCGATACCGTCTTTGGCGTTCCGCGACGTGATAAGGCACAAAAGCTTTGCAGGCGTTTCCCTCTGCAACATCAGATTTAGCAAGTCGATCGTTGTTGCATCGCTCCAATGCAGATCCTCGCACACCAATACAACGGGACGTTGATTGGACAGAAACTCGATCCAGAGAACCAGTGTTTCCAGAGTCAGTTTGCGCAGGCTTTCAGGGCTTTCACTGGCCAGAACCGATAACTCTGGCACTCGGAGTCCCAAAAAATTGGCGATGACGGGAAACGTATTTTCCGGTCGTTCATCCCAAGCTGCCAACCCCTCGTTCAACCGAAACGCTGCGTCTTCGGTATCCTGCGGGTCTGTTATTCCAAGGCTTTTCAACGCCAATTCGATAAACGGATGCAAAGCCGCGCCGGTTTGCAATACATCGCATCTCGCCTCTAGCCAGGTATGCGGCGTTTCGGACAGACCAGCCTGAAACCTGTCGATCAACGTGCTCTTGCCCACGCCCGGGTCTGCAACAATGCTAACACTGGACCGCGAGCCGCCAAGCACGGCCTCGAATTCTGACTTCAACGTCGAAAGCTCTTCCTCTCGTCCCACCAGCGCGCTGAGGGGCCGCGCCACTGATCGTTTCGCCGGCGTGGATTGGCGCAATTGATGAAGAACAACTTCATTCGCAAGCCCCTTTAACCGGGCTGGGGGTTGCGGTCGGGACGCAAATTTTCCTTTCAGAAGATTCAGCGCAGTCTCGCTGGTAAAGATTGTTCCGGGCAATGCGGCTGATTGGATACGCGCTGCAACGTTCACCGTTTCGCCCAAAAGGATATCACCCAAGCCGTCGCTGCTTTGCCCTACGATCACCGGCCCGGCGTGAATACCTACGCGCGCTTGTAACGGTGATTTTAGCCGGGGCTGACCAACTTGACCCAGCCCTTCCAGCATCTCAAAAGCCGCGCGCACGGCCCGCTCGGCATCGTTTTCCTGCGCCTGAGGATATCCAAAATAGACAAGAAGCCCATCGCCTAGGTAGTGCGCAATTTTTCCACCGAATTTCTCGAATGTCTGGCTTCCGAACTTTTGAAACGCCAGCATCAAGTCAGCGAAATCTTCGGAATCCATCCTGGTGCTTAATTCGGTTGAGCCCACAACATCGACAAACGCAAGAACAAGCCGCCGCCGCTCACCGCTAAGCCCAGAGTCGTTTTGAGTACCAGCGGAGGTCTTCGCCATAAAGTCACCTGCGCGCAAAAATGAAAAAACATTCTGGTCAAAATCCAGCTATTGTTCAAACAAACACGCAAAGGTGTCGCAAGGTCAAGTTTTGTGATAAGTCAACGGAATAGTCATTCTTCGTGTCAATACACCGGCACGAAGCAATAAATCGTAATTTAAACATGTTTTGGGTGGATTATGGGCGACATCAGATATGTCTGTCTTTCAGATATGCATTTTGGGGCGGATAACAGCATTCTGACTCGCCTGAACGCGACCGACGGCAGTGTGGATCCGATGCACCCCAGCGATGTTCTGATCCACTTGGCGAACTGCCTGAGGCACCTCATCAACGACAATTCAGGTGAGCGCCTCCCAACGCTCATTTTGAACGGGGATATTCTTGATCTGGCCTTCAGTACGGAAAACGTGGCTGCGATGGCCTTTCGCCACTTTCTTGAACTGACCATGCCGGAAGATCCCGCCGCCCGGCTTTTCGACCCCGAGATTATTTTCATCCCCGGCAATCATGACCATCATCTTTGGGAAACCTGCAGAGAGCGACAATATGCGGATCGTCTGAGTTCAGCCGATTGGAGCACCCCTTTGCCCAGCCCACCGCACATCACTCCGATGCGCGAACCCGACGGTGTTCCCAGCTATTTTGTCAATGCAATCGCACACAGTCTTCCTTGGCTTGTCGACGTCAAGATCAAAGCCGTTTATCCCAATTACGCCATCACATCCGGCGACACGCTTATTGTGGTCAGCCACGGGCACTTTATTGAAGACGCATATCTGATGGTCAGCGAATTCGCGGATCTCCTCTACCCAAAAACAACACCACCCGAGACAATGGAAGCCTGGGAAGCCCAGAACTTTGCCTGGATTGATTTTGTCTGGTCCGTTCTTGGCCGTTCTGGCCATATCGGTGTCGACGAGGAAAACGTTTACAATACCGAAAACAGCCCCAAGGCGATTGGATCACTGCTGGGCAGTGCGGCCCGAAATCTGGTTCTGAAAAAGGGCGGAGCGACCGGGAAAACACTTGCCAAAGGCGTCGGTGATATGGTCGGCGCGTTGGTCACAGACTATTTTGAACGCGGGCAGACCGAGAAGTTGCTCAGCGACGATGGTGCAGGCGTCAAGCGGTTCATGCAGGTTCCGGTTCAAGAACAAATCAAATCAGAATTTGGCGAGACCGATCCGTCGAACGTAGCACTTGTTTTTGGCCACACGCACAAGCCTTTTGAAGCAATCATGCCGTTGGAGCATTTCTTTGTCCCAAGCTTCGCCGCCTATAACAGCGGTGGATGGGTCGTTGACAGCCCCGAGGTCAAACCGCTCATCGGAGGCGCGATTGTGCTAATCGACGATGACGCCAACCTAGCTTCGCTTCGTATGTACAACGAGGGTGACGACACCTCGGACTATCGCGTCTCAGTCCAAATCGCCGAGACCCCAGACGATGCAGATAATCCGCTGTTTTCACAACTGTGTAAATCCATTGATCCCCAGAACTGGCCTTGGTCGGACTTTTCCAAAGCCGCAGCCGTTGCGGTCAAACAGCATAACGCGCGACTGGCCGATTTTCTGAAAAACGCCGGTGGTAATTGTTAGAGTCGGCGTGCAGTTGAGTTCCGGAACGTCATGAGGCCGTCCAACCTGTGGAAAAGCAACTGCTGAAAAGTCCTGTTGAGCTCATCTTAAAATGGTGCCCGGGGGCGGAATCGAACCACCGACACGAGGATTTTCAATCCACTGCTCTACCCCTGAGCTACCCGGGCACGGGAACGACAATCGTCGTTGGGTGGAGGCGTTCTATGACTTGCCACCGGCAGTGTCCAGAGGCTTTTTTACATTTTTTCAGTGCGGCCGTTTCGGCATAAGCTCTTGGGCTTCAGCGTCCGCTTCAAGGTCGTCTTCGCGCTGCGAAGGGACCGCGTAAGAACCGTTCAGCCACTTGGCCAAATCAATGTCCGCGCAGCGTTTTGAGCAGAACGGACGGAACTTCTGCACCGTGTCTTCTCCGCAGATCGGGCAGCTCATTTCAGGATCTCCGCTAGCGGCAAACGGCTGCGTTTGCGTTGCAGTTCGAAATGTCCCAGCGGTGTCCAGCCTGCCAGAATCGTCTCGTCTGGATCCGACTTGAAAGCAGCCCGCAGAGCGGATTCAAAACCACGCCGGTCCTTCTTGGGCATCGGTGCCAGATCCAAAGTGATCTGTCCCGCCAATCCACGCACGCGCAAGGCGCGGGGTAACAGCTTGGCGCAGGCAAAGTTGGCTTTGGTTCCAGCCGCCAAGGACGTGTCGGCGCCGGTATTCACATCCACTGCAACCAATGCGCGCGTGGGTTCGATATAGAGGTATCCGCCACCCGGCAAAGGTTCGGAAACACCACGCGCCACATCCAGTGCATCCAGCACACCGTGAGTTTCGAAGCTTCCGGCCCGCGTGACAACCTCGGCCGGGTCTGTCCAATCCCGCCAGGCCAGGACATGAGGGCTGTCACCTTCGCTCAGAACCTCTGGCTCGGTGCCTGAGTCAGTCATCACCTGATCCGCTTGCGCCAACATGGCCGAGATGTCTTCGGCAATATCATCCGCATCAGCACCCACGCAGCAGGAGCGAAGGATTAGACCGTAACGGCTGTCGCCCATCTGTTCATGCGCAATTTCAAGCAACTGGTCACGGATTTCTTCATCCCTGATGCTGCGCGAAATGTTCAGGCCCGGCGCTTCGGGCGTGACAATGGCATAGCGGCTTTTAAACAGGATCCGGTTGCTCACCGGAATGGCTTTGCCTGGTTCGGCATAGCCACTCACCTGCACCAGAAGCATAGCACCGGGGGCCAACCCTTTGACTTGCCGCAAGAAGGCAGGCCCATCCGGAGTTGTCAGGAACATGCCTCCCTGCCCTTTGACCGGACGGTCGGCGCGGGCGCGGTAAATCGTGCCGGGCGTAGGCGCGTCCGCTGCAATCAGGAAGTCATCAAGCTTGCCATCAACCATAAGGGCCGCGGCTTCGCGGTCCTCGATGTGGTCCAGAACGATGGTGCGGCCCTTCATGACGCCTCGCGATAAAGTGGATAGCCGATACCCTGCAGCAGAGCGGCGGTTTCGGACAGGGGCAACCCGACAATGCCGGTGAACGATCCCGAAATCCAGGGTATGAACGCACCTGCGGGGCCTTGAATGGCGTAAGCTCCAGCTTTGCCCTGCCAGTCCCCTGTCGCCAGATAAGCATTGATTTCGACATCGGACAGGCGTTTGACCTTCACCTGCGAGACCACGTCACGCTGTAGTATTCGATCCCCACACCGTACAGCGACCGAGGTTATGACCCGGTGACGGCGACCGGACAACGCGTGCAAAAATTCGGCGGCCTGGCCTGCATCTTCGGGCTTGCCCAGAATGCGCCGTCCCAAAGCGACGGTGGTGTCTGCGCACAGCGTGAAGTCATCGCTATCCGCTTGCACCGCCTGCACTTTTTCGCGTGTGATACGGCTGCAATAAGGAACCGGAAGCTCCCCTTTTAGCGGCGTTTCGTCGATGTCCGGGGGGTGGATGGCGTCGGGCTGCACACCAAGCTGGGCCAGCAGGTCCAGCCGTCTCGGGCTGCCCGATCCTAAAATAAACGCCATTGCGGCAGGCGTTACTTGAAGCGGTAGTTGATCCGACCTTTGGTCAGATCATACGGGGTCATTTCGACCTGAACTTTATCGCCGGCCAGAACACGGATGCGGTTCTTGCGCATCTTGCCTGCCGTATGTGCGATGATCTCATGGCCGTTTTCCAGCTCGACCCGAAACGTCGCATTAGGCAGGAGTTCCTTCACGACACCGGGAAATTCGAGCGTATCTTCCTTGGCCATGTTGTCTCCATCATTACGTTGCACCCGCAGAATCTGCAGGGATGTGCGCCTAAATGAGCCTATTTTGCCCTTATTTCAAGGGCGGAATCACCTAAAGGCTGGATATTGTGACCGATTCGACTCGGGGGGCTTGTTCCTGCCAATGAGCGCGGTTCAGCACATGGCCGTCCGTACGGACTTGTGAAATTGCATTCAAATCCACCTCGGCATAGGTCCAGCCGGGTTGGTTCAGCGCGCCTTCGGCCAGCACTCCTGTGGCCGGAAAACCCTTGTCCGGCGGGCCGAATACACCGCCCGTACCGGTGTTTTTGTCCACGGCCTGGGACCATTCGTTATTTCCGACCAGCGAAGCCATCACTGTAACGCATTGATTTTCCAATGCTCTTGACATCGCGCCGATGCGAACACGCCAATAACCGGAAAGGGCTTCGGTGCAGGACGGAACAAGGATCAGATCCGCCTCGCTCAGGGCGCGGCCCAGCAAAGGGAACTCGCTGTCATAGCAGATGAGCACCCCGATCTTGCCCAGCGCGGTGTTGAACAGCTTCAGCGGACCACCGGGGGCAATGTCCCAGTCTTCACGCTCGAATCGGGTCATGATCTGTTTGTCCTGATGGTCGCAACCTCCGTCCGGCGCATAAAACGCGGCACGGTTCACTGGACGACCGTGGCCATCCACAACCGGTGCGGAAGCGCCCACGATGTATGTGTTGTATGTCCTCGCAAGGCGGCTGTGCAGGGTTTGCACATCCCCCATCCGCTCAGACACTGAATGGATTGAGCGTTCCAGATCACCTGCCACCTCGACCCCATCCAGAGTGGAAAGCTCCATTGCGCCGTATTCGGGAAAAACCAGAAGTTCGGCCCCCTTCCCTGCGGCTTCGGCGACCCAGCGGTCCAATTTGTCTTCATAATGTGCCCAACTGTCGAGCCAGCTGAGGTCGTAAGCGGCAGTGGCGATTTTCATGATTTGGCATCTGTTATGACTCGGTTGCCGCGACACTAGAAGAGGACGGCGCGGCATGTACAGGGCATTTGTTTCCGCGCCGTCCTTCTGACCCGCACCCAAGCGCTGTGGAGGTGTTGCGAGACGCTGGTTCAGCAATCAAACGATAACCCGTCAAAAACCGGCTTGTCATTAATAATGTAATAACATTACATAGCCGGCAATTTATAGCGGGCGAAGGCAAACACCCGTCTGCCCCCCGATTCGGGCTAAAAAAAAACACAGGAGCGCACCCCATGACTGAAACCCGACTTCCGGTCACTGTTCTGTCCGGCTTTCTGGGCGCGGGCAAAACAACCCTCTTGAACCGCGTACTGAACAATCGCGATGGCCGACGGGTGGCCGTGATTGTTAACGACATGTCCGAAGTGAATATCGATGCCGATCTTGTTCGCGCCGATACCGAGCTTTCCCGCACAGACGAGACATTGGTCGAAATGTCGAACGGCTGCATCTGCTGCACGTTGCGCGACGACTTGCTGGACGAGGTGCGCAGGCTGGCATCAGAAGGGCGGTTTGATTACCTGCTGATCGAATCCACCGGTATTTCCGAGCCTCTGCCCGTAGCGGCCACCTTTGACTTCCGCGATGAACTTGGCGAAAGCCTGTCGGATGTTTCACGCCTGGACACGATGGTGACTGTTGTCGACGCGGTCAATCTGCTCAATGACTTCTCAAGCCACGATTTCCTACGCGACCGGGGCGAGACGATGGGTGAAGAAGATGAGCGCACGTTGGTACATTTGCTGACCGATCAGATCGAATTTGCCGATGTGGTCATTTTGAACAAGGTTGCCGACGCCGGGCCAGACCGCGTAGAAGCTGCGCGCAAGATCATCCGAAGCCTGAACGCGGATGCAAAGATTATTGAAACCAACCACTCAGATGTTGCCGCAGACGAAATTCTGGATACCGGGCTGTTCGACTTCGAAAAGGCGCATGAGCACCCGATGTGGGCCAAAGAACTTTATGGATTTGCCGATCACGTGCCGGAAACCGAAGAATATGGCGTCACCAGCTATGTGTACCGGGCGCGGCAGCCCTTTATCCCTGAAAAGATCCTTGAAATCCTGAATGGCGATCTGCCCGGTGTGATCCGGGCCAAGGGCCATTTCTGGATCGCCACGCGCCCGGATTGGGTGGCTGAGTTTTCACTGGCAGGCGCGTTGTCGTCCGTGCAGCCACTGGGCACTTGGTGGGCAACCGTGCCAGAAGAACGCCGCCCCGATCACGAAAGCGCACGCGCGTACATGCAGGCCCATTGGCAAGAACCCTGGGGCGACCGTCGGCAAGAGATCGTCTTTATAGGCAGCGGCATCGACTGGCCTAAACTGAAAGCCCGATTGGATACCGCACTGCTGCCCGCTGTCGCTGCAAGCCGTCTTGAAGACCTGCCAAAGCTGCCAGACCCCTTCCCGATCTGGCGCCGCGCCGAGGCTGCGGCATGAGCATTGTGCAGAACATCGTACAAGACGCGGCTATGGGGATCGAGATTTGCACCACGCCGGACAGTCTTTCAGCCATTCACAAGCCCGGCCGCGCTGCGGCCGTATGGAACAGACAACCGTTGCAGGGTTTTCAATCGTGGCTGAACGGGCTTGAACCCGAACAGTTGCCCAAAACCCGCGTGATCCTGCGCCCCGAGTTGGTGCGCGAGGCTGTTTCAGAAGTGTGCGACGCGCGGGGCACGCCACCGGGCGCAGAGCGCGATCGGCTGGTGGATGACATTGCAGCGCTGTCCGATATCTTTGCCGGTCTGATGAACGCGAAATGGCTGCGGCTGCGGTTGGACGTGATAACGACCAATGCATGCCGCAGGTTCCACATCGATGCCGTGACCGCGCGCCTCGTCTGCACCTATAAGGGAACGGGAACGCAATATGGGGTCTCGGCAGATGGCGCCGACCCTTCGCGCGTTTTCACAACCCCAACCGGCGCACCAATTCTATTACGTGGCACGCTCTGGCCCGCTCAACCGGATCCCGGGTTTCTGCACCGCTCGCCTCCGATTGAAGGCACGGGCGAGACGCGGTTGGTGCTTGTCCTGGATCCGGTCCTTGACCCTGAAAGTGAGTTTGACCCGATCTTGGGGCACTGAAAACAATTGCCCGGGCATGCTCTGCCCGGGACCTTCTCTCAGTTATGCTCCGACTGGAACGTGAATTGGCATCCGCCGTCTGACGTGCTTGAATGTGCGAAGGAGGCCCGTGATGCAAAAACAGGAAGAATTCGAGAAGTTCTACTTCGCCAAGGTTGGGATGGGCGAAGCCTGTGGGTGCGCCGAGCGTGTCATTGACGTCTATGAGTTCAACCGCAAAGGCGGTCAGCAATCCAAAACGGCCGTGAAACAAGACAAACACAAACGCCTCTCGCTTCGGGCTTGGGCCGTGAAATACGGTTTCTTAAGCCGCAGGCGCGCACCGTAGACAACGATTAAAGATCCCTGATCCAGAATTGTAACGGCTTAAGCGTCTCGCCGTCTTCTCCGATGTCCTTCCAGGAAAACTGCGCAATGACGCCGGGTAGAGGCGTGTAACCGCGTGCGCGCCAGAAGGTGTCGAGCGGGCGATATCGTGCAGGTCTCATCGGGTGGTCGTCCGGGCGTTGCACCCCGCAGAATGCGGCTTTGGAAAACCCAAGGCGGCGGGCATGGGCCTCACGTTCGTCAAAGAATTTGTGGCCGACACCTTGCCCACGATACTCCGGTAACAGTACCGACTCTGCGCAATAGAAGGTGTCGCCCAACTCAAGACCTGTGCCTTCAAACGCGGCGGCGAAATCTTCGGCGTGATCCATCAGGGGGGCACCGGTTGACGCGCCGATCAGGCGGTCGCCGTCGAAAGCACCGACCACGATGGCCTGATCACTGTCCCGGTAGGATTGCAGATATTTACGCTCATACTCGAGGTCGCCATCATAAAGGTAAGGCCAGTCGTGAAAGACCTTGATCCGCAGACGGGCAACATCGTCCAAAGCGGCTTCAAGCGCCGCTCCAGTCAGGGGGCGGACAGCGCTGACCTCAGCCATTCGAGACCTGTTTGGTCCAGTCCGCAAGATTGTAAAAAGTGGTGACGCGGGTAATTTTGCCGTCATTCAGATCAAAGAACGATCCGGCAGGCAAACGATAGGTCTGGCCGTGCGCTTCAGGCAGGCCTTCGTCGGTTTCCAAATAGGTGCCATTCACGACGAATTCGGCCGCAGCGCGGGTGCCACCTTGGGCGTCGAAAACGACGATATCGGTCAGGTTTTCTTTGTAGCAGCGATTCATATGGGCGCAGAAGGCCGCAAACTTTTCCTTGCCCACACGGATTTGGCCCTCGTTCACGTGATGGGCCACGTCGTCGGACAAACAGGCCAACATGCCATCAACATCACCGGCGTTGAATGCCTCGAAATAGGTTTGAACGGTCTGGTTCATCGGTCACTCCGTTGGTTCGCCCCAGCGGTCTTTCAGATGCTTGATGATCTGATCGCGGGTCTGTCGGTAGTGGTGTAGCTTGGTTTCGCGCGTCTCACCCATCCCGGTAGGGTCCATTATTGGCCAATAATCGACATCCAGATGAAAAATCCGGGTCAGTTCCAGCGCTTTGCGCTGACTGGCAGGTGACAAGGCAACAATCAGATCGAACGAACTGAGGTCATCGCCCCACTCTTCCATTTCGTCGAAGGATCGGGTGCGGTGGCGGGACAGCTCGACCCCGATTTCGTGACAGACAGAAATGCAAAAGCCGTCGATATCCAGATCGTTATGAACTCCGGCAGACTGAACGTAAGTGCCGGTGCCGTAGAATTTCTTCATGATGCCTTCGGCCATCGGGGACCGAACCGAGTTGTGGTCGCAACAGAACAGGATCGACTGCGGCAGAGGCGTCACCCGTTAGCCTCCGAAATGCAGCACGCAGATCAGCGTGAAAAGGCGGCGGGCGGTGTCGGTGTCTACGTCGGCTTTGCCCTCTAACCTTTCCTGCAAGACGCGGCTGCCTTCGTTGTGGATACCGCGCCGAGCCATATCGATGGTTTCGATCTGGCTGGGCGGCAGCGATTTCACCGCGTCGAAATAGCTTTCGCAGATCTGGAAATAGTCTTTGACCACTTGCCGAAAGGGGCCGAGCGACAGATGAAATTCCGCCGCTTTCTGCTCTTCCTCTGTTGCAACGTCAAAGACCAGCCGCTTGTCGCGGATCGACAATTGCAGGTGATAGGGCCCGTCGGGCACAACGCGGTCATCGCGTTTGGGCAAAGAGAAACTGTTCTCTTCCAGCAAATCATAGATGGCAACCTTGCGCTCCTGCTCGATCTCCGGCGTCGGCGGCGGCAGGTTTCGGTCATCCAGTTCGATATGCGAGATGCGGGTCATCTTTACAGCTACAATCCTTGTGTCAGCACAGACCTATAACAACGAAATTCGCGTAGCAACGCACAGAAACGCCACATAGGCCAGGTCTTTGCGTCAATTCAACCATTCAGACGGTTCAGCCGTGCCGTAACCGACAAGCCATGCGCCTCAAGGCTCTCCGATTGCGCCAGTTGTTCGGCGGCGGGGCCAATGGCGCGCAGCGCTTCGGGGGTCATCTGGCTAAGCGTCGTGCGCTTGAGGAAATCCATCACGCTAAGCCCCGATGAGAACCGAGCAGACCGGGCAGTCGGCAGCACGTGATTTGGGCCGCCGACATAGTCGCCGATGGCTTCGGGCGTGTATTGACCCAGAAAGATCGCCCCGGCGTGGATGGTTTTTTCGCTCAACGCCACCGGATCTGCGACGCACAGTTCCAGATGTTCAGGCGCAATGCGGTTGGACAGGATTGCCGCCTCATCCAGATCGCTTACGGTGATGATTGCGCCGAAGTCGCGCCAACTGGCACCAGCGATAGCGCGACGTTGCAGAGTTTCAAGGCGTTTTTCGACTGCTTCAGCTACGCGTTGACCGAAAGTTGCATCGTCTGTGATCAGGATGGATTGCGCGCTTTCGTCATGTTCGGCCTGACTGAGCAAATCCAGCGCGATCCAGTCGGGGTCGTTATCCTTGTCGGCAATCACCAAAATCTCCGACGGGCCCGCGATCATATCGATGCCGACCTTTCCAAAGACACGGCGTTTGGCGGCTGCAACAAAGGCATTGCCCGGGCCGGTGATCTTGTCGACCGGCGCGATAGTGTCGGTGCCATAGGCCAGTGCGGCCACAGCCTGCGCTCCGCCGATGCGATAGATCTCGTCCACGCCCGCCAATTGCGCGGCCAGCAGCACCAGCGGGTTCACTTGTCCATCCGGCGTAGGCACCACAATGGCCAGCCGCTCCACGCCCGCCACTTTAGCCGGAATGGCGTTCATCAACACCGACGACGGATAGGACGCCAGACCGCCCGGCACGTACAGCCCCGCGGCGGAGACCGCAGACCAACGCCAACCCAACGTGGCTCCGGCTTCATCCGTCCAGCTGTGATCGGTGGGCATCTGCTTTTCGTGGTAAGATCGGATGCGGGCTGCAGCCAGTTCCAGTGCCGTACGATCTTCCGCCCCGACCTCAGCCACCGCGTCTGAGATTTCGTGCGCGCTGAAAGCCAGTGTTTTAGGTGTCAGCTCCAGACGGTCAAATTTAGCAGTCAACTCGATGACCGCCGCGTCACCTCTGTTGCGAACATCATCGATGATCTGAGCCACGACTGCGTCCACATCTGGGCTGTCTTCGCGCTTGGCAGACAGCAGCGTTTGGAAGGCATCCTCAAAATCGGGCGATGTGGTGTCGAGGAAAACGGGCATGATCAGGCACTCCGAGCGTTGCGCAATGGGACATATCGCTGCGAGGGTCGGGTCTCAACCCTCAGTCGCCGGGGTGCAGCGATTTGCGCATGGCCAAGCAGGACAAATCCTGGCGGTCACTGCACCGTCCGGTATCTTCCCACCCATGGCGTAGATAAAACTCCCGCGCCGTCCGAGTCGCATCCAAATGCGCTTCGGTGCAACCGCACGCAGCCAGTTGTTGTTCCAACTGACTGAGCAGCGCGGCCCCAACCCCGCTGCCCACATGACCCGGATCAACGTAGAGCAAGGTGATCTTCCCGGTCTCGAACAAACCTCCGACGGCAGCCACCTGCCCTTCATGCTCGGCCACCCAGATCTGCGACCCTGGTCTGAACCAACCCCGGATGGTTTCCGGATCCTTGTTTGCGGTCCACTGTTTTAGGTTGTCAGGATCGTTATTGTGGTCGGCCACACAAAGCTGTGTGATCGACCGGATCAGCACCTGGCTGATGTCGAACACGTCGAACACGGTGGCCGGACGCAGCGCGACGCCTCCTGACGGTTTGGAAAACGCCTGAGAGATACCGCGCTTATTCTGCATCTATTCGGGGTGATGCGGGGCCTGACCCGACGGGGCCAGATACGGGCGGGTTACATCCTTAAGGGTCACGTCGACGGCTTCGACCTTAAGACGGATCACACCGTCGCCCGCCAATGTCAGCAAGATTTGACCAGCGCCATCCTCGCCCGCTTCGAAATCGACCGAGAGAAGGGACATGATCATATCTGTGTCACTTCGATCAACGCCCTGGCTGGCCACGGAAAGGACCGAATCAAATACCAGCACGGATTGCACCCGCTCGAACGGGCGATCACGGCGGGTGGCAGCGTCCTTATCTTCCCAACGAAAGCGGTTCAGCAGCAGACCAAAACGGCGCTGCGACGGCTGCCACTTCATCTCGGTCACCGGGAAAACCGCGTCCTGCGCCAGTGTCGAGATGACCTGAAGGTCGTCGCTGTCCTCAGCGCCCAGATTCAGCGGGGCCTCGCGCCCGTCTTCAAAACTTGCGTCTGTCATTGGCCCTTGATCCGTTCGATTTTTGCACCCACGCCTTCCAGCTTGCGCACCACATGCTCATATCCGCGGTCCAGATGATAGACCCGGCTGACCGTTGTTTCACCTTCTGCCGCCAGCCCCGCCAGAATCAGCGAGACCGAGGCGCGCAGGTCCGTTGCCATAACTGGCGCACCTTTCAGGCTTTCAACACCGGTGACTGTGGCTGTGCCACCATGCACCTCGATATTCGCGCCCATGCGCACCAGTTCGGGTGCGTGCATGAATCGGTTTTCGAAAATGCGTTCTTCCAGCACCGAGGTTCCTTCGGCAGTGCACATCAGCGCCATCATCTGCGCCTGAAGGTCCGTCGGGAAGCCCGGAAACGGCTCTGTCACCACATCCACGGCCTGAACGCGGCCATTCTTGCGCGCCACTTTCAGCCCCTTTTCGGTTTCTGTGACGTTGATGCCGGCAGCGTCCAGTTTCTTGGCGAAGGATTCGACCAGCGACATGCGCCCGCCCAGCAATTCTACCTCGCCGCCGCAAATCGCGGGCGCCAGCATATAGGTGCCCAGTTCGATCCGGTCCGTAACGACCTGATGCGTGGCACCATGCAACCGGTCGACACCCTGGATTTCAATGGTCGAGGTCCCCTCGCCCGAAATCTGGGCCCCCATCTTGCGCAGACATTCGACCAGATCGACGATCTCAGGCTCGCGCGCGGCATTCTTCAGAACAGTGGTTCCCTTGGCCAGCGTCGCAGCCATGACGATGTTTTCAGTTGCCCCAACCGAGGCAAAGCGCATCTCATGCACCGCGCCTTTCAACCCGCCCTGTGCCTTAGCGTGTAGATACCCGTCTTTCAGCTCGATCTCCGCACCCAGCGCCTCAAGCCCTTCGACATGCAGGTCCATCGGACGCGCGCCAATCGCGCAACCACCGGGCAGCGAGACAACCGCCTGCCCAAAACGCGCCAGCAAAGGGCCAAGCACCAGGTTCGACGCGCGCATCTTGCGCACGATGTCATAGTCAGCTGTCTGACTGGTCAGGCTGTGGCTCGACATCGCGATCACCTGTCCGTCCTGCAGCGACGACACTTCGGCCCCCAGCGATTGCAGCAGGGCGGTCATGGTTTTGATGTCGCTCAGTCGCGGCGCATTGGTCAGCGTCAGCGGTTCTTCGCTCAGCAAAGTTGCGGGCATCAGCGTCAGGCACGCGTTCTTGGCCCCCGCGATCGGAATTTGCCCGTTCAGCGGGCCGTTGCCCGTTACAAGAATCGAATCCATCTGCTCTTATCCCTCGTCCTTATCGGCTTTGTCCCCCGAGGCTGCCCGCGCCTTGGCTTGCGCCTTGCGCCGCGCCATATTCGCCTTCAGCGCCGCCTTCAAACGCTCTTCCCGCGCGTCCCCGGATTTGCCTTGTTTTTTTGGTGAATTTTTATCTGTCATGATCTTTCTCTACAGGAGGCGAAAAAAACCGTCCAGACACCCTTGCGCCGCGTATCGTTTGAGTCTAATCACCCGCCCACAGCGCTGCTGTAGCTCAGAGGTAGAGCACTCCCTTGGTAAGGGAGAGGTCGAGAGTTCAATTCTCTCCAGCAGCACCATTCCCCGCAAAAGCAAAAAACTATGTCGCGTTGGGCGCGGAAAAACGTGTGTTTTCCTGCGGGCTCACGGCCTCTCATGAGAGATCCGAAGACCGAAATTAAGGCAAAGATTAAGGAATGTGGGCACAAGAAACTCATCGATGACAAGTTCTCGTAATAGTTATGCCAATATCGCAATCTATTGCTAAATCATCCTGTCGATCTGTTGACTAGTCCGGTTTTAATGAGGGGGTATCTCGGCAGGGTTAGGGGGATGCCCGCTCTGGTCCGTTTTGGACCGGTGAAATGCGGCATCCCCTGCCGTATCGAACAGCAGAATTCTTACGTAAACGGTACTCAGTCGATCTTGTTGCGCTGCGCGTGCGGTGTGACACCAAAGCTGGATCGGTACACGCGCGAAAAGTGGCCGGGGTTTTCGAACCCGCAGGCAATTGCAATCTCGGTGACCGAGGCCTCGGTTTGCAGCAGCAACTTCTGGGCGCGCTCCAACCGCATCTCCATGAAGTACTTCTTGGGTGACGTATTCAGGTACTTCCCGAACAACCGTTCAAGCTGCCGAGTGGAAATTCCAAGCTCTTCGGCAATGAAGGACGGTGAGACAGGGGTTTCTATACTGTCCTGCATGATGTTGATCGCCTTGGCGAGATGCGCATTGCGCATGCCATTGCGTGATTGCAGCGAAACCCGCTGTTTCGCCGTTGCATTGCGCACCGCGTTGTAAACCATCTGATCAGCCACATCGATTGCCAACTCTTCGCCATGGTCGCGCTCGATCAGGTGAAGCATCAAGTCTGCCGTCGCAGTACCGCCGGACGCAGTAATGTGCTTTTCGTCAGCCACGAACACGCTGCGGACCAGATTAACTTCGGGAAACGCCTCCATGAAAGCGTCATGGTATTCCCAGTGGATCGCAGCCTGCATACCGTCAAGAAAACCGGCCTCGGCCAAAACCCAGGCACCCGAGCAAAGGGCCCCGATCGGCGTGCCGCGGGCGCGTTCGCGTCGCAGGGTAGCAAGCAAAGGACGCGTGACATGCTTGCGCATGTGGATACCCGACAGAACAAAAAGCTGGTCACATTTGGTTAGGCTTTCCAGTCCGGAATGCACCAGTGTAACTGACCCGTTGGAGCACACCGCTTGTTCGCCCTGTTCGGAAACGAAGTTCCAGCTATACAGGTCTTCCCCGCTTACAAGGTTTGCAATGCGCAGCGGTTCGACCGCGCATGAGAACGCGAGGTGCGAGAACTCTTCAACCAAGACAAATGTGATGTGCCGAGTTTGTGGCATGAGTTGTACCGTTTTGAAATTGGGGCAGCGCCCAAATGTGAGTCTATTTTGCAGGCGCCCATGCTGCACGAAATTTTTTTGTATACAAGTTGTATTTTCTTGGAATACATAGCACTCACCGCGCACGATTCGAACGCGGCAGCGAAAGAACGGATTCAGGGAATGAAAGACGAAGCCAAATCGCGTAAAACCGCGTTACAAGAGCATCTGAAAACATCCATCCTGACGCTGCGCCTGCAGCCAGGCACAGATCTGGACGAAGCGCATTTGTCCGACGAATTTGGTTTGTCACGCACACCGCTGCGCGAGGTCTTCAGGCAACTGGCCGGAGAAGGCTATCTGGATCTGCGAACAAATCGCAGCGCGCGGGTTTCCGAGATGTCGTATACCACGCTGCGCGATTTCTTCCTTGCCGCCCCAATGGTGTACGGCGCGATCCTGCGTCTGGCGGCGGTGAACGCGCGCGCGGCGCAGATCGACGCTCTAAAAGACGCGCAGCAAGCGTTCAAAGCGGCGCTGCGCAAGGGCTCTGGCGAAGACCGAGCACTGGCCAACAACCGTTTTCACGATGTGACCGGCGAAATGTCCGGTAATGTCTACCTTCTGCCGTCGTTCAACCGACTGCTGATCGATCACGCAAGGATCGGTATGACGTTTTATCGCCCGCAAAGCGGTGAAATGTCAGAAAACCTGTCCCTTGCCAGTCAGCAGCATGACGCGATCATCGCAGCGATCGAGGCACGAGATGAAGCCGCCGCCGCGAAGCTGGCAGAAGATCATTGGAACCTGTCACGCGATCAAATTGAGATGTTCGTGATGCCTGACGCGTTGGATGTCCCAATGGGCGTCCCGCCCCTTTCGAAACCTGCATGAGGACGGAATGAACCCGATTTTCAAGTTTGAGGGTATCTATACCCCTGTGGTCACGCCCTATCACGATGATGGCAGCGTAAATTGGGACGCCCTGTCCGACGTGATCGAATATCTGATCGAGAACGGCGTGCACGGTCTAATTTCGGGCGGCTCAACCGGTGAAAACTATGCTCAGACCGTGGACGAACGGCTGGAGTTGGCCAAATTCACCCATAAGAAGCTGAATGGCAGACTGCCGTTAGTGGTTGGCACAGGTGCGATGCTGACGTCGGACTCGATTGCCCTTGCATCGGGCGCACGTGAGATTGGTGCGGATGCTATCCTACTCGCCAGCCCGCCCTATTCGGTGCCAACCGACCGCGAAAACGCACTGAACGCACTGGCCATCGACAAGGCCGCGGACCTGCCTGTAATGCTGTACAACTACCCGCACCGCACCGGCACGATGATGGGTGAGGAATTCCTTGACCGTGTAGGCCGCAGCCGGAACTTCTGCGGCATCAAGGAAAGTTCGGGCGATATCAACAGGGTGCACCTGCTGGCGCGGGATTATCCGCACATCCAGCTGGGCTGCGGTATGGACGACCAGGCGCTGGAGTTCTTCGCCTGGGGCGCACCGTTCTGGGTCTGTGGCGGGTCGAACTTCCTGCCTGCCGAGCATGTGGCGCTTTACAATGCCTGCGTGATTGAGGGGAATTTCTCCAAAGGTCGGCGGATCATGTCGGCCATGATGCCGCTGATGCGGGTGTTGGAACAGGGTGGAAAGTTCATCCAGACCATCAAGCATGGCGTGACTATGAACGGGATCGATGCGGGCGCCATGCGGCCTCCGCTGAAGGGTCTGAACAAAGACGACAAACGCGCATTGGAACAGGTGACGCGTGTGCTCAAGAAGACAATCGCTGACATTGTGGCTGAGGGGTAAGAGACATGGATCTGCTGACACAGGACGAATACAAATCCATCGCCGCAGGCTTGACGCTGCCCACAGGCGCTTTCATCGACGGTGCCTTCCGTCCCGCGATTTCGGGTGAGACCTTTGAGACAGTGAACCCAGCCACTGGCGACAAACTGGCAGATATCGCATCTTGCGGCGCAGCGGATGTGGACTTTGCTGTCGAAAAGGCGCGCGAGGCGTTTGACGATGGCCGTTGGTCCAAGCTGCATCCGTCCGAACGCAAGGATGTGCTGATCCGGCTGTGCAAACTGATGACCCGCAATGCGCGCGAACTGGCGGTGATGGAAAGCATCGACAGCGGCAAGACCATCTTTGATTGCGAAACCGTGGATGTGCCCGAGACGATCCACTGCCTGAAATGGCACGCTGAGGCGATTGACAAGATTTACGATCAGGTCTCGCCGGCCAGCGACGATCACATCGCCATGGTCGTGCGCGAACCGATTGGCGTCGTCGGTCTGGTGCTGCCCTGGAACTTCCCGTTGCTGATGCTGGCATGGAAGATCGGGCCGGCTCTGGCGGCAGGGTGTTCAGTGGTGGTGAAACCAGCGGCGGAAACCACGCTGACCGCACTGCGTATGGCCGAGCTGGCGATGGAGGCTGGGTTGCCCCGCGGCGTTCTGAACATCGTTCCGGGCGGCGGCGCAGAGGTCGGCGAACCCATCGGGCGGAATATGGATATTGACATGGTGTCTTTCACCGGTTCGACCGTGACCGGCAAACGGTTCCTGACCTATTCCGCCGAAAGTAACGCCAAAGAGGTGGTGCTGGAGATGGGCGGCAAAAACCCGGCCATCGTCATGGATGACGCTGAAAACCTTGACCGTGTGGCCGCGCATGTTGTCAACGGCGCGTTCTGGAATATGGGCGAGAACTGCTCGGCCTCTTCCCGCCTGATCGTGCACAAGGATGCGAAGGCCGAGCTGCTGGAGCGCATCGCGCATCATGCCAAACAGTGGAATATCGGCGACCCGCTGGACCCGGAAACCCGCATGGGCGCGCTGGTAAGCGAAGGGCATTACAATAAGGTCTGCGGCTATCTGGATCAGGCCGAAAACGTGGTGATCGGTGGCAAAGCTGACAAAGGCTTTGTCGAGGCCACTGTGGTCGAAGTGCCCGGCAATGACGCCACCCTGGCGCGAGAGGAGATCTTTGGCCCGGTTCTGTCGGTAATCGAAGTTTCGGGTTTTGACGAAGCCATCAAGATTGCCAATGACACTGACTATGGCTTGTGCGCCTCGATCTTCACGGCCAATGCCAAGCGCGCAATTCGAGGCGCGCGGGCAATCCGGGCGGGCACTGTGACGGTCAACAGCTTTGGCGAAGGCGACATCACCACGCCATTTGGCGGCTACAAGCAGTCGGGCTTTGGCGGTCGCGACAATTCGGTCCACGCCCACGATCAGTACACCCAGTTGAAAACGATCTGGATCGATCTGGCCGATGACGCAGACGAGGCCGTGGATTGACGCGGTTCAAGGCCAAACGACTACCCCGACAGACGGGCCCGGCGGGATGGAATGCCATCCTGCCACCCCAGACGCCCCTGCCGGAGCTGGACAAGGACCTGACCGCTGACATCACAATTGTCGGCGGTGGGTTCGCCGGGCTCAGCACGGCGCGGCGTCTGTATCAACTGGATCCGTCACTCAAGGTCGTTCTACTGGAAGCCGGCCGATTTGCCGATGGCTCTGCAGGGCGAAACTCGGGATTTATGATCGACCTGCCACATGATCTGGCCTCGGACAACTACGCGGGCGATGCGTTAGAGGCAGATCGTGCTGCCATTGCGTTGAACCGCAAGGCCATAGCTTTTGCGACCGACGTAGCCTCGGACTGCGCACTGCCGCAAGAGATGTTCGACCCCTGCGGCAAGTACAATGCAGCCGCCACCAAAGTGGGCGACGCGCACAATAAAGAGTTTGCAGAACATCTGACGAAATTGGGCGAGCCGCATACGCTCTACGACCAGCAGCAGATGCAAGAGATCACGGGCAGCCCACACTACACCTCGGGGCTTTACGCACCAGGAACAGTGATGATCCAGCCCGCAGCCTACGTGCGGGCGCTTTCAGCCCAATTGGCTGATCAGATTGCCGTGTTCGAGAACTCGCCCGTCACCAGTTTCGAAAAGCAGGGCGCAGGCTGGGTGGTCAACACAGCCAAAGCCAGGGTCAGCACCGGGCGGATCATTCTGGCCAATAATGGCCATCTCGAAAGCTTTGGGTTCTACCAGCGACGATTGATGCATATCTGCCTTTACGCCTCGATCTCGGCCCCGCTGACCGAGGCACAGATCAAGACGCTTGGTGGACAATCGCGCTGGTCAGTGACACCGGCGGATCCGATGGGCACATCGGTACGGCGCATTTCCGGCAGCTACGGCGATCGCATCCTGATCCGCACCGGTTCCAGCTTTCATCCGACGATCGAAACCAGTGCGACGCGAATGCGCAATGCTGGCCGGGTACATGACCGCAAGTTCAAGGAACGTTTCCCGCACCTGCCAGACGTCAAGATGGAGCACCGCTGGGCCGGAATGCTCTGCCTTAGCAGAAACGGGTCCGCAGCGTTTGGTGAGCTTGAAAACGGCGTATTTTCGGCCTGCTGTCAGAATGGTCTTGGAATCGCCCGAGGGACCCTGCAGGGCATGGGGATCGCAGAACTGGTGATGCAAGGCGGATCAGAGATCGCGGATCACTTTCTAGCGCAGCCGGACCTTCCGCGCCTGCCGCCCGAGCCATTCGCATCGCTTGGGGCAAACAGCTACCTGTTCTGGAAAGAATGGCGATCCGGCAAGGAATGATGGTCAGGGCAAGCTGAGTTTAGCCATACGCCCGCCATCCACCGTGTAAACCTGCCCGGTGATAAAAGCCGCATCCGCTGACGCCAGAAAGGCAACGAGCGCTGCAACCTCTTCGGGTTGCCCGGTCCGGGCCACAGGGTGGATTTTGGCAACGTCACGACGGAATGCAGCGGGGTCGGGCATGGATTCAATGAAATCCTCGTTCAGATCAGTATCAATCCATCCCGGTGCGACGGCGTTGCAACGGACACCTTCAGCCCCGTGATCCACCGCAACGGCGCGGGTCAGCCCATGCAGCCCCGCTTTGGACGCGCAATAAGCCGCGTGACCGGGATTGCTGCCCAAACCTTCGATGGATCCTGTATTAACGATGCTGCCTTTGGTTTCGCGCAGATGCGGCAGCGCGGCTTTGATCATCAGGAACGGAGCGGTCAGGTTGACCATCAGGCTTCGGTGCCAGTCTTCTAGGCTCATGTCTTCGACCAAGGCTTCCTGCATCATACCCGCGTTGTTGATCAATACATCCAGGCGCCCAGCATCAGAGACCACTTCGCTGATCACCTGAGCCGGGCTGTCGGGATCGGCGAAATCCGCTGCGATGCCTTGAAACTCGCTGTCTTCTCCTCGTTGCGCGGTAAAGACCTGTGCGCCTTCATCCCGCAACCGACGGGCAATGGCCTGACCGATGCCGCTGCGCCCGCCTGTGACCAATGCCACCTTGCCCTCGAACCGCTTCATGAAACGGGCTTCCCACCGTTGACCTCAACCAGCGTACCGCAAACATAACGCGACGCGTCTGAGACGAGGAACATGATGACGTCTGCAATATCCTCGGGTTCAGCGATGCGGCCCAGCGGCACGGTCTGGCCCAACTCGGCCACGGCCGTATCTGGATCAAAGCCGCGCTTTTCAAAACCCGAGCGCAGCATAGGCGTATTCACCTCATTCGGGCATACAGCGTTGATGCGGATACCCTGATGGGCATGGTCCATTCCCATACACTGGGTGAGGGACGCAATGGCCGCTTTGGTCATACAATAAACGGCGTGATTGGGGCCAGGGCGCAGCCCCCAACAAGACGCAGTGTTGACGATAGCCCCCCCTCCCGTTTCTGCCATGATCGGAATCGCCGCGCGACAGATACGGAACGGGGCTTCGACATTGACGCCCAGTGACAACGACCAATCCGCATCTGACGTATCAGTGACAGACCCGCGTGTGATGACACCTGCGTTGTTGATCACGATATCGAGCCCGCCCAGCGCAGCCGCCGCGGCCTGGGGCAATTGGTCGGCATAGTCTGGATCAAGCAGATCGCCGGGCAGATGCGCGTCGGCCTCAATGCCAACGACCGACCGGTCCGCAACCGCGACCCGCGCTCCGGCTTCCCGCAAACGGTGAACGATTGACGCCCCGATGCCGCCAGCCGCACCAGTGACCAAAGCCGATTTTCCATTCAGGGTCATGAGATCATCCACAGTTAGAACGACGCGACAGGAGTTCCGAATTGGCTTTCGTCAGGCACCACGCCCAGCCCCGGCCCGGTAGGTAGTGCAATATGCCCGCCTTTGATCTGGATGCCATTTTCGGGATCGTAATTGCCTTCGATATAAGGCGCGGCAAGCCAGACGCCTTCCAACAGATCGGGCCGAACCGTTGCACCGACATGAGTGCAGGCAGCGGCGATGATATCCCCACCCCAACTGTCATCGCAGGTGTGCGGAAGATTGCGGGCCTCGCAAATGTCGCGGAAAGCGCGCATGGGGTGCAACCCACCGATCCGAGTGACTTTCATCCCGAAACCGTCGACCAGACCGGTCCCTGCTGCTGAGATCACTGTGTTCAGGTCGGTGCTGTTTTCGTCTATGTAAATACCGTGCGTTACCTGAGGGCGGATCTTCTGCAGATCCTCGATGGTGTTGCAGGGCTGTTCCATGATGAACGGGATTTCCGGACACTCGCGGCTGACGCGCAAAGCGTCACGTGTGGTCCAGCCCCGGTTGCCGTCGACCGCCAGACGCATGCCTGAACCATTGACGACGTCCCAGACCTTGCGGATGGTTTCGATGTCGATCTCAACCGGGCGGCCCCCGACCTTGATCTGTAAACGCGGGTAGCCTTCGGCCATCTTTTCGGCGGCCAGACGGGCAATATCGTCCGGCGCACCAACGCCAGTGGCATAATAGGACGGCACCGTGTCTGTGGTTGCTCCGCCCAGCAGATCGCAGACAGGAACGCCCAGATGTTTGCCCAACACATCATGAACTGCGATATCGATAGCCGCTTTGGCATATGTGTGCCCGTTCAGCAGCCCATCCATCTGGCGATGCAAGTTTAGCGGAAGTGCTTCGGTTCCGATCAGGCCGGGGGCCATTTCGATCAATGCAGCGCGGGCGCCTTTTGCATGCGCCTCGGCGTAGGTCGGGCCAACCGGGCAGGTCTCGCCCCAACCCACCAGACCGTTATCCGCAACGACTTTGACCAGAGTGGTATCAAGCGACCAGACCTGTGCTTTGGCCATGGTGTATGGTCCGTTTTTGACCGGCAGGTCGTGGCTGTAGATATGGAGTTCGGCGATCTTCATGCTGCTCTGCTTGTCCTGAACGAAAAAAGGGCCCGCCCGGATTGTGGGCGGGCCAGTACGGGGAGATTGTATCAGTAGGTCTGGTTCAACTCATCCGCTGCCGGGATTTCCCTTTCGCGGCGCGCGATATAGTCGAGAAGCGCCTCATTTTTGGCTTCGTCCAGTGTTGGTTCTTGATATTCGGCCAGCAGCTTGCGTGCGTGCTTCAAGGCGCGTTCGGTGATTTCCACTTCGCCCTCGGCTACCCATTGTTCGATCGAGTTGTTGTCAAAGAGTTCAGGCATAAAGAACGCCGTCTGGAAATTGTCCTGCGTGTGCGGGTGGCCAAGGTAGTGACCGCCGGGGCCTACATCTGGAACCGCCGCCAGAGCCTGATCGAAATCGTGCCACTTCGGGCCTTCCGCCATGCGGTAAGCCATCGCGCATTGTTCGGCATCAACTACAAACTTGGCGACCGAACAGTGCATGCCCGCCTCGTTCCAACCTGCCGAGTGCCAGATATAATTGGCTCCGGCGTGGATCACCGCGCTGAGCGTTGTGGCGGATTCGTATCCCGCTTGCGCGTCAAACGTCTTGGCCCCGCCCAGCGTGTTCGAAGTGCGCCACGGTACGTCGTAGAACCGCGCCATCTGACCGATCATGAAATTCATCAGGCTGATTTCAGGTGTGCCCGCCATGGGCGCACCGGATTTCATTGACACGGTCGAAAGGTAATGCCCCCAGATCGCAGGTGCGCCCTTGCGGATCACCTGTGTGTAGGCCAGCGCCGACAACGCCTCGGCTGTCAGCTGCGCTACGGTCGCGGGCACCGACGCGGGTGTGTTCGCACCACCCAAAACGAAAGGCGAGCACAAAACCGGCTGGTTGCGTCGGCTAAAGGCGCGCATCGCGCCCAGCATGGTTTCATCCCACACCAATGGGCTGTTGCCGTTGCAGTTGCCGGTGGTGACTGGGTGGTCGTCGATAAAGCCTTCGCCGAACAGGATATCGCACATATCCATCACATCCTCGGCGTTCTTGGGCGAGGTTGTCATGCCCATGAAAGTCTTGTCCGAGTATTTCATCGACGAATAGGTGATGCGCAGATGCCGCTGGCTGATCGGGTGATCGTAAGGCTCGACGATGTGGTGGGCCGAGCTGTGCAATGCAGGCATCATATGCGACAGCTTGTGGAACATCGCCAGATCATCCAGCGTCGGATTCCGCCGCACGTCATCCAGATCGCGCAGGAAAGGCGCGCCGGTCATCGGAACAAAGATCGAGTGTTTGCCACCTAGTGCGAGGTTTTTTTGCGGGTCGCGCGCATGATAGGTGAACTGCGCTGGAATGGTCGAGATCAGCTCGCGGACCATGTTGCGGTCCAGATAGACCAACTCACCGACAACCTTGGCACCGGCTTTCTTCCAATCTTCCAGCGCGATGGGGTCGCGGAATTGAACGCCGACGTTTTCCAGAATGTCCATCGCGGCGTTGTCGATGCGTTCGACCTGGCTTCCGTCCATGACTTCGCAAACGGGAATGCCTCGGGTCAGGCCCGGCAGCATGGCAAAGTTCGGAGCGGTACGTTGGGCGCGGCGGGCAGAGCGTCCACCGGACCGCGCAGCTGTGCGAGTAGTCAAAGGGCAATCCTCCAATTTTCAAACAAACTGGCGGATTCGCCGGGCGATCACCTCTCTGATTGCGATATGTGCTTGCAGGAAGCGACACGGGTCACATCCCGGTATTTTCGTACGCACGCAGCGCAAGCGAACCTTTGGTTACCTTTCGTTAAGTAACCTGCTTCACTGTCAAACAGGTGCATACATCTGCAACACGTACCCGTATGGTTGTTTCAGGAGGGGCGCAGAAATGCACCACGCGACGGAAATGCTGATCATCGGCGCCGGTTTTTCAGGGCTGACCATGGCGCTTGAGGCCCGCAAACGTGGCCTCTCCGATATTGCGATTCTGGAAAAGGCCGATGATATCGGTGGCACGTGGCGCGAAAATACCTATCCCGGCGTAGCCTGTGATGTGCCCTCGCACCTTTATTCCATGGCCACCCATCCGAACCCGCACTGGAGCCGTGCTTATGCCGGGGGTGCCGAAATTCAGGCCTACTTGAAAAACGTCGCGCGACAAGAAGGACTTTATGATCTGTGCCATTTCGGGCGCGAACTTAAGTCGGCCAGATGGGATGGCGGCCGCTGGCACGTTGAAACCGTCGATGGGGATCTATGGTTGGCCCGGTTTCTGGTCTCTGCAATTGGGGCCTTGCATCATCCGAGTATTCCGAATCTTCCGGGCGCAGAAAGTTTTCCCGGCCCCAGTTTTCACTCGGCCCAATGGGACCACCAAGTGGATCTGACAGACAAAGAGATTGCAGTTGTCGGCACCGGGGCGTCGGCTGTGCAATTCGTGCCTGAGATCGCCAAACTCGCACGCCATGTCACCATCTTTCAGCGCAGCGCGCCATACGTGATGCCGCGTCCGGATGGCCCGATCGCGCCGTGGGTACGCAAGCTATACGCCCGCATTCCTTTGTTGCCACGTATCAGACGCAAGCTGATTTTCATGTTTTTTGAGTTCCGTCACCGCGTGTTCCGGGGCGAAGAGCGGGCGATGAATTTTGCTCTGAAGATGTGGCGAAAATCGCTGGAAACCGCGATCACCGACCCAGAGGAACAGCGCGTTCTGACACCCGACTACCAGATCGGCTGCAAACGCATTCTCAGCTCGAATGACTGGTACCCGACGCTCGCCCGCGACAATGTCAGCGTTGTCCCGCAGGGCGTTGCCCATATCGACGGGGATAAAATCATTGCAACGGACGGTACTGAGGTCCGGGCTGATGTGCTGATCTGGGGCACCGGCTTTCACGTGACCAATGTGGTTGAGCGGCTGGACATCACGGGCTCTGACGGACTGACACTGCGCACGGCATGGGCAGACGGTATGAACGCTCATCTGGGCACTTCAGTCGCGGGATTCCCCAATTTCTTTGTTTTGCTGGGTCCGCATACAGGTTTGGGGCACAACTCAGTCGTGCTGATGATCGAGGCGCAGGTCGAGCATATCGGCCGAATTCTGAGCGAGATGAAGCGCAAAGGGTTTTCCGCAATCACACCTCACGAGACAAAACAGGCGGGCTTTAAGCAGGAAATGGCGGATCGTCACGCCGACAGTGTCTGGCAGTCCGGGGGGTGTACCTCATGGTACATAGATGCGGACGGTAAGAACACGACTCTTTGGCCGGGAACTGTTGGCGAATTTCAAAAACGCATGGCACAGTCAGGGCTGGAGCAATACATTCCCGTTGGATCCGGAGATAGCTAAATGACAATTGTTCTAAGTCTGATCGCAGCTTTTATCGTCTTTCTTCTGGCCATGGCATTGTGGACCCGAAAGATAATGCGTCAGGGTCTGAAAACCGTGCCACAGCTGGGTCAGATTGTGCCCGTTCAGGGCGGCAGCATTCACTTTGTGGAAAAGGGCGATCCCAACGCACAAACCATCGTCATGATTCACGGCCTCGCCGGGCAGTTACAGCACTTCACGTACGCGCTGGTGGATCAACTGTCAGAGGAATACCACGTCATAGCGCTGGATCGACCCGGATGCGGGTACTCGACACGAGACATGGCAGACCTGGCGCATTTGCCGAAACAAGCCGCAATGATTGCCGAATTTCTGGAAACCAAAGGCGTTGATCAAGCCGTGCTGGTCGGACACTCGTTGGGAGGCGCGATATCGCTGGCACTGGCTTTGGATCATCCCCAGCGGGTGTCCGGCCTTGCTTTGTTGGCCCCGCTGACGCACAGGCTGCCCGAAACACCGGTGATCTTCAAACCGCTCGAAATCCGGACAGAATGGCTGCGCAGCCTGATTGCCAACACGATCGCGGTGCCCATGGCCTCAAAAACAGCGCCGCACAGTCTGGGCGTGGCCTTTGGGCCAGAAACCCCACCGGATGACTTTCTGGACCGTGCAGGCGGCGCGCTTGGATTGCGCCCTTCGGCATTTATTACCGCCTCGCAGGATGTCATAGGCTTGGATGCCAGCTGCGACGCTCAGGTGGCCAGATATCCCGAGCTGTCTGTACCTGGGGGTATCCTCTACGGCCGCCAGGACGCGCTCCTGTCTCCGGCGCTTCATGGCCCCCCGATGACCAAATATGGCCTGAGTTACGAAGAACTGGACGGGCTGGGTCATATGATTCTGATTACAGAACCGGAAACATGCGCTGCGTTCATCCGCAGGATCGTAGAAGCGACGACAGCCCCTTGTACGTCCACGCAGAAGGCGATGCCTGAGGCGGTAAAAGAAATCCCCGGTTAGGGTGATTTCCCTCTTGACCCTCCCCGGCCCCTCGCTTAAATCGCCTCTCACTCAAGGCGGAGTAGCTCAGTTGGTTAGAGCAGCGGAATCATAATCCGCGTGTCGGGGGTTCAAGTCCCTCCTCCGCTACCAAATCGCTCAAGTTTAGTATATGATTTTGAAAGAAAATCATATCTTCCCTTGAAAAGGTCCCGCCATCTTTCCCACCACTTGGTTTCTAAAAACCTATTGGAAAGGAAAAATGATGCAAAATGCCTCACCTAAGGAAATCTGCGACGAAATGCTGGGTGTAGCTTATCAGGCCGCTGGCTTGGCAGTGGCGCTGGACAATACGTTCTTCTTCGACAATGGCGGGCTGCAAGGCATACACCCCCAAACACTAAAGGCGTTGGATGGCATCGCAAAAGCGCTGTGTAG
Organism: Ruegeria sp. CF8; assembly: GCF_056537285.1. NCBI lineage: Bacteria > Pseudomonadati > Pseudomonadota > Alphaproteobacteria > Rhodobacterales > Roseobacteraceae > Ruegeria > Ruegeria sp. CF8. The sequence continues at coordinate 127,797 of NZ_JBQFRG010000001.1, read as the reverse complement.
ATCCACAGACATGCTCGTTGATCAGATCGAAGCACTCGATCTTGCGGCCGATTGGTCTGACGTCGCCAAGGGCTGCCCAAAGTTGGTCAGCCGAAGCATAGTCTTGTCAAATCAGGTCAGGTCTTCGACACGCGCGTCTGGCGCATTTCGTTTTACGGACTCAATTCCATTATCCCGAGCAGATGCACTGGTGTAGCTCTCGCTGGTACCGATCACCTGCCCGTTGCTGGCTTTGAGGTTAAACATGTACCTGCCTGACTTCGTCTCCTTACGCTCGTACCGGTCGTCGTTTGGCGCATTAGTCTTCACTGACTCGATGCCGTTCTCGGCACTTGCTTTTTGTACATAACCTTCGCTGGCCAAAGTAATCTCGCCATTTCCAGCTTTGAGCCGAAACCGGAACTCTCCCGCTTTGTCTACTAAAACCTCGAATTTTCCAGCCATGTGATTTACCTCCTTATAGTTGAACAAAAAAATCTACATGACGTTGCTATGTTCACCAGTCACTCACAAGGTAAAAAAATAGAAGAAACTATGTCACCCAGCTGGTGAGTTTCGAAACAGCGGTTCGAAGTCTAGAATTAGCTACTTAGCAACTGTTTTTGTCAGGGAGCTGGGACGGCGTTTGGCTTTCGGCTATTTGCCGAGATCGGAGGATAGGTGTGTCCAGTAACTCGCTGGTGCTGGCCGTTCCAAAAAATTTGCGACACATCCCTCTCGCTGGTGGTTGTGGATTTATAGACAAACAAATTTGAAGACGTTCACAGGCGCAGAACAAGTGGAGTCACCTTGTGTCTTGCTTGGAATAAAAACTCACGAGCTTCGTTGTCGTGTTACAACATTAGCTTCAACTGGATGTTCAAATGAGAAAGATATCGGCTCAGCTTCTTAAGACCAGCCTTGTGCTCGGCTTGTTGTTGCCTCTGCAGCTTGCCGTACCGATGGACTGGCAACTGTCATCTCTTTCTGTCGCATGGGCAGACGACCATGACGACGACGGGGATGACGGGGATGATGACCGGGATGACGACAGAGGCGATGGAGGCAGCAGAGGTGGTGGTGGCTCAGGAGGCGGTCAAAGGTCCTCAGGCGAAAACCCGCTTGGCAACCTTTTCAGACGGTTGACCAACCGACCACCTGCGCCGCAGCCCGCGCAGGCGCCTGCCCCGGCACCTCTCGAACTGCCGACGCGTGCAACTGCGGAAATAGTTGTCGCCGATGCATCGTCCGAGGATCTGGAACAACTTCTATCAGAAGGATTTGCAATTGCCGCGACAGAAAACCTGGAAGCCTCTGATCGGGTTCTGACTCGTCTGACTACACCCGGCGGGCTGAATCTAGAAGCCGCTCGGGATCGGGTGCGCGCTCTTCCAAGCGGTGGCACTGCAGATTTTAATCATTATTATCGCTTTGAACAAAGCGAAACGCGCGTGGCATCGTCGAGTCCATGTTTGCATGAAAACTGCCCGGCATGGGAAATGATCAAATGGCCAAGTATCGAGCACGCTCGGGCAACCTGCCCCGTGCGGGTTCCCGTGGGCATGATCGATACCGGAATAAATACTGACCATGAGATCATGACCGGTGCGCGGCTGGAGTTGATTCAAGTTTCCAACCAATCCCTTTCGCCATCCAAAGCGATTCATGGCACCGCAGTAGCGTCCCTTATGATCGGTGATCCCGACAGCCGGGTTCCCGGACTGATTCACGGTGCAGAGGTCATCGCAGTGGACGCGTTTGCGCGCGAAGGCTCGGACGAACGCGCGGACATAATCTCGTTGCTGCGCGGGTTGGACGTTTTGAAAGCCCGTGGTGTACGTGTCGTTAACCTGTCTCTGACCGGCCCCAACAACAGCCTTTTGGAGAACATCGTCAATCAGATGGTGGAGGAAGATGGGATCGTTCTAGTCGCGGCAGCCGGGAACGAAGGCCCGGCCGGAGAACTGAGATATCCCGCAGCATATGACACAGTACTGGCTGTAACAGCCGTGGATGCGCGGACACGCATTTATCGCAAAGCGCAGCGCGGGCCGCATATCGAGTTGACAGCGCCGGGCGTCAACATGTTGTCTGCCACATCCATTCGCGGTGCGCGTATGAAGTCGGGTACCTCTTTTGCCGTTCCTTTTGTCACTGCGGCGGTTGCAATCATGCTATCGCAAGATGGCACGTTGTCACCAGATCAGGTGCGGGAGCTTTTGAGAAATACCGCTCAGGACCTGGGCGCGCCCGGTGCAGATGAGGTCTTCGGCCACGGGCTGCTGAATGCTGCGACCCTATGCTAGATTTCCGCTTTAAGGCGTCCAACCGTTTTCAATCAAATTCGCTTCGGCGGCGGGGTCGAGTGACGCCCCTGCCCCCAGCCGATCCAGAAACGGCATCAACCCCTGCATTTCCGCACCGCTTGCCGTCACAAATCCGTCCTCAGCACCTGACGCAGACAGCGGCTCTGACATCGTCACTTCCACCATCCAGCTGTCGGACATGATACAGGCGATGCCGAGGTCGATGCGTTGCGCTGCGCGGTTGATGACCTCGAACTCCCGGCAATATCCGTCTGAAATCGGCAACGTGGCGAGGATCATAAACTCCTGATCCGTCCCTGCTGCCTCTGGCACGCCAGACGGCAAGTTGTTCAACGCAACGGCGAGCTTAGAGCTAGTATCGACGGGCCCCAAAGTCAGATTCAGCGCGGAAGTCGGCGCAAACAGGTCTGGACCTGTGACAACGGCAAGTGCCAGCGTCGCCGCCACAGCGGTGCTTATCCACACGGCGGGTCGTTTCCGAAAGGGTATGATCTCGGCTGTCTGCGGCTCACCCAGAATGGCGTTCTTGATCTCCTGGGGCACGGGTTCGTCCACAGGATCGCTGAACGCCTGCAACAGGGCTTCATTTGCGGCCATGAGATTGTCGACATAGGCCTGATCCTCGAGGTGATCCGCCAAATGCATGACAACGGCGGCGGCCTCTTCGGGTGAAAGTTCCCCATCCACAAAAGCTGCGAGGCGGGAATGGTCCATTGTAGGTTTAGCACTCATTGCATCGGCCCTTTCGTCATCCCCAATTGCGGCAGCAGAGCGTCTCTGGCCCGCGACAAACGGCTCATAACCGTGCCGACGGGCACCTCCAGGACATCTGCAGTCTCTTTGTAGGTCAGCCCTTCGACCGCAACGAGGGACAAAACAATGCGCTGTTTCTCGGGTAGTGCACCCATAGCGCTTCTTGCCATGTCGAGCATCATCCGATCCTCGGGAAGACGCGCTGATCGCCCCTCATCGCTCAAACCCGCCAGTTCGGGGTCTACAGGCGCCCCGCGCGTCTTGGCCCGTCGACGATCATCGATCCAGAGGGTTTGAATAATTCGGTACATCCAACTGTCCATACGCGTCCCTTCGCGGAACTGGGCTGCGTTCTTTAAAGCCTTCACACAGGCAGACTGCACCAAATCATCGGCGTCCGGCTGGTTGCCTGCCAGAGACAGTGCAAATCGGCGCAGTTTTGGCACCAGCGCCACCAGATCTTTACGGAACCGGTCCGTCATGCCGTCTCTCCTGTTTCGGGTCATGTCCAATGACAACGAATGGTAGCGAATACTATTCCACGGGACCGAAGAAAAAATGAAGACGCGTGTCGTTTGAACACGACCCAGTATGTTCTGACCAACCCAAAACAAATTTCTCAAAAAAGATGGAATAGATCGCAATCAGCCTCGTTGTCCCAGCAAGACTACAATCAATCAGGAGCTGAAATGATGTTCGATACCGCAATGGATGTTCCCCCTGTCAACGGACCAATGACGACCACCCGGCTTTCGGTCCGTGTCGGCGAACGTACACTGTCCGCCGACATTCACATCCCGAGCATGCCCGCGCCCGATACCCCTCCCTTGTTGGCTTTGCACGGAATTTCACGGCGTGCTTCAGTGATGACCAAAGCTTTCGCAAACCATTGTGAGGCCAAAGGGCAAGTACTGATCACGCCCCGTTTCTCTAGAAAGCAATGGCCACATTTTCAACGCATTGGCAACTGCCGGCCCGACCGATCCCTTCTCGCAATGCTCGCTTTGGTTGAGCAAATGGGTGTTAAAAACACAAACAAGCTCGACCTATTTGGCTATTCCGGCGGCGCGCAGCTCGCGCACCGATTTGCAATGCTTTACCCGCAACGTGTGGCCACCCTACATATCGCGGCAGCCGGTTGGTATTGCCTGCCGGACTTTACACAGCCCTTTCCGATGGGTTTGGCCCCGGCGAAAAAGCCCCTGAAGATAAACGTCCCCACCTTGGCTCATAATCAATTGCGGCATTACCTCGAACTGAAACTTCGGGTCTATGTGGGTGCTGAGGATCATTGCCGGGATGATGCCCTGCGAAAAGGGCATGATATCGACGATGTCCAAGGCCGCAACCGGTTGGCCCGCGCGCGGCATTATTGCAGGGCCTTTCGAGCTGCCGCCGAAGCCCGGGGAATCGTCCCTGATCTGTCTCTGACGGAAATCCCCAACTGTGCGCATAGCTTCGCTGACTGCGCCGAAGCGGGTTTAATAAAACTTGTCTGTGAATCTTAAATTCTTTGAGAACAGGAGATTACCCATGGAAAACTATCACTTCGAAGACGCAAAATGGTGTTTTGCAACCAGACGTATCGATCAGAGTCTGGCGTATGGACTGCGTCAGGACTTTGCACAGGCGCAACCCGGAGATCTGATCCTTGGCCGTGTCACCTCCATCGGCAACCATCAACGGATTCAGTTGCCCGCAGGGCGGCCCGCAACCCTGTATCCGGGTGATCTTGTTGTGTTGCCCTGCGGCGCGCGATACGCGCCCGACCAGTTCGAAGGGCTTGCCGAGATCGACAAAAAGGGCAGCGATATGCTTGCAGGCGGGGGCTGTCTTGGACGCATGGTGCATCGGAACGAGCGTATCAAACCCCCGACCCGCGTTCAGCCGCTGGGACGTATCACATCAAAGGACGGCGTTGTTCTAAACACCGGTGATTTCGCCCTGCCCGGACGCACAAGACCGGCGCAGATTCCGGTAATCTGTGTGGTTGGAACCGCGATGAATTCTGGTAAAACAACAGCAACGGCGGCACTGGCCCACGGTCTGACCAAGGCCGGGTGGCAGGTGGCCGTGCTGAAAGGCACAGGGACTGGCGCGTTTGGAGATTACAACTCCTTTGTCGATGCAGGCGCGTCCTTTGTGGCCGATTTTACCGACGCAGGCATGGTCACCACCTATCTAGAACCCATGCCGCGCATCGTTGCGGGCATTGATACGCTTCTGGGCGAGTCGGAAGCCTTCGGCTGCGACATAGCGGTGATGGAGTTGGCAGACGGCATTTTCCAGCGGGAAACAGCCGCCCTGCTGGCCGACGCTTCCGTCCGTGACCGGTTCTCAAAGTACCTATTTGCCTGTGCCGATCCGGTCGCAGCCGCTGGGGGTGTAGCTGAGCTGGGCCGAAAAGGCATTCGCCCAATCGCACTGACAGGGATGCTGTCATGTTCGCCTATGGCGGTCGAAGAAGCTCAGAATGCCACGAGCGTTCAGGTTCTGACACGCAGTCAGCTTCTTGATCCGGCCTATGCAAACACATTGGCCGCACGCGCCGGGATTGAGCGGGCCCGGCACGCCGCATGACCCCCCCGGAACTGCTTGAGGGTCAAAGACGTCGCCTTTTTGTCTGGATTCTGTTCGCAACCCTTTCGCAGGCCACCGCTCTTGCAGCGGTGGCCATTGCAACGCGCACGGTCTTTGTCGCCTTGCACACCGGATCAGACCTGCCGGTTTTTCCGATTGCAATCATCGGGGTGGCAGGGCTGTGCAGCGCGCTGATGCAACTGGTCTTCAGGACACTCGCGGAACGGTTGGGCCAGAACTACGCCAAGGACGTCCGCCTGAGGCTGTTCGATCACGCAAGCCGCAGCGACCAACGTGATCTGGACCAAAGGCGCATGGGTTATCATGTCCTGCGCTTTACCGGAGACCTGTCGGCACTACAGGATTGGCCGGGCCTTGGTCTGCCACGGCTTATTCAGGCTGCTGTTCTGTTGCCCGTCGCGACAGCTGTGTTGATCTACCTTGACCAGCGGTTTGTCTGGGTGGCGGTCTGCGCGATCCTGCCCTCAGCGCTTTGGGCGGCGCTGACACAGCGCAAACTTCTGGACGCGCACAGCCAATTGCGAAAACTGCGGGCGCGGCTGGCAGCAGATGTCACCGAGCGCCTACCGATTGCGCCAAGGCTTTCGGCGCTGGGACGGCGCCACATCGAGATGAAGTCGCTGGACCGTCGGGCAGACCGCGTGGCCGATGCGGCCTGCGCTCGCCGGGGTCTGAGCGAAGTCCGAAAAGCCGTGCCAGAGTTCTCTGCCGCAATCGCCGCAAGCCTAATCATGGTGATCGGCGGAACTGGCGGCCTGTCTGCGGGAACAATCGCGGCCGGTTTGGCGGCTCTGGGTCTGATGATCAGACCTTTGCGCAATGCGATGACCTCCAGCGATTATGCTGCAAAATACCATGCGGCCCACAACAACCTGTTGAGGGCCTTAAACCGCCCGCTGGCGGCATCCCGAAGCGCAAAAGCTCGTCTGCGTGAGGAACCCGTTTCGGTCGAAATCACCACCACACATGGCCCAGATTTGAAAATACGCCCCGGGGAACAAGCCATTGTTTCCAGCACAATGATGGACCAGATCGAAATCGCACTGCTTGGCAACGCAACACCTGAGGATATGTCTTTGAAACTGGACGGCAATGATTTTTCTGAACTGACCCCGGGAAGCCTGCGCCGAGCTGTCGGCGTTCTCACCGATCAGCCGCTAATCCTGAAAGGAAGCCTGCGCCGAGCCTTGACTTTAGGTTTGCGTCGACGACCATCGGATGAAGAAATTACTTGGGCAGCGGAGAGCGTTTCACTACAGGATACCATCCTTGAAATAGGTGGCTTGGAGTTCAAACTAGCAGAGCGCGGCGCGAACCTAACAGTCGATCAGAAACTTGCCGTTTCATGTCTTCGACTTGTTCTCCAGAAACCCAAGATAATCCTAGTTCGAAATGCTAAGTGCATGCACCTGAATTCATTGTCGTTTTGGCGGCGCGCAACGAAGATCGCAACACTTGGTGAATTCCGCGCTAGTTAACTTGTTTCCGACGCACATAGATTAAGAGCAATCTAAACGCCTGCGACTTGGACGAGACTTGCATTCGTTTGGAGTGCTATTTTCCTAACACACCAAACGAACTCTATGCTCAATGACCGCCTGCGACGCCTTCAGCCCGGGCGCGCGCCCGGCGTTGGCGGTAGCTTGGAAGTAAGACAAGAAGCACCGCGATTGCCAGCAGACCCAGTGTCATCGGTCGTTGCCAGATAAAGCCCATCCCGTCGTAAAGCTGCATGACGCGCAATAAATTGTTGTTCAGCGGCCGTCCGAGGAGAAGCCGATCAACAGCGGTGCCAGCGGGTAGTTGGCAAAGCGTAGGATGGTGGCGGGAAGTGTCGCAAACTTTTGGAACGGCCAGAGCCGGCGACTTACTGGACACATCTATCCTGCGAGCTCAGCAAACATCCGAAATTCCGAGGTCGCAGCGCTAGAGAATTGCTGCTTCTGGATTATGTTGTCGACCTCAATTCCGACCAGAGTAGCCGATGCGGACTTGAACCCGCACATGTGCCGCATGCGACGCTTGATAACCGATGATCCTGCTCGATCAGGTTATTCAAGTACTTTGAACTGACTGTTTGAATTTTGGCGGGGCGAACAAACCGTTTAAGGATTTTGTTCACCTCTAGAATACCCGCTGCGTTGGCGCCACTTTTGTCGATGACAATCTTGCTCGGGTTTCCATTCGAAGACAGCGCTTAGGCAAAGAACCGTGCTGCTGCTGGACGATTCCTCCGCTCAGACAGCATGAAATCAAGGGTATTTCCTGCATTGTCGACGGCCTTGTAAAGATACTTCCAATTGCCGCGAACACGAACATATGTCGCGTCCATTCGCCAGGAGCTAAGCGTTAGGTGTTTCTTCGATTGCGCTCTTGCTGCGATCATCGGTGAATACTTCACAACCCACCTGTTGAGAGTGGTATTGTCCACCAGAGCGCAGCGTTCTGCCAGGATTTCCTCTAAGTCCCAGTACGACACTGTGTATCGCAGATACGGGATCATTCGCATTACGGTTCTCGGGAATGCATGGACTTGCGCCGGACGCGTCAAGATCCCAGACGGAAAGCTTATAGCCCAAAACTTCACGCTGGAGTGCAGAGGATGGGTGAAATCCGGCGTGGGCACTGTCGTGCCGCAAGGCGAGTTCTTTTCACGGGTGAACTACAAGCTCAGCAACGGAATCAAGGGACACGTTGAACTGTCCTGACAATCGGCCCGCTAACACGGGGGATGAACACGGCCACGAACGACTCGCGGCGATGCCAGGTGCAAAGGATAAGTCCCCGCGTCGCGCGTGGAAAAAGACCCCCGAGGTGAGTATCCACCCCAGGGGGTCTCAATTTAGAGAGGGTGGTGGGGAATTCGCAAGCTCAGATGCAGTGTCCATTCTCTCACTCACTTGTGTCTCAAGAGTTTGGCCGATGCGTCAATCGCATACCATTTTGATGCTATGCATCGACCAAACGGGAACCTGATTGGGAACTTCCTCCCGAACCTGATTGACGGAGAAATGCAGAACTCTGGAAATATCGGTAGTATATTCTGGGGCCAAAAGGTTTTTGTACCTTGTAAGTATTTTTCCACTCAAACGATACCGGAGATGATTGAAGTGTCCGGAGCACCGCATCCCCGACGACTGATAGAACAATGGGAGTCCGAGGTGCTTCACCGGTCTAGCGAGCTTTCGCAGTTTGCGGTAAGCTATGAGGCCGTGTCTGGGCGCGGATACCGTGCTGTTGGCCTGTCGCCGACCACAAAGATGCATTCTCGGGTATCCTTCCGAACCTCATCGCCCCAAAAGCCCCTGTAAACCGCCAGAAATTCTCTGCCAGAAAACTGTTGGCAGGTGAGCCTAAATCCATAGCTGCACCGAATGTATTCTCTCATGGCGCTACTTCACCACACTCATTCTGTTAGATTTGAACATTGCACAATTTGCTTTGGTGATTCCGCCACCACATATTTCTGAGAAATTTCCTTGCTTAACCGCAGAACTTTTTTGTTCCCTCCTGGGTGCCAAAGATCGTCGACTGACAAAAAGCCGAAACAGTTTTTTAGGCGTCGGGGTGAAAACGCATAGCCAGCCATTGTTCGATCGCTTAGGCCCATTGAGGCCAGTTGCCTTGCATACCTCGGACTCAACGGTTGCCGGGAAACCCACAATATCAGAGGATTAATCCCGTAACTTTCGAGAAAGTTTTCTGTGCGTTGGCTCAGGTCGGCATAGGATTCAAGGTCTTGATCAGAGACAGCTCCGTAGTCTCTGGCATCGTTCCAACGGTTTGGACCTCCATGCCAAACAAGAAGAGATCCTGGAACGGCCAGAATTTTCTCAGCCATTGGTGGCAAGTAAATCGCACAGCTTGAAAAGCAAAACCCATCGACGATCAATAGGTCGATGCCATTTGCGAAACTCTCCGCCGCAGCCAACCATGAAGACACGTCCCCTCCATAAGAACGGGCGACAACTGTCTTGACTTGCATTAGCTGGTTTCGTGAGATGATCGCTTGGGCGGCTGAAGAAGATATCGCACCATAGATACAAAGCAAGTCACCGTCGAAGAGAATTCCTTGCGCATGTTTGAAGGCCTTTTCGTCGAACGCGGTCTGGCAACGTACGAGCGCGTTCGAAGCCTCAAGATCCAGCTCCGCTTCGGCCTGAACGGCCTGAGCCACAAAGGTCGCGCCGACGAGCCATGCTACCAACAGTATTTTTTTTAAGTCAAAGCTCAACCAGATCACTTTAGTTCGATATAAATCCGTTTGCGCTCCAGCACGACGGGAATGCTCTTTCGCGCCAATTCGATGATCTGTTTTTCTTCTGCTAGTTCCTCAGGCGTAAGGTTTGCATCCAGCGACACAGATTCGTACCGAGCGGCCAATTCCAGAACCTTCTTTCGATGCTCCAGCGGAACCAGAACTTCCCGAGCGACAAATTTCAGCTCGGTCCCACATTCGGACTTCGGGCAAAGAAGGATCGCCTGCTGTTCAAGCACGGTCACCACGGCCTGTTGACGCGCACCGAAAAGAAACTCTACCCGACGGTTTCTTGCTTCTCCAGCCCGGGTATCATTGTCGGCAATCGGCATGTGCTCACCGAATGACACCGCGAAAATGCGGGCTTGGTAAATGCCACGCCGAACCAATGCTTCAGCTACACTCTGTGCCCGCTTTTGGCCAAGGTCCATATTGAATTCAGCACTCCCGCGCCAATCCGTATGACCGCCAATGAACAGCGCCACATCGGGAGGCTCCAGTCGCAGATTTTCGGCGATGATGTCCAGAAAAGGCAGCGCTTCTTGGCGGATTTCCGTGCTGCCCGTGTCAAAGAAGACATCCGATTTGGCCACGACCCGCAGTACTGGAATATCGACCGGGAAATCGGCCAGCCCATGCATGTCACGCGGCATAACGGCAGCCGAATAGTCAAAGCCAGCCTGCCCTTTGGACAATCGCTGCAACCTTTGGAGGCGGAAATTGTGCTCTATTTCAACCGTCTGCCACGCCTCGACCGTGCAGGGTTCGCCATCTACCTCACCGTCCTTGCAAAGCGATTGCTGCGCAGACACGCCGCACGCGGAAAAAAGGATGGCCGCTGCAAACGCAGCAGCCAGACTTGTTCGAAACTTACCAAAGTCCATCTGGAATCTTTCGCAGGTCCAGTTTGAAGGCGTCGCCTTGGCTTTCCTGTTCCTCGGTAAAACAGGTCTGATCACTGATCTCTCCAGCAACAGCATCCTGCGCCACAGTCATGTTCAGGCTTCGGTAACCGAGAAATGGCATGTGCTGGCCACATTCAGGATCAGAACCTGCAGACACACTGTACGACTGGGCAAACTTTGAATCGCCGATATAGTCGCATTGACCGTTTCCAGAACAGGTCAGAGATCCCGAGATCGGAACCGGCCGTTGCCCATCGCGATTCTCTTCGATCCACGAGTGAACAAGACTTCCGTTGCGGTCGGTGGCAAGACGCATGCGGACGGGAAACTTGCCAAAACCACCGATTTGCCAGGCGCCCTGATAGAACTCGACCTTCGCAGGTTCAGGAGTATCGGAGATTTGCCCCGACGAGTCACTGTAGCTGGCAACTTGCGCAGAAGAGCTAAGAAAGAACGCGTCCAGATAGGCTGCAACTTCGTCTGATACGCCCGCGCCTCTTGAGACGATGTGAAGTTCCGCCCGATCAAAATCAATACCGGCCTGCTGACCATCCGCAAAGCCCAATCGGCGCACGGTCTCGACATCACCATCCGGAAACTCGTACTTAGACAGATCGGTAAAAATGACCACGCGCGGGACACCGTCGCTAACGTTGACGACCGCCCCTCGCTTTAGTGAAGACACGAGGGCACCATCGCGGAAAGCCGCCGGGGCTACATCCTGCGCGCCAAGCCCGCGTACTTCATCCACCAGCTTGAAAACAGATTGGCGTCGGAACTCTTTCGTGTCTGCTTTCCATTCACTCAGCCAATCTTTCCCGATAAAGATGGACAACTTGGAAGATTGCCCCTGCAGTGCCGCCCGTTCATCCGAAGAAAAGACCGGAACACATCCAGTCACTAAAGGTTTGGAACCGGACCCCGCAGCGTTGGTAGCTACAACAGTCACTCGCTCGCGTGGAGCCAGCTTGATCTGTGAATTTTCCGGGGACGCATCCAAATATGACACGGCAAACTGCCGCCAATCCTGGTTTTCCTCAGAAGCACCGGTCTCGGCTGCTTCCGGTGAAATGACCGTACCGTCAATGATGAGAACGGTCTGGCGCAATGCCTCAGGCAAATCCTCGTACGAACAGTATCGCTCGTTGGTGTAAGGGGCCGCGTGCAACGCGCCCCCCGAACAAACAGCAAAAACGTAGGCGAATTTTTGTAGTCGTATAAAAGCCATGGTGGTCACAGATACTTCATTTGCAGGGCAAGCGCCGAGTATTCTTCCCGTGAAATCGTCGCGTACTCATCACTTCGTTCCAGCGGTTTTTGCAGCACACTTTTTTCGGTGAGCCGTTGAACAAGAGCTTCACGGTAGTTCATCAACAAACCCAAAACCTTCTGGTCTTGTGCTTGAACCTGACGCAACATTTCACGTGCTTCCTGATGCTCAGGAATTGAGGACATGGAGTCATTCCGGTTGCTGATGTCCTCCAACTGGTTTTCCAAGGTGGCATCGGCTTGCTGAAACGCACGCTTTGTCTCTTTTTCAGCGCGTTGTTTCAGAGAGTTGTATTCCTTCTCTTCTTTGCGAAGCTCTTCTGCCCGCGCCGGGAAATTGGGGTCGGCATCATGCGTGAAATAGGCCAGCAACACGCCCAAGATCCAGACGAGGATATTGCCCAGCATTGACCCACCGATAACACGCATCGCGCTTGCGCTGTTTCCACCGGTAACAAGAGTCTCTCTCATCAGCTCATCAAAATAAATCACTCGACCCCACCAGACCGCGGCCAGCGCTATGCTCAGTGCGGTCAGACTGAGGCTTAGCATCATCCAGCCAGAACTGATTTCATCGTCGCGACGCGCTGGATCGAACCGATAGCGGAACTGACAGATCATGGTTCCGAAACCATGGGCAGAGCCGGCGATTGCGGCAGCTACAACCAGCGAGGTTCCCAATGCAATTGCGGGTGAGAAGTATTCGATCGCAAGGAACGACTCGTAGTTGATCGCTAGTTCTGCAACCGCGATCAAAAGGATTCCCAGCATATATAAGATCGGATTCGGAGACTTCGGCTCCCGCTTGTGCTTATTGCGCAAAGTTTCAAAGCGGCTGTTTTTAATCGCCAGATCGCTTTTGGAACTGTCGATCTTCTCGAACAAAACCTTGTTTTGCTCGCGGCAGTTTGCCATCGCTTCGCGCTTGTTGAGAACGCGTTTGTCCTCAGCTTCGTTTCGACGCCGTTCATAGAACAGAGGTTCACCATGCACAGTTCGCTCTGCCTCACCGAATTTGGCGTCAATCTCATCCAGTGCGGCCCGACGGTTTGCCATGATGTGCAGTTGAAACCAATTCGCCATGGCCGGCGTAAGATACGCCGGCACTGCCCCAACAATGTCGGTCAGCATGATCTTAGATTTGCGGGCTTCGTCCTCCGCCGCTTGCAGAAGCTCGGACCCGGTTGAACCACCCTGCGAAAGATCCATCGAAAGATAAGCTGAGTTAGCGCTGCGAATTTGACCATCCATGCTTACAGCCCTCCCTTGTATGGTTTGAAATCTCCGTCGGTCGAGCACCACATTTGGCCGCCGAGATTTGCACTTTGCCCTTCGACAGTCACTGTTTGGCTGACGTAGCGACAGTATTCCTGCTTGGGTTGCTCACTGCTCGCGGCTGAGGCTGGAATTGCCGAAAACAAGCTGTCGCTAAGCTTTTTGGGCTTCGGTCGTGGCTCGACTTTGGTGGTTACGGTTGCCTTCTTCCCGGATTGGGTGGTGAAGCTTTTCTTGCTGGAACGGTTGGACAAGGCCGCCTGTTTCTGCGCTGCTGCGATACGTGCCTGGTCCTTTTCATGAGCCACATGCAAAATCACACCGCAAGCAGCGCCGCCCAGCGCGAAACCGACTGCTGCACCTTCGCTACCCGCCACATGCGCACCCAAAAGGGTGCCGCCAATAACGGCTCCGCCGCAAGCTAACGTTTTCTGTTGAGTTGTCATTCCTGCGCACCCTGTCAGCGCCACCAACAGCACCGGAACGCAACCCAAACGAACAAACCGACCTACAGCGGCTTCACACAACCCTATCAAAGTGGCACCTCCATCTTATTTTAATTTTCACTTCCCACACCCAGTTTTTATTGCGGCGACCAAACTTGCCGCCTGATATTTTTGGCCGAATTTTGACCGTTAAAGATCATCCGTTAGCGAATGGTTAACTAACCTCGAGAAGTCAGGATTGGCTTGGATTAACCCGACAGACCACACCTGATGCGCACGCTGGAATCAAAGGATCTGCAGCTTCGGAAACTGCGGCCCCGAGCCGCTGTTTTGGGGTTATTGACCATCATGATATCGAGCACCAATTTCTACTTATGAGTGATCAGCGCATGACGAAACACTGGAATCTCAATCCCTATCTCTCGACTCAATTTGATTGATTACTGAGCGTCCGAAAGGTATTCAAGCCCGCTTCGCATTGATGTAATTTTAAATCTTGTTTAAAAAAAGTATCTTAACTTCATTCTTCTTCAACTTGCTAATTTACGTGCTCTTGAGATTTGTTTACAGCCAATCTCCGCAAGAGCAAGCGAAATGCACCCATAAGGCGATCAAACAATCCGAACTTTTTAAGCGTTGCACAAATAACTCACAACGCGGCACACAGCGTTTGAATTCATAACCAAAATGACCATCAAGCTTGCTCAGAAAGCCCAATTAAACAGCTGCCAAGCGACGTCGGCGCTTGAACACGAACATGTCTTCCTTGGCGCAAATCAAGAGCCGAACGAGCGCCGGGTTGGCTGGTCATCGCTCTGACCGCCAACATGAGAATTAGGCCCTTGGAAAAATTAATGTCGAAAGACCCTCTGCCGAGTCTTCCTCAAAACCACTAAACCGTTTCGAATGGTATCTTTGTTACTCAATGGTACGCTCCATTCGCGAACACAAATTTCGCGCGGAGTTGCTTCACTATATGGCAACTCTTCATTTGGGCAAGCAGCTTGAAGTGTAATCAGCGCAAGCAAATCCGAGGGGGAAAAGAACCGTTCACTCGATTATCAACCGCACTCTTACACGGATCCCCCTACTTGTGATCTTTACTATTGAAGTAGAGCAACGGTTTCGTAGGACCTTTACCCGAAGCTAGTCGCTCTCGTATTCAAGAAGATCCTCATAAGAGTAAACCGAGGAGATTTCCCCTTCTAAACCCGGAACGAACCTGGGGTCTTTCGGCAAACATCCTATATCGCAGATTTGGCGCACTTCCATTCGCTCTGTGTCTACGTACCACAAACGCCCGCCTGGCGTTGATACAAAGCCGTCGATACCTTCATCTTCATCTGCTTCAATATCTGCAACGCTTGGAACTTCCGAACTGTATTCTGGATCGAACCTCCCGTGCGTGTGATAAGACAAAACAAGCACCAAACCGTTTTCGTTCTGATCCCAAAGGCAGCTTTTGTTGTCACCACGCTGAGCGGGGGTAGCAACAAGTTTACCGTCTGGATCATATGCAAGGTAGCCGCAATACTCTGTGTTATTGCTGAAAGAAATACCCTGCAGGCTGGACAATGTCGCTTTCGCTACACTGATTTCTTCCTGTGATTGGGCTAGGGTCGCCGCGGGTGGCCAGAGTGTCAAAACCGCTAAGGTATAGCCAAGGCGGCGTATGGCTTCACACTTGCCGTCTGCAAAGCAAAGTCGATGGACTGCGAAAAGAAGGCAAAGCCCAAAAAAAGCAACAATGCTAAACTCGATCATGTCTTGCTCCTTGTTACGTACCCAATAAGAACAGTGCTACCGCTTCAGGGATCGCCTTATGAAAGGCGCCAACTGCGACAAAAGCAAATCCGTTCATCGCTGCTGGATACTTCTGGACATCCTGTTGCGCCTTCCCAGTGCTTTTCCAGCCCGACTTGTCGTTCGACTTTGGTCTATCTGCGTTGTCTTCGGCTGCTCGGGCTGGTGAAATTTACAGCGAAAAGGCCGCTCTACCTGTCCCTACAGATGTCGCCGTAAATCTCAGCTTTGCAGCAACCGTTGTCCATAGGGTGTCAAGGATGACCCTAAAACAACGGATAAACACTTTGGTCTGACATGTCTCATAAACGCAAGAACTGCTGTAGAATTTGCGCTATTTTCGCAGCATGTACGAGGTCGGAAACCCCGTTCCCCACACATATTGTTTTATTTTTATGTATAGATAGCGAAAAGATACTCAAAGTTCATCAACGAAACTGGCCGATAGGCACAACTCAATGGCAATTCGTATTCTTCGAGAACCGTTTCTTCATTTCCTTCTGATGGGTGCGGGAATCTTCGTACTGTTCGCACTGGTTGGAAGCAACGAACCTGACACTGAGGCGATTGATATCACCCAGACCGATATCGAAGCTTTGGAACGGCAGTTTGAAGCCATTAGGAGGCGAAAGCCCGACGGGGAAGAGTTGGATGCGTTGATTACCAATCTCGTCCTTGAAGAAGTCCTGGTGCGCGAGGCGCGCGCCTTGCGCATGGACGAACAAGACCCGATCATTCGCAACCGCCTGCGAAAGAAGATGGAGTTCATTGCGACTTCGGCCGCAGGTGCGGCATCGCCAACAAAAGAGGATCTGGAGGAGGTCTATCGCGCTCATGCGGGGGAGTTTCGAACTCCGCCTCAGATTGGGTTTGAGCAGGTGGTGCTTGATCCCGCATTTGTTGCGCAGGCCGAAACCATTTTGGCCACGCTGAATGATGGACGCACGCCTGAAGGGTTGCGGAATCTGACCCTTCTGCCTTCCCAGGTAACGCTCGCTCCGACTGTTCGAATAGACGGCGTGTTCGGTACTGGATTTGCCGCAGCGCTGGAGCAGCTTCCGGATGGCCATTGGGCAGGTCCGGTACAATCCGGCTATGGGCTGCATCTGGTGCGGGTGATTGACAGGACCTCAGCCGAACTTCCCGATCTGGCAGATGTTGAAGACAAAGTGCTAGCCAAGTGGTGGGAAATTAACCAGTCAGTGGTCAGAGATGCGTTTGTGCAGGGATTGCAGCACAAGTACCAAATCACTGTCGAAAATGACCAGCGGGTGGTCAACTGATGCTGCGCCACATTGCGTTCATTCTGGGTCTTGGCGTGCTGACCATCTTTCAGGCGACAGCTGTACATGCCCACGCTCTTGAACCGGGTTATCTTGAGATCACCGAAACCGGCCCAGAAAGCTATCGCATATTCTGGCGAAAACCGGATGTGCAGGGGCAACCGA
Source organism: Ruegeria sp. CF8 (assembly GCF_056537285.1). Taxonomy (NCBI): domain Bacteria; kingdom Pseudomonadati; phylum Pseudomonadota; class Alphaproteobacteria; order Rhodobacterales; family Roseobacteraceae; genus Ruegeria; species Ruegeria sp. CF8. Next base: position 110,733 of record NZ_JBQFRG010000001.1, on the reverse strand, counting down.
TGGCGATTGACGTCAGCTTGCCCGAGCAATGCGAAGTTGCCCATCCCCCTGCCCCGTATTTCGATGGCGCGGCCTGGGTGTCGAGTTGGGAGACCGTCTGCGGCGGCGGGATCGCAGGGGCGAACTTGGAAATTCCCGGCCTAGAACACACGCAAACGGATGTATTGGTACGGGTGCACCTGTTGGCTTCGCCCGCGACCAGCACACGCCTTACGCCGACAGAAACCACATTCCTCATCCCTGCCGAAACCACCCGCCTGTCGGTACTGGTGACCTATGTGGGATTGGGGACCGAACATATTCTTGAAGGGTTCGACCACCTGCTGTTCGTTTTCGCCCTGCTTTTTCTGATCCGCGACGTCTGGCGGCTGATCGGAGCAATCACCGCATTTACAGTTGCCCACAGCATTACACTGGCCTTGGCGTCGCTTGGGTTGCTTCACGTGCCTGCTCCGCCAGTTGAAGCCGTCATTGCATTGTCTATCGTGTTTCTGGCGGTCGAAATCGCCAAACGGAACCACGACACACTGCGCCTGTCTGAACGATGGCCCTGGATCGTGTCATTCTCGTTCGGGCTGTTGCACGGTCTGGGCTTTGCCGGTGCTCTCAGCGAGATTGGGCTGCCCCAGGGCGATATCTTCATTGCGCTCCTAGGCTTCAATATCGGTGTCGAGATTGGCCAATTGCTGTTTGTTGGTGTTGTCTTGATGCTTGGCATTGTGTGCACACGGCTTATTCCTGCCGCAGCCCGCATCCAAACCGAACGGAAGGGCCTGGCAGATATCGTTGTAAGCTACGCGATTGGCGCAATCGCATCCTATTGGCTTGTAGAACGTGTTGTGGGATTTTGGACGTAGACAATAGACCAAAGCAGCCCGTCAGTTTCGGGGCGCAATTTTCCGTGGGTCTATTTTTCGGCGTTAGTGTCCCTGACAAATCACAGCGTTCACTACCCAGAAGCCAACCACCGACCAAACAAGCGCTAAGTGTGGCAATTGTCCAATTTACGGCAAGGTTATACTGCGCTTTTCGCGGGTCGCTTCATGGGTTTGCGTTGCCCCACCCGCTTCGACACGGACTGACAGTTTTTCCGTTCCACTGAATTTCTCGAAATAGGCAAAATCAATGCTGTCCAGCAAGCTCATGTCCTGACATTGGACAACATAGTCAGCCTGAAACTCTGCATGACTCTCGTTGGGGGATATTCCGGAGGCAGCACCGTCGGTATCGACCTGACCCGCAATGTCGTGTGTCAGGATCACATTTGCGGATGCGGTGAAACATCCTGCTTCTTCCGGGACAACAAACAGATCCAAGGGCTCGGACAATTCAGAAATCGCGATAGCGACTTGCGTACGTTCGTCATCGTTGGAAACCGGAGCCTCAAATCCCACGATATCTACGCTGGGCACATTGAGTTTCAATGAAAACCCTGTCTCAGTCAGAACAATGTCCAATTGGCCTGTGCCATGTTGATGAGGCGATGTCACCTGCGTTGCTTGCGCTGCAAGAGCCGCGGGAAACAGGAACATGGCCAGGACTGCACACTTCATTAACCAAACCGCCACAAACAGAATCACAACGCTGATTCTAGCGCGAATCAACCGGCGTGCAATTGCAACGGCCTGTTCCGACCCCACCAGATATGGGGAGTTTAGTAGCTCTGGGCTTTAAATTTATTTCCGACAATAAAAGTCAGGTTGACTTTGCTGAGTAATTAACTCAGTTATTCAGGCGCAATGCGAGCGGGGCATTCCCGCACAATCAGACAAGAAAGCACCAATTCCATGACCAAGTTGTTTTTTGCCGCCAGCGCTCTGACACTTTGCGCAGCGACCGCCGCTTTTGCCGGTGACGCGCCCGCCAAGGCAGATGTACTGGAAAACTACGCCAATATTGCCGAAGCAAAATTTGATGACAGCCTGATCGCAGCCAAACGCCTGCAAGCAGCCGTTGATGCGCTGATCGCGGAACCTTCGGATGCCACATTGAACGCGGCCCGCGCCGCCTGGATCGCAGCACGCGTGCCCTATCAGCAAACCGAGGTTTACCGCTTTGGCAACGCCATCGTTGATGAGTGGGAAGGTAAGGTGAATGCATGGCCGCTGGACGAAGGTCTGATCGATTATGTCGATGCGGCCTATGGCGGCGCCACCGACGAGAACGAATTTGCCGTGTTGAACGTCATCGCCAACCTGAGCTTCGAGTTGTCGGGCGAGTCCATTGATGCCAGCGAAATCACCCCCGAGCTGCTGAGCGAAACGCTGCACGAGGCCGATGGAATCGAAGCCAACGTGGCCACAGGCTATCATGCGATCGAGTTCCTGCTGTGGGGGCAGGACATGAACGGCCATGGCGCAGGTGCAGGCAACCGCCCGGCCACCGACTATGTGCAAGGCGATGACTGCACTGGCGGCAATTGTGACCGTCGCGCCCAATACCTGAGTGCTGCGACCAATCTGTTGGTCAGTGATCTGGCCTGGATGGCAGATCAGTGGAAGGAAGGCGGCGCCGCCCGTGCCGCCCTGATGGAGAATGAGGCTGCAGGCGTCAGTGCGATCCTGACCGGTATGGGGTCACTGTCTTACGGTGAGCAGGCCGGTGAACGCATGCGTCTGGGGCTCATGCTGAACGATCCCGAAGAAGAGCATGACTGCTTCTCGGACAACACGCATAACAGCCATTACTATGACGGTCTGGGCATTCAGAACGTCTATTTGGGCAGCTACACGCGCATCGACGGAACACCGGTTTCGGGCGCGTCCCTCTCGGATCTGGTTACCGCAACCGACCCGGCGCTGGACACCGAGATGAAGGCGAAACTGGCCGCAACCATGCAAGCCTTGGGCAAGATCAAGTCGACTGCGGAAGCAGGGTTTGCCTATGACCAGATGCTGGAACGCGGCAATGAAGGTGGCGAGGCCCTGATCATGGGTGGAGTCAACGGTCTGGTCGATCAAACCAAAACCATCGAACGCATCGTAACAGCACTTGAACTGGACGGGATCGCGTTTGAAGGGTCCGACAGCCTGGATAACCCCAACGCCGTATTCCAATAACCCCCGAGCGGGCCGGGAATATCTGCTTTCCGGCCCGTATCCCTACCTGATCGCCTGAAAAACCCGAGCCAACGACAATGATTGTCTGCCACTGCACCAACATCTCTGATCATGATATCCGCGCCGCCATCGACTGGATGCGTACGGCGGATCCACAGACCATTATCACCCCCGGCAAAATCTACCATGCCCTTGGAAAGTCAGCGGATTGTGGCGGGTGCATGCCTCTTTTCCTAGACACGATGCGGGCAAGCGATAATCTGGAAGTCCCCATGCAACTGCGTGCCTTACGCGCAGCAGTAACTCAGGAGAAAGAAGATGAAGGGCGATCCAAAGGTCATCGAATATCTCAACAAATCTCTGCGGCATGAGCTGACCGCAGTCAGTCAGTACTGGTTGCACTACCGGCTGCAAGAGGACTGGGGCCTTGGCCACATGGCCAAGAAAAGCCGCGAGGAAAGCATCGAAGAGATGCAGCACGCGGACAAGCTGATCGAGCGGATCATCTTTTTGGAAGGCCACCCCAACCTGCAGAAACTGGACCCGCTGCGTATTGGGCAAACACCCAAGGAAACACTGGAATGTGACCTTGCCGCCGAACTGGACGCGCGTGCACTTTATGCCGAGGCGCGCGATCATTGCCGCGAAGTGGGCGACTATGTCTCCATGTCGCTGTTCGAAGGATTGATAGCGGATGAAGAAGGTCATATCGACTTCCTCGAAACGCAGCTCGACCTGTACGAAAGGATCGGCGAAGCAAATTATGCGCAACTCAACGCGTCAAAAATGGACGAAGGCGAGTAGCCTTTTTACCCTTATGGTGGCCGCCTTTGCGGCCGCCCCTGCCCTGTCTGCGGATCTGAAGGATCTGCATCTGAACATCACCCCCCGAACCATGGATGAGCGCGCCCGCATCGCCCTCGTCACAGCCCCGCCGCTGGATTTCAGCGTGCCGCAGCCGTTTGAAGAGCTCTCTGCAGGCGCCGCGACTGTACGCGTGCGCAATAACGCAGATGCGTTTTCACAGCCCTCTGGCAACCTGAGTTTCGATCAGGAGCTGGACTTCAAGGTCGGCAATGGATTGTTCAAAAAAATCTGGGTCTCGTCGCCTTCTTCCACGCTGGCCTCTGACGGGTTGGGGCCGCTGTTCAACGCGCGATCCTGCCAACGCTGCCATATCAAGGATGGGCGCGGGCACACTCCGAACGGACCTGAGGACAAGGCGATTTCCATGTTCCTTCGGATCTCGATCCCCGGCGCGCCAGAAGATGGTCCTGCAGGAATCGAAGATTACATCGCAACCCTGCCGGATCCCAACTATGGCGGACAGATGCAGGACTTTGCGTTGGCAGGGCATCCGGCAGAGTACCGATTGGATATAGCGTACAAGGAAATCCCTGTAGAGTTATCAGAGGGTGAAACCGCTTCACTACGCCACCCGACCTATCAGGCTGCAAACCTGGGCTATGGGCCTCTGCACCCCAACGCGATGCTGAGCCCTCGTGTCGCACCTCAGATGATCGGGCTAGGTCTGCTTGAAGCGATCCCTGTCGAAGATCTGTTGGCACAGGCTGATCCAGACGACATGGATGGCGATGGTATTTCAGGGCGCCCCAATATCGTCTGGTCCGTCGAATATGGGGCACCGATGATGGGTCGGTTCGGGCACAAGGCCGGTATGCCAACCATAATGGAACAATCGGCAGCGGCCTTTGCCGGCGATATCGGCATATCCAGCCCGTTCTATCCCGCGCCGCAAGGCGATTGTACCGAATTGCAGGTGAACTGCGTTGAAGCCCCGCATGGCCACAATGACGTGCGCGGGTTCGAGATTGATCAGCAAGGCATGGATCTGGTCGCCTTCTACAGCCGCAATCTGGGCGTTCCCGGTCGCCGGGATGTGGACAGCCCAGAAGTGCTGCGTGGCAAAGAAGTGTTTCACGCCACAGGCTGCGCGTCCTGCCATACGCCGTCGCATGTAACCCACCGCATGGAAGACCGGCCCGAGCACAGTTTTCAACTGATTTGGCCTTACACCGACCTGCTGTTGCATGACATGGGCGAAGGTCTGGCAGACAATCGCCCCGAGGCCCGCGCAACGGGTCGCGAATGGCGCACGCCACCTTTGTGGGGCATTGGTCTGACCCAGCGTGTATCGGGTCACACACAATTCCTGCATGACGGACGGGCGCGCAATCTGCTAGAGGCGATCTTGTGGCATGGCGGTGAGGCACAGGCTGCGCGCGACACAGTTGTGTCGATGCCCAAGTCAGACCGCGATGCCTTGATCCGTTTTCTGGAAAGCCTTTGACACATGCGCTACCTGCCCCTCATCGCCGCATTGATCATACCCGTCGCGACACTGGCGCAGGATCGCGCGCCAATCCTGATGGATGTGACCGAAACGCATATCCTGCCCCGGTTCGACAAGTTGCGCGAGACAACCGGCGCACTCGTAAGTGCCGCCTTAGTAGATTGCACCCCGACCTCGCCTGCGCTGCGTGCTGCATATGATGACGCCTTTGACAGCTGGATTTCAGCCAGCCACTTGCGATTTGGCCCAACCGAGGTCGATGACCGCGCATTTGCGTTGGCTTTCTGGCCTGACACGAAAGGGTTCACCGCGAAGGCGCTTTCACAGCATATCGCGACCGAGGATGAAGCAGTGCAAAGCCCCGAAGCTTATGCCGAGACGTCCATCGCGGGGCGCGGGTTCTTTGCGTTGGAGCGGATGTTATACGATCCCACGTTTGCCGATCAAGGCAGTGCAGAGTACCGCTGCGATCTTATTCAGGCGATCACGGCGGACATTGACGCCAATGCCCAAGCCATAACAGAAGGCTGGCAAAGCTACGCGCCCAGCCTGACTCAACCCGGAGACAACAGCCCGTATCGGACACAGGACGAAGCCCTGCAAGAGCTGTTCAAAGCCCTGTCTGCAGGGCTTGAGTTTACTGCCGATACACGACTGGGCCGCCCTTTGGGCACATTCGACCGACCGCGTCCCAACCGGGCCGAAGCGCGCCGATCCGAGCGGTCGCTGCGTCACGTAGAACTGTCGCTGATCGCCCTGCGCGACCTGGCGGCGCGTTTGTCCTTCGATCATCCCGAAATCGCAGCCGATCTGGACGCCGCCTTTGCCCGCGCAATCGAGAACGCCCAATCCATTGACGATCCCGCGCTGGCCGGTGTCGCTGACCCGCAGGCCCGATTCCGCATCGAAGCCCTGCAACAATCCATTCGGGATATCCGCGGTATTGCCGCCACCGAACTGGGTCCGACCCTTGGGATCAGCGCAGGTTTCAATTCGCTGGACGGGGATTGATCTGTGCCCTCACGACGCCATTTTCTGGCCGGTCTGGCCGCGACAACCCTGTCTCCGATCCAGGGATGGGCGAGCGTCGGTGCTCCTGACTTTCTGGCCGCAGGGCTTTTTCCCGATGGCTCGTACCGGTTCGCGGGGTTGGATGAACAAGGCGAAACCCTGTTTACTGTGCCCTTGCCCGCTCGCGGACATGCAGCCGCAGCGCACCCGTACAAGGCGCAGGCTGTCGCCTTTGCCCGCCGCCCCGGAACATTTGCCATAGTCGTTGACTGCGCCACCGGCGCGCAGCTTGCACAGCTAACCGCCCCAGAAGGTCGCCATTTCTATGGCCACGGCACATTCTCGGCGGACGGCGCGGTTTTCTTCGCAACCGAGAATGACTACGAGGCCGGGGTAGGCCGCATCAGCATCTGGGATGCGGAAAGCTATGAACGTATAGGTGAATTCTCCTCAGGCGGCATCGGTCCGCACGACATTCGCCTGATGCCCGATGGGCAAACTCTTGTAGTCGCCAATGGTGGGATAGAAACACATCCCGAAACCGGGCGCACGAAGCTGAACCTGCCGGTTATGGCCCCTAATCTGACCTATCTGAGCCTGTCCGGCACTGTTCTGGATCAGGTTTCGTTGCCTCAAGATCTGCATAAGAACTCGATCCGTCATCTGGCTGTTCGGCAAGATGGGCTTGTAGGTTTTGCGATGCAGTGGCAAGGCAGCAGCGCCAAGCATCCGCCCCTGCTGGGCCTGCACCGTCGGGGTGAAAATCCTCGTCAGCTGACGGCCCCCGACAAGGATCAAAGCGCGCTGCAAGGCTATGCGGGCAGCATCGCATTTGCGCCAGATGGTGCGACCATTGCCATCACTTGCCCGCGCGGCAACACATTGCATCAGTTCGACACAGCCAGAGGGGCCTTGACGAACGCCTTTGCGTTACAGGATGTGTGCGGCTTGGGCGCAGGGACGGACGGGTTGGTCTTTACCACCGGAACCGGCCTGTTTGGCGTATTGAACGGTACTTCGCCTGCGATCCGCGCCCATAAGAAGTGCCAGTGGGACAATCATTTGATCCCGATCCGCCGCATCGCGTAAAATTCGGTTTTCACTATCACATAGTTTACACTTGGAAGAATCAAGCTGCTGCCGTATTGGCGGGCGCGAAACTGGCACCCCTACGTTAAGGACCGACTTGATTGAAACAGACGCCCGACGCACCGCATTCCATCTACGGGGTTGAGAAATGGGGCAAGGGCCTCATTGAGGTGACGAAACAGGGCGAGATCGGTCTGCGCAATCCAATGGCGCCCGAGGCTGAAGCAATCAGCCTGCCGGGCATCCTGAGCGATCTGGATGACCGGGGCATCAAAGCGCCGATGGTTCTGAGGGTAACTTCTTATCTGGAACATGAAATCGCGCATCTGAACGAAAGTTTCCACGATGCCATCGCACGCGTGGGGTACAAGGGATCCTATCGCGGTGTCTTCCCGATCAAGGTAAACCAGCAAGCGCAGGTGGTCGACCGGATCGTCGAGTTCGGTAAGAAGTACAACTATGGCCTCGAGGCCGGGTCCAAGCCTGAACTGGTGGTAGCCCTTGCTCATCGGCTGGCGTCTGAGGCGCTGATCGTCTGCAACGGTGTCAAGGATGCCGAGTTCATCCAGCTGGCGATTCTGTCTCGTAAGATTGGTTTCAACACAGTCATCGTTTTGGAAAGCCCGAAAGAGGCAGACACGGTGATCAAGGTCTACAACGAACTGGGCATCGAACCCTTGATCGGTGTCCGGGTCAAACTGACTAACCAAATCAGCGGTAAATGGGAAGAAAGCTCGGGTGACCGGTCTGCTTTTGGCATGAACACAGATCAACTGGTCGCTACGGTGGACAAGCTAAAAGTAGCCGGATTGTTGCACTGTTTGAAGCTGCAACACTCGCATCTGGGCAGCCAGGTGCAAGACGTCAACGATGTCCGCCGTGCTGTGGGCGAAGCCTGCCGATACTACACCGAACTCACCCGCGAGGGCGTGCCCCTGACCCACCTCGACCTGGGCGGCGGTATGGGCGTGGACTACACCGGTGAGAAGAAGGCCGCTGAAAACTCGATCAACTACACGGTCGAAGAATACTGCGCCAATGTCGTCGAAACCGTGGCCTACGCGATGGATGAGGCCGAGATTGCCCACCCCACGCTGGTCACCGAAAGCGGGCGTGCGGTTGTCGCGACGTCCTCGATGCTGGTGTTCAACGTGCTGGAAAGCACCCTCTATGACGCGCCCAACGGCCCCGAGGTCGAAGCAGACGACCATCACCTGGTCTCAGACCTCGCCGCCGTGCACGGATACCTCAGCAAAGACCGCCTGCAGGAATGCTGGAACGACGCCACCTTCTACCGCAATGAACTGCGCGCCCTGTTCCGCCGCGGCTATGTTGACCTGCGCCAAATGGCCCGCGCCGAACGTATCTACCTGTCGCTGATGGCTCGCCTCAAGGCGCTGGCCGCTTCTGACGAACTGGACACGGATGTGGACGAGCAGCTTGAGAAAGTCGCCGATATCTACCACTGCAACTTCTCGCTGTTCCAATCCCTTCCCGACGTCTGGGCCATTGATCAACTCCATCCCATCGTACCGCTTCAGGGCCTGAACCAGACACCCGACCGACGCGCAGTCCTGTCCGACATTACTTGCGACAGCGACGGCAAGATCGACCGCTTCATCCTGGCCGATGGTGTCTCACCCAGCCTGCCAGTGCATTCGCTGCCTGAAGACGACGAATACTTCATGGGTGTCTTCTTTGTTGGCGCTTATCAGGAAACACTGGGCGATCTGCACAACCTGTTCGGCGACACCAATGTCGTTACCATCGACCTGCGCGCCGATGGCGGCTTTGACCTGCTGCACGAACAAGAGGGCGACACGATCAGTCAGGTCCTGTCTTACGTCGAATTCGATCCGACCGATTGCGTCGCCGCGTTCCGCAAAATGGTGGACGAGGCGATCTCGACCGGTACTCTGAAAGCCAAGGACCGCAAAACCCTGATGAGCGCCTATCGCGACTCGATCAACGGCTACACCTATTACGAATAACCCCTATGAGAGGAGATCACCCCCATGGGTTCACTTAGTGGCAAAACACTGGTTGTCGGCGCGGGCGGCGTATCCCACGCAGCCGTGCACAAGATGGCGATGAACTCGGACATCTTCACCGAAATCACCCTGGCCAGCAGAACCAAGTCGAAGTGCGACTCCATCGCCAAAGCGGTGAAAGAGCGCGTGGGCGTTGATATCGCCACCGCTGAACTGGACGCCTACAAGGTTGAAGACACGGTCAAGCTGATCAAGGAAACCGGTGCGGAAATCCTCGTGAACCTCGCGCTGCCCTATCAGGATCTGGTTCTGATGGACGCGTGTCTTGAGGCAGGCATCCACTACCTCGACACCGCGAACTACGAGCCCGAGGATGAGGCTAAGTTCGAATACCACTGGCAATGGGCCTATCAGGAACGCTTCAAAGAGGCGGGCCTAACCGCCATCCTCGGTTCAGGCTTCGATCCGGGCGTGACCAGCGTCTTCGCGAAATGGCTGAAGAAGCACAAGCTGGATACCATCCGTCAGATTGACGTGCTGGACGCCAATGGCGGCTCGAACGATCAGGAATTCGCCACCAACTTCAACCCGGAAATCAACTTGCGCGAAGTGCTGGCCGAAGTGCGCCACTGGGAAGGTGGCGAGTGGAAACACTCCCCCGCCATGACTCACAAGGTCGAGTTCGACTTCCCTGCCATCGGTCCCAAAAACATGTACCTGATGTATCACGAGGAACTGGAGTCGCTGTCGACCCACTTCCCCGAGATCGAGCGCGCGCGCTTCTGGATGACCTTCGGCGACGCCTATATCACCCACGCAAAAGTGCTGGAAAACGTCGGTATGACCCGCATCGACCCGGTGATGCATGACGGCAAGGAAATCATCCCGATCCAGTTCCTGAAAACCCTGCTGCCCGATCCCGGTGATCTGGGCGCGGAAACCAAAGGCAAAGCCTGCATCGGCGACATCGCAACAGGTCAGGCCAAGGATGGCTCAGGCGAAAAGACCTACTACATCTACAACATCTGCGACCACGAGGAATGCTATGCCGAGGTCGGCTCCCAGGCCGTCAGCTACACAACCGGCGTGCCTGCGATGATCGGCGCGGCACAGGTGCTGAAAGGCAACTGGACCGATCCGGGTGTTTGGAACATGGAACAGCTGGACCCGGATGATTTCATGGACATGCTGAACACCCACGGTCTGCCATGGCAGGTCCACGAACTCGACGGCCCGGTCGAGTTTTAACTTCATCTTTTCCTAAATACTCCGGGGGTCCGGGGGCAGCGCCCCCGGCCTCTCCATCACACGGAGACGCCGGTTATGTCCGACATGATGACCACACAAGCCGGAGACGCCGGCGCTTTCCGCAATTTCGACCTAAGCCGTGTCCCCACACCTTGCTTCGTGGTCGACGAAAAAGCAGTCCAACGCAACCTGACCATCCTCTCCGACATTGGCACGCAATCCGGCGCGCATGTCCTCAGCGCGCTCAAGGCGTTTTCGATGTTCTCGCTGGCCCCACTGGTGCGAGAGCGCCTCGGCGGCACCTGCGCGTCAGGCATTTATGAGGCCCGGCTGGGCCGCGAAGAATACGGTGGCGAGGTCGCAACCTTTTGCGCCGGGTACAAGGACAGTGATATCGACGAAATCCTGTCACTGTCCGACCACATCATCTTCAACTCTCCGGCTCAGAAAGATCGGTTCCTCTCCAGGGCGCAGGCTGCGGGCGTTCAGGTCGGTCTGCGGATCAACCCTGAACACTCCGAAGGTGAGATTCCCAAATACGATCCCTGCGCCCCATGTTCACGTCTTGGCACACCTGTCAGCCAACTAATCGCCGAAACCATGACCGGTGTGGATGGGCTGCACATGCACACCCTCTGCGAACAGGGGTTTGAGCCACTGCTACGCACGTGGGAGGCCGTTGAACCCAAACTCAAACCCTTTCTCAATCAGCTCAAATGGCTCAACTTCGGCGGTGGCCATCATATCACGCGTGACGACTATGACCGCGAGGGTTTGGTGAAATTCATCAAGGGCATTCGCAAGACCTACGATGTTGATGTATACCTCGAACCTGGCGAGGCCGTCGCGCTGGATGCCGGTATTTTGGTCGGAGAAATCCTCGACTTGCCGACAAACGGCATGAACCTTGCGATCACCGATATCTCAGCAACCTGCCATATGCCCGACGTGATTGAGGCCCCTTATCGCCCCGCCCTGATGGACGAGGCAGAGGCGGGCCATACCTATCGTTTGGGTGGTCCGTCTTGTCTGGCAGGCGACGTGATCGGCGACTACATATGGGACAAGCCGCTGGAAATCGGCCAGCGGTTCGCCTTCCTCGATCAGGCCCATTACTCCATGGTCAAGACCAATACTTTCAACGGTGTTCCCCTGCCAACCATTGCCTTATGGAACAGCGAAACGGACGAACTGAAAATCATCAAACAGTTCGGCTATGACGACTTTAAGGACCGCCTTTCATGAGCATTTTCCTCGACAGTGAACTGACCGCATCCGAACGCAGCGAGCACGCGCGGTTCCGCGTCATCCCCGTGCCGCTAGAACGCACTGTGTCCTACGGCTCGGGCACCGCCAAGGGTCCCGAGGCGATTATCGAGGCCAGCAACGAGTTGGAACGCATCACCGGCCATGCCGAACCTTGCGTCGAGGGCATCTTCACCGAAGAACCACTGAACTGCGACGGCCCCCTGCCCGATGTCATGGAAAGCCTCGCCCAGCGCACCGAAGCTGCTGTTCGTACGGGCAAAGTGCCGGTGACCTTGGGTGGAGAGCATTCGCTCAGCTACGGCGCAGTCATGGGTGTAGCGCGCGCTTTGGACCAGCCAATCGGAATCGTCCAGATCGACGCCCATGCCGACCTACGCAATACCTATCAGGGTGAAAGGCACTCCCACGCCTCGGTCATGCACTTGCTGGCCGAAGAAGGCGTCCGGCTGGCCCAGTTCGGCGTCCGTGCCTTTTCCACAGAAGAGGCCAAAAGTCGTCTAAAAAACCACGTCTTTCACGTAGATGCCGAGGAACTGGTCACCGGAAACATTCACGCGGTCGACCTGCCCGAGGATTTCCCTGAACTGATCTATGTCAGCTTTGACGTCGACGGTCTGGACCCGTCCCAGATGCCCGCAACAGGAACGCCCGTGCCGGGAGGTTTGGGGTACTACCAAGCCTTGCGTCTGGTTGAACACGCCTTGAAAGGCCGCAAATGCGTGGGCTACGACGTGGTCGAACTAGCCCCGGACGGCAACGCCGCCTGGGACTTTACTGCCGCGCAGATCGTCTATCGGCTGATGGCGGCCTGCTAAGCCTCAGAGGTTTCGTTCAACTCCATATGCCCTTCGCCTTTGTTCAGGACACGGCGCAGCATGGGCACGAAAAACTCTAGCGGTTTGGTCGGATAATCCGGGTCGAACGCTTTCTGATCGTATTCGTGACAGAAATAGCGGCAGTCCTCCCAATAGGGGCTGTCGCGGTACTTGTCGCGGGCGTTGCGGTCGCCGCCAAGGTGGTGGTTGTAGTAATAGCCCTGAAACACGCAGTGGTGCTTGAGAATCCAGTAAGTCTTTTCGCTGACATACGGCTTCATCATCGCCGCTGACAGCTCACCATGATTGTAGGGCGACAGAATATCGCCGGTGTCATGGATCAGGGCCGCGACCACCAATTCTTCATCTGCTCCGTCCTCATACGCACGCGTCGCAGCTTGCAGGCTGTGTTGATAGCGGTTCACGGGATAGGGTGTCCATTCCTCGTCCAACGACCGAATGGCGTCGAGGATGCGGTCAGGCAAAGCGGCATTATATGCCTCCTCATACTCCATAACGGCGTCCCAGTCGGCCTTGGTAGCCTCTTCAAAACTGGTCCAGGTGGGTTTGTGGCTTTTGTCCAGCATTGCTGATCCTCCGGCGAGTTTCCTGACCTAAGGAATACCGCAGCTTTGCTGTTCAAAAAAATGAATTGATTTTATCGAATTGATGAAAAAATACTGTCAATATGCAAACCAAAGCTCTTAAGACCTTTCTCTGTGTTGCCGAAACCGGTGGTTTCCATGCGGCGGCCCGTAAGCTGAACGTCACTCAGACAGCCGTCAGCGCGCGCATTCGCCTGATCGAAGAAGAAACCGGCAGGCCGTTGTTCACACGCGGTGCCGGGGGTACGGCTCTGACTGAATTCGGCCGGCAATTCAAACCTTATGCGGAACAGATGCTCTCTTTGTGGGCCTTTGCTTCGCACGATTTACCGATGCAGGCCCAGAGCCGCCCGGCGCTGCGCTTAGGGGGGCAACTCAGCATTTGGGACCCATTGCTGGTGGACCTCGCGGTGCGCTTTGAACAGCGTTTTGACAAACTGTTGTTGACGCTGAACTACGATCACGATCTCGACATGGTCGAAGCGGTGGCAACTCATGTGCTGGATGCAACCATCACGCATGAAAAACCCACGGACCGGCGTGTCACATGGTGCGAATTGGAACCTGAGGTTTTGTCATTGGTGCAGACACCGCAAAAGGAAATCTCCGAAGATGATTTGGTTTTCGTTAATCTTGAGCTGGGAGAGGTTTATCAGGACCACGTCAGATCAGCCGCGCGACGCGCGTCCGGGCAAACCCTGTTTCTGGGTAATTGCATGATGGCGCTGCGGTATGTCCTAAAGCGCGGGGGTTGCGGCTATTTCCCAGACTATGTTGTTTCGGACCACCTCATCTCAGGCGAACTGGAACGCGTGAAAGATAGCGTCGTCTTGCCGTTGCCAATGTATCTGGTTACGCGCAGTGACCAGCCCGAGTTTGATGAACTTCGCAGTTGTCTGGCAGATCTGCGTGCCTAAGCGGGTGTCGGCATCGTTCTGTCTGTGCGCGCTTGCTTTCGCAGAATAGGACGTCCCGCAATCAGCAGGAAGATGCCCGAAATCAACACCCCCATTATGGCAGGCAGATAGAGCAGAATCCAAAGCTTGGGGTCATCTATGACAACCGGCGAAACAAACCCGCGGACCCCTTCAAGCAGCACCAGAATGGTGAACGCACCCAGGATCTGTGGCCAAAGCCCGAACCGGGAAAAACTGCCCAGCATCAGTGTTGAATACCCAGCCAGAGCAACGGCGACACAGATAGCAATCCAGGAAAATCGCTGGTGCAATTCTTCGACCAGTTTTCCTTCGCTATACCCTTCCGCGGCAGAAATCTCAGCCCGGTTTTGGATCAGCTCAAGCGTTGGAATGGCTTCCAGGCTACGCTGTGCCATAGGGCTAGCGCTGGTCAACTCCGATATGTCGTAAGACGCATCCTGAAATAGGGTCGAGGACAACCGTCTTCCCTCTTTGGTCAGCCGCAGCGCTACGCCATCGACCATGACAAGGTGAATACCGGTGTCATTGTTGACCAGATAAGCTGTGGCACTGGAATAGCTGACCGCATTTTCCTGATCACGCCGGTCCGACACGAATACCTCATGCAGCGTTCCATCCAGATCAATACGCCCGATATACACCGTGACATCTTCGGCGGGGTGCAGAAACTCGCCTTCGTTCAACAGCTGGGCTGTCACATCCCCTGCGACTTCGGCCTGCCGGATTTCCAACTGCTCGACCGAAGCAGGGCGCAGGAAAACACTGATGGCCGCCATCATCAGCCCAGTAATCGCCCCAAACAGAACAACGGCACGCGCCAACCTGCGTGGGCTAGAGCCTGTGGCCAGCATCACCGTCAACTCACTTTCGCGACTTAGGCGGTTCGTGGCATAGACTGCTGCTGCAAAAACCGCCATTGGCATGACTGTACGGATCAGGGTTGGCAGCGTTAGCGCGGTAAATTCGAGAAACACCATTGCCGATTGCCCACCGCTGATGACACGGTCGAACAGGCTGACAGAGCGGGTGATCCAGAACACGCCCACCAGCACGAGGGTGAAAAAGCCGAACAATATCAGCAATTGCCGCAGGAAGTATCCATCAAAACGCGACATGGTCCCTCGTGAGTGTGTTTGTTTGCAGCGGACACTAGGCCATTCTGTCGGCAGAGGAAACAGGGATTGGCAGCCTGCATCGCGGGGTACGCGTGTTTCGATTTGCTGTCAGCGTCAACCGTCCTCCTTATGGAAAGGTAGGGTACTTTGTAAAAAACGGCACTTCGTGGCACATTTCACAGATTACTTGGAATGGAGTTTGAAGCATGGCCCTGTTTTTTTCCCGCCGCACATACAACGCAAAAAAGAAGAAATTCACCTTCAAGCCTGCCGCAAAGACCAGATACGTACACATCACCCAACAAAGCCCGGGGGGTAAAATTCGTAAGGGCAGCATCATCAAGAAAGGTAAATGGCTCGATCTTGTCCGCCAAGAAGGCGGAGATTCTGACGTCCTGATCTATGTCCACGGGTTCAATACAAGCCAGAAAAGCATGCTGGATCGGTTGGCGAAAATTGAAAGCAATCTCAGGTCCGACGGGTATCAGGGGGCGGTCGTCGCCTTTGACTGGCCCAGCGACGGATCGGTTCACGCCTACGACTCAGACCGTAACGATGCCAAGGCTGTGGCCCCACATCTGGTCGGGGACGGGATTCTGCCGCTACTGGGAATGTCTCCTCGCCCTAAAGTACATCTTATCGCGCATTCCATGGGGGCTTTGGTCGTCCTACGCGCATTTTCGGATTTCGGGGATGCCGCCGGACCGGGAAACAAGGTCTGGTCGGCGGATCAGGTCGTGTTCGCGTCTGGTGATGTCGATGCAAAGTGGTTGGCAAAAGGCGCCTGGGGTGATCTGGTGCTGAAAAAGCGCAGCAAGCGGTTCACCAACTATTACAGCGGCAAAGACCAGGTTTTGGCCCTGGCCGGCGGAATTGTACACGGCGGGCGGCAGCGGGCGGGTCGCGTGGGGATGCCCAAGCTGACCTCGAAAGGTCATTGGGATATTTTTTGCGACCACCAATACCTGCGAGAGGTTCCCAAAGGTCAGCGCAAGTTGATGAAATCTCATCGATGGTGGTTCGACAGCAACGGGTTTTACCAAGATCTCGCCCTGACAATCGACGGCCATCCGGCAAAAACGATGCCGACCCGGCAAAAGACCAATATCGGAGATCAGGCACTAGTGGTCTGATCCGTCGGTTGCCCAACCTCTCTTTGGGGCTGAATCGCTGTCGCAAAGTTAACCGGATATGAACGACATATTTGCTGCGCGTTTACATGACCACTGCATAATGCGCTACGCGGAGGTGGCCAATTCGCTTGCCATGTCCTTTAGTGAAACGGTTTTGACTGTCTGCGGAGCATTTACGCTAATGCGTAAACCTTCAACACCAGAAGCTGCGGCACTACACGCTCACATACTGAAGAAGAGCGACGCGGAATACGATATCGCAATGTGGGCCGCGTGTGCCTTGGCGGCACTTCATATGAAAAGAACTGATTTGTTTCAGGATTATCGGCAAATTTGGGCTCAGAAACTGGGGGCCGTGTCTCAGCCCGAGAAATCGGATTGACTTCAAACTCTACGGAAAAGTCCTGAAAATCGCCCCAGATCGCCGACGGTGTTTATACCAACGTCGTGCGCGCAGAACTTGTGTGGGTTGCATACACATCCCGGTCAGGTTCTCTCATGGGATTAAAATGGCAGGGGCAGCAGGGTTCGAACCCGCGACCTACGGTTTTGGAGACCGTCGCTCTACCAACTGAGCTATACCCCTGTGGTGAGCACCCAGATATGCCAGCCGCGCGGCGGACTCAAGAGGCTTTTTCAGATTCCACACCACTATCTGATCCGACAAACAAGTTGCGCAAAATGCGCAGTGCGCTAAGACAAGGTCCGGTCAGTTAAAGGAAGCCCGTGTGAACCTCCGCAAGAAGATCGCAGACAGCGAAGTTGTGCTGAACTGGGTGGCACGCCGGATCGCCAGCTATATTCGATGGGTCAACCGCAACACGCGCTGGCAGCGCATCGGGTATGAAGAACTGGACCAATTGGCCGAACAGGGCGAGCCGGTCATCGTTGTGCTGTGGCACCAGCGGCTGGCGCAGTCCCCTTATTTCTTTCCGCTGGACAAGGGCAGGATTTGTTCGATCACGTCCGCAGCCCGCGCCGGCAGCATGGTGGGCCGGGTGCAGGAACAGTTCGGCATGGACACTATCGCCATGTCCAGCCACAAGCGGCACGTCGCCTTGTCACGCGAAGTGCTTGGGAAGATGAAACAGGGCATTTCCATTGGTATTGCTGCCGATGGGCCGCGTGGGCCAGAACGGGTGCTGTCGACTGTGCCTTTGGTCTGGGCGCGCACCTCGGGCAAACGTGTGTTTGGTATCACTTTTTCTGCGAAACACGCGCGCGAGGCCGGTACGTGGGACCGCCTGCTGATGCCACGCCCCTGGCGCAATGAAGGGGTGTTTTTGTGCCGCGAATGGACCGAAACGGTGCCGCGCAAGGCCAGCGAAGAAGAATTTGAGGCCCTGCGCCTGAGCCTTGAGCAGCACATGAATGACATCACGGCAGAAGCCGACCGAATGGTGGGGCGTGAGCCTTGGTCGCCTGATGTCTAACCGCCCCTAAGGCGTTGCATCAGATAGACCTCGCTGCCTTCGGGGATCGGCTCAGTCAGCCCGGTGGCAATGACGCGCCCGTCAATCGCGATAGAAACCCCCGCATCGATGGGGGCCTGCAATTGCGGGTGGGCCTGAACCAACGCCCGCAAAAGTTCGCCAGTGGTTTTGGCCTCAACCTCCACCACCTGTTGGCCCCCGGTCAATGACCGGAGGCCGGACCAAAGGTGGACCTCAACCATTGTCCTTGAGCGCAGCCAGAATGCGCGGCGGCGACATGGGCAGTTGCTTCAACCGCACGCCAGCCGCGTTGGACACAGCGTTGGCAATAGCAGCCAATGGCGGCACGATGCCCGTCTCACCCACGCCGCGCACACCAAATGGGTGGCCGGGGTTGGGTACTTCGACAATCACCGTGTCAATCATCGGCAGGTCGCTGGCAACGGGAATGCGATAGTCGAGGAAGATCGAGTTCTGCAACCGACCGTCCTCGCCATAGATGTATTCCTCGTTGAGCGCCCAGCCGATACCTTGCGCGGCTCCACCCTGGAATTGACCCTCAACATAGGTCGGGTGGATCGCCTTGCCGGCGTCCTGAATGACCGTGTAACGCGTGATCGAGGTCTTGCCGGTTTCAGGGTCGACTTCGGCATCGACGATATGGGTCCCAAAGGACACGCCCGCACCTTCTGGGGTTGCTTCAAAGTGGCCCGAGATCGGACCGCCGGTTGACCCCATATCCGCAGTAATGTCGGCCAGCGGCATCGGATCGAAATCGCCCGCGTTGGGGCCCGAGGGCACCGCGCAGCCGTCTTCCCACTTCACTGCATCCACCGGGATTCCCCATTTGGACGCCGCGCGTTCGCATAGTTTCTCGACCGCATGTTTTGC
Organism: Ruegeria sp. CF8; assembly: GCF_056537285.1. Lineage (NCBI taxonomy): Bacteria > Pseudomonadati > Pseudomonadota > Alphaproteobacteria > Rhodobacterales > Roseobacteraceae > Ruegeria > Ruegeria sp. CF8. Next base: position 91,822 of record NZ_JBQFRG010000001.1, on the reverse strand, counting down.
GGCTTTGATCGTAGCTAGACCCGAGGCATAGGTTACGCGCGAGCCGTGGCTGACGTCGTTGTAACCCAGTGTCGCGGTGTCGGCGACAGTGACACGGATGTTCTCGTAGGCGATGCCCAGAACCTCGGCCGCCATCAGCGCCATCGACGCGCGCGACCCGCCGATGTCGGGCGTTCCGACCATCAGCTGGGCCGAGCCATCTTCTGACAAGGCCAAGGACACACTGGTCTCACCACCATGGTTGAACCAGAACCCGCAGGAAATCCCGCGCCCCTGCCCCGGTTTCAGCGGTGCTTCGTAATGCGGATGTGACTTGGCAGCCTCAAGCGTTTCGACCAAACCTATGCGTTCATAGGTCGGGCCATAGCTGGCCTTGGTGCCCTCATGGGCTGCGTTTTTCAGGCGCACATCAATGGGGTCCAGGCCTAGCTTGTTGCACAGCTCATCAATCACAGATTCAACGGCAAAAGCCCCCATCGGCGCACCCGGCGCCCGGTACGCTGCCTGCTTGGGCCGGTTCGACATCACGTCATAGCCAATTTGCTTAACGTTGGTCAGATTGTAGGGCGCAAAGGCGCACATGGCGGTCATATCGCCCGGGGCACCCGGGAAGGCGCCACCTTGCAAGCGGAAGACACCTTGTGCTGCCGAAATTGTACCGTCCTTCTTCATCCCGATCTTCACATCCATCGACGCAGAAGACGTCGGGCCAGTGGCGCGGAAAACTTCTGAGCGCGTCATGACGATTTTGACCGGACGATTGGCTTTGCGGCTCAGCGCCAGCGCAACAGGTTCAATGAAAACAGTGGTTTTACCGCCGAACCCCCCGCCAATTTCAGACGCGGTGACGCGCAGTTGCGAGGTTTCGATGCCCAGTAGCGCAGCACAGGTTTTCTGCGCGATCCAGTGGCCTTGCGTTGTGCACCACAGCTCGCCTTTGCCGTCATTACCAAGCATACCCAGACAGGCGTGCGGTTCGATGTAGCCCTGATGCGTGGCCTCGGTCACAAAGCTGTCTTCGATGACCAGATCAGCCTCGGCAAAGCCAGCCTCGACATCGCCGTGACCGCTTTCGTGATAGCGGACCACGTTGGGGTGCATCCCTTCGGGTACGGAATAGTCTGCCGCGCCTTCGCGGATGACGGGTGCGTCCGAAGCCATTGCTTTGTCCACGTCGGTGACATGGGGCAGCACCTCGTATTCGACCTCGATCAGCTTGAGCGCATCACGGGCCGCAAGCGCAGACGTCGCCGCAACAGCCGCCACCGCGTGACCGTCATAGAGCGCTTTCTTACCAGCCATGACGTTTTCCAGAACATTCCAGAACTCGCCTTCCAGCCCCGGCTTGAAGGGCACGTCGGCAAAATCCGCACGGGTCACAACGGCTTTGACATCCTTATGCGCCTCGGCCTTTGACGTGTCGATCTTCACGATCCGCGCATGGGCGTGAGGCGAGCGCAGAACAGCGCCGTGCAACATTCCAGGCGCTGAGATATCCGCGCCGAACTTGGCGCGACCTGTCACCTTGTCCAGACCGTCAGGACGGTTGGGGCGGGTGCCCACAAAAGTGAAGTCTGATTTACGATCGTCCAGAGCCATTACGACGCCTCCCGCATCTCAGCCGCCGTATCCATCACAGCGCGAATGATCTTGTCGTACCCGGTGCAGCGGCACAGGTTGCCTGCCAGCCAATACCGGGTTTCCTCTTCGGTCGGGTTGGGGTTTTTCTCCAGCAGCGACTTTGCCGCCACCAAAATACCCGGAGTGCAGATACCGCACTGCAAAGCAGCGTATTCGATAATCTTCTTTTGTAGCGGATGCAGAACGTCGCCGTCTGCAATGCCTTCGACGGTTTCGATCTGCTTACCTTCGGCCTCAACGCCCAGCATCAGGCAGGAGCAGACCAGACGGCCATCGACGGTGACGGAACACGCACCGCAATCGCCGGTGCCACAACCCTCTTTCGCGCCGGTCAGGTTCAGCTTGTCACGCAGACAATCCAGCAAGGTTTCGCGCGGGTCACAGAGGTATTCAACCGCGTCCCCGTTCACGGTGGTGGATACGTGGAGCTTGCTCATGCGTTTTCTCCTTTCGCGCGGGCATAGGCGATTTTCGCGGCGCGCTTGGCCAGAACGCCAGCGACCTCGGTGCGGAATGCGATCGTACCGCGCTTGTCGTCGATCGGGTTGCAGGCGGCAGAGGCGGCGGCAGCCAGCGCATCCAACGCGGCATCGTCCAGCGTGCTGCCGATCAGGGCTTTCGCGCAATCTTCCACCAGCAGAACCGTGGGGGCAACCGCCCCCAGCGACACCCGAGCCTCGGTTATGGTGTCCCCGTCCAGTCGTAAGCTGACGCCGACGCCAACCACTGCGATGTCCATTTCCGTACGCGGGATGAACCGCAGATAGGCATCACCTGCGCTGTCGCCCCGGGCGGGAATCCGTACGGCCGAGATGACCTCTCCCTTCGCCAGTGAGGTTTTGCCGGGGCCAGTTGGGATATCCTCGACTGCAACCTCACGGGTGCCATCCGGGCCAGTGACCGTGACGGTCACACCCGCTGCGACCATCGCTGGCACGGAATCAGCCGCCGGAGACCCGTTGCACAAATTGCCGGTCAAAGTTGCGCGCCCCTGCACCTGGGTGGATCCGATCAAGTCCATCGCTTCGACCACACCGGGCCAGTCCTTGCCCAGATCGGGATGCTCGCTCATCTCGGCACCTGTCGCGGCCACACCCAGCGTCCAGCTGCCATCGGCATTGCGGGTGATGTCGTGTACACCGTTGATTTTCTTGATGTCGATCAGCGTATCAGGCGTCACCAGTTCCGAGCGCAACTGCACCAATACATCGGTGCCACCCGCCAGAAACCGTGTGATGCCCGTCGCGTTTGCGGCCAGAGCCGAAGCTTCGGCAAAGCTGGCGGGGCTGTGATAATCCATGAAGCTACCTCGTACCTGTTGGTCAGGAATATCTGGGTTCGGGGCGACGTTAATTCACCCCTCGTCCGGCGTCCATGGGCCGAGCGACCAAAATTCAAATTCCAAATGTCGCTTTTCAGCAGGGATCAGAGATCGATTTCAATCACCCCATCCGGTTCCGCTGCGCGGCTTTGGCAAAGGATCATCGCGCCTTCACGCTGTTTCTTGGACAAAACGAAATCCCGATGCTCTACATCACCCGAAAGTACGCCGCATTTGCACACCCCGCAGATACCGTCGGAACATTTCACGTCCACGTGAAAACCGGCCTCGTTCAGCACTTGCGCAGCATCTTTGTCTGCAGGCACAGGCAGCGATTTACCTGAACGCGCAAGCTTGATTACAAACGGATGGTTTTCGTATTCGGGCGTTTCAGGAACCGAAAAGTACTCCAGATGTCGGGCTTCGTCGGGGAAGCCTTGCTGCTCACCCGCCAGCATGACTCCCTCCATGTAGCGATCTGGCCCGCAGGTGTAAACATGCCATCCGTCTTGGTATCCTGACAGGATCGCATCCAGATCGGCGCGGGTACCTTCATCTGAGAAATGATAGTGCACGCGATCTGCCCAGGGCATCGCGGCCAGATCCTCCAGATACCCTGCCCCGTCCCTTGTGCTGGCAGAGTAGTGTAGTTCGAACACTCGGCCCAGAGCGTGCAGGCGATGAGCAAAAGCAATCATCGGAGTGATACCAATACCACCGCCCATCAGGAAGGTCTTGGTTGCCGTTTCATCCAGTTCGAAATGGTTGATCGGTTTCGAGATGAAAACTTTGCGCCCCTCGTTGAAGATGCGATGCAAAAGCGCCGAACCCCCGCGCCCTTCATCTTCGCGTAGCACACCGATCTGATAGATCGACCTGTCCGACGGGTCGCCGGACATGGAATATTGCCGCAAGAATTCCGGCGCGACCAACACGTCCAGATGTGCGCCCGCCGCCCATCCCGGCAGGGGCGCACCGTCCAGCGTTGAGAATTCATACTTCGTTACGTCGGCAGTCATCTTATCGACCTTGGTTACGGCAACCCGCATCACCGGTGCGTCACCGGCGATCTGATAGCGGTGGATAACCGACATATCCCCGCTGGCCTTGCGGGACTTGTATTCATCGGCTGTCACCATGGCCTCATAGGCCGCAATTCCGGCCTCACGATCCATGGCAAAGGGATAGGGCCACGGGTGCGGGGCCAGATAGGCGGGATAGACAGCCAGCGTCTGATCTTCGTATTTCAGGTCCAGATCCGTTTGTAGGTCACGCCGGTTCAATGGGTGCGTTGTGGGGCGATAGGACCCGTCTGGCTGCAGCTCGATATCCCACCACCATTTCTTGATTTCGTTCAGACCGCCATTGCCGACCGCATCGTCCAGCTTGGCCAGTGCGGGCGCGGCAGAGGGGATGTTCATCGCGGCCCAGCGGAACGGCCGTTCCTTGAAGATGCCTTCAAGGTTCCAAGGGCAGGTCTTCATGCACCGCCCGCACATCGCCCCTCCCGGTGTTGTTACCCGATAGGTCGCACATTTCTGACTGTCGGATTTCCAGATTTCATAGCCGTTGAACATCAGCTTCGGCCCAGCCGTGATCGCGCCCGACGGACATTCCCGCGCGCATTTGTTGCAAGACTCGCAAAAGCTTTGCAGACCGAAATCAATCGGCTTGTCGTGTTCCATCGGCATATCGGTGGTCACTGCCCCTGACTTCAGTCGCGGGCCGAGATAAGGGTTCAGGATCACTTCCCCGATCCGACTGACCTCACCCAGACCGGATAGCAACAGCAACGGAGGTTGAAGCACCTCGCCATCCATCACCGTATGCGCTTTGGCCTTATAGCCGAGGTTGCGGATTTGCTGCGCAATCACGCCCCCAAGCAGCGAAAAGCGTAGATAGGCGCGCATGGATTGGGCAACGCTGATCCAGTCGTCACCGCTGGCGCCTTCCATCGTTTCATAGCCCTGATCGATGATCATGCTGATCGCCTGATCATGGGGCGGGACGATTTCTTCGCCCGTCGCATCGTGGGAGTACCACGCCCATTCCGGACAACGACTAAGGCCCACCGCATCGACCCCGAGGAAATAGGTCGCCGCCTTTATATTCGCCGCATTCCGAGCGGCATCCGTTGGCATTGCAGCCTCAGCGTTTTCGCCATCCTGCAACAATACAAACGCACCCAAGGCGCGGCGTTGCGCGAAGCTGGGCGCGGCCTTGCGGACATAGTAGCCACCTTTCGCAGAATCCTGCAGCGACTTGCCCATATCGCCGAACTGAGCACGGGCAAACATGTCGGCACGTTTGGGTACACGGGCGACGTTTTCTTCGTCGATATACGTGGTCGGTGTCTCGACTCGTTTGAGTTTCTCGAACGGATGCGCCCCATTTACATAGCGCCGCTTGGCATAAGGATCACGGTTAAGGGCGTTCTTGGCAAAACCCGTTCCCAACCACCATGACGGGCCTTGTGTGTGAAACCAGGGCTGTTGCGCCATGGGTCGGAGCGGTCGGTCATGGGCAATCGGCATCTCAGTCGTGACGGCAGCCAGACCAAATCGCGTGCCCAGCCACGGCGCAATCAGTTCACCGTCTTCGACCGTGACCAGCCCGGCGGCCACGGCCAGTTTGCCCAAATCAACGTCTGACGACATCACGCTGTGCGCCCGCGCGTCAAAACCCAGCAGACGGATATAGTTGGCGATGACCACGGCATTTTCGGTGGCCAGCAGACAGGCGCGATGATCCTGCGCGTCGATGATCCAATCGGCACCCGGTTCGGACGGGTCCGGGTCGCGGTTGTGTTCGTACAGAAACACGATGCTGTGCCGGTGGCTGTCGATCGGCTTGGGCGCAGCCTCCATACTGTCTTTAAGATCGGCCATGATGACGTCGATCCCCGAGGCCAACGTCTTGGTCTGGCGCGTGCGCAACGCATGGGCAAGCCGGTCGATATCCGGGTTACGGCGCGGTTCGTTCAGCAACGTATCAGATGGCAGGGGCCCGCAACCCATCATTGACGCATCGTTGAAATACCCAAACGCTTTCAGATGGTTGGCGCGTTCCTGCGGGTCTGACGGTATCTCTGACGCAACCGGGTTCACCAGCCCGTCGCGGATGGCGTCCATCATCGCCTGAAACTCGCCCATCGCGTTGACGATACTGTCTGGTTGATTCAGTCGGTGAAAGCTCAGGTCGACCATCGAAGGCAAGAGCGACAGGTTCGGCGTGTCGTCCATACGGGCCAACCGCTCCAGCGGGTAACGACCCATGTGAACGGGTCGATTCTTATCCGAGAAAAAACGGATCCCCATCGCATATCTCCTGTTGCTGCCAGTCTCGTAACTCACCATGGACAGCAAAACCATTCATACTTAATCATAAATGGTATGAGCAAAATCGATTTCAGTGACCTTGACGGCAAGGTTCTTCGCACATTTCTGACGATACTCGAGGAAAATTCGGTCTCGAAAGCTGCGGACCGACTTGGAGTATCGCAATCGGCGATCAGCCATACCCTGTCCAAGCTTCGGAAAGTGTTGGGCGACCCGCTTTTTATTCGTTCAGGTCAAGGCCTGACCCCGACCGAGCGCGCCTTGGCTCTGAAGGAGCCCACGCAAAAGGTGCTGGATGGGATGCGCGCGCTGACCGAAGGTCGGCCGTTCGATCCGCTGTCTGAACAGATCAACATTCGTATCGCCGCAAATGATATGCCACGCGAGTTGCTCTTTCCGCAGCTCCTTCGTGAAACCCGCGCCGAAGACGTGCGTCTGCAACTTGAATTCATCCCCTCGGGCGTTCCCGATCCTGATCTGCTGCGAAGTGACCGGTGTCATTTGATGCTGACCCCGCTACCGCCGGACGGGCCGGATATCTTTCAAAAATGCATACTCGAAAGCCCGCTTATGATCTTCTACGACGCGACACAACGTACACCGCCAGACAGTTGGCAAGCCTATTGCGATCGAGATCATGTCGAGGTGCGTTTTGCGGATGGACGCAACGCGCGTGTCGTAATGCGCGGCGTCGATCAAAGCCAGATCAGACCTGCGGTTGTGACCCTGCCACATTTCAACGCGATTCCCGCCTTTGTTCAGGGCAGCAACCTGATTTCGACCGACACTGCGCTGATGAAACAAGGACCGCTGGAAACGCTGGACTGCGCGCCTCTGCCCTTCGATTGCCCACCTGTCTCGATCTACATGGTTTGGCATCAGAGATCGGCAAATGATCCAGCGCACCGCTGGTTGCGCGCACGAATCGAGGCCATCGCGGCGACCCTTCAGACCTGAGACAACAACCAGTTGCGCATGATCTCGACCAATTGTGGCTGACGCGGCTTGCGCGGCGCGACAATATAGAACCCGAGATCTTCGATCAGGACATTCTCAAGTGGTCGAACGAGACGACCCGAAGCGAGTTCGGGCGTTACAAGCGCTGCATTTGCCAAAGCGACCCCCTGGCCTGACAGCGCGGCATCAATCGCAAGACTAGTTTGACTGAAACTCATCATCCGAGTTTTGCCGCTTACACCCACCCTTTCAAGAAACAAGGGCCACAGTCCATGAGTGTCGTTCAGCAGCACTTGCCCCAGCAGGTCAGACGGTTTGGTCACTTGCCCGGCAACGGCAGGACTGCACACCGGGATGAATTCTGTCGAGAACAACGGCACGGCATCCAGATCAGACCCGAAAGGAGCCCTGCCCTGCCTGACCGCCAGATCCACGCCATCCGATTTGAAATCCGCCAGACGTTCGCGCGCGTCCACCTGAACCGAGATATCCGGATACGAGTCGATGAAATCCGATAGCCGCGGCACCAGCCATTTTGAGGCAAAGCTGGGCGTGACAGACAATATTATCCGACGCTCCGGAGACAGATCTTCTACAGCCTCTTCAATCAGCCTGAAGGCCCTGCGTAAAGGCGCATGGAACCGTCGCCCGGCTTCGGTCAGCCGTAAACCACGCGGCAGCCGGTCGAACAGAACCTCGTCCAACCGCGCCTCCAGCCCGCGTACCTGCTGCGCGACAGCGCCTTGTGTCACGCCCAGCTCTTCAGCGGCGAGACGAAAGTTCAGATGACGCGCGGAGGCTTCGAAAGCTCGCAGGGCGTTCAGAGGTGGAAGGGCTGCCATGGTATAAGACTATAGTTTTTCTACAGTATAAAGCCAGTATAACTGATTGGTCAAACCGGACCTTGATCGCCATCTTGGGATCAATTGAAAACGGAGACGTCAGATGGAAAAAGTAGCTCTTATAACAGCCGGCGGCAGTGGCATGGGTGCAGATTCCGCACGCAGACTGGCTGCAGACGGATACATGGTGGGTATTCTGTCCGCTTCGGGCAAAGGTGAAGCCTTAGCGCATGAGCTGGGTGGCGTCGGCGTGACCGGCTCGAACCAGTCCACGGAAGATTTGCAAAAGCTTGTCGATGCCGCGATGGCCCTGTGGGGGCGTATTGACGTACTGGTCAATTCCGCTGGTCACGGCCCCCGCGCCCCGATCCTTGAGCTGACGGATGAGGATTGGCACACCGGCATGGATGTCTATTTCCTGAACGCGGTCCGTTCGACCCGGCTGGTGACGCCGATCATGCAGGCGCAGGGTGGTGGGTCGATCATCAATATCTCAACTTTTGCCGCATTCGAACCTGATCCGGTATTCCCGACCTCGGGCGTGTTACGGGCCGGGTTGGCCGCATTCACCAAGCTGTTCTCGGACAAATATGCCGCCGAGAACATCCGCATGAACAACGTTCTTCCGGGCTTCATCGACAGTCTTCCCGAAAACGAGGAGTTCCGCAGTCGCATTCCAATGGGGCGTTATGGGCACAGCTATGACGAGATCGCCTCGGTTGTGGCCCTGTTGGCATCCGAAGGGGGCGGCTACATCACCGGACAGAATATCCGGGTGGATGGTGGCATCACCCGGTCTGTCTGACCTCAAAACCGTGCCTTTACCAAATGTGTCAGCGCCGCGCCGGATTCGAAAAAAGCGCGGCGCACACGTGTCCAACTTTCGCGATGCTCGGGCACGGCGGGCACAGGCAAAAGTGAGGGGTCCTCGGCAAGAAGGCTTTCGGCCATCATGCGACCAAACACCGTGCCGGGTCCGATGCCGCGACCAGAATACCCGTGTGCGGCCAAAGCGTTTGGGCCGATCTGCGTGATTTTTGGGATATGGTCGGACGTCATGGCGATCCGCCCGTGCCAACCCTGTTCAAACGGCTGGTCGGCCAATTGCGGATAAAGCTCTGCCAGTTTGCGCCGGGCCCAATCAGCGTGCGCGCTCTGACCTGCATTGCCCAGGTCGCCCATACCGCCAATAATCATGCGGCCCGCCTGATCCAATCGAAACGACGTCATGATCAAACCGGTATCCCAACACCCTTCTTCTTGCGGCAGAATGTTGGCGCGCAAATTATGCGAGAGCGGGACGGTCGCGTATTGAAAATAATAAACCGGCACATAGGCGGGCGCGGTATTCGGCAAACCAAGGTGATATGCGTTGGTAGCCTGAATGAGGGACTTGGCCCGCACCACCCCTTTCGGTGTGATCAGGACCCATTGGCCGTTTTCATGGCGCATGGTCTGTACCGGGCTCTGCTCGTGGATTTGGGCCCCAGCCTTCGAAGCCGCACGAGCCAACCCCACCACATAAGCCAGTGGCTGTATGGTCCCGGCGCGGGGGTCGAACAGCGCCCCATGGAAGGCATTGCTGCCGGTCCGGTCACACGCCTGATCCGCTGACAGCAGCTCCACCGGCGCACCTGACGCGCTCAGCTGTGCGTGGCGCGTCTGCAGGTCTTTCAGTCCGGCTGCGGAATGCGCGCAATGCAAGGTTCCGTTGCGCACAGGTTCGCACGCGATGTCGTGCTCCTCGATCAACGCGAACACGTCTGACGGCGCTTGGGCCAGCAGATCTATCAGGCGGTCACCAGCCGCCTGTCCGATATGAGAGCGGATTTCTTCAGGCGGAAGCCAAAGGCCGGCATTGGCCAAACCGACATTGCGACCCGAACCGCCGAAACCAATCTCATATGCCTCAAGCAAACAGACCGACGCACCACTGCGTGCTGCCGTCAATGCCGCTGAACATCCAGTATATCCGCCCCCAATGACCGCCAGATCAACTTCGGTGTCGGCGTTCAAGGGAGACGCGGAGACCGTTTCGGAGCAGGTGTTGCGCCAAAGAGCATTTTCGGGATCGTTCACGTCTGGCCTCTGAGTCTTTTGCGCGGATCATCTTATCGAAAACAAACCTTTGCAAGCGGAGTCGTTCAGGCGCAGTTGCAACGAAAGAGACCTCTTGATGCATACGCACCAAAGAGGTCTTTTTTGAGAAATGATGGAAACGGGCGGGACGCCGCCCAGAAACCGTCAGACGTCGATTGAGCGTGCGATCAACTCTTTCATCACCTCATTGGTGCCACCGTAGATCATCTGAACCCGCGCATCCGCATAAAGACGCGCAATCGGGTATTCCATCATGAACCCATAGCCGCCGAACAGTTGCAGACATTCGTGCATGATCTCGTTCTGCACCTCTGAACCCCAGTATTTCGCCATCGAAGCGGTGGCCGCGTCTAGCTCTCCGGCTTCCAGCTTGGCAACACAATCGTTGATGAAGCTGCGCAGAACCTCGGCTTTGGTCTTGCACTCCGCCAGCTTGAACCGGGTGTTTTGAAAGTCCATCACCCGTTGCCCAAAGGCCTTGCGTTCCTGAACGTATTTCACCGTTTCAGCGATAGCGAAATCAATCGCGCCCAGCGCCATGATCGCGATGTTCAGCCGTTCCCACGGCAGTTGTTTCATAAGCTGGTAAAAGCCCTGCCCTTCTTCGGCCCCAAGCAGGTTAGTCATCGGCACCTTGACGTCTTCAAAGAACAACTCGGCCGTATCGTTGCCCTTCATACCCAGTTTTTTAAGGTTCCGCCCCCGGCGAAAGCCTTCCGCCCCTTCGGTTTCAACCACGATCAAAGACACGCCACGCGCGCCTTCGGATTTGTCTGTCTTGGCTGCCACGATGATCAGATCAGCGGACTGCCCATTTGTGATAAAGATCTTGGATCCATTCAGCCGATACGAATTTCCGTCTTTCTCAGCCGTAGTCCGCACTGCTTGCACATCTGAACCGGTGCTGGGCTCCGTCATTGCCAAAGCACCGACCATTTCGCCCGAAGCAAGTTTGGGAAGCCATTTGTGTTTTTGATCCTCGCTGCCATAGGCCGTGAGGTAGTGCGTTACAATCGACTGAATGCCATAGCCCCAACCGGCATCGCCGCGCGCGCCCTGTTCGTAGGCTGTGATTGCGTCGAAGCCCATACCGCCACCGACACCGCCATATTCTTCGGGGATCGCCCCCGCCATCAGCCCGGTTTCACCTGCCTTGCGCCAAAAGTCGCGATCCACCACGCCGTTTTCGACCCAGGTTTCAATGTTGGGCGACAGTTCATCATCCATAAACCGACCCGCCATATCCGCAAACATGCGGTGTTCGTCGGTGACCCACGCTGCGGTGGAAGTGAAAAGTGGCATCGAACGCTCTCCAGACAGTCTTTCCTATAAGCCTAGCGTTCTGCCTGATTCACGCCAATGCATGTGACGCCGCGTCTCGCCGCAGAACAACGCAACGTCCCTTGCCCAAAACTGAAAGAACCGTTTTTGCTTGAGCAGGTTCAGGACAATGCTGTTGCCAGCAGGTCTGCCGCTGCATCCTTGGCGTCTTGCGCCGGATCGCAATGTTGAAGCAAAACGGCCGAGACAATTGCCCCTTCCTGCAAGACAACGATCTGACAGGCCAGTTTATGCGGATCCTGAGCACCGGCTTGTTCGGCAACCGAGGTGAAATGGTCCAGTAGGAATTGTTTGTGTTCGGCAGCCTGTACATGGATCGGGTGATCCGGGTCTTGGAATTCAGCACCTGCCTTTATGAACATGCACCCCCGGAACTCGTCTTCTTCGAACCATTCTTTCAGCGCATCGAAACTGGCGAGGATTTGCTCGGCTGGGGTTTCCGCCATCTCGTCAATCCGCTTTAGAAACCAATCGCGAAAGCTTTCGTCCCGCAAACGCAGGGCCGCAAGGATCAGCTCTTCCTTGGTGCGGAAGTGCTTGTACATCGACGTTTTGGACACACCCGTTTCCACCACCAGCTTGTCCATGCCGGTTGCGTGAAACCCATCGCGGTAAAAGACCTTCAGGGCCTTGCTCACCAGTTCGTCCCGTTTGTTTGGGCGCATGATTCGGCTCCATAGTGTACCGTTCTGTACATATTAGCCCGAATCGCGAAGTACAATAACACCAAATCAAGTTATTGATTTTAAATTACTTTATTTGACTAGACAGTCTCAATCTGAAATTTTTCGAAGTTTACTCTTGCAAAAGTTAACAGATCGGTACACTTTGAAGTCCAAAGCTAACCGATCTGTACACCAGAGGATTTGACCGATGAAACGTCGCGCCAGCATTTTCCCCCCTCAGTACGTTCCGTTCCTTCTGACCATGGCCCTTTTGGCCGCATCACTCACCTGAAAGCCCTTGCCCCATGTCTCGCCCTCCTCTGCCCCCATTCACGTGTGAAACCGCAACTCAGAAAGTGCGGATGGCGGAAAACGCCTGGAACAGTCGCGACCCCGACCGGGTGACGCCCGCCTACACTGAGGACAGTCAATGGCGAAACCGGGCTGAGTTTCTGTCAGGCCATGCCGACATCCACGCCTTCCTGACGCGCAAATGGCGCAAGGAGCTGGACTATCGCCTGATCAAGGAACTCTGGGCCTTTGCAGGACATCGCATTGCAGTACGCTATGCTTATGAATGGCGAGACGACAGCGGCCATTGGTTCCGCTCTTATGGTAACGAGAACTGGGAGTTTGCCGAAGACGGGCGCATGTCGCACCGCCACGCCTCGCTGAACGATCTGCCGATCACCGAAGATGACCGTCTGTTTCATTGGCCGCAGGGCGAACGCCCTGAAGATCATCCCGGACTGTCAGACTTGGGTCTTTGAAAGGACTTACCATGCCCCGTGCCTTTTCCGAACGCGCCTTCACCCCAGCCGTCCGCGCCCATCAAGAGCGGATGGGATCGGCAAAAACCTATGCCAAGTTCATCGAAAGTGGGCCACAGCAAGGCCACTTGATCGGCGAGCCCGAGAAAGAGTTCATTCAGGCACGGGATGGGTTTTATCAATCCACTGTGTCCGAAACCGGCTGGCCCTACGTGCAATATCGCGGTGGACCTGTAGGGTTTATGAAAGTGCTGGGGCCGCAGACCATCGGCTATGCGGATTTTTCTGGCAACAAGCAGTATATCTCGCGCGGCAACCTGGATGGGAATGATCGGATCGCAATGATCCTGATGGATTACGCCAACCAGCGCCGCCTGAAGATTCTGGGGCGTGTCGAATTTACTGAAGGCGAAGCAGCCGCAGCCAGTTTGTATCCCGAAGGGGCCGAGGCCCCGGCGGAACGGGCAGCAATCATACGTGTCGAGGCACTGGACTGGAACTGCCCGCGTCACATCACCCCTCGCTTCACCGAAGCCGAGTTACGCCCCCATCTGAACACGCTTGGACAGCAGCTGGCCCAGTTGCAGGCAGAGAATGAACGGTTGAAGCAACAGCTGGCCAAGTCAGACTAACTCGCCGGACTGTCACAGGATTTCGATATTCAGGAAAGGAATTTGTGCAATGGTTCGTTCAGTCGTTCAACTCTCGGCAGCCTGTATTACGGCAGCGGCCCTGATCTTGCTGATTGTGATGCTTGGGTTTTTCGCGTCACCCAGCGCTGTGCGCTCGTCTCCTTCCGTATTCAGCACCATGCTGTTTGATCACCTGAAGCAGGAGTGAAAGGCGTTCAGCCTCGACTGGCTTTGACCATCGCAGCAATACCTGCAACACAAAACTCGACCAAGGGCTTTATGTCAGGCTGTTCACCGCCCTGCGACAGCGCCTTAACGCGCCAGCCGCTGTTAAGATGCGCCAGCATGGCCGAAACCGAATACACCTGACCACTGGCCAGCACTGCCGGATCTACATCGGGGTAAAGCGCAGCAATCTCGTCTATAAAGTGCTGGGCCGTCGGATCGAAACACTCGGCCGCAATGTCGCTCCACCGTGGATCGACCGACACATGCGCAACCAGTCGACCATAGGCCATCCAGCCCGGACCACCCGTTTCAGCCAGCTCCACATAGGGGCGGATAAAACTGTCCAGAATGGTGTGCAATGTCAGCGGTTCCTCGGCCCTCACTTTGTTCAGCGCGTCGATCCGTAACTGCGCCAACTCATCCGCGCGTCTGGCAACGGTGCGATAGAAAAGCTCTTCTTTTCCGCCTCCGTGATGGTGCACCAGGCCAATCTGCACACCTGCCAAAGCGGCAATATCGCGGATCGAGGCACCTTCGAATCCCCGCTCAGCAAAGATCAATTCCGCAGCATCCATGATCCGCGCGCGCGTCTCCAACGACCGCTTGGAGGGCGCTCTTTGCCTTGGTTTTTCTATGTTTTTTAGAGTCATGATTTTCATCTTGCCTTATTTTGGTCGTTCGTTCAAGTTAAGCCTCACGAACTTCGGGAGGGTTCATGACAGAAACGCGCAACGCATTCGCCCTGATCGGGGCGGGACCAATGGGATTGGCCGCAGCCAAGGTGTTGAAAGAACAGGGCATCGCATTTCAAGGGTTCGAGCTTCATTCCGATGTGGGCGGCCTGTGGGACATCGATGCCCCCAGATCAACCATGTATGAAACGGCGCATCTGATCTCGTCCAAGCGTATGACCGAGTTCGAAGATTTCCCGATGGATGAGGCTGTGGCCGAATACCCTTCTCACCGTGCGATGCGCGACTATTTCCGTGCTTTCGCAGATCATTTCGGGTTGCGTGAGAACTATAGGTTCAATGCCGAAGTCACCCAGATCACGCCACTGGGCAACTCGGGAGACGGTTGGCGCGTGTTCTGGAAGGATGCCGAAGGCGACCATCAGGCCGACTTCGCAGGGGTTATGATAGCAAACGGCACCCTGTCGGAACCGAACATGCCAGAATTCCCCGGAACCTTCGACGGCGAATTGATCCATGCCTCGCAATACAGGTATCCCAGCCAGTTCGACGGCAAACGCGTTTTGGTTGTGGGTGCGGGCAATTCTGGCTGCGACATTGCGGTGGATGCGATCCACCATGCAAAACGTTGCGACCTGTCGATGCGGCGCGGGTATTACTTCGTTCCGAAGTACGTCTTTGGCAAACCCGCTGACACGATGGGTGGCAAGATCCGCCTGCCCATGTGGCTAAAGCGAAAGGTCGACAGCCTGATCCTAAGCTGGTTCGTCGGAAATCCTCAGAAATACGGCTTTCCCAAACCCGATTATCAGCTGTACGAAAGCCACCCGGTGGTGAATTCACTGGTCCTGTATCACGCGGGCCATGGTGATCTGCGCATTCGTCCGGATATCGACCGGCTGGAGGGTCACACCGTTCACTTCAAGGACGGTTCCAGCGAAGAGTATGACATGATCCTCGCTGCGACCGGGTACAAGCTGCACTATCCGTTTGTCGACAAGGACCTACTAAACTGGCAGGGCGATGCCCCGCATCTGTACCTGAACACCATCCACCCCGAACGGGACGATCTGTTTGTGTTGGGCATGGTCGAGGCCACGGGTCTTGGCTGGCAGGGGAGGCACGAGCAGGCCGAGATGGTGGCGCGCTATATCAAGGGTCTTCAGAAAGGTTGCCCGGCGGCGGCCGATTTGAAAACCGAAAAACAAAAAGACTACACGCGCGCCACCGGAGGTATGAACTATATCGACCTGCCCCGCATGGCTTACTACGTCGACAAGGCCACCTATAGAAAGGCCGTCACCGGCTGGATCGACCGTCTGCGGAAAGCCACTGCATGAGTGGAATTGACGAAGTCACTCTAAATTTCAGCCCGGCATCTCTGACGTTGCTGAACGCCATTCTGGCCATTGTGATGTTCTCGATCGCGATCGATCTGACGCCTCGGGATTTTGATCGCCTGAGACGCGCGCCAAAACCGGTGGTTGTCGGGCTGGTGTCTCAGTTTGTGGTCCTGCCCGCACTGACCTTTGCGCTGGTCTGGGTCACAGAGCCGCGTGCATCCATAGCGTTAGGGCTGATCCTTGTGGCGGCTTGCCCCGGAGGCAACATCTCGAACTTCATCACGCATCGCGCGGGCGGCAATGCGGCGCTGTCTGTGTCGATGACCGCATTCGCAACCATCGGCGCAATCTTCATGACGCCTTTCAACATCGCGCTTTGGGGCGGGCTGTATCCACCAACACGGGCGATCCTGCAGCAAACCCAGATCGACCCGGTGCAAATCGCCATCCTCGTCGGCTTGATGCTGATCCTGCCCCTTGTTCTGGGTATTGCGTTGAATCAGCGTCGACCTGACCTGACCGCACGTTTGCGCACACCGCTGCAATACTTGTCGATGGGTATCTTCGCAGCCTTCATCCTTCTTGCCCTGGCCGCCAATTGGGGGTTCTTCCTCAGTTTTGCCGGGGCTGTTGCCGGGCTTGTGATCCTTCACAACGCTCTGGCGCTGGGGGGCGGTTGGGTCGTGGCCACTCTGACCCGGCTGTCCCCCTTTGATCGTCGCGCAATCACCATAGAGACCGGCATTCAGAATTCAGGGCTTGGACTGGTCTTGATCTTCGCCTTTTTCCACGGGCTGGGCGGCATGGCAGTTGTCGCCGCGTTCTGGGGCATCTGGCACGCGATTTCGGGCATTGCGCTTGCGTCATTCATGGCCCGAACCGAGGCCGCGCGATGACCCGTATTCTGATCACAGGCGCCGCCGGTATGGTCGGGCAAGCACTATTGCCGGAACTTGGGGGGCATGAGGTTTTTGCCACCGACCTAAAGCGCCCGGAGGCTTTGCCGGAACACGTCGCCTATCTGCCCATGGATGTAACAAGCGATGCCCCTGCCCGCGTGATTGCCAAGGTGAAGCCGGATGTCATCGTGCATCTGGCCTCAATCGTGACGCCCCCGCCCAAGATGGGACGCGCCGCAGCATATGCTGTTGACGTCGAAGGAACGCGCAAAGTGGTGAATGCGGCGGTTGCCAATGGGGTGCGCAGACTGGTGGTCACATCATCGGGGGCTGCTTATGGCTATCACGCTGATAATCCAGTGCCGTTGCGCGAGCGTGACCCGCTGCGAGGCAACCCCGAATTCCCCTATTCCTATCACAAACGACAGGTCGAAGAATTGTTGGCGGAAGCCCGAAGTGTCGCCCCTGATCTTGAACAAGTGGTTCTGCGCGTGGGAACGGTGTTGGGGGCTGGCACTGAAAACCAGATCACCGCCCTGTTTCACAAACCGCGCATGCTGGCTGTTACCGGCAGCGAAAGCCCTTTTGTGTTTATCTGGACGCACGATCTGGCCCGTATCCTACAGCGCGCAGCGACCGACGGGCCACCCGGCATTTACAACGTCGCCGGAGACGGCGAGATGGGTGTAACAGATCTGGCCCGCGCCATGGGGAAATCGGTTCTGCGTCTTCCCGCTTGGGCGCTGAAAGCGGCCCTGACCGTGGCACGCCCGCTTGGCTTGTCTCGCTACGGTCCGGAACAGGTGCGGTTCCTGCAATATAGGCCGGTTCTGGACAATTCCGCGCTAAAATCAGAATTCGGCTATACGCCTAAAAAAACCAGCGCCGAGGTGTTCGCGTTCTGGCGAAAGCAGGCAGGGCTATGAAGACAGCTGTCATATCAGGCGGGGCAGGCGGTTTGGGGCGGGCCTTGAGCCAAGCCCTGCAAGCTCGCGGTTGGCGGATCGTGTTACTGGACCGTGATGTCTCGGGCTTGGACACCAAGCCAAACCAGTTGCCAATCGCCTGCGATCTGACAGTCCCCGAGCAGCTAATTGACGCAACTCTAAGGGTGATCGAATCCAGCGAAAGTATTGATCTGGTCATCTACAACGCCGGGGTCACGCAAATTCGGGGGTTCGATCAGTCCGACGCTGCCAGCCACCGAATGGTGTTCGACATCAACTATTTTGCAGCCGTTGAAATGGCCCGCGGGTTTCTGCAACCGGTCCGGGCCTCGAAAGGAACGCATTTGGCGATCTCGTCCGTGGCAGGGTTTGCGCCGCTCTATCACCGAACCGCCTATGCGGCCTCGAAACACGCGCTTGAGGGTTTTTTCAAATCGCTCCGCTCCGAAGAAGCACCTCATGGCGTTCAGGTTCAGATCGCGGCGCCGTCCTTCGTGGCCACCAACCCGGGCAACGCTCAAGAGCAGGCCGATGGAACTGCAAGACCCGGATCGGCAAAGGATGGTATGGACGAGATGAGCCCCGAGGCCGCCGCCAAAGCAATCCTGCGAGGGTTGGACAAATCGCAGCCGATGATTCCGGTTGGACGCGTGGCGCGTTTGTCCTGGTGGCTGAACAGCCTCTCACCGCGTCTGTATCAACGCCTGATGGAGCGTAATATACGCGGGCCAGAGACATAGAATTTTGCCATGACCCCTTGACCTTCCCGTGACTGGAACCCTCATTTGGAGGGCAAGGCAATCTGCGGAACGAGTCGCATGGCACATGAAACACTCACAGAACTCAAAATCACCGGCATGGGCTGCGCCTCCTGCGTGGGCCGTGTCGAAGCGGCCCTGCGCGACGTGCCCGGTGTCGATGCGGCCTCAGTCAACTTTGCAACCAAATCAGCGCAAGTGGCGTTTGACGGGCCGGTTACGGCTCTGACTGCGGCGCTGGACGCGGCAGGGTATCCAGCTGAAACCAATTGCGTAGATCTTAGTGTCGACGGGATGAATTGCGCCTCGTGCGTCGCCAAGATCGAACGCGCGCTGGCAGCCAACCCGGGTGTGATCGACGCGCAGGTCAATCTCGCCACTGAAACCGCCAAAGTGACATACGCGGCCGGGACAACCACGCCAGAGCAGTTGGCACAGCTAATCACCAGAATCGGGTACCCCGCGCGCCTTCAGAACGCCCAGGAACCTGAAAGCCGCGAAGATGACGAAATTCACAGTCTGAGCCGCACCACGATGCTTGCCACCGTCCTTGCGCTGCCGGTGTTTGTTCTTGAAATGGGCGGGCACATGATCCCCGCATTCCATCATTGGGTACACGCGACTATCGGTGTGCAGACCAGTCAGCTTATCCAGTTTGCGCTGACCTCGGCCCTGTTGATCGGTCCGGGACGAGTGTTTTACCGCAAGGGCATCCCATCCCTGCTGAACGGCACGCCAGATATGAACGCGCTGGTCGCGCTTGGGACCGGGGCTGCCTATCTCTATTCCGTGGTGGCCACATTCGCCCCGGGTGTGCTGCCGCAAGGCACCGCGAATGTCTATTTCGAAGCCGCAGCTGTCATCGTTGTACTGATCCTTCTGGGCCGACTTATGGAGGCGCGCGCCAAAGGCAGAACCGGGGCCGCAATTCGGAAGCTGGTAGGCTTGCAGCCCAAGACCGCAAGGGTCGAAGTAGATGGCCGAACCGAGGACCGCCCGATTGCTGACATTGCTGTGGGTGACACTTTGCGCGTCCGTCCGGGCGAACGCGTACCAGTAGACGCTGAAGTGCTTGAAGGCACGTCTTACGTTGACGAAAGCATGATCACTGGCGAGCCTGTGCCGGTCGGAAAATCGCAAGGGGCCGCTGTTGTTGGCGGCACGGTGAACGGGACCGGTGCCTTGCGGGTGCGTGCCGCGCGCGTTGGGGACGACACGGTTCTGGCTCAGGTCATCCGCATGGTGCAGCAGGCACAGGGGGCCAAATTGCCCATTCAAGGGCTGGTCGACCAGATCACCTATCGTTTCGTCCCAGCCGTCATTCTCGTTGCTGTGATCACCGTCATAATCTGGTTGGTATTCGGCCCCAGCCCCGCCCTGCCGCTGGCGCTTGTTGCAGGTGTTTCGGTGCTGATCATTGCTTGCCCCTGTGCGATGGGACTGGCGACGCCCACTTCTATCATGGTGGGCACAGGGCGTGCAGCAGAACTGGGAGTATTGTTCCGCAAAGGCGATGCATTGCAGCAGCTTCAACAAGCACGCATTGTCGCGCTGGATAAAACCGGAACTCTGACACTCGGACGTCCCGAGTTGGAAAGCGTGATGACGGCGAACGGGTTTGACCGGGATGAGGTTGTGCGACTTGCTGCATCCCTCGAAGCACAGTCGGAGCATCCAATTGCTTCAGCTATCACCCGGGCCGGCCCTTCCGCTCTGCCCGAGGCGTCGAACGTCCAGTCAATTACCGGCCTTGGCGTACAGGGCCTCGTTGAAGGCCGGGACGTACTGGTCGGGTCGTACAGGCTGATGGAAAACCGTGGGATCGATCTTGGCCGCTTGGCGGAAGAGGCCGAAGCGCGCGCCTCCGAAGGGGCAACGCCGTTATTCGTTGCTCTCGATGGGCAGGCCGCTGCTACGATTTCTGTGTCCGACCCGATCAAGCCCGGCACCAAAGAAGCGCTGCAAAGGTTGCACCAAATGGGGCTGACTGTGGCCATGATCACCGGAGACAACGCGCGGACAGCACAGGCGTTGGCTGATCGGTTGGGGATCGATCACGTCACTGCCGAGGTGTTGCCGGACGGCAAGGTGGACGCGATCACGGCTCTGCGGGACAATTTCGGAACGCTGGCTTTTGTTGGCGACGGGATCAACGATGCCCCGGCGCTTGCATCTGCGGATATCGGCATCGCCATTGGAACAGGAACGGATGTGGCCATTGAGACGGCCGACGTCGTTCTGATGTCCGGTGATCTGCGCGGCGTTGCAAACGCGACCGAGATCAGCCGTCGCACAATGCGAAACATTCGCCAGAACCTCGGATGGGCGTTTGGTTACAATGTCCTGCTGATCCCGGTGGCGGCTGGCGTGCTGTATCCGTTTGGCGGTCATCTGTTGTCGCCTGCTTTGGCAGCGGGCGCGATGGCACTGTCCAGCGTATTTGTGGTCTCGAATGCTCTCCGCCTGCGTCGCGTCCGCGCCAGCCTGCCGGAAACCCCGACCTTGGCCACCAAAAAGGTGCACGCATGAATATCGGAGACGTTTCTACCCGCACAGGCCTGCCCGCCAAGACGATCCGGTATTATGAGGATATCGACCTGATCAAGCCTCTGCGCGACGACAACGGGTATCGCCGGTTTCGCGATCAGGACGTGCATAAACTGAACTTTCTGGGCCGCGCCCGCGCGCTTGGGTTTATCATCGAGGATTGCAGGACTTTATTGGCGCTGTACGAGGATGAAACCCGCGCCAGCGCCGATGTAAAACAGGTCGCGCGGGATCATCTGGCGCAGATCGAGGCCAAGATCGCCGACCTGAACGCCATGCGCGACACGCTGAGTCATCTGATAGACGCCTGCGCCGGGGATGACCGGCCCGATTGTCCCATATTGCAGGATCTGGGTAGGAAAGGCTGACTTGGGGTTGCCCTTTGGGCGCAGCTTTGCTTTGTCTTCGTCGAAGATTTCGGCCCTAGGCAACGGTCGAACAGCCGAGAGGATCACAAAATGGCAAAAGTCACGTTCCTTGGCCTTGGTGTCATGGGCTATCCCATGGCCGGATTTCTGAAGGCCGCAGGTCATGACGTCACCGTCTACAACCGCACCACCGCCAAGGCTGAGGCCTGGGTGGCACAGCATGGCGGAGCCATGGCAGTCACTCCGAAAGATGCCGTCAAAGATGCCGATTTTGTCATGGCCTGTGTCGGCAACGATGACGATCTGCGCATGGTCTGCGCGGGCGAAAACGGCGCCTTTCAAGGCATGTCGGAAGGGGCCATCTTTGTTGATCACACAACGGTTTCCAAAGATGTCACATTAGAGCTTTACGCGGCAGCAGCAGCGCAAGGATGTGCCTTTGTCGACGCCCCGATCTCGGGTGGTCAGGCCGGGGCGGAAAACGGGGTCCTGTCAATCATGTGCGGCGGGGATCAGGACGCCTATGATGCAGCGGAACCCCTGATGCAGGTTTACTCAAAGATATGCCGCCGTATCGGCGAGAGCGGCACGGGCCAGATGACCAAGATGTGCAATCAAATAGCCATCGCCGGTGTCGTACAGGGCCTCAGCGAAGCGCTGCATTTTGCGGAAAAGGCCGGCTTGGACGGGCGCTCTGTGGTCGAGGTGATCAGTCAGGGCGCGGCTGGAAGCTGGCAGATGGTGAACCGCCACGAGGCGATGCTGGACGATCATTTCGATTACGGCTTTGCTGTGGACTGGATGCGCAAGGATTTGGGGATTTGTCTGGATGAGGCCAATTCAAACGGGGCTTCTTTGCCTCTGACGGCTTTGGTCGACCAGTTTTATAAGGATGTGCAGAAACTTGGCGGCGGGCGCTGGGATACGTCGTCGCTGTTCAAACGCCTGCGCGCTTTGGATTGAGGGATCAGGGGGCTGTCTGCCCCCTCTTGGCCCGGTGGGCCAATTCACCCCCGAAGGTATTTTGAGCCAGATGAATAGGATCCCGGGCGTGACGGGACGGAGAACGACATGAGCGAATTGGTGAAGTTCTGGGCAGATGCGCTGCGTCAGCATTGGGGGCTGGACGCACGGTTGACGCGGCTGGATGGCGAATATGACCTGAACTTTCTGGTGCAGGCCACCAATGGACAGGATTATGTGCTGAAGGTTATGCGTGCGGGCTGCGAGGCGAATCTGGTAGACCTGCAGATACAGGCGCTGGCTCATATTGCGTCGGAAGCACCGGGTTTGCCTTTTCCCAAAGTGTTCCCCGATTTGAACGGCGACATGCTGCCCAAGATTGCGGATTCTGAGGCTCAGCCGAGGTTGGTATGGCTGCTGGAGTGTCTGCCAGGTCAGTGTTACGCAAAGGCGGCACCAAAATCCGAAGAACTGATCCTGAAACTGGGGCGCGTGTTGGGGGCAACTGACCGGGCCCTGGAAGGGTTCCAGCATGAGGGGTTGCATAGGGCCGGCTTCAAATGGGACCTGATGCAGGCGGATTGGATTGCGGTAAAGCTGGGCGCGATTTCAGATCCTTCGCGGCAAGCCTTGCTAAAGGAAATCCGCGGCGGGTTTGCAGCGATTTCCGGTACCCTTGCGGATCTGCCCAAGCAGGCCATTCACAATGATGCCAATGACTATAACATTCTGGTCGAAGGGGAGTTGAGCGAACGGCGGCGGATCTCGGGGCTGATTGATCTGGGTGACATGTGCGCGGCGCCGCGGGTTTGCGATCTGGCGATAGCCGGGGCCTATATCGTGTTGGACCACCCCAAGCCGGAACGGGCGCTGGCTGCATTGGTGAAAGGGTATCACGCGGCCAACCGGCTGAGCGAGGATGAGGTGGATCTGATCTGGCCGTTGTTGCGGATGCGGCTTGCGGTTTCGGTCGTCAACTCGACCCTGATGGCCGCCGAGAACCCGGATGATCCTTATGTGACAATCTCTCAGGCGCCTGCGTGGCGGTTTCTTGAGAATGCCTCGGTCAATGGTGGCCTCATGTCGGCGCGTTTGCGTGCGGCTTGTGGATTGCCGGTGGTCGATGGAGCTGAACGTATCCACGAATATTTGCAGGATCATCGCGGTCAGTTCGCCCAGATGTTCGATCAGGATCTGAGCGATGTTCCCATGGGCTCGCTGTCGGTTGAAAACTGTGTCTGGCCGCAGAATCCGTTCCACATGCCTCTGGCCGAGGCCGCACGAGTGGGCGAGGAATATGGGCAGGATCTGTGGCTGGGCTATTATTACGAACCCCGCTTGATCTATGCCGAACCGGGGTTCCGCAAGGGCCCCTGGAAGGCCTCGGACCGGCGGACAGTGCATTTGGCCGTGGATGTGTTTGCGCCTGCCGGGACGGTGCTGCACGCGCCCATGAGCGGGCGGGTTGAGGTGGTCGAGAACCGCGACAGCCACCTCGACTATGGCGGTGTGATCATCCTGCACCACGAAACGCCCGAAGGTGATCAGTTCTACACGCTTTACGGGCATCTGGATCCGGAATGCTGTGACCGGCTGAAACCCGGCGACCCGGTGGCACAAGGGGCAGCGTTTGCCCGGCTGGGCGATGCCAGCCAGAATGGCGGTTGGTCCCCGCATGTGCATTTCCAGTTGGCCATGACAACAGTTGGCATGGAAGCGGACTGGCCCGGTGTTGGCGATCCTGACGAGATGGAACTGTGGCACGCGGTCTGTCCGAACCCGGCGGCCTTGCTGAACCTGCCGGATGACAAGGTGTTTTACCAACCCACAGACAAACAAACGGTTTTGCAGGGGCGACGCAATCATTTTGGCGGCAACCTGTCACTGACCTATGACGATCCGGTCATGCTGGTGCGTGGTTGGAAGCATCACCTGTTCGACGAATGGGGCCGCCCCTATCTGGACGCCTACAATAACGTCCCCCATGTCGGCCATGCGCATCCGCGTATTCAGGCCGTGGCAGCTGACCAGTTGAAGCGGATGAATTCGAACACCCGCTACCTGCATCCAGCGCAGACCGCTTTTGCCGACAAGATCCTCTCAAAACTGCCGGATCATTTCGAGGTCTGCTTCTTCGTCAATTCCGGGACCGAGGCCAATGAACTGGCGCTGCGACTGGCCCGCGCCCATACCGGAGCAAAAGGGATCGTGACACCGGATCATGGCTATCACGGGAATACGAATGCGGCTGTGGCAATCTCGGCTTATAAGTTCAACAAACCGGGCAGCGTCGGGAAAGCCGATTGGGTTGAATTGGTTGAGGTTGCGGATGACTACCGT
Organism: Ruegeria sp. CF8; assembly: GCF_056537285.1. Taxonomy (NCBI): domain Bacteria; kingdom Pseudomonadati; phylum Pseudomonadota; class Alphaproteobacteria; order Rhodobacterales; family Roseobacteraceae; genus Ruegeria; species Ruegeria sp. CF8. The sequence continues at coordinate 67,130 of NZ_JBQFRG010000001.1, read as the reverse complement.
GGCACGTTCAAGCGCGACGATGCGGATCGGGCACAGAGATTTGCCGAACTTGTAGACCCGGCAATCACAGCCTTGAACGAGCGCGGGCAAGGCGTCGCCGGGTTCATTGCGGAGACCTTCCCCTCGGTCGGCGGACAGATCATTCCACCTAAGGGCTATCTGCCTGCGGTTTATGAAAAAATCCGCGCCGCAGGTGGTGTCTGCATCGCCGATGAGGTTCAGACAGGTCTTGGCCGTCTGGGCGAGTACTACTTTGGTTTTGAACACCAGGGCGCGCTGCCTGACATTGTTGTCATGGGTAAGCCGATCGGCAACGGGCACCCTCTGGGCGTGCTAGTAACGACCAAAGAAATCGCAGACAGCTTCAACAACGGGATTGAGTTCTTTTCCACCTTCGGCGGCTCGACCCTGTCCTGCAGGATCGGCAAAGAGGTGCTGGATATCGTTGACGACGAAGGTCTGCAGGAGAATGCCCGCCTGATGGGAGATCGTCTTATGACCGGGCTACGCCAAATCGAAAACGTCTTTGGCTGTGTTGGTGACGTGAGGGGTATGGGGCTGTTTCTGGGTGTGGAACTGATCAACCCTGATGGATCTGAAGGCACCGAGATTTGCAGCTATGTCAAAAACCGGATGCGTGACCACCGAATTCTGATCGGCAGCGAGGGACCAAAGGACAACATCCTGAAAATCCGCCCACCGCTGACCATTGAGGCCGAAGATGTGGACATGATCCTTTGGGCCTTGCGCGACGTGCTGTCGGAAGTGGGTGATTACACCCCTGCCCCGGTTTGCGATCACGATCATCATCATGCCGGATGTGGGTGCTGTTGAACTAAGTAACCCCGGCGCAATGCCGGGGTTAAGCCGTCCTGAACCGGGGATCAGTGGAGAACGGCCGAGGGGGTATGGTGACCCGTTGTCGGGATCCGGAACCCAGCCGTCATACGCCTGAGAGCCAGACCCAACTCTTCGGATAACGCGGCCAGTGCGGGCGCAAAATCCGGCCGCACAATTAATGACGCCATCATCATTGCGTCTTCACGCGCCCCTTCAGAGGCGGCTGAAATCATCTGAGCGAAACAGTTTTCGTCCGCGCCAAGACACCCACATCCCAACCCATGCTGGATTAAGGGGCGTCGACCGTAATTTGCGCAAAGTGAACACAGACGATCCAGTGTTAGCATCGCGGCCTGCCCGCTTTCTGCGCCCAAAGCGATCTGAAAGTCACTGGCGACATCGGCCCTTGCACCTTCACCTGCGCTCCACATGCGCAGATACATAACCGCCCCCGCCTCGACGAGGTCCAAGTCAGCAAGGCGACCGACCGTAGCGCCGCCGCGCGTGTTGCCAGCGCTCATTTCGTCAGGATCAGTTTGCCCGCGCGGGTAATGCGCAGGGTGTAAAGTTGGTCGCCCAATTCGATATGCGCCAGGTTGCCACCTTTGGTCAGGTCTTCGGCCTTGTGCGCCGGAAGCATCGAGACAGCGTAACCTTGGGTTGGGGTCGGGTTCTGTACGTTCATCGGGACATCTCCAGAGCGTGTCGGCATCGCGCCAATTCAGTTGCGTTTCATGTGATCTGGCTGACCTCGAATGGGCTGGCTTTCTGTTCCTGCGGTTAATCTGATTATTTTAGTAAGGATTGTCAAGTGTCGTTTTAACACAAGTGATTGCACCCGGAAAAAGGGCGGGTTACCTCTGTGGGCAGAGTGGAAAGGGCGGGTAAAACATGACCGCAACTGTTGTATTTGATCTGGATGGAACGCTGGTGGACAGCCTGGGTGATCTTGCTGCAGCGACAAACCGAATGCTGGATGACACCGGACGGGATCCCCTGTCATTCGAGATCATCAAAGGATTCGTTGGAAATGGCCTGCCCAAGCTGGTCGAACGCGTGATCCGCCACTGTGATCTGTCGATGGACCGTCACGCGGAATTGGCGCAATTGACCCTCAAGCACTACAATGCCGCCGCCAGTGAAACGACCGTTCCTTATCCCGGAGTTCCCGCCGCCTTGGAACGTTTGCAACAGATGGGCTGCGTTCTGGGCGTGTGCACCAACAAGCCCGAAGCCCCGGCGCGGCATGTGCTGGAGGCGTTGAACCTGTCGCAATTCTTCGACGTCGTGCTTGGCGGCGACAGTTTGCAGACTCGGAAACCAGACCCCCAACATCTGTTTGCAAGCTTCGACGCCCTTGACGGTACAGGTCCACGTATTTTTGTCGGAGACAGCGAAGTTGACGCTGAAACCGCTGTCAGGGCAAAAGTCCCTTTTCTTCTGTTCACGGAAGGGTATCGAAAGTCCCCCGTACAGGACATTCCGCATGATTTTGCTTATGAGACTGCCGCAGACCTACCCGCTCATGTGACAACACTGGCCACCAACTGAGCGCATTCGTTTTTCGAAAACGGTCGGCGTCTACAGGTCCTCAAAAGTTAAGAGGGGCCGGCCGAGGGGGTGTGACCAGCCCCTCATCGGGGAAAGTAATTACCGTGTGTTTGTGTGGTAAGTACGGTAGGTCATGTTTACCCTTGATAGGCGGCGCGCGAAATTGGGGGTTTCCCGTAGTTGTGAAAAATTCCCTGAAAACCTGTCAAAAACGGCTGTAAAGCCATCTTGATTTATCCCTCTTCCCTTGCATTCATCCCGACCCGGCGCTCTGGTGGTATGAAAGGTGGAAATGAAGAACAAATCGGGCGAAAGGTAACCCATGGAAAAACCGGGCAGAAATCGCAAACTGTCGGCTTTGCCAGTGCTGCAAGGTGTCTTGCCTTTGGACCGATCACGCCTTCCTGCCGAGATGCTTGCCGGGCTTACATTTGCCTGCCTCGCGATACCAGAAGTTATGGGTTACACCAAAATTGCGGGCACGCCGGTCGTGACCGGGCTGTATACGATCCTGATTCCCATGGCCCTGTTCGCCCTGTTCGGCTCATCACGGCACCTTGTGGTCGGGGCCGATTCGGCAACGGCGGCCATTACCGCCTCGGCTCTTGCAGGCATGGCGGTTACAGGCTCGTCCGAATACCTGGCTTTGGCGTCGCTTCTGGCATTGATGTCAGCGGTGTTTTTGATCGGCGCGCGGATCATCGGACTGGGATTCCTGGCCGATTTCCTGTCTCGTACCGTTCTTGTTGGTTTCCTGACCGGCGTAGGCATTCAGGTCGCCACGGGAGAGATCCCCGGTCTTTTGGGGATCGAGGCCACCGGGCACGGCACGCTTGCGCGACTGACCGATGTTTTCAACAATTTTGCTCAGGTCAGCTGGCCAACCGTGAGCGTATCGGCGGCCGTTCTTGGCATTGTTGTTGCCTGCACAATGTTGTCGCGAAAAGTACCAGGACCCTTGATCGCGATCGTGGGGGTGATCTTATGCAGTTGGGCCTTTTCCTTCGAAACGGTTGGCATTGCCCTTCTGGGAGTAGTGCCCGGCGGCTTGCCGTCGCTCTCGATCCCCGAGGTGGATTGGAGTTGGACCCTGTTCAAACAACTCCTGCCTACTGCACTGTCCATCTTCGTTGTCATTCTGGCCCAAAGCGCTGCGACCTCGCGCGCGTACGCGGCCCGATATGACGAGAGGTTCAGCGAGAACACAGACCTGATCGGGCTGGGGCTTGCTAATTTCGGGGCGGCGTTCACCGGCACATTTGTGGTCAACGGCAGCCCCACCAAAACCGAAATGGTCGCCAGCGCGGGTGGCCGCAGTCAGGTGGCGCAACTGACCACGGTTGCCATTGTCCTGTTGGTCATCCTGTTTCTGACCAAACCGCTTGCCTACCTGCCGAATGCCGCCCTGTCTGCCATCGTCTTCCTGATCGGGTTGAAACTGATCGATCTGCGTGGCTTGGCAACGATTTACAAACAAGCTCGATCCGAGTTCTGGGTGGCCATTGCAACCGCAGCTGTGGTTGTCGTGGTTGGCGTAGAACAGGGCATCATTTTTGCCATGGTCCTGTCGCTGGTCGATCACACCCGCAGAGGGTATCGCCCAAAGAATGCTGTGATTGTCAAAACCCAGTCCGGTGGCTGGCATTCAAAAGATTTGGCCCCGCCCAACCAGTTTGAGCCCGGCCTTGTGATCTATCGGTTTTCGCACGGCATGTATTACGCAAACACGCAGCGTTTTACCGATGAAGTCACCGCCATTGCTCAAAGTTCGGACGCCAAACCTGAATGGTTCTGCATTGATGCGTCAGCCATAGATGAGGTCGATTTCACCGCTGGATACGCCTTGCGCAACATGGCCGGGGTCCTGAGTGAAAACAACATCCGACTGGTATTTACGCTGGTCGAGCCGGACGTAAAAGCCGAGCTGGATCGCTGTGGCGTGACCGGCATTGTGGGCGAGGCCGCGTTTTTCGACAGCGGCACCAGCCTTCTCGAAGCCTTTCACAAGCGTCAAAAGGCGTAACGATGTACACTCATTGATAGTGTTTCGCCTTCGACATCTTTCCAATGCCGGGATTGAACGAATTGGTCGGGTCGCAGCATTTGTAATGCGCCGCCAGATCAGGCTTGGCCGGGTACAAATGGCCCACATTGTGCTCGGCCGGGTATTCCGCACCGCGTTCGTCGAATAGCTTAAGCATCGCGGCCTTCAACGCCTTTGGATCTGCACCCTTTTTGACAACGTAATCCTGATGCATGACGTGGCACATGAAATGGCCATAGTAGAGCTTGTGCACCAGCTGGCTCTCGATCTCGGGCGGAAGTTTTTCAAGCCAGTCCTGATCGTTGCGGCGCAGCGCGACGTCCAACGCGATAATGTCTTCTACCTCTGAGTTATGCAGAGCCATGTAACGCACGGCGGCTCCGGCTGCGGCGAAACGGTGCAAACCAGCGATCTTGGCCTCGCGGGCGTCGCATTCAAAAAACCCTGCGTCGCGGTCTTCCAAGAAATCTGGCAGCCACGCGGCAGCCTCTGCGACACCGTCATCTTTCATCTTGAGGATCAAGTGATGTTCGTACTTGTCGCGGAACGCGACCATCCGCTTGGGCAGAACACGTGGCCATAGCGCCACGGCCATTTGCATGAAACGGTCGGTGAAATTGCCCAGCAACGGGATGCGCCGAAGACGTGCATCGACCGCGCCTTTCATCGCGAAGAAGAACGGCAAGCGATCCGTACCCAGTTTGTCGATCATCACAACCGTGTCCTTGCCGTATTTGGCGGTGATGTCGAACACCTCACGCTGCATATATTCGGCCGAAACGGGCAATGACTTGAAACTGGACAGGATATGGCGGCGCAAAGCGGCCAGATCATCAGGGTTGTTTGTTCCGATATAGAACACTTTTTCCGCGTCATTTTTCCGGAAGGTATCAAGACGTACGGCAAAGACCGCTAGTTTCCCGGCAGAGCCAGCGGATTCGAACAGTTTAGCCTTGTCTGCGTTGAATCGCGCAGGCGTTTCTGCGTCCACATCCCGCACAATCTGCGCGTAGTCACTGGCTGATGCCCGTTTGTTCGTGGCGCCCGGGTTGCGGTCGAAAGTGCCGGCGTCGAGGCTTGCCAGGATTTCCTCGGGCGTGTCGCCCAGATCAATGCCCAGATGGTTGACCAGTTCAAGCTCGCCTTGCTCAGAAATCCGGGCATAGACAGACAGTTCTGTGTAAACGGGGCCCCGCTCTACTAAAGACCCGCCCGAATTGTTGCAGACCCCGCCCACAATCGATGCACCGATACAGGACGAACCGATCACCGAATGCGGTTCACGCCCCAGAGGAGCCAGCAGTTTTTCCAGCGCAAACAAGGTGGCACCCGGAAAGCTGACGATCTGTTCGCCGTCGTTCAGAGGGACCAGTGTGTCCATCCGGCGCGTGTTGATCAACACGACATCGCGGTCATAGCTGCCTGACGGAGTCGACCCTTCGGTCAAGCCGGTATTGGCCGCCTGCATGATGACGATCTTGTCCGAGGCAACGCAGGCTTGCAGGATTTTCCACTGTTCCACCAGAGTACCGGGCTGAATGACACACAGCGCCTCCCCCTCGCCCGAGCGGAAGCCACGCCGAAACCGTTCGGTCGCGCGTTCGCCGGTCAGGACGTGGCGCGAACCGACGATGGAACGGAAGTGTTGGATCAACTCGTCATTGGTCATGTCGGCCCCCATTTTGGGTTCAGGCGTTGCGGAAACGGATATTCTCACGGCTCAGTTGGTCGACGCTGGTGACACCCATCAGTTTCATATCGCGCTCAATCTCGGCCCGCATCAGGCCAAGCGCGCGCTCGACACCCACCTGCCCTGCGGCAGCTAGCGGGTACAGGTAGTGACGACCAACACCCACGGCTTTGGCCCCAATCGACAGCGCCTTCAGCACATGGGTGCCGCGTTGGATGCCGCTGTCCATCATCACATCCAGCTTGTCGCCGACGGCATCGACGATCTCGGCCAGTTGATCAAAGGGCGTGCGTGAGCCGTCCAACTGGCGACCACCGTGGTTCGACAGGATGATGCCGGTGCATCCGATCTCAGCCGCGCGTTTAGCATCTTCGACGGTCATGATGCCCTTGAGGCAGAACTGTCCGTCCCAGTCGCGCACCATCTGTGCCACGTCTTCCCAGTTCATCGACGGATCGAGCATGTCGGTAAAGTAGCCGCCGATCGAGCTGGCGCCGCCACCCATATCCACGTGTTCTTCCAGTTGCGGCAGGCGGAATTTCTCGTGTGTGACGTAGTTGATCCCCCACATCGGCTTGATCGCAAACTGGATCATCCCGCCCAGCGTCAGGCGGAACGGGATCGAGAACCCGGTGCGCAAGTCGCGCTCACGATTGCCGCCGGTGATGCTGTCGACGGTCAGCATCATGACCTCGACACCTGCCTCTTTGGCGCGCTGCATCATGGCGGCGTTCAGGCCGCGATCCTTGTGAAAGTAGAACTGATAGACCTGCGGGTTCTTGTGTTTCTTACGCAGCTCCTCCAACGAGACAGTGCCCAATGACGACACACCAAACATTGTCCCGTATTTCTCAGCCGCCGCCGCAACTGCGCGTTCCCCCTGATGGTGGAACAAGCGCTGCAAAGCGGTGGGCGAGCAATAGACGGGCATGTCCAGCTTTTGCCCCATGACCGTGACCGACATATCCACGTCCGACACCCCACGCAGGACCGAGGGCAACAGATCGCACCGGTCGAACGCGTTGGTGTTTTCCCGATACGTCACCTCATCATCCGCGCCACCGTCGATATAGTTGAAGATGGGCCCCGGCAGCCGCTGTTTGGCCAGCCGCCGGAAGTCGTGGAAGTTATGACATTGGCTCAGACGCATCGGGGCAGCTCCTTAATAGGCGACCGAGGGCAGCCAGGTGGCGAGGGTCGGCCAGAGGAACACTAGCGCCAAACCGGTCAGCTGCAACAACACGAAGGGGATGATGCCTTTGTAGATGTGGGTCAGCTTGATCTCGGGCGGGCAGACGCCTTTCAGGTAGAACAGGGCGAAGCCAACCGGCGGGGTCAGGAAGCTGGTTTGCAGCGTCACAGCGACCAGGATCACGAACCACACCAGCGCCGGTTCATCCAGTACGCCGAAGCCGGGGATGTCGATGCCCAATCCGTTCACGATGGGGCGCATCAGGGGCAGCACGATCAGCGTGATCTCGATCCAGTCCAGAACGAAGCCCAGCAGGAAGACGATGAACAGGATGAAGAGGACGGTGCCGTTGGCTCCGAAGCCGGTGGACTGCACCACATGCTCGATCAACTCGTCCCCGCCCAGTTCGCGCAGGACGTAGGAGAACACGGTCGCGCCAAGGAAGATCGCGAAGATGTACGCAGTGGTGTTGAAAGTCGACACCAGCACGTTCCACAGCTTGGCGATAGTCAGCTTGCGATAGCCCAGCGCCAGCAGTGTCGCACCCAGCGCACCGATGCCCGAGGCTTCGGTCGGTGTGGTCAGACCGGCAAAGATCGAGCCCAGCACGGCGAGGATCAGCATCAGCGTCGGTATGACGGCGATCAGAACGTCCTTGACGGCAGCCCAGTCGGGGGCTTTTGCGCCCTCGGGCACGGGGGCTGCGTCACGTTTGATCAACGCAAGCAGGAAGATATAGGTCAGGTACAGGCCACCGATGATGACACCAGGGAAAACGGCTGCCATGAACAGATCCCCGACAGACAGGGCCATCTGGTCGGCCATGATCACCAGCATAATCGAGGGCGGGATCAGGATACCCAGCGTACCGGATGCAGAAACCACACCAGCCGCCAGAGTGGGCTGATATTTTTGCTGCATCATGGACGGCAACGACAGCACGCCCAGCAGCACGACCGAGGCTCCAATGATGCCGGTCGAGGCCGCCAGAATGATCCCGATCAGGGTCACGGTGATTGCAAGACCTCCGCGCACGGTTCCGAACAGGCGCTGCATCGATGACATCAGACGCTCGGCCACACCGGATTCGTCCAGCATCAGGCCCATGAAGATGAACATCGGCAGGGCGACCAGAACTGCGTTCGACATGGTGGCATAAACGCGGTTCACTACAGCACCCAGGGTCAAGTAATCGAGCCCGGTGAAGGTGCTCTCAAGACCCGTCCACAGCATCAGATCATTGTCGAACAGGTATGCAAGACCGCAATAGGCCACACCGACACCGGCCAGTACCCATGCTACAGGATACCCGGTGAAGAGCAGCGCGATGAAGGTCAGGAACATCGCGATGACCAGCTTTTCCTCGGTCGTTTCGACAAGGAAGGTCAAGCCCACGCAGACGGCGGCAAAAACGGCCAGTACCAGAAGGATACGACGCAGCGGTGCGCCTTCCCGTTCTGAGGCCGGCCCATAGAGCAGCGCGTGCCCGTCGTGGATCAGCCGCGCCACTGCTGCCAAAGCCAACAGAATGAAGCTGATCGGGATGACCGCCTTGAACGCCCAGCGCGCAGGCAGGCCAGTGGGGCTGTCCGAGCGTTCGTTGACACGGAAGCTTTCGTAGAAATAGTCATATCCCTGATCGACCATCAAATAGATGAACGGGGTCAGCAGGGTCAGGATGCCGATCACTTCGATGATCCGCTGCGCCCGGCGGGACAGCTGCATGTGCAGGACGTCAACGCGGACATGGCTGTCGGTGATCAAGGCATAAGAAATACCGATCATCGTGACGATGCCGTAGAAGTGCCACTGGATCTCGTCCAGCTTGGGATAGTTCTGACTGAGCAGGTAACGCAGCGAGACCTGAGCGAAAATTGCGCCCATCAGCAGCACGTTCGCCCACATGACCACATGTCCTACCGCTTTGACGCTGGTGTCGATGGCGACGGCAATCTTCTGACGGTCGGTTTCGGGATGTTCCAGGATGCCTTCATAGGCTTCGACCGGATCATTGGTGTACTTTTCGTTGGTCATGGTCATACCTCGCTCAGCACCCCGGCGCGCGGGACGGTGAAGGGTTAGAATTTCCAATTTCGGGAGAGTTCGGAGCGGCGGGTTCCGCCGCTCCGGTAACGTCAGTTAGGGAGAGTTTACTGACGTGGGAGGAACGCGTTGGTTTTCCACAGGTTGTAGCCGTCGCGGAATTCGTTCATGTCCGCCAGAACCTGTGCGAAGAATGCATCGTTTGCGGCTTCTTCAGCAGCAACCTCGTCCCAGGTGGCGCGGAAGGTATCCAACATCTCGGGCGACCACTGCTTGATGGTGACACCGTTGTTTTCAACGTTATCGATCAGCGCGGCATGCTGGATCGCTTCACCTTCGGCAAAGCTGTCTGCCATCGACGCCTTACAGGCGCTTTCGATGATCGCCTTGTGCTGGTCGCTGGTTTCATTCCAGACGTCTTTGTTGATCAGCAATTCGAATACAGTCGCCTGCTGGTGCCAGCCGGGGAAATAGTTGAACTTGACCAGTTTATGGAAGCCCAGGCGCGCATCAATGGCAGGCATCGAGAATTCAGTCGCGTCAATCGCGCCTTTTTCCAGCGCGGGGAAGATCTCACCACCCGGCAGCAGCGAGGTTGCAACACCCAGCTTCTGCATGACTTTGCCGCCCAAACCAAAGAAACGCATCTTCAGACCGTTCAGGTCTTCGGGCGAATTGATCTCGGTCGCAAACCACCCCGAGGTTTCGGGTGCGATGATCGCGCAGGGCAGAACGTGAACGTTGTAACCGGCCTGATCATACATTTCCTGATACAGGGTCATGCCGTTGCCATAATAGAGCCACGCCATGTATTCACCCGCTTCCGGGCCAAAAGGCACAGCCGAAAACAGCGGCGCAGCCGGGATTTTACCGGCCCAATATCCTGCTGTGGTGTAGCCCGAGTTGATCTTGCCAGTGGATACAGCGTCCAGAATTTCGAACGGCGGAACCAGCTTGCCCGGCTCGTACACTTTCATCTTCAGCGTGCCGCCCGACATCACGTCAAGCTGTTCGGCAACACGTGGGATCGGCGAGCCCAGGCCCGGCAATTCTGTCGAGAACGCAATCGGCGTTTTCAACAGCAGTTTGTCTGCGGCAACCGCAGGTGCGGCGATAATGCTGGCCGCCACGGCCAAGCTCGTCAGGGTCTTCTTCATGAGATCTCCTCCAGGGTTGGTCGGGGTTTCGGCCCGATCATTGGCGCAGGCTCTTCCAGCGCCGCTCCGGTGGTAAACTAACTTTACCATGGCAATCCAGTCAACAATTTTGTTTACCACTGGATTTGTGTTTGCTTTCATCGGCAGCATGCCAACGCGGTTCTCCAGCGAATTATGTTTTTGAATTTGACACCTAGTTTTGGAAGTTTTTCCAATTAATTCGTAGCATTATGCCTAAAAAACCAGCAAATCGTGTTTGCTTGAAAATTTTCGATATATGGTTATATTTATTTACCAGTAATATGATCTTCGCATTTCATATGAGGCAAAACCCATGAACACCAAGGCGATTTTTGAACCGGTCGGACACGAATCGCTGGCAGATGCGGTTGTCTCACAAATCGAAGATCTGATCGCGTCGGGCATTCTTAAACAGGGGCGCAAGCTTCCTTCTGAACGTGATCTGGCAGAGATGCTGCGCGTGTCGCGCCCGAAACTGCGCGAGGCTCTGGCCGTGCTGGAAGAACGTGGTTTGGTGACCACTCAGCACGGCGAAGGTACGTTTGTCGCCGCCCTGACCGGGCAGGCGATGCTGCCGGCTTTGCTCTCACTTTACGAACGACACGAACCCGCCTTTTTTGACTACCTGGAGTATCGCCGAGAGCAGGAAGGGTTTGCTGCCAGGCTGGCCGCCCGACGCGCGACCAAGGCGGACAAGGAACGAATTGCCGAGATTCTGGCCGAAAACCAACGCGCGTGGGAAGAAAATGATGCCGTGGCTTCGCGCGAGGCAGATTTCGCGCTGCACTCCGCCATTGTTGATGCCAGCCAGAATGCAACCCTTATTCACATGATGGCGTCCATCTATGAATTGACCAAGCAAGGCGTCTTCTACAACCGCAGCTTTTTGAAGTCGATTGACGGGTCTGGCAAGAAATTGTTGGAGCAGCATCTGGAATTGGGTCAGGCCGTGATCGACAGCGACGAGGAGCGTGCGGAACAGGCTGCGTTTGCACATATCGATTTCGTTGAAGATTCCTTCAAACTGGGAATCGAACAGCAACGCCGCGAAGCCATGGCTGAAAAGCGCCGGATACTGTCCCGCTGATCACCAGCGGGTGGTCAGCCCGTCACGTCCAATGCGCCCAACATGCCGGTTTCCTTAACCGCCTCCATCGCAACAAAGGTGGATGTGCTCGCTACGTGTGGCAGAGACGAAATCTTTTCTGCCAGCACCGCGCGGTATTCTGACATGGATCCGGTTCGAACCTTCAATAGGTAGTCGAAGTTCGATGCAATCATATGGGCTTGCTCGACCTCGGCGATCTTGCGGACGGCAGCATTGAACTCTGCCAGTGCCTTTTCTCGCGTGTCAGTCATACGCACCTCGACAAATGCCACGTGATCCAGGCCCAATCTGATTGGGTCAAGCATTGCACGATACCCTTTTATCACGCCGCTTGCCTCAAGCCTCTTTAGCCGCGCCTGTGTCGGGGATTTCGACAAACCGATCTCGCGCGCAAGATCGGCAACCGAAACACGGCCATCCTCAGCCAGTATTTTCAGAATCGACCGGTCGAAGCGGTCCAGATCTGGAAAGTTCATTTGCACTGTCTTTCACGGTAAATTCGGAACACTCGCCTCTTTTTATGCTAAACTCGGTCCGTTGTCCCGTTTCTTCCGACATATATTATCACGAAAGACCGGAGGACCCATGTCACACAGCCTGCGCACACTCATTGACACCCCAACCTATGCCGATCAGTCGGCTGCCCTTGATACCCTGATCACTCAGGCCAATTTGACGGATACAGATCGCGACGCCATCTGTGCCGCCGCGGCGCAGCTTGTGCGTGACATCCGGTCCAGCACTTCACCCGGGTTGATGGAGGTGTTTCTGGCCGAATATGGCCTTTCCACCGACGAAGGCATCGCCCTGATGTGTCTGGCCGAAGCACTGCTGCGCGTGCCCGATGCCGACACGATCGATGCGTTGATCGAAGACAAGATCGCGCCATCCGATTGGGGCAAACATCTGGGGCAATCCTCATCATCGCTGGTGAACGCATCGACCTGGGCGCTGATGCTGACCGGCAAGGTGCTGGACGAAGGCCAGGCCTCTCCGGTCGGTGCGCTGCGCGGCGCAATCAAGCGCCTGGGCGAGCCCGTGATCCGCACCGCCGTGGCGCGTGCGATGAAAGAAATGGGGCGGCAGTTCGTTTTGGGTGAAACCATTCAGTCCGCCATGAAACGTGCGCGGGGGATGGAGGATAAGGGCTATACCTATTCCTATGACATGCTGGGCGAAGCCGCACGCACCGAGGCGGACGCCGCGCGCTATCACCTGTCATACTCGCGCGCCATTTCGGCCATTGCCGAGGCCTGCATCCATTACGACATCCGCGCCAATCCCGGCATCTCGGTCAAGCTGTCCGCCCTGCATCCTCGCTATGAGCTGGCGCAGGAGCAGCGTGTCATGGACGAGTTGGTCCCGCGCCTGCGGGCTCTGGCATTGCTGGCCAAAGCCGCTGGCATGGGTCTGAACGTCGATGCCGAAGAGGCAGACCGCCTTTCGCTATCGCTTCAAGTCATAGAGGCAGTCATGTCTGATCCGGCCCTCGCCGGGTGGCACGGGTTCGGTATCGTGGTGCAAGCTTACGGGCCGCGCGCCGGGCTGGTTCTGGATACACTGTATGACATGGCCGAACGTCACGACCGCAAGCTGATGGTGCGACTGGTCAAAGGCGCCTATTGGGACACAGAAATCAAACGTGCGCAGGTCGAAGGGGTGGGTGGGTTTCCAGTGTTCACCCACAAGGCGGCAACCGATGTTTCCTACATCGCCAATGCCCGCAAACTGCTGAACATGACCGACCGGATCTACCCGCAATTTGCCACCCATAACGCCCATACGGTCAGCGCCATCCTGCATATGGCTGACGACCAACCTTATGAGTTCCAGCGCCTGCATGGCATGGGCGAGACTCTGCATCAGATCGTGATGGGCAAACAGAACACCCGGTGCCGCATCTATGCGCCGGTCGGGGCGCATCGCGACTTGCTGGCGTATCTGGTGCGACGCCTTCTGGAAAACGGGGCGAACTCGTCCTTCGTGAACCAGATTGTCGATGAAAACGTGCCGCCGGAAGAGGTCGCCGCAGATCCGTTTGTCACCGTACAGACGCCGCCGCCCGCCCTACCGACAGGACCCGAGCTGTTTCAACCAGAACGCCCCAATTCCAAAGGGTTTGATCTGCACCACACGCCCACTCTGGATCGGATCGAAGCAGCGCGGGATGGGTTCCGGGCGCATCATTGGTTTGCTCAACCCCTGTTGGCTGACAAGGCCAAGCCAGAGGCCGAAGAACCTGTTACCAACCCGGCCAATCCGCAGGACCGGCCCGGTTCCGTTGCGCCAGCCAGTGCGGCGGATGCAGAGCTGGCCCTGGCCTCGGCCAACCCCTGGGACGCACCGGCTGCTGAGCGTTCGCGCGTTCTGAACGCTGCTGCCGATCTTTATGAAGCGAACTATGGCGAGCTTTTCGCCCTTCTTGCTCGCGAAGCCGGGAAATCCCTGCCTGACGCGGTGGCGGAACTTCGCGAGGCGGTGGACTTCCTGCGGTATTACGCAGCCAATATTCCTGCGGCCAAGTCTGCCGGAATTTTTACCTGCATCAGCCCCTGGAACTTCCCTCTGGCCATTTTCTCAGGGCAGATCGCAGCGGCGCTGGCCACCGGAAACGCTGTGTTGGCCAAACCTGCGCCTCAGACGCCTTTGGTTGCGCATCGCGCCATTCAATTGATGCACGAGGCAGGCGTGCCTCGCGATGCGTTGCAATTGCTGCTAGGCGGGCCTGCTGTGGGCGCGGCGCTAACGTCGGATGAACGCGTTTCGGGCGTGGCCTTTACCGGGTCTACAGCCACCGCGCTCAAGATCAGGGCCGCGATGGCCGGGAACATGCGCCCCGGTACACCGCTGATCGCGGAAACCGGCGGTCTGAACGCCATGATCGTCGACAGCACCGCCCTGCCCGAACAAGCCGTGCAATCGATCGTCGAAAGCGCCTTTCAATCGGCGGGCCAGCGTTGTTCAGCCCTGCGGTGTCTGTATCTGCAGGAAGACATCGCCGACGACGTTTTGACCATGCTCAAAGGCGCAATGGACGCCCTGAGCATTGGAGATCCCTGGCTCATCTCAACCGATTGCGGCCCGGTCATCGACGAACAAGCCCGGCAAGGCATAGCTGATCACGTGACCAAGGCGCGCGGCGAAGGGCGGGTTCTGAAAGAGCTTCCGCTGCCGCCCGAAGGCACTTTTGTTGCCCCAACACTGATCGAGGTTTCTGGCATTGCCGCGCTGGAACGCGAGATTTTTGGCCCCGTACTGCACGTGGCCCGGTTCAAGTCGCAGGACATTGACAAGGTCATCGCCGATATAAACGCCACTGGATATGGCCTGACCTTTGGCCTACATACGCGCATCGACGACCGGGTCCAGCATGTGACCGAGGCGATCCATGCCGGCAACATTTATGTGAACCGCAACCAGATTGGGGCCATCGTCGGTTCGCAACCCTTTGGCGGCGAAGGCTTGTCGGGCACCGGCCCCAAGGCGGGCGGGCCGAACTACATGGCCCGCTTCTGCGCGCCGGATCGTCAAAATACGGCGGATACTTGGAGCACCGTGGCCGACCTGCCAGCCCCTCAAGGGCAACCAGCGGCAGTCAAAACCCAATCCTTGCCCGGTCCGACCGGAGAATCGAACCGCCTGAGTGAATACCCTCGCCAGCCATTGCTGTGTATGGGGCCCGGAGAGACAGCCGCAGCTTTGCAGGCTGAGGCTGTTCAGGCGCTGGGTGGCACGGCCATTCAGGCGACCGGGATGCTGGACCTGCACAGGTTGGAAAACCTGTCTGGCATCTCAGGCGTGTTGTGGTGGGGGGATGATGAGACCGCCCGGCAGATCGAGCAGCATCTGGCGCGCCGCGACGGCCCGATTCTGCCCCTGATCCCCGGCAAGCCTGACCGTGCGCGGGTTCTGGGTGAGCGTCATGTCTGCGTCGACACGACAGCAGCGGGCGGAAACGCTGCGTTGTTGGGAGGTGCGGCATAAGCTTGCCTTGACGCTGGGCGCGCAAAAGCCCAGCGTCGCACCATGTTTCCGATCCGTGACCATAACCCTTCGGGGCGCACGCCTTATGTTGTCTATGCTCTGATGGCGGCCAACATCCTGATCTTCCTCAGCTATGTGGGGATCATGGATGACGGGCCGCGGATCGGCAGGCTGTTCTTCGACTACGCCATCATCCCAGCGCGCGTCAGCGATGGGTTTGGGTTGGAAACCCTTGTGACTTCCATGTTCCTGCATGGCGGCTGGATGCATCTGGCCGGAAACATGCTTTTCCTTTGGATTTTCGGTGACAACCTGGAAGACGAGATGGGACACCTGCCCTTCTTGCTGTTCTATCTGGCAGCCGGGATTGGCGCTGGCCTCATTCACATCATCACCGGGCCGGACTCTCAAGTACCGACCGTCGGCGCCTCGGGCGCAATTGCAGGTGTGATGGGTGGGTATCTGTTGCTGTTCCCGAAAGCGCGGGTGGATATCCTGCTGATCCTGATTGTCTATTTCAGGGTCTTCACCATTCCAGCCTTCATCATGCTGGGGGTCTGGCTGGCGATTCAGTTCTTTGGCAGCGTCACCAGCAACCCCGACGAAGGCGGCATTGCCTATTGGGCCCATACCGGAGGGTTTGCTGTGGGCCTGATCCTGTGCATACCGCTTTGGCTGCGGCGCGGAGGGGTGCAGTTTTGGGACCGCACCCATGGCCACCCGCCCCACCCGGAAGCGAAATACAAGCTTTCGCAGTCACGTATTCCACGTGTTCCGCGCAAGTAAGTTAAGAACTGTTTAGCCCCGGATAACCTTGGCGAACTGGTCAAAGATCGGTTCGTTCGAACAGATCACTTCACCATCCTCCAGCACACTGCCTTCGGGGTTCAAAGCCTGGACGAAGCCGCCAGCCTCTTTCACGATGATGATACCGGCCGCTAGATCCCACGCGTTCAGGCGGCGTTCCCAGAAGCCTTCGTACCGGCCAGCGGCGACATACGCCATATCAAGCGCAGCAGCACCCCAGCGGCGCACACCAGCGCACGCGGGCATCAAACGCGCCAGATCTTGCAGAGTCGCCGGCAAGTCCGAACGACCGCCAAAGGGCAAACCGGTCGCAAAGACCGATTCAATCATGCGGTGACGGCCCGACACGCGAATGCGGGTGTCGTTCATCCATGCGCCCTCGCCTTTTTCGGCAAAGAACATCTCGTCCTTGGCGGCATCATAGATCACACCGGCAACAATCTTGCCCTTGTGTTCAAGCGCGATTGAGATCGCCCAATGCGGCAGGCCGTGCAGAAAGTTGGTGGTGCCATCCAGCGGATCGACGATCCAACGACGGGTCGGGTCTTCGCCGTCAATCGCACCACCTTCTTCGGCCAGCCAGCCATAGGTGGGACGTGCGCCCAGCAACTCCTCTTTCAGGACAGCCTCGGCGGCAATATCGGCTTTGGAGACGAAGTCCCCCGCGCCTTTCATCGACACCTGCAAATTCTCGACTTCACGGAAATCCTTGACCAAAGAACGCCCCGCTTTACGCGCGGCTTTGATCATGATGTTGAGATTTGCACTGCCAACCATTGTCAAAAGGCTCCTGTCCGGTCAAACCGCGCGTATACTGCCGCAATGCGCTATTGCCAAGAGGAATGATACGCATAACAGACCCGCAGGAAACGCCGTTACTGTGATTGCAGTCTGCGCGCTTCTTCCCGGGCCAGTTTCACCAGTTCCTGCACATAAGGTTTCTCCAGATCTTCCGACCGGACCGCCGCGTACAGGCGGCGCGTGATCCCTTCCTTTGTCAGGGGGCGGGTTACGTAGTCCGAGTTGTACTTGACCTCGCGCACGACCCAATCCGGCAAGACTGAAATCCCCCGGTTAGACGCGACCAGCAGCAGAATGACGGCGGTCAACTCGACCTGCCGGATCGCGGCGGGTTCAACACGCGCAGGGATCAGCAACTGGCTGAACACATCCAGACGCGTACGCTCCACCGGATAAGTGATCAGGGTCTGACCGCGAAAATCCTCTGCCTCGATATATTCTTTCTCGGCCAGCGGATGGGTCGAGGCGGCCACAAAGACGGCGTTGTAGTCGAACAGCTCCACAAACTCGACGCCCGGCAAGTCTTCGGGGTCGGACGACACCACCAGATCAACCTCTTCCTTCTGCAAGGCCGGAAGCGCGTCGAAGGCCAGGCCGGGGCGGATATCCACATCAACGTCGCCCCAGGATTTCCTGAAAGCCTCAAGAACCGGGAAAAGCCATTCGAAACAGGCATGGCATTCAATGGCGATATGCATCCGCCCGGTGCGCCCATCCCGCAGCGAAGAAAATTCATGCTGAGCGGCCTCGACCTGTGGCAGGATCTGTTCCGCCAAGCGAAGCAAGCGCAACCCGGCGGCCGACAGTTTCATGGGCTTGGAGCGACGCAGGAAAAGCTCGACCCCGGCCTGATCCTCTAACCCTTTGATCTGATGGCTTAACGCAGACTGAGTGATGTTCAACTGGTCTGCTGCACGCGCCAGCCCACCGCATTCATGGATCGCTTTGATGGTACGCAGGTGCCGGAATTCAATATGCATTTCGAACAGCACTCATGTTGTTGTTGAATAATATGAGTTTGTCTCACATTGCCTGCCATGGCACAAGAGGCTCAGATGATCCAGCGAGGCCGTTATGTCCAAACCTGAAATTTCATTCGAGTTCTTTCCGCCCAAAACTCTGGAAGCCTCATTCCGTCTTTGGGACACGGTTCAGACTTTGGCCCCCCTGGACCCTCGCTTCGTGTCCGTTACCTATGGCGCTGGTGGCACAACGCGCGAGCTGACGCGTGACGCGGTTTCGACCCTTCATAAGTCGTCGGGACTGAACGTCGCTGCACATTTGACCTGTGTCGATGCTTCGCGACAGGAAACGCTGGAAATTGCCGACACATTTGCACGCGCTGGTGTGCAGGACATCGTCGCCCTACGCGGCGACCCGCCAAAGGGTCAGGACAAGTTCGTGCCACATCCCGAGGGCTTCGCCAGTTCGGTCGAACTGATCGAAGCGCTGGCCGAAACCGAGATGTTCAGCATTCGCGTCGGCGCCTATCCTGACAAACACCCCGAAGCAGCCGATTTGGCTGCGGATGTGGATTGGCTGAAGGCCAAGCTGGACGCGGGCGCGGACGAGGCCCTGACGCAGTTCTTCTTCGAGGCTGAAACTTTCTTCCGGTTCCGCGACGCCTGCGCCAAAGCTGGCATCGACAAGCCGATTGTGCCCGGCATTCTGCCGATCGAGAACTGGGCTGGTGCCCGCAATTTCGCCAAGCGCTGCGGCACGCACATTCCTGTCTGGGTCGAGCAGGCCTTTGAAAAGGCAGTGCGCGATGGGCGGGAGGATCTGCTGGCAACCGCGATCTGTACCGAGCTGTGTTCAGATCTGATCGAAGGTGGCGTGGACAAGCTGCATTTCTACACACTGAACCGTCCGGAACTGACCCGCGATGTGTGCTTTGCGCTTGGCATCACGCCGCGCGTTGAGCTGGAAAACGTCGCCTAATTCGGAAAAACTCAACGATTCGCCCGGGTTACGTTCACCTCGGGCGACTTTCGTTCTATTTTGTGTGAACTGTTTCACACTCACATTCGCAAATTTGCAGTTTTACAGGACAATTGAATCGCAAGATCGCGATTGTTGTCTGCACCCTCGCAAATCCACCCCGGAATTTGACAAAACTATGACCTGGGCGACACTGAGGGCGTGTAGTTTGTAACGAGTGTTTTGAGTATGGAACCTGTAGATAAAGTGCGGGCGCGCACTGATGCCCTTGCAGATTTGGGATTACCCCCATCTGCCAGTTCCAATGAAATTAGAGAGGCGTGGCGGCAGATCGCCTTTCATTCGCATCCCGATCACCGGGATGGGGACAGTTCCGGGTTCTCGCGCGCCAAGGCCGCCTATGATTTCTTACGCAACGAAGGATTGACGAAAAAAGGTGGTGGTAACGCTGGTCCGCCTCAGCCACGCCGTCCGCAGTTAAAAAAACGGATCATTGAGTTGCCGCAGGAAGACATCGCCGCCTGCAAGGCAATGCTGAGCCCTGAGCAAGTCTTGTCTCATAATCACAACGCAGATGCGTTTGACGTGCCCGAAGCGTGCGTTTCGGACCATGTTCCAGATGCGGTCGGCTGTTACGGACGGCACTTGACCTATTTTGTCACGACCCCCGTGCATCACGGTGCAAATCGTGTGGCCCTGCCAACGACAGTCCTGAGCGGCGCGCGGCATACCGAGGCAGAGATTCTGAGCTTTCAGTCCAAGGACACCGGTGCTGGAGAGGTGGTGATCCCGGACACGATTTGCGAACGCAAATTTCCAGGCGCCAAAAGCGTGAAGATCCGGTTTGATGCCGATCAGGATATCCGCGATCAGTTCTGGGTGGCGGGTTGAATGCAAAAAAGCCCGGCCAGAGCAGCCGGGCTTTGAATTTTTCACTCCAAGGCGTCAGATCAGTTTGTGACCGGGCCTTCCGAGGTGAATTTCGGGATCACACTTGTGGATGCGTCCGAGGATTCGATGCCTGGCCAGTTGCCTTCAGCAATATTGATGTTGCCGGGCACATCTTCTTCCCAAAAACCAACAACGACGTCGGTGATGTTCAGGTACAGCTTGTCATCGACAATGCGCCACAAGTTGGGGTTGGCCGGAACCTTTCCGCCTTTTGACACGCCATAAGCGCAGTGGCCATCATATTGCGGGGCATAGAAGGCCGGGTTTTCCAGGAATTTGTCGCGGTTTTCTTCGGTCGCAAAAGCCCAGGTTGCACCGTTATATTCCGCAGTAATGTCGGCTTTTCCGCGCACGGCTTCGGGCTGCGACTGGCCAACCGGCACCTGATCCAGGCTGCGATATGCAACCACGTCATAACCCGAGACAGCAAAGCCGGTGCCATCAACATATTGAGGTCCGGCAAAAGCCGGAACCGCCAGTGCCATGGCCGCAGCGAAGGTCAATGCAAAGCGTTTCATGTGGTCTATCCTTTTCGGGTCAACTGTGTCCGTGATGCCATTGTGGCAGGTCTGACAAGACAATATGCGATTCCCGTACAGTTCGTAGTCCCCCTAACGCCGCTGTGACCCGACACGAGAAAACGTGAGAGTTTGGACCGGGATTGTTACAGAATAAGCCAACAGCAGCGGGTTGGACTCGGCGGTTTGCAATATTAGCTTTAAGACAGCCCTGATAACGGCAAGAAAGGCAAGAGATGAGCGACCAATCCCCGTACACCCCCCCAGCGGTCTGGACCTGGGACAGCAAAAGTGGCGGCCAGTTCGCCAATATCAACCGGCCGATTGCCGGAGCGACCCACGACAAAGACCTTCCGGTCGGACGCCACCCTCTGCAACTGTACTCGCTAGCCACACCCAACGGCGTCAAAGTTACGGTCATGCTGGAAGAACTGTTGGCGCTGGGTTACGAAGGCGCTGAATACAATGCCTGGCTGGTCAATATCGGCGAGGGCGATCAGTTCAGCTCGGGTTTTGTCGGAGCCAACCCAAATTCGAAAATCCCGGCCCTTTGGGACCGGTCAGGGGATACACCCACGCGCGTGTTCGAAAGCGCTTCGATCCTGTTTCATCTGGCTGAAAAGTTTGGCGCGTTCCTTCCTGCGTCCGGCCCTGAGCGCACCGAGGTGATGAACTGGGTGTTCTGGCAAATGGGCAGCGCGCCATATCTGGGCGGCGGGTTTGGCCATTTCTACGCTTACGCGCCTGAGAAATGGGAATACCCTATCAACCGCTTCGCGATGGAGACCAAGCGCCAGTTGGACGTTCTGGATCGGGAATTGGTGGACAAGACCTACATTGCTGGCGACGAGTACACGATTGCCGACATGGCGATCTGGCCGTGGTATGGCCAACTGGTACTGGGCCGTCTTTACAGCGCCGCCGAGTTTCTTGACGTTGAATCGTACAAAAACGTCATGCGGTGGGCGAAAGAAATTGACGCCCGTCCGGCGGTTCAGCGCGGTCGCATGGTCAACCGCGCCTTTGGCGAGCCGCACACGCAGCTGCACGAGCGCCACGATGCCAGCGATTTCGAGACACGCACGCAGGACAAACTGGAACCAGCGGCGGAATAACTAAACGCGTTAATGCAACAACACGCGGTGCGGTTTGCGCCGCGTGTATGCGTTTAGACGTTTATTTCAAAATTGGCGGATTGTCCGGGTTGCTGCCGGGGGCCTCTCTCACCCGCTCGACGCTTTTGGGCTTGGGCAGATCAAACCGAAGTCCAACCTTGGCCAACAACGCAGCAGCAGGCTCACCGGCGGCGAAGAAACCAACGTCCATCGCGCCCGCCTCGATCCCGGAAAAAGTCAGCGCCTCGGACGCGGCCTTAGCCAGCGCGGGCTCAGCCCCATCAACCACATCGACAAAACCCAACAAATGCCCTTGCGCGCCAGATCCTGACTTGGTGGCAACCAAATAGGCCGCAGAGGCCAACCCAGTTGCGGTTGCCAGTTTGGCATCCAACGCGGTCAGCAAATTATCGGGCAAGCCAGATGGCGACATGAACTCTGCCAGTTTTTCCTCAACCTCTTTTGGACTGTGTTGCAGCGTTTCGGCCAACCAACCCAGCGCCTCTGCCGGCACCAGCATCGAAGATGGCGCAGTTTCCAGATTCAGGCCCAGCCCGATCCCCTGCCCTGCCAGCATTCCGGAAAGCACCCGCCCTGAAAGCGCCACGTAAGGTACGGGCCGACCTGCGAACTGCGCCAACCGTTCCTCTCGGTCAAAGGCCAGCACAAAGCGCCCGTCCGCAACGTCGAACAATTCGGGCGAGATATTCTCGTCCCGCGCTTCCTCGGTCAGCATCAGGAACAGCTCGCTGTCGGCCAGCCGCTCAAAAAATCGCAATCGGGCGGAATCGTTTTGCGGATCTGCCTGCATCGCGGCATGTGCTGCGTCCAACGCCGTGGGTTCAGTCATTCAACACCTCTTGGACCCGCGCGCGCAGAACCGGTAAAAGCTCGGCCTCGAACCACGGGTTTTTCTTTAACCATGCCGTATTGCGCCAGGACGGATGAGGCAAGGTAAAGACCCGCGGCGCATGGTCCTGCCAGCTTTGGACGGTGCTTGTGACCGAACCGCGTACGCCAAGGTGGTACTTATGCGCATGCCCCCCGACCAGGACGGTCAACGGCACCTGGCCCAGAACGCTCATCACCCGATCATGCCAGGTGTTTCGGCACAGGGCGGGCGGCGGAAGGTCGGCGCTGCGGGCATCATAACCGGGAAAGCAGAACGCCATGGGTACAATCGACACGCGGTCGCGGTCATAAAAGATCGTCTCATCAATCCCCAACCAATGCCTCAATCTGTCACCCGAAGGGTCGGTGAACGGCCGCCCCGACTCATGCACGCGTGCACCCGGCGCCTGCCCTGCGATCAGAACTGGTGTGCCTGAACGAAACCAAACTACCGGGCGTGGTTCATGCGCCGTTGCTGTCTGTGCAAAGCTGTCTGCGCACAGACGACAGGCTCGAATTTCGTCAGCTAAGCTGTCCATCTGATGTCAAAACCTCTTCTGGCCCACGCGTCTCGATGGGGAACATAAGACCCACCGGACACACCGCCAATCAGGTTGTCACAGGTTTTACCGCAACGCATTGATCATTTGTTTCATAATTCGACATAATGTAGCCAACATGGAACGGTAAAAATAACCTTCTCCGGCCGTCCCAAAGAACGGCAACACAACGGAACACGAGCAGCAGGCCCCGAATGTTAGAGTTCGACAATGTCAGCAAGTCCTTCTGGACCGGAACCCGCCGCAAGGTGATTCTGGATCAGGTCTCGTTCCGGGTCGAGCTGGGCACGTCACTGGGGGTTCTAGCCCCGAATGGCACTGGAAAAACCACACTAATCAATATGATGGCTGGTCTGGAAAAACCAGACGAGGGCGTGATCCGACGCGAATGCCGCGTCTCTTTTCCCATGGGGTTTACGGGTGGTGTGTCGGGAAAACTGTCAGCGCTTGAGAATGCGCGCTACATAGCCAAAATCTATGGTATGGATCCGGATTATATCGAAGCCTATTGCAAGTGGCTGTGTGGTCTGGGTGAATACTTCGATCAACCACTAGCGACCTATTCCTCGGGGATGCGTTCCCGGTTCACCTTCGCTTTGATGCTGGCGCTGGATTTCGACATGTATCTGATCGACGAAGGGATGCCCGCAACAACGGATGTCGAGTTTAATGAAAAAGCCGGCTCAATCCTGAAAGAAAGGCTGCGCACCACAACTCTGGTCATCGTATCGCACAGTCCGTCCGTTTTGGAGAAATTCGCCCAACAAGCCGCCGTCCTCTTGGACGGGCAATTGTACATGTTTGAATCCTTGGAAGAGGCTAAGCAGTTATATGACTACGAATCCCAAGGTTAGAAAGTACAACTGGCGCCGCAACCAGCAGGCCGAAGGCTCCGCCGAAGCGCGGGCAGACGCAATTTCGCGCATTCGCAATGCAACGCAAGGCCAACCCGCTGCGGATCAGGCGCAGCCGGGAACGCAGTTGGACGATATCAAACGCGAAGGTTTGACGGGACGCCAGTTGCGTATCGCACGACGGTTGGCGCAGAAACATGGGCTGGCTGCGACTTCGGACTACGATGCGGTGCGTTTGTTGCGTCAAAAGGGCATCGACCCCTTCCAGCGCACCAATCTTCTGGATCTTGCTGCGGCCAGACCATCGACCAACGGCGAAGAGAACAACACCAAGGACAAGGTCAGTATCAAGCTTCCGCAGGCTGTGGGTGCGAAACAACCCAATTTACCGGGACCCGAGCTGAGCCCGGCTGAACGACGCAACCTTGAAATCGGGGAAATCCAGAAAGACATTGCGCGCAGACGCAAACGCAAACTATTTGCTTTGTTTGCGCGACTGGCCGTCTTTGTATTTCTGCCAACCTTTGTCGTGGGTTTTTATTTTTACCGCATCGCCACCCCAATGTATGCCAGCGATTCAGAGTTTTTGATCCTGCAGGCAGATGGTGGCCCGGGCAGTGTTGGTGGTTTGCTGGCGGGAACCCAGTTTGCCACAACGCAGGACTCGATCTCCGTGCAGTCCTTTCTTGAATCGAAAGAGGCGCTGCTGTTGCTGGATCAGGATGCAGGGTTTTCGGATGTCTTCAAACAAGACTGGATCGACCCGGTTCAGAGGTTGGCCGCCGACGCATCACTTGAGGACGCTTATAAACTGTTCAAACGCATGATCACCATCGGCTACGATCCAACCGAAGGTGTCATTCGGATGGAGGTCGCGGCCCCAGATCCACAGACCTCGACCGAATTCTCAGAACGTCTGATCTCGTACGCCGAAAACCGGGTGAACGCGCTTTCCGGTAAAAAACGTGAAGACCAGATGCGTGATGCGATTGAAAGCTTTGAGGCGGCGCAGGAGGCGCGCAAACAGGCGCAGGAAGAGCTGATTGAACTTCAGTTGCAAGGTGCTGTGCTGGATCCGGAAAACGTAATCGCAAGCCTGCGAAGTCGCATCAACGAGATCGAGATACTGGTTCAGGATAAAGAGCTGGAGCTAGCGGCTTTGCAAGACAACCTGCGCCCGAACAAAGCCAAAGTAGATGGTGTTCAGGCTGACATCGCCCGGCTGGAAAAAGTGCTCGAAGAGTTGAATGCCCAAATGCAGGACGCCTCTGCCGGCGAAAATTCGCTGGCCCGGCTGAGCGTGCGTATTCAGATCGCCCAGGCTGATCTGGCGGCCCGGGACATGATGCTGCAAACGGCAATGCAGCAAATGGAAACGACCCGGTCCGAAGCCAATCGGCAGGTTCGCTACCTGACTGTTTCGGTGAACCCTATTCCCAGTCAGGAACCCAGCTATCCGCGCAAGTTTGAAAATACGATTTTGGCATTCCTGTTATTTGCTGGTATCTACCTCTTGATCTCGCTTACTGCGTCGGTCCTTCGTGAACAGGTATC
This sequence comes from Ruegeria sp. CF8, assembly GCF_056537285.1. Taxonomy (NCBI): domain Bacteria; kingdom Pseudomonadati; phylum Pseudomonadota; class Alphaproteobacteria; order Rhodobacterales; family Roseobacteraceae; genus Ruegeria; species Ruegeria sp. CF8. The sequence continues at coordinate 41,508 of NZ_JBQFRG010000001.1, read as the reverse complement.
CTCATAAGACTCATGAAACATGTAAATATCTCCGACCTGACGGTCGGCAACGACCTTCCGCTGACCATCATTGCTGGCCCCTGCCAGCTTGAAACAGCAGACCATGCGCAAATGATTGCGGGCAAGATGAAAGAAGCCTGCGATGCAGCCGGTGCGCAATATGTGTTCAAGGCGTCTTATGACAAAGCGAACCGAACATCTCTGTCAGGCAAACGCGGCATGGGAATCGATGCGGGCCTGCAGGTTCTGGATGACATTCGCAAAACGATGGGCATCCCGGTCCTGACCGATGTCCATACCGAGGCACAATGCGCCCTCGCAGCCGAGGCTGTGGACGTTCTGCAAATTCCTGCCTTTCTGTGTCGTCAAACCGACATGCTGCTGGCCGCCGGCAATACCGGTGCCGTGATCAACGTGAAAAAAGGTCAGTTCCTCGCCCCGTGGGAAATGCCCAACATCATTGCCAAGATCGAAAGCACGGGAAACCAGAACATCTTGCTGACTGAGCGCGGTACGTCGTTCGGGTATAACACATTGGTGGCCGATATGAGGTCATTGCCGCAGATGTCCCAGACCGGGTATCCGGTGGTGATGGACGCGACCCACTCGGTGCAACAACCTGGTGGGCAGGGCGGCTCTTCCGGCGGTCAGCGAGAGTTTGCGCCTGTGATGGCACGTGCAGCGGTCGCCGTCGGCGCAGCTGCTGTGTTCATGGAGACGCATCAGGACCCCGACAACGCACCGTGCGACGGGCCCAACATGATTTACCTCGACCAAATGCCCCAACTTGTTGACACATTGATGCGCTTTGATGCGCTGGCCAAAGCGAATCCTATTCAGATTTAACGATTGAGACTTGTTATGACCAAACCCCTCCCCGAGGTGACCCCCAACACCTGGAGCTTTCTGCGCGACGCGATGATCAAACCCACCGGGTTTCGCGAGTATGACGCGCGCTGGAAATACCCAGAAGAGATCAACCTGCCCGGAATGACCGCGCTTGGACTGGGTCTGGGCACCCAGATGCGCAGGCGCGGGATTGAACCCGTGATCGCCGTTGGCAACGACTATCGCGACTATTCGCTGGCAATCAAAAACGCGTTGGTCCTTGGTCTGATGCAGGCCGGAATCCGCGTGAAAGATATTGGCCCCGCGCTAAGCCCGATGGCCTATTTCGCGCAGTTTCATCTGGATGTGCCTGCCGTTGCAATGGTCACGGCCAGCCACAACCCCAATGGCTGGACAGGTGTGAAAATGGGCTTCGACCGCCCTCTGACCCACGGCCCGGACGAGATGTCGGAGTTGCGTGACATCGTGCTGAACGGTGAAGGCCAACAGCACGAAGGTGGATCATACGAATTCGTCGAAGGCGTGAAGGAAGCTTACATCGATGACCTCGTCGGTGATTTCAAAATGTCCCGCCCGTTGAAAGTGGTCTGTGCCACTGGCAATGGCACCGCTTCGGCCTTTGCGCCCGAAATTTTCGAGCGGATCGGGGTCGAGGTCGTGCCCAGCCACAACCGGCTGGATTATACTTTCCCAAACTACAACCCGAACCCCGAAGCGATGGAGATGTTGCATGACATGTCCGACACGGTCAAATCCAGCGGCGCTGATCTGGCGCTTGGGTTCGACGGGGACGGCGACCGTTGCGGCGTGGTCGATGACGAAGGCGAGGAGATTTTCGCCGACAAGGTGGGTGTGATCATGGCCCGAGATCTGGCCAAGCTGTATCCCGGATCAACTTTTGTCGCGGATGTGAAATCCACCGGATTGTTTGCCAGCGATCCCGAATTGCAGGCGCTGGATGTCAAAGCGGATTACTGGAAGACCGGCCATAGCCACATGAAACGGCGCGTCAAGGAAATTGGCGCTTTGGCAGGGTTCGAAAAATCCGGCCACTACTTCCTGGCCGAGCCTGTCGGGCGTGGATATGACTGCGGAATGCGCGTGGCGGTCGAGATCTGCAAACTGATGGACCGCAACCCGGATCAGAGCATGTCGGACCTGCGCAAGGCGCTGCCCAAGACCTGGTCCACACCCACAATGTCACCCTATGCCGCGGATACCGAGAAATACGATATCCTTCAGCGTTTGGTCGACAAGCTGGTCGCCAAAGCCGAGGCTGGCGAAACCTTTGCGGGCCGCGCGATCAAAGAGGTTGTCACCGTCAACGGCGCGCGAGTCATTCTGGACAACGGCAGTTGGGGGCTGGTGCGGGCCTCGTCCAACACCCCTAATCTGGTGGTTGTGTGCGAGAGTAGTGAAAGCGAGGCTGAAATGCGTGCGATCTTTGCCGACATTGATGCCGTGATCCGCACTGAGCCTGGTGTTGGCGATTACGATCAGACCATCTGACCCAAAAGGCTTGGGGCGTATCTTCGCCCCAAGCGCCGCGCTCAATTGCCGCCGAACAGCTTGAGCAGACCTTTTTTTGCCTCGTCTTCCAGCTTTTTCTTCAGCGCATCTTCGATCTGGCCGCTGTCGGTGATCGTCGTATCCAGCTCGTTTCCGACCTTCTCAAAAACCTTCTGCTTGGCGTCGTCTTCCAGCTCCTTGACCTTCACGTCTGCCGCTGCCTCGATGACTTTGGTCAGATCCGGCTTGATGGACGGATTGCTCCACGGACCGACGATGCGTACCGGAACAGATATACCCTCTCCGGAATTGGCCCGCAGTGCCACGGGTGTGAAAAGATAGTCAATATCGCGCGCGCCTAAACCCACGGTTCCCGTGCCATCCGCACGGAAGTTTTCCAGCGACATGAGCAAATCATTGTTGGTCAGCACGCCCTGATCCATGGTGAAGCTGCCCGTCAGGCTGTTGAACACGGTCGTTCCACCCGATCCGGTCCCCCGCCCCATCAGGCGGTCCAGATCGAAACCGGAAATCACTCCGGACCCGACATCCAGATTTCCCTTGCCGCTGAGCGAGCGCATGATCTGTTCCTCTGTCTGGCCAACGCCCAGAAACTCCAGACTGCCCGCAGCAGTGCCCGACAAACGTTCAACGTCAGCCAGCGTGGTCAACGCCTGTTTCAGATCGATCCCGCTGGCCGAGATTTTGCCACCGACAGACAGGCCATTGCGATTGTTGGCGACCACCTGCCCGTTCAACTGACCTGCAAACAGCGTGGCCGGATGCATTTCCAGTACCGCCCGAGAGCGATCCAGAGACAAAGTCAGATCGCTTTTGCCAAATTCCATTCCCGGCACGGCGATCGAGTTCGCCGTCAGGCGGATTTTACCGTTCGCCAGCGCCAGAGCGGAGGCATCAATAGGCTCTTGCGACCACCCGTCTACTGCAGAGCTACTTGGTTGAGAGGCACCGCTCGATGTTGCCTCCGATTCTGAGATTCGCGAAAGATCCAGATCACCCGCATCCAACCTTGCTACGATCTGTGGTGGGTCCGAAATGGTGATATCCGCCTCGCCCACGAAACGGTTGTCATCCAGTTGAGCGGTCATGTCCCGCAACGAAATACGCCCGTCCTGCGTATAGGTCATATGCGCGGCGATATTCGCCTTGCCGCCCAAACCCGGCGGGATATGCACACCAGCCTGACCAAAAGCTGCAAACATCTTTTCGCTGTCCCGTGCCTCGACACTGGTGGTGCCGTCCATTTCACCGGCCAGATTGACACGACCGTTGAAACCGATCTCACCCCCCGGCGCAGTCAAAGCCAGTTCCAGCGCCGTGACGTCGCCATTGGAAAAGGCTGGCAGGTCCGGAATTTTCAAGTCTACCTCAACGGCTCCGCCGGGTACGGCCATTGCGGCTTGCATGATCATGGGGGAGGTAACCTTGGGCCAGCTTGCGGCCAGTGTCACACCGGAAAAGTCCATCTGTGTGACGCCGTTCTCGACGTAAATCAGCTGAGCGTTCGTCAGCTCCAGTTGATCCAGAGTGACCTCACCTGTCGTATTGGCGGGGTCGTTAGTTCCAGGCGTTTCGGCATTTGGGGTAGAAGTCGGGACACCAAACTCCCAGTTCGCCCGACCCTCTGATCGCTCCAGCCGCAATATCGGGTTTTCAGCAAATACGCGTTTGATACGCAGATCCCCATTCCACAGAGCAGCAGCGTCCACACCGACGGCAAGACTGTCTGCACTCAGCATTGGCTCGGACCCTGCCCAGCTTGCATTGCCAAACCGTACCGGGCCGGTTTCCATTCCCAGCACGGGCCAAAAGGACAGGCGCACATCACCGCTCAATGTCAGATCACGCCCGGTTTGCGCCTTCACCTGCTCGGCCAGAATCGCGCCCAGCTTGTCCCCGGGCATCAGCAAAAGCGCGCCAATGACCAGCCCAACGACAGCCACAACAACAAATAGAATGCGCATCAGCCACTTCATGATCTGCTCTCCGCCTTTTGGCTTTTCTTTGCCATGATCATTCAAATCACACGTCACATTTGCAAGGGGAAGCGTTCCCCACTATATGCCGCGCCATGACAACGAACCCGCCAAACCTCCGCCCCGACCTGGCACCCGCCGCCCGGATCACCGAGACGCCCCGTTCCGACCAGCCGACCATCGGCATGGTGTCGCTGGGTTGCCCCAAGGCGTTGGTGGACAGCGAACGCATCCTGACCCGGCTTCGCGCTGAAGGATACGGCATTTCGCCCGATTATGCCGGGGCCGATGCCGTCATTGTGAACACCTGCGGATTTCTGGACAGCGCCAAGGCGGAATCGCTGGACGCAATCGGAGAGGCACTGGTTGAAAACGGCAAGGTCATAGTAACCGGCTGTCTGGGGGCGGAACCGGATTACATCCGGGAACATCACCCCCGCATCATGGCTGTCACTGGACCGCATCAGTATGAACAGGTCTTGGATGCTGTACACCTGGCCGTGCCGCCCTCACCTGATCCGTTTGTCGATCTGCTGCCTGCCAGCAGCGTGCAATTGACCCCGCGCCATTACAGCTATCTGAAGATCTCGGAGGGCTGTAATCATAAGTGCAAGTTCTGCATCATCCCAGATATGCGCGGGAAACTGGCCAGCCGCCCGGCCCATGCGGTTCTGCGTGAGGCGGAAAAGCTGGTCGATAACGGCGTACGCGAGCTGCTGGTGATCTCGCAGGACACATCGGCCTATGGGCTGGACCGGAAATATGATGTGAACCCGTGGAAAGACCGCGAAGTGCGCAGCCATATCACCGATCTGGCGCGGGAGTTGGGACGTTTGGAGGCGTGGGTGCGCCTGCATTATGTCTACCCCTATCCGCATGTGCGCGAGTTGATCCCTCTGATGGCGGACGCTGGATGCAATGTGCTGCCCTATCTGGATATTCCCTTCCAGCACGCGCACCCCGACGTTTTGAAACGTATGGCCCGCCCGGCCGCCGCAGCCAAAACACTGGACGAAATCCGGGCCTGGCGTGACATCTGCCCAGACATCACCCTGCGATCGACCTTTATTGTCGGTTATCCGGGAGAGACTGAGGCTGAATTCCAAACTCTGCTGGACTGGATGGACGAAGCGCAACTGGATCGCGTTGGCTGCTTTCAATATGAAAACGTGGATGGCGCGCGGTCGAACGACCTGCCTGATCACGTCCCGGCCGACGTCAAAAAAGAGCGCTGGGATCGTTTCATGGAAAAGGCCCAGGCGATTTCCGAAGCCAAACTGGCGGCAAAAGTCGGCCAGACCTTGCAGGTCATCGTGGATGAGGTCGATGACGAAGCCGCCACCTGCCGCACCAAAGCGGACGCGCCCGAGATCGACGGCAACCTGTTCATTGATGAAGGGTTCGAAGCACTTAATCCTGGCGATATCGTAACAGTTGAGGTGGACGAGGCCGGAGAATACGATCTTTGGGGCAAGCTCGCTTAGAACTGTTCCGCCTGCCTGTTTCACCACAGTTGGGCAAAGCGTGAAGCAAGTTTATTGGCCCAACGCATCTAAAGACGCGATCTTAGACTGAAATCCATAAACGGAGGGTTTCATGTCTGGAAACGTCAAAATCGGCCTGAACAGCGTGGTGTTTATGATTGCCGCGTTATGGCTTGCAGCGCCCTCTTCAGCGCAAACGGCGTCGGGTGGCCCAAATGGGTTGATCGTGGTCAGCGATAAGCAGTTTAGCTTTCACAAGACCGGGCACCTTAAGATCAAGCGCTATTATCTTGCGCCAAAATCCACGGCACATGTCAAACAGCGGCAGCTGCACCACAAAAAGCACCCCAAAACATATCGCTTTCACAGCCCGAAACGGCGGGTGATCGGGCATGTGCCTTACAGGCAGATCAAACGGCACAAGTCCAATTCGTTCAGGTTCAAACACAAATACGGTTTCAGGAAATACTGAACCGCTGAATGGTGTGCACTTAACTTAGTACCTGCAAGAAAAAACCGCCTCAAAGGCGGCTGTTCATCGAGCAATTGTGCAGGCGGTCCGGTCGTGGACCGCCTGCAAAAAGCTTACTGAGTAACCGGGTTACAGACAGTCTGACCTGCTTCGGTTGTCGCCAGTTCATAACCGCCTGGGCAGCTGGGCGTGCCGGCTTTGTCATAGCTGGGCTGAACAAAAACAGGAGTCGGTTCTTCCTGCTGCGCGCAGGCAGTCAGAATCAGGGCAAATGCGCCAACGGCAGCGAGTTTCAGTTTCATGTCCGTCAATCCTCTATTACTTTTCTGATATTGCCCAACTTTTCGGGGCCATATCCAGAATACGGGCTGAGCTTCGATCTGGCAACTGAATCGATCACGTCTTTGTGAGTCAAAGCGATTCCATGCCGGTTTTAGCTTTGGACAAGGGCATTTACAGCTTCAAAGCTACCTTTTTGGCAGCTCTGCTCTACACTGTTGTCACGACATTAGCCAAAAGACGGAGAAGCCACATGTCAGACGCGCCAAATATTGCCCAGAAATCGCCGATTCCGGTCGAGGTTGTTGAAGGGAAGACTTATTTTTGGTGTTCATGTGGAAAATCTGCGCGACAACCGTTTTGCGACGGCTCCCACAAAGACAGCGATTTCGAGCCAATAAAATATACGGCGGACGCTAGTAAAAAGGTCTTTTTCTGTGCGTGCAAACATAGCGCAAAGAAACCGCTATGCGATGGCAGCCACAGTAAACTGTGATCAGGTCTTCAGACCATTCAGGGTCTCGGCATTTGCGCAGAAATCCGGGGCCTTTTCGACCAGTGCCTGTTGATCAGCTAGCCACAAAGCGCATTGGCCGTCACAATTTGAAGCCCGACATCGTGTGACCAATTCTGCATAGCCCTCTGGTGTCAGACGGCCGTCCGCCATCGCCTCGGTCAATGAAATGCCCATGCATCGCGACACAGACCGCGTCAGCCAAAAGTGCTTTTCAATTTCGCCCAGCGGGATCTGTGCCATCACACGTTCTCCAACTGCTGCGCCTTAAGTGCCGCGAATCGCTCTCGGTTGGGGCAGCTGCTTGGAGCTTCATCAATCTGGCCCCTCTGCTCCAGCCATTCCGGGCAGTCGTGGGCCCAGGCGCAACCACGGCATTGTTGCACGATCTCAGCCCATTCTTCGTGATTTAAATAACCCTTGCGGTATGCACCGGCCAGATCGGTGCCGGTGGCTTGCCCCATCCGCAGCACAAGCCGCAAATGGGTCATGATGTTGCCTAGACGTGGCATGGCGGACCTTTAGGTTAAGGCATTAATTTATGGAGTAATTCCTGGTTCCGGCAATATTCAGGCGCTCGCTGTGCGGTTGCCGCCTGGCTCAACAAGGTCTGACAGTGTTGTGGGTTCGGACAGTCAGTGCACCGTAGAACTGCCTCGGAAATCTGATCCACGGAAACCGAACCGCCAATGGCCGCTTCTTCAAGATCGATGTCCAGCATGCTGGCCATATCGTCCACCAAACCGGCGTGCAATCGCAGGGTCTCTCGGGTGGGCATGGTGTTTTCCTTTCCCTATCGCGCTTTGGCAAAAGGGTAGCGAATTTGCACCTTCAAACATTGACACAGGTCAAGATTGGAAGCCGATGTGATCCAGATAGGCTCGGGTCGCATCCTGAACCCGGCGAAACCGATCACCGCCCAGTTTCTTGCCGCCATACCAACGGGTGACGATGATCACATGGTTCTGCAATTCCGCCCGTTCGATCATGCGCAGGATTACCATACCCGCCCCGCTTTCCCCATCATCCGCCTTAAGCGCACCGGTCGGCAGAGTCGCGGCCCACGTGTTGTGAGTCGCTTTGGCATAGGCTTTGTCCGATTTCAGATCATTCAAAACGCTGTCGATTTCGGGCCGCGAAGAAACTGTCGCCCCGGACACCGCATATTTCGAGCCGCGATCCGTCAGGATCACCCCGAGACGCACAAGGCCGCTCACTGTGTCAAACCCAACTGTGCTGCTGTTTCAAGCACGATCTGAACGCGCTGCTCATTTGGTGGGTGCGTTCCCAGAAACTTATCGCCGGGATCCGGTATCCGGTCAAAAAACTTCGCACCTACCAATGGGTTGTATCCGGCGTTGTGGGTAATGATCGTGCCCAACTGGTCTGCCTCCAGCTCGAAATCCTTCAGGTAAGCTTGAACACCAACTTTGGCCCCCAGCTTTTGCGCCTCTTCTATGGCGGCTGCATCACCGCCGCGCAACTGTTCTCGCCTGCCAAACTCTGCGGCGCTGGCGCTGGCGTTTTCGCTTTGCCGGGCAATGTGCCCCAACACGTGGTGGGCCGCTTCGTGGCCCATGACAAAGGCAAGCTCGTCCGCGTTTTGCGCGGACCGGATCATAGACCGCGTAAAAACAATCACCGGTTGCCCGTTTTCATCCAAAGTCTGATACGCGTTTGCCGGCGCCCGCGGGTTTAGATCAACCAGGATCCTGAACTCACAATTCTGGCGTCTGGGTTGTTTCAGACACTGTTTTCGTGCTTCCGCACCAACAGCCTGGCTAACCTGCTGAAAGGTCTGCGCCGTCGGTTCGACACCCGATGCGTCTCCCAGCCAGTCCTCGGGCGATTGTACACTGAAGACACCTTGTGCACAGGCCGACAACAGCAGGAAAAGCGGTAAAATAAAGCATCTGCGCATGATACATCCCTTGGGCCGATCGGGCCGCAATTTCAACATAGTACGCCCCTTCAGCTGATGCCACTGCACCCTTGGCAAGTAACGGCTTGCATTGCGCCTCGGCGACTTGCACTGTGGACACATGTTTTCGATTGAGCATGAATTCGACTCGACGGTCATTACGCTTGTGGACGAAGGTGAAAAACCTTTGCAGGAAGATGTGGTGATCAACAATTTCGCCGAATGCGTCACGCTGGAACAGCTGGATCCGCGCACCGAACAGGTTCAGAGGATCACCCTATCGCCCGAACAGGTACGGGACCTGGCCGCAGCGCTGGACCTGCCCGAGGGCGTCTATCAGATTCGCGAAACCGGGCCTCAGGGATCATAGAGAAATAACTTGTTCCGCGCGGTCTGCCCCAGTTGCAATGTCAGCGTCGAGGGGGCCACTCTAAGACACTTGGCGAGCAATGTCGTAACAGCCTGATTGGCCTTGTCGTTCTCAGGTGGGGCCGTCACATACATCTTGATCTGATCTTCTTCACAGATCACTCGATCACATGACGCCTTTGGCGTCACCTTAACACTCAACGTCGCCCCGGCCTTTGCCAGCACGCTGAGATCGGGCAGATCGCGCAATTTGGATTTCGCCATTGTCACCCCTTTTTCTTCAAAAACTTGCATGACTGGCGTCGGAATGAAAATGATCCACGCAATGTATCGGCACACCCTTGAATCGGGCGGGTTGCCGCCCAAGATACAGAGTCGTGATGTAAAGGAAGTTAACATATGTCCCTGAAAAGCCCCGCCGCTCTGGAGTTTTTACTGTCGCGCCGTTCCCGCCCGGCCAAGACATTGATTGCTCCGGCCCCGACACGGGACGAATTGCTGCCTTTGCTCACCGCTGCTGCGCGCAGCCCCGATCATGGCAAGTTAGAGCCTTGGCGCTTCATCGTGTTGGAAAAAGGCGCGATGCCGCGTTTGGCGGCTTTGACCGAAGAATGTGGTCAAAAGCTGGGAAAAAGCCCCGAAGACATCGCCAAAGCGCGCAGCCAGTTCGACATGGGGCATTTGGCGGTGGCAGTAATCGAAGTTCAAAAACCGTCTGAAAAGATCCCCACGATCGAGCAAACCTATTCCGCCGGGGCGGTCTGTCTGGCCTTGCTGAATGCCGCACTGGCGGCCGGTTGGGGCGCAAACTGGCTATCGGGCTGGCAATCACATGACAGCGAATTCTGCGCAAAAGCGTTTGGATTGGCAGACAACGAACGCGTGGCTGGTTTGATCCATATCGCGACCGAAGGATCGGCACCGCCCGAGCGGCCAAGGCCAGACTTGTCGGCATTGACGGAATGGGTCAGCGAATGATCATCCTAAACGCCTTTTTCAGCGCACTTGGCCAGATCGGAGACCCGAAATTTCGGGGGGTTTTGCTGCGCGGCGTGGGTCTGACGATCCTGCTTCTGATCGTTGCCTGTGCAGTGGCAATCTGGTTGATCAACTGGTTGTCGGGCAGTGAGATTTCCCTGCCCTTCATCGGTGCTGTACCGTGGCTGAACGACGTTCTGAATTATTCAGGGATCGTTCTGGTCCTGATTCTACCTATTTTCCTGATGGTTCCGGTGGCATCAGCCATCACGTCGATCTTTCTGGATGAGGTCGCCCAAGCGGTTGAAGACAAGCATTTTCCAACCTTGGAACCTGCGCGGCGCATACCAGTGTCCGAAGCGCTTATGGACAGTCTCAGTTTTTTGGGCGTGCTGATTGTCGCCAACTTGCTGGCGTTCATTCTCTATGCGATTTTCACCCCGCTGGCGCCGTTTATCTTCTGGGCGATGAACGGGTTTCTGCTGGGGCGGGAGTACTTTACCTTGGCCGCCATGCGTCGGATCGGGCGCGATGGCGCGCGAAAGCTGCGCGCCAAGCATTCAACTACGATCTGGGTGGCAGGTACCTTGATGGCGGTTCCGCTTTCGGTGCCGCTGGTTAATCTGGTGATTCCAATTATAGGTGCAGCCACGTTCACCCACATTTATCACGCGGTGTCAGGCCCAAGGGCCTGACATTGGGTCAGCGAGGCTCCAGCTGGTTCAACCAGTCGAAATCCCGGACCGAGATCAATCCCGATAAAATAATACCGGCAATGATGGCCCACAGCACCACGGAAATACCTGTCGTGATCCACATCTTTTTCTTCATGTGATGCACTTCCGGGGCACCAGCATGAGTGCCCGGAACGATATCGCCCAGATCGCCTTGTGTTTTAATGCGAACGGGCAGCACGATCAGCAGCGTCAGGAACCAGATGACGGCGAACAGTACAAGTGCGGCAGTGATGGTCATTTCAAGCCCTCCGGCGCTGGGGGGTTATACCTGCTCTAACTCGACAAGGCAGCCGTTAAAGTCCTTGGGGTGCAGGAAAAGAACCGGCTTGCCATGGGCCCCGATCTTGGGCTCGCCTGAACCCAAAACGCGGGCACCGGTTTCCTTAAGATGATCCCGGGCCGCGATAATGTCCTCAACCTCATAGCATACGTGATGAATGCCGCCCGACGGGTTCTTTTCCAGGAAGCCGTTGATCGGGCTGTCGTCACCTAACGGATACAGAAGCTCGATTTTGGTGTTGGGCAGTTCAATGAACACAACCGTGACGCCGTGATCCGGTTCGTCCTGCGGTGCGCCGACCTTGGCGCCCAGCGCATTGCGATATTGCGCCGAAGCTGCTTCAAGATCCGGCACGGCAATGGCGACGTGGTTCAGACGTCCAATCATATCTCACTCCTGATGTCCTGCGTTGCATGGGTTATGGGGGCTGTTAGGCCAAAGGACAAGTGCGCCAAATCGCGCGTTAACGTCGTGTTAGCCAGTAGTTCCTAGCGTGAGGCATCTGCTGGATAGGAGAGCTGCCATGGACGATTCGGGCCTACTTGCCACCACCACCGTCACGCCCACCGCAACGCGGCCCTTGCTGGGTCAGACCATTCTGGTTGTCGAAGACAGCCGATACGCGTGCGACGCGATCAGACTGATGTGCCTGCACAGCGGCGCACGTATTCGCCGCGCGGATTGTCTGAAATCGGCCCGACGGCACCTTCAGATTTATCGCCCCTCGGTCATATTGATCGATATGGGTCTGCCAGATGGGTCGGGGGCCGATCTGATCGCCGAACTGGCCGAGGCAACGCCTCGTATCAGCGTCATCATGGGCCTGTCTGGCGATGATACCAACGAAAGTCTGGCACTGGCTGCCGGCGCGGATGGATTTTTGGCCAAGCCGCTAAAATCAATGTCCTATTTTCAGAAGTCCATTCTGGAACGGTTGCCCGAGGATCGGCGTCCAAGCGGGTTACATGCAATCCGGGACGAGGTCATCCAGCCAGACCCCTTGGCCTATCAGGATGACATGGCCCATATCGCTGATTTCCTGACCGGACCCAACGATCAGCACACTCTGGATTATGCCGCCCAGTTCCTTCAGGGCGTCGCACGAGAGGCAGGAGATAAACCGCTGGCCGAGGCCGCGCGCAAACTGGCTCTGTCACGCGCAAGCGGGGCACCGCTTACTGCACAGGCGGCGCAAGTCGCTGGGATGGTGCAGAACCGACTGGAACAGCGGGAAGCGATTTGAAATGATTACGGCTTATTTCATCACCGCAACGCTTCTGTGCCTCTGGGCCTATCGTCAGACGCGCGAGACGGCGCGAAGCATTCGAAGCAATCGAGATCATTTGGAAAACCCTCTGGACTGATACGCGGAACGTTTCCTGCCGCCAAATGAAAATCGCCCGCTTAATGCGGGCGATTGTTCTTAGTCCTGAGGGATGATGCGCAAACCAAGCTCCATCAACTGATCCGAAGTTGGATCAGAGGGCGCATCCATCATCAGATCCTCGGCACGCTGGTTCATCGGGAACATCATGACTTCGCGGATATTTGCCTCGTCCGCCAGCAGCATAACGATCCGGTCGATGCCTGCCGCGCAGCCCCCGTGCGGCGGTGCGCCGTAGTGGAAAGCGTTGAACAGAGCGCCGAAGCGAGACTTGACCTCATCCTCGCCATACCCCGCCAGTTCAAAGGCTTTCAACATGATCTCAGGCTTGTGGTTCCGGATCGCGCCCGAGACCAGCTCATACCCGTTACAGGCCAAGTCATACTGATATCCGCGCACGTCCAGTGGGTTACCCTGAAGCGCCTCCATACCACCTTGCGGCATCGAGAACGGGTTGTGCTCGAAATCGATCGCGCCTGTTTCTTCGTCTTGCTCATAGATCGGGAAATCCACGATCCAGGCAAAAGCAAAGCGGTCTTTCTCGGTCAGGTTCAGTTCCTCACCGATAACATCACGCGCCTTGCCAGCAACCTTTTCAAAAGCTTTCGGCTTGCCACCCAGGAAAAACGCCGCATCGCCGACGCCCAAACCCAGCTGATGACGGATTGCCTCAGTCCGCTCAGGCCCGATGTTTTTGGCCAGAGGACCAGCGGCTTCCATGCCTTCGCCCTGATCGCGCCAGAAAATGTAGCCCATGCCGGGCAGACCCTCTTTCTGGGCGAACGCGTTCATGCGGTCACAGAATTTGCGGCTGCCGCCGGTTGGCGCGGGGATGGCGCGGATTTCGGTGCCGTCCTGCTCCAACAGCTTTGCGAAGATCGCAAAGCCCGACCCGCGGAAGTGGTCGGAGACCACTTGCATTTTGATAGGGTTCCGCAAGTCGGGTTTGTCGGTGCCGTACCACAACGCCGAGTCCTTGTAGGAAATTTGCGGCCATTCCTGATCGACTTTGCGACCACCGCCGAATTCTTCGAACACGCCGGTCAGAACGGGTTGAATCGTGTCGAACACGTCCTGCTGCTCGACAAAGGACATCTCAAGGTCAAGCTGGTAGAAATCAGTGGGCGAACGGTCAGCACGCGGGTCTTCGTCACGGAAGCACGGCGCGATCTGGAAATACTTGTCGAAGCCAGACACCATGATCAGCTGCTTGAACTGCTGAGGAGCTTGCGGCAAAGCGTAGAACTTGCCCGGATGAAGTCGCGAGGGCACCAGGAAGTCACGCGCGCCCTCGGGCGACGACGCGGTGATGATCGGTGTCTGATACTCGCGGAAGCCCTGATCCCACATGCGTTTGCGCATGGATGCCACAACGTCCGACCGCAAAGTCATATTGCGCTGCATCGCCTCGCGGCGAAGGTCCAGATAACGATAGCGCAGGCGGGTTTCCTCGGGGTATTCCTGATCGCCAAAGACCATCAGCGGCAATTCCTCGGCGGAACCCAGCACTTCCAGCTCGCGGACGTAAACTTCTATCTCGCCAGTCGGCAGTTTTGGGTTCACCAGTTCTGGGTCGCGTGCTTTGACAGTCCCGTCGATGCGGATACACCACTCGGACCGCACTTTCTCCAACTCTGCGAAAGCAGCACTGTCGCCGTCGCACAGAACCTGTGTCACGCCGAAATGGTCACGCAGGTCGATAAACAGCACGCCGCCGTGATCTCGAACCCGATGCACCCAGCCGGACAGGCGGACAGTTTCACCGACATTGGCGGCGGTCAGAGCGGCGCAGGTGTGGCTGCGATAGGCGTGCATGGATCATATCCCTTCGGGCGCAGAATTCGTCGCGCCGATACACCCTGTCAGGCCCGGAAAGTCAAGGCAGGTCGCCCCGTCAAAACGGCCTTTGCACGTTGCCAGAGTAGAAATAGACACCCAGCCCCACTGCAAAGATGATATTGCCCGCGATTGCGTGCAACAGCACCGCATAAAAGAACGAGCAGCGCTGCCTGTACGCCCATGTGAACAGAAGTCCGCCCGCAAAGGTCATGAGGGCGACAATCCAGCTCCAGTACATCAGATGCGCGAACGAGAATATGGCTGCGTTCAGCAAATAGGCCGCGCGCCCGTCTGGCAGGATCGCGTGATACCGGCGGAAGAACAAAGGGCGGAACAGCAGCTCTTGCGGCAGGGCTGACAACAGTGGATAGCCGATCCAGATAAAAGCCAGCATCTCGGGTCGGTGAATAGCCAGAAAAAACGCCGCATCCGGACGCGTGATCTGGATCAGGCCGGTACAGAAGACGGCCAAAACAACCGTGAACAGCAATACTTCTCGAAAGGACCAGTTGGCCCACTCATACCGCAGTTCGGCCCATTGAAAACCCGGTGTCTGATGCAGCAAAACAATGCCAAGCCCGGTCAGCGCAAGCAACGCCGGAAACATCCAGTTTGGCGGAAAGAGAACGGCAATCAGAAGCGGCAGTCCGATATAGAACAGCCCGAATTCCAACCGCAGCCGCAACAGCGCCACAGGCGGGCCGATCAAAGTGCTATCTTTGGTCACGTATCTATCAGCTCCACCCGGATCAACCCGCGCAATGAATTGCCCATGTACACAGTCCGCGCGTTTTGTAGGTCGGTCAAGGTCAGCACGGCCTCGGTCACTGTTTCTTTATCCAGTAGCTCTTCACGCAAAATACCCGGCAACAACCCGCAGGACAGCGCAGGCGTCAGAAACCGACCATCCGGCATTTCAGCAAACAGGTTGGTGATGGTGCCTTCGCATAGCTCGCCAAGTTCGTTTTGGAACAACAGTTCGTCTGTACCTTCTGGAAGCGAAGCACGTGCCTTGTCATAGAGCGCGCGGTGGGTGGTCTTGTGCCGCAACCACAGGTCGTTCGATGCCAGGCTTTCTTTGGACAGGGACACGCGCCAGATCGGCGGGTTTTCAGCCAAGGCACCAGTCGTCAGTTCGAACACGCCGCTCGCATCCAGCGTCAATCGGCAGCGCAGTGGACGATCCCCCTCGGCAGCAGCCAAGGTCTCACTTGCGGCATCCAAGTCGAACGGAAGATCGAAAACCCGTGCCGTGCGGGCCATACGCGCCAGGTGACGGGCCTTCCGCACAAATCCCTGATCCGGCCGAAAGGCCAGTGTTTCGATCACGCGGAAATCAGGCTCATTTGACGGGCAAAGCGGGCTTTCCATAGCGCCTCCTCGTATTCTGAAGGGGCAGTGCTGTCCCAAACGAGACCACCGCCCACGTTCAACGTGGCGTGATCATCCTCCAGCATCAGGGTACGGATGGCCACATTGAACTCAGACCGGCCATCCGGCGCGGCCCAGCCGATAGTCCCACAATAGATGTCACGCGGCCAGGGTTCCAGTTCGGCCAGTATCTCCATCGCGCGAATCTTGGGTGCGCCCGTAATCGACCCGCAAGGGAATAGCGCCGTCAAAATATCACCCAGCCCCACGTATTTGTGCAACTGAGCACGCACCAGCGAGACCATCTGGTGCACAGTGGCGTAGGTCTCGACCTTGAACAGCTCGGGCACGTGAACAGATCCGGGCAATGCCACACGGCTGATATCGTTTCGCAGCAAATCAACGATCATCAGGTTCTCGGCGCGATTCTTTTCGTCCAAGGTCAGAAAGGCCCGGCGCTGCGCATCTTCCTCCGGGTCGTCGCTGCGCGGTTGGGTTCCCTTCATTGGGCGGGTTTCGATCTTGCCCGCCTCGTCTGTGCGAAAGAACAGTTCGGGCGACCGGCTGAGCAAATCGGGCAATCCGTCCTGTTGCACCAGAGCTCCGTGGCCAACCGGTTGCCCTGCAGCGAGTGCTGCATACAGCATTTCACTGTCGCCCGAGACCGTCAGATTGATCGGAAAGGTCAGGTTTGCCTGGTAAATGTCGCCAGCACCGATAGCATCGTGTACGGCCTGAAACGCCTGCGTATAACGCGCCTCGTCCCAACGGGGCTCAAAAGTGCTGACCTCTCCTGCTGCTGCTGGCAGAACAACACGATCCGGCGCGTCGTATACTCCAAAGCACAACAAAGGCAGACGGCGATCTTTGGGCAACAGGTTCAGCAACCGGGGTTCCAGCGCATAACCAAGCTCGTAACTCGCATACCCCGCCACCCAGGAACCACCTGCGCGCACCTCATCCAGCGCTCCCAAAGCCTGGGGCACCTCTTCCGCAACATCCGCGCGGATGATTTGAGACGGACGCTCGAACCGGGTTCCACGCCCGGCCGGCCCTTGATCGAAACGAATACGCAATTGCATCCTCATTTGCCGTGTGGGGCGATATAGAGAATACTCTGCCAAGGGAAAGGGGGGAAAGCGGCAATTTCGCTTCTGTTTCCGATACCCCTTGAACCTTTTTGCGCGGTCCCTATAACGCACGACAATTTGGGCGCTTGGGCGGTGCCCGCGACTCATGCAAAATCGAAGGGGCCAGACCATGCCGAAGAGAACCGACATTCAGTCGATCATGATCATCGGGGCGGGTCCCATTGTTATCGGTCAGGCTTGCGAATTCGACTATTCCGGTGCTCAAGCCTGTAAAGCGCTGCGTGAAGAAGGCTACCGGGTCATTCTGGTGAACTCGAACCCCGCCACGATCATGACGGATCCCGGGCTGGCAGATGCCACCTATATCGAGCCGATCACACCCGAAGTAGTCGCCAAGATCATCGAGAAAGAACGCCCCGACGCCCTGCTCCCCACAATGGGCGGCCAGACCGGCCTGAACACGTCGCTCGCACTGGAAGAGATGGGTGTGCTGGACAAATTTGGTGTCGAGATGATCGGTGCCAAGCGCGACGCCATCGAAATGGCCGAAGACCGCGCCCTGTTCCGTGAGGCGATGGACCGGCTGGGACTGGAAAACCCCAAGGCGACCATCGTAACCGCGCCCAAGCGTGAAGACGGTTCCACTGATCTGGATGCCGGCGTGCAGATGGCGCTGGACGAGTTGGAAGAAATCGGTTTGCCCGCCATTATCCGCCCGGCGTTTACTCTGGGAGGCACCGGCGGTGGCGTGGCGTATAACCGCGAGGATTACATCCACTTCTGTCGTTCGGGCATGGATGCCTCGCCAGTCAACCAGATCCTCGTCGATGAAAGCCTGCTGGGCTGGAAAGAATACGAGATGGAGGTGGTGCGCGACACTGCTGACAACGCCATCATCGTCTGTTCCATCGAAAACGTCGATCCGATGGGCGTGCATACGGGCGACTCGATCACCGTCGCCCCTGCCCTGACGCTGACCGACAAAGAATATCAGATCATGCGCAACGGCTCGATCGCCGTTCTGCGCGAGATTGGGGTCGAGACCGGTGGCTCGAACGTGCAGTGGGCGATCAACCCCGATGACGGCCGTATGGTCGTGATCGAGATGAACCCGCGCGTGTCGCGATCCTCGGCGCTGGCGTCCAAAGCAACCGGCTTCCCGATTGCGAAGATCGCCGCAAAGTTGGCGGTGGGTTATACGCTGGACGAGTTGGACAACGACATCACCAAGGTCACTCCCGCGTCGTTTGAACCGACCATCGACTATGTCGTCACCAAGATCCCGAAATTCGCGTTCGAGAAGTTCCCAGGCTCCGAACCCTACCTGACCACCGCGATGAAATCGGTGGGCGAAGCCATGTCTATTGGCCGCACCATCCACGAATCGATGCAAAAGGCGTTGGCTTCGATGGAGTCGGGTCTGACAGGCTTTGATGAGATCGAAATCCCCGGCCTGAACGTGGGCGTGTGGGATGAAGCCGACGACAAGGCTGCCGTGATCAAGGCGATCAGCCAACAGACACCTGACCGCCTGCGCACCATCGCGCAAGCGATGCGTCATGGTCTGACCGATGACGAGATTTTCGGCGTCACCAAGTTCGACCCGTGGTTTCTGGCCCGCATCCGGGAGATCATCGAGGCCGAGCGTCAGGTGCGCAAGGACGGCCTGCCGATGACCGAAGACGGTATCCGCAAGCTGAAAATGCTGGGCTTCACCGATGCCCGTTTGGGCAACCTGACCGGCCGTGAAGAAGACAACGTCCGCCGCGCCCGCCGCAATCTGGGCGTCACTGCAGTGTTCAAACGCATCGACACTTGTGCCGCAGAATTCGAAGCGCAGACGCCCTATATGTACTCGACCTATGAGGCTCCAATGATGGGTGAGGTCGAATGCGAGGCGCGCCCGAGCGACCGCAAAAAGGTCGTCATTCTCGGCGGTGGCCCGAACCGGATCGGTCAGGGCATCGAGTTCGACTATTGCTGCTGTCACGCCTGTTTTGCGCTGACCGAAGCGGGGTACGAGACCATCATGGTCAACTGCAACCCCGAGACGGTCTCGACAGACTATGACACCTCGGATCGCTTGTATTTCGAACCGCTCACCTTCGAGCACGTCATGGAAATTCTGACGAAAGAGCAGGAAAACGGCACGCTGCACGGTGTGATCGTTCAGTTCGGCGGTCAGACCCCGCTGAAACTTGCCAACGCGCTTGAGGCCGAAGGCATTCCAATTCTGGGCACCACCCCGGACGCCATCGACCTGGCCGAAGACCGCGAACGGTTCCAGGCGCTGGTCAACGATCTGGGCCTGAAGCAGCCCAAGAACGGCATCGCGTCTACCGACGAACAGGCACTTGAGATCGCTGAAGAAATTGGCTTCCCGCTGGTCATTCGCCCCTCTTACGTGCTGGGCGGCCGCGCAATGGAAATCGTGCGCGATATGGATCAGCTACGGCGCTATATCAACGAGGCCGTAGTGGTTTCGGGCGACAGCCCCGTTCTGCTCGACAGCTATCTGGCCGGTGCCGTGGAACTGGATGTCGACGCGCTGTGCGATGGCACTGACGTCCACGTCGCGGGCATCATGCAGCATATCGAAGAGGCTGGCGTTCACTCGGGTGACTCGGCCTGTTCGCTGCCGCCCTATTCGCTGTCCGCGGAGATTATCGACCAGATAAAAGATCAGGCGTTCAAATTGGCCAAAGCGTTGAACGTTGTGGGCCTTATGAACGTACAGTTCGCGATTAAGGACGATGAGATCTATCTGATCGAAGTGAACCCGCGCGCCTCGCGCACCGTGCCATTCGTAGCCAAGGCGACCGACAGCGCGATTGCCTCGATCGCAGCGCGCGTGATGGCGGGCGAAAAATTGTCGAACTTCCCGATGCGCCCTGCCTACAAAGCAGGACAGGACACCAAGATCGCGGACCAGATGACATTGGCCGACCCGGACATGCCGTGGTTCTCAGTGAAAGAGGCTGTCATGCCCTTCGCTCGTTTCCCTGGCGTTGACACCATTTTGGGCCCGGAAATGCGTTCGACCGGTGAAGTCATGGGCTGGGACCGCGACTTCCCGCGCGCCTTCCTAAAGGCGCAGATGGGCGCGGGGATGGTGCTGCCGTCTTCGGGCCGGGCATTCATTTCCATCAAGGACGCCGACAAAGGGAACACTATGCTGGAGGCGGCACAGGTTCTGGTAGACCAAGGCTTTACGCTTGTGGCGACCCGCGGCACCCAAAGCTGGCTGGACGAACAAGGCGTCGCCTGTGAGGTTGTAAACAAGGTCTACGAAGGCCGCCCGGATGTGGTGGACATGCTGAAAGACGGTCAGGTGCAGTTGGTGATGAACACTACCGAAGGCGCGCAGGCGGTCGAGGACAGCAAGGCCATCCGGTCAATCGCGCTTTATGACAAAATCCCGTACTTCACCACCGCCGCCGGAGCCAACGCCGCCGCGCTGGCGATCAAGGCGCAGGCTGAAGGGGATGTAGAGGTAAAGTCGCTGCAAGGCTGACCCACGCCGCCTGAGCTACAATTGGCTCATTCAAGTTCAAATGGATACGCGCCCGTTGACCTGGAATCAGCGGGCGCGCATTTTTTGAGGAACTAAGGAGTACGAATAATGCGCACAATTCTGGTTCTCGCTGCACTCACAATTCTGGCCGCCTGCGATGTGCCGTTTGTTCCATTGATATGATGCAACCGGATCCGGCTGTTTCGCCGGGCCCGGTCGCACCTACACTTCACGCTGCTTGCGCCTCGCGTCTTTCGTCCCGCTTGAAAAACAGCAGGTAGAAGACGGGTGCTGCGACCATCGTGAGGACGGTCGCAAAGGCCAGACCGCCCATGATGGTCACGGCCATCGAAACAAAGAACGCGTCTGTCAGCAACGGTGCCATACCCAGAATGGTCGTAATTGCCGCCAGCATCACGGGACGCAAACGAGAGACCGAAGCTTCGACGATAGACTCGCGCAGAGGTTTGCCGGTGGCACGAACAAGATCAATCTCTTCGACCAGAACAATACCGTTCTTGATTAACATACCTGACAGGCTGAGCAGACCCAGCAGCGCCGTAAAGGTAAACGGAAGCCCTGTTCCCAGCAGGCCGATGACCACACCGTTCACTGACATCGGCACCAGCAGCCAGATGATGATCGGCTGACGGATCGCATTGAACAGCAAGACCGAGATCAGCACCATGATCAGCAGGCTCAGCGGCAATTGCTTGCCCAAACTCTCCTGCGCATCGCGCGAGTCCTCGAACTCTCCACCCCATTCCATCTTGTAGCCCGGGGGCAGTTCAATGGCTTCGATGGCCTCGCGGACTTCGGCATGGACCTGCGCCGCCGTAAGCTCGGGCGGGATGTCTGCTCCGACGGTGATCGTCAGAACACGGTCGCGGCGGTGAACAAGTGTGTTGAGCGACTTGTACTCG
The DNA here is from genome assembly GCF_056537285.1 of Ruegeria sp. CF8. Taxonomy (NCBI): domain Bacteria; kingdom Pseudomonadati; phylum Pseudomonadota; class Alphaproteobacteria; order Rhodobacterales; family Roseobacteraceae; genus Ruegeria; species Ruegeria sp. CF8. The sequence goes on along the minus strand of NZ_JBQFRG010000001.1, from coordinate 19,997 downwards.
AACCCATCAACCATCTGTTCGATCGGCACAAACCGCTCGGACTGATCCGAGTAAACCACTTGATCCACAATGGAATAATCGCCATCGGCCGGGCGGCGCAGGATGATCGGGATCTGACGATCACGTTCGCGCAGCACGCCACCGGTGATGCCGTCGGTCGAGAATTGCAGTGTAGCGGCGATGTCTTCACGCGTGACGCCGGCAGTTTGCGCGCGTTCGGTGGCATAGATCGGTTGAACTGCCAGCTCCTGCTCACGCCAGTCGTGATGGACAAGCAACGCATTTGGCGATGCTGCAGCCATACGCTGCACGGCCTCGTCAGCAAGCTGACGCAGCACGACCGGATCACTCCCCGAGAACCGAGCCTGAATCGGATCACCACCGCCAGGACCAAAGATCAGACGTTTGGTTCCAAACTCGCCTTCGGGAAACTGAACAGATCCGAACGCCTCAAGATCCGCCTGAAGTGCCGGTATGTCCTCAAGGCTTTCGGTGCGGATAATCATGTGTCCGTAGCTTGGGTTCGGCTTTTCTGCCGAATAGGTCAGCATAAATCGCGTTGCACCCTGCCCGACAAAAGTTGTGACCGAAACCACATCCTCACGTTCGGCCAGCCAGTCCTCGAACACCGCCATGTCCTGCGCTGTACGTGCAATCGGTGTGCCTTGCGGCAGCTTGTAATGCACAAAGAACAAAGGCGTGTTCGAGTTGGGGAAGAACTGCTGCTTCATCAATCCAAACCCGGCGTAGCACGCAACAGTCACGCCGATGAGGCCCGCAACAACCAGCCACCGGAAACGCAGTGCAAAACGCAAGATCGCGCCATAAATGCGGAACAAGATGCCTCCGTAAGCGTCGATCTCACCTTCTTTGCCTTGCTTAAAGAAGTAGTGACCCAGCAACGGTGTGACCGTGATGGCCAGCACCCAGCTCAGCAGCAACGAAATACCGATCACTGCAAACAGCGAGAACAGGAATTCGCCCGTTGCATCAGGGCTGAGACCAATGCCTGCAAAGGCCATGATACCGATTACAGTGGCCCCCAGCAGCGGGATTTGGGTTTTCGAAGCCACATCTTCGGCGGCATCGCGCGAGGACTTGCCGCGCAACATCGCGATCTGCATGCCCTCGGCCACCACGATGGCGTTGTCCACCAACATCCCCATGGCAATAATCAGGGCCCCCAGCGAAATTCGCTCCATCTCGATCGAGAACAGCGACATGAACAAGAGCGTACCAACCACGGTCAGCAGCAGGGTCGAGCCCACTACGATGGCGGCACGCCACCCCATGAAGATACCCAGCACGGCAACCACAATGGCCACGGACATGGCAAGATTGACAAGAAAGTCGTTCGAGGCCTGCTCGACCACAACGTGCTGCTGATAGATCGGCAAGATATCCACGCCAAAAGGAATGGCCGTGTTCAGGTCTTCGAATTTGGCGTCGACCCGTTTGCCAACTTCAACGATGTTTTCCGTAGACAGCCCGGCGATTCCGAGGGTGAAGGCTTCGGTCCCATTGTAGCGTATCATTATGTCAGGGTCGGTCTGACGGGCACGATAGACATCGGACATGTCGAACAGGTTGATCACCTGCCCCTGCGAGCCAACTGAAAGACCTGCAATGGCGGACACGCTGTCCGAACCTTCCGCGGTCAGAATAGTTGTGCGGCCGCTTTCCGAGCGCAATGAGCCTGAGGAATTGACCGAATCCGCATTGGCGATGGCTTCGTTGATCGCCTGAAGCGGAACGTTCTGGTTAACCGAGATCGCCAGGTCCGGTTCGACAAAGATGGCCTCGTTCGGCAGGCCCTGCACCTCAACGTCCGCCACACCGTCTACGGTCAACAGCTCGCGCCGTAGGAATGTGGCCAGCTCATGCTTTTCAGCGTCGGAAAACCCTTCGGCGGTAACGGCGTAGAACAGGCCAAACACGTCACCAAAGCCGTCGTTCACATAAGGTTGGCCAACACCAGATGGCAGACCACGCGCGGCGTCGCGCACTTTGGCCCTGAGCCGGGTCCAGATGTCGGGCAATTCGCTTCCATCGTAAGTCGATTTGATCTCGACCTCGATCAGAGACTGTCCGGGCTGGTTGACCGAAGTGATAACGTCCACTTCACCCATCTGCTGAATGGCGGACTCAAGCGGCTCGGACACCTCAAGCGCCACCTGTTCCGCCGTAGCGCCAGGGTATTGCGTTGCGATAACGGCGTTTTTGATTGTGAAGGCCGGATCTTCCAACCGGCCCAGCGACAGGAAACCCCAAATGCCACCAAACAGGGCAATGAGGATGATCAGCCATGTGTACAGCGGCCGATCAATTGAGCCACGAGCGATGTTCATCCGTCAGCCCCTTAATTTGCGAAACCGGTGAAACGGCGCACGGCCTGGCCGTCGGTCAGCACTGCTCCTCCCGCGACGACCACTTCGTCACCGTCAGACAGCCCCGTCAGAACCCGTACATCACCTGTTTGCGAGGGTTCGATCGTCACAGGCACGCGGCGAACAGAGCCTTCATCCGCACCGACCGGAGCAAAAACAAAAACGCTTAGGTCTCCGGTCGCATCGGCCACGATGGCCGTTGGCGGTACGAAGATTCCGCTAAGCCCATCATTAACTTGCACGTTTACAGTCACGGACGAGCCGGGGAAAATCTGTAACCCCTCAGGCGGGGTCAGACCAAACTGGATTCGAAAGGTTTGGCCAACGCTTGAGGTTTCGGCGTCGAATTCACGAACTTCCAATGGAAAAACTTCATCACTGACGGGGAACTTGGCTGTGATGCTGATGTCTTCGTTCTGACCAGAGCGTTGGAACAGGATCTCTGGCACGTCCACTTCAATGCGCAATTCAGACATGTCATGGATGCGGACGATCGGAGCACCTGCCGAGACGGTGGTGAACGCTTCTACCGCGCGGCTGGAGACCAGCGCATCAAATGGTGCGGTCAGGGTCGCATGATCCAGTTCATATTCCGCGTCCCGCACGGCAATCGCAGCCAGCTGCGCTTCGGTTTCCGAATCGTCGACTGCCACCTGACTTGCGGTTGTACCCCGTAGACGCGAGAGGCGCGCAACGGTGCGGTCAGCTTGTTCCTTTTGTAACCGAGCCCGATCCAGACGCAGTTCGAACGGTTCCTGATCCAAACGCGCGATCAGGCCATCTTTGGGGATCACAAAGCCTTCGTTGATCGGAAACTCGACGATCTGGCCCGAGACCTGAAAGGCCAGGTCAACGGTTTGACGCGCAGCCACGCGGCCAAAGAACTGGCGGGTAAAACCAGGCGCTGTTTCGTGCACCTGTATGAGTTTTACCGGTTTTGGAGTGTCTTGGGCGGCAATGGGGCTTGCCAGAACGGCCAGAGCAAGGCCGATAGAGGTCAGGAGTTTCATTTCTTCAATCCCTCGGGAATTCCCGTTTTCAAAACGTTGTCACGGATTTTGCGCGCCAGACGCGCGAACTCGGCAGTTTCTTCTTTGTTCAGACCAGAAGCCCTGTGAAAAAGACCTCCGGCTTCGGTGACCAGCATGTTGCGCGCCTCTTCACCTTTTTCGGTCAATACAAGCAACCAGGCCCGGCGGTCTTCGGGGTCGCGTTCGCGGGTCAGATAGCCAGCCTTTTCCAATGCGTCGGCAGTGGCAGTGATCGTGGACGGGACGCTGAGCATATCGGCGGCCAGCACCCCCATGCGTTTCGGCTGATCCAGTTTGATCAGCATGTGGCATTCTGGATGGTTCAGATCCGTTTCGATACAGTCAAAGGTTTCTTCAAGCTTCCAGTACAGGGCATACACCCCCATGATCGCCTGAATCTCGGGGCTGAGGCGATTAAGCCGGACGCTGGTATCATCTTGCATGTGAAGTCTCCGCGCGAGTCAGACGGCCATATACTTCGAATTTTGAACTATTCAAGATATGAAGTTAGACTTGTGAACACATTCCCTTAGGTCAACATACCTTGATCAAATCACACCATGACTGCATTTTGTGCAGATCCGAAACATTCAGGGCTCGCCATGTATACCCCCGCCATCACCGGTACCGGTGTCTTTACGCCTCAGAACGTCATCACCAATGCCGAACTGGTCCAAGCGTTCAACGCCTATGCCGACAAACAAAACGAAAAGAATGCCGAGGCTATCGCGGCTGGTCAGATGGAGCCGATGCAGCACTCCTCGGAAGAGTTCATCGTCAAGGCGTCGGGAATCGAAAATCGTTTTGTGATGGATAAGGCTGGTGTGCTGGACCCTGAGGTCATGCATCCAGCCCTGCGCCAACGTAGCGATGAAGAGCCCGGGATCATGACCGAGATGGCGGTTGATGCCTGCAAGAAAGCGTTGGCACAGGCCGGGCGTACGGCTGCGGATATCGATCTGGTGATTTGCGCCGCCTCGAACCACGAGCGTGCCTATCCGGCGATTGCAATCGAAATACAGCAGGAACTGGGCATCGATGGATTCGGCTTTGACATGAATGTCGCCTGTTCTTCGGCTACATTCGGCATTCAGGCAGCTGCAGACATGGTTCGGTCAGGATCGGTGCGCGCGGCGCTGGTGGTAAATCCCGAGATCTGTTCGGGCCATCTGGAGTGGCGGGACAGGGACTGTCACTTCATTTTCGGCGATGTGGCGACGGCGACCCTGATCGAACGGATCGAAGAAGCCAAAGGCCCGCATTTCGAAATCCTGTCAACGCGTTGCGCGACTGCGTTTTCGAACAATATCCGCAACAACAACGGATTCCTGCGCCGCTCGCGCCCGGATGGGATGATTGATCGACGCGACATGCAATTCATGCAGAACGGTCGAAAAGTGTTCAAAGAAGTGTTGCCGATGGTCAGCAAACACATCAGTGACCACATGGAATCCGAAGGAGTGGCAAATACCGACCTGAAACGCCTTTGGTTACATCAGGCGAACAAAACCATGAATGATTTCATCGGTAAGAAGGTTCTGGGCCGCACGCCAGAGGCAGATGAACAACCCAACATCCTTCAGGATTATGCCAACACCTCATCTGCTGGCTCGATCATCGCGTTTTCTAAGTATTCGGATGACCTGCAAGAGGGCGATCTGGGTCTGATCTGCTCTTTCGGGGCCGGGTATTCGGTGGGCTCGGTGATCGTGAAGCGCCACGCCTGAACAACGCCTATTTTTCGACCACCACTTTGAAAATCTGGAACGCGTCGCCGGGCGTGCCCTGAATACTTCTGAGGTAGCTCGGCACTTCGCCTTCGACCAGCCGAGTTTGCAAGCCACGCCCGTCTGACGCCCATGCCCAGAATTCAGCCCTTGGTGCTGACGTGCAGAGCATAACGTAGTCTACGCCAACCTCAGCCAAGCGCGGCGCGGCTTTGGAGGCTTCGACCCGGAACAGGTCAATGTGCGCCAGAATTCCGGCCTGATTCCGATGATAGTTTCCGCCCAGCACCGAATGGTCCGTGTATCGCAGCACATGCGCGGCAAAGTCGAAATCAACCAAAACCATGCCGCCGGGTAGACTTTGCAAAGCCGCGTAGGCTTGCGGTGTACGGCAAGATGCCCCTGTTTCTGACGCATCTTGCCCAACAGCGGCAGCCGAAGCGGCGAATGAGGGTTGAGAAAGCGCACCTATCTGTTTTTCCAAACTGATGCCTACCTTTGGCGAGGCACAGATTACAAACGCCACCATCGCTAGTCCGGTCACCATTCGACGATCCCGTGCGTAATAGACATAAAGCACGCGAAGAATCTGCGCCTGAACCGCCACGAGCGAAACGCTCAGGAAGGTCATCATGCGGGTCTGGTAGAGGAATACGACGAATCCGGCAGCAATCAAGGCCAGAAACAAGGTGTATTCCAATCTGGCCTGCGATCTTACGGCGAAGGCAAGTGCCGCTCCCATTGTGAGAATGGACATGGCGATCAAAGCCACGGCCTCACCCCTGTGTCGCTCAAGCACGACGGAAATGTTTTGAGCCTCTGCCACCTGGCTTAACCAGTAGTCCCGCATGTCTTGGGGCAGAGCGTCGATTGGATTGCTGAGACAGTGGGGTGCAATCGTAAGGGCGATTGCAAGTGTCACTACAGCAAGCGCCATGCAGGCCCCGAACCGACCCGGAACCGACCAGCCCGAACCGATCCGGGCCGCAGTCAAAAGTCCAAAAGCGGCAACACCTGCGGGCAAGGCCACGCTCAGGGTCAGGGCATCGCAGCTCGGGTAGAAAAACCCTTCTCGACCTGTTGTGGCAAAGCTGGTCAGCGCAAGTGTAACTGCCAACGCAGTCGCGAAGCCCATTGTGCGCTGACGGGAAGACGCACCATTGGCAATCCAGTCGATGGCGTAAAACACCGCAATAAGGGCGACCTGAAGGATCGACTCGGTGCCGACGGACACTGAAAGGGCCAGACAAACGCCCAGCAGCCATGCGGCATGGGGCCTTTCTTTTCGCAGTACAAAAAATGCAAGCCCCGCAGCAAAGAGAAGGATTTGAAGATTGTGGTGATCGAACGAGAAATAATCGAACTTGCGAGAATGTTCGAGTGTCAGAACTCCGATCACCAAAGCCGAGACAGCGCCTTCGCGCCCCCCCAACACACCGCCTGTCACAGCAAAAGCCCAAAGGGTTAGCGCGGCCAACAGCGCTGGCCATGCAAAGGCCGTGATCTGAAAGGCAATGTCCGGTGCCATGAACACGCTCAGTACGGTGTAAAGTCCGGCAATCGGAGCATCGACCAAACGCGACCAATGCATCAGGGTGCCACCATCGGGTCCCAACCGGTGCTGATAAGGGTCGAACCAACCCTGCCCTGCCAATAGGTCGCGCACACCAACCCAACGCATCACATCGTCAGACCCTTCGTAGTGGCCGCTGAGCGTCATTAGGACCACCAGAATCGCAAAGGCGCACAGGAAAGCCCACCGAACCACCGGGTCGGCGTGGCTGCTATAGCGCTTTTGCGATGTCTGCATGGTCTCGGATCCTCGACAGCACAGTCTGCGCCATACGTCCTATCCCATGGGCGTGACTGAATTGAGGCACGCTGCACCGCTTGGGACCATGATTTGACCGTAAATCAGTGTCACGCCATGAAGACAAAGCAACCGGCGATTTTCAGCCAGCGCGCGAGCATTCACCTAAGACGGTAGGCTCAGCTGACGCTTTCTTCTTCCAGATGCAGCTTCATCTCGATAAGGACTTGCTGCAACAGACTGGTTTCTTTCAGCAGCCGTTTGGCCTCGTTCACGGTAATAATTCCGTCTTCGATAGCAGCCTGATATTCTGTCATCAGCATCGCAAACCGCTGGCTGAGCGCGATCACGTCCGAATTTACACCGCCTGTGCGTGGTTCATCCGAGTTGCGATCACCATATGAAAGAGTGATGTTTTTCAGGTCAGCCAAAGCGGATGTCACATGCGGATAAGACGCTGCATTTTCAAGGCGAGCCACTGCATCCACGGGCATAAACCTGTCCGCATGTTCGGCGTTGTCGGAATAATACCGCCCTAATGTGGCCTTGGATTTCCCGGTAATTTCACATGCGGCCTCGATTCCGACGTCCTTGACCAATGCTTCAGTGTGTTTCTTCAGATAGGCCCCGATATCTGCCATTTTTTTACCTTTGTTACCTGCAAACGCCCGCCCGATGTCCAAACGGGGGAAAGCGTCGGGAAATTTCCCATAACTGAGTCATAATTGAAATGTCATACATTGACTATCCCTCAGATAAGCGGGGGATTTTGTGAGTGAGTGGCGGCAGTTCAAGCCGGTAACGAGTGATTGCGAGGTGGTATTGTTTGGCCTCGCTGCGTTTTGGCCACATGTTGGCCGACGGCGTCGCTGTTGCAGATGTGGGGGTTCCATCCCCTAGAGCGTAGCTCGGCCTCTGCAGAAACAACGGCGACGTCGCTCCACCAAAATGATTGCTGTCTTGTTCCTTTCCGCCAAGCGATTTAGACCCGCGACATGGCAAAGCTGTATTTCAATTATTCCACAATGAACGCGGGCAAATCGACTGTGTTGCTGCAAGCCTCGCATAACTATCGCGAGCGAGGGATGCAGACCTATCTGATGACCGCTGCCATTGACGGGCGCGCGGGCGCCGGGCGCATTGCCTCACGAATCGGAATTTCGGAACAGGCTGATACGTTCCGGCCCGATGACGATGTGTTCGCCATGATCCAAAACCGCCTGAACCAAAGCCGCGTGGCTTGTGTTTTCATCGACGAAGCTCAGTTCTTGTCGGATGATCAGGTCTGGCAATTGGCGCGTGCCGTAGATGATCTGGATGTGCCGGTATTGGCCTATGGGTTGCGGGTGGACTTTCGCGGTAAACTATTCCCCGGATCAGCCGCCTTGCTGGCCCTTGCAGATGAGATGCGCGAGGTCCGCACCATCTGCAAATGTGGGCGCAAGGCCACTATGGTGATTCGTCAGGACGAGAACGGAAAGGCCATCACCGAGGGTGCTCAGGTACAGATCGGTGGCAACGAGACCTATGTCTCGCTCTGCCGCAAGCACTGGCGCGAGGCGGTGGGCGATTAGACCGGGTTGAGCAATGCTCCGCCCGCCACAAAGGCCGCAACATTGTCCAACGCCATTTGGCCCATGCTGCTGCGCACTTCTTCTGTGGCCGTGCCCAGATGCGGTAATAAGGTGACTTTTTCCATGTCACAAAGGGCCTGTGGAACTTTGGGTTCAAACTCGTAAACGTCCAGCCCTGCCCCTGCGATCTGACCGGATTGAAGCGCCGAGATCAGGGCCATTTCGTCCACGACCTCACCCCGCGCAATGTTAACCAGAATGGCCGAAGCGGGCATCGCCTCTAGGACCTGAGCGTTGACCAGATGGCGGGTGTCAGCCCCGCCAGGAACCGCCAGCACGAGGAAGTCGACCGAGGCGGCCAGAGCCTGCAAATCGGGAATGAACTCAGCCGGGAAGTCCAAATCCTTAGCGCTACGGGACTGGTATCCCACCTGCATTCCGAAACCGTAGTGACAACGCCGAGCGATGGCCTGCCCGATGCGACCCATTCCAACAATTCCGACGCGCTTGCCTGTCACGTGATGCCCCAGCATCTGCGTCGGGTGCCACCCCTGCCACTGACCCGATCGGACCAGCCGCTCGCCCTCGCCTGCGCGACGCGCCGTGGTCAGCAGCAGGGTCATCGCGATATCTGCGGTTGCATCGGTGACAGCACCAGGCGTGTTGGTCACATCAATTCCTACTGCGCGCGCGGCCTCGACGTCGATATGATTGTAACCAACGCCGAAATTGGCCAGCAGCTTGCAGCGCAATGTACCGGCATCTGCAAAAACCTGCGCCGAGAACAAATCCCCCAGCGTTGGCAATACAACGTCGAATTCCGTCAAAGCGGACAGCATCTCCTGCTGCGTCATGGGCAGAGTGTTCTCACGTATCTCTACATCAAACTCGGTACGGGCGCGGGCCTCGACTGCCGGTGTCATCGGGCGCGTGATCAGCAGTTTCATCAGTGCATCCGTCCGCCAGTTGGAACTTTGCCATCCGGTCCAATCAGAACGATCTCGCCATTTTCATCGGGCAGGCCCAGCACCAGAACTTCGGACATGAACTTGCCGATCTGGCGCGGTGGGAAATTGACAACGGCCATGACTTGCCTACCCACCAGAGCCGACGGATCGTAATGTGCCGTGATCTGAGCCGAGGTTTTGCGCTCGCCGATTTCGTCGCCAAAGTCGATCCACATCTTGATCGCAGGCTTGCGGGCCTCGGGATAGGGTTCGGCGCGGATCACCTCGCCTACTCGGATGTCGACTTTGAGAAAGTCGTCGAAAGAAATCTCACTCACGCGACAGCTCCTTGGATCGCTCGGTTGCAGCCTTAACGGCACGGTGCAGCAGGTCGGGGAACCCCTGCTCATCATGCATCAGTACTTCAAGCGCAGCTTGTGTGGTTCCGTTCGGGGACGTCACATTGACGCGCAATTGTGTTGGATCATCCTCAGCTGCCATGGCCAACGCACCGGCTCCCGCAACGGTCGACTTGGCCAGTTTCATCGCCAGTTCCGCCGAAAGTCCTTGCGCTTCACCCGCGGCGGCAAGTGTTTCGATCAGGTGAAAGACATAAGCCGGGCCAGAGCCGCTTAACCCGGTAACGGCGTCCATCTGAGTCTCATCCTCCAGGCGCACTGTTTCACCCACTGCAGACAGTAGGTTTTCGGCCAAATTCAGATCATCGCCAGAGGCGTGGCTGTTTCCGATCAGCGCTGTGATCCCCTGACGGATGGCGGCAGGCGTGTTCGGCATCGCGCGAATGATGGGCGTGTCGCTGCCCAGAACAGTTTCAAACGTGGTGATAGGTGTGCCTGCCGCGACCGAAACAAACAGGCTTTTACCACCGCCCAGTGCCTGAATGGCTGGCAATGCCTCGCCCATCATTTGCGGTTTAACGGCCACAAGTACCACAGCAGGGGCTTCGGGCAGGGGGGTGTTGATGTTGACGCCCTGCCCTTTCAGCCAGTCAGAGGGGTACGGATCGATCACCCAAACGGACGCTGGCGGGAGGCCGTGTTCCAGCCACCCCGCCAGCATTGCGGACCCCATCTTTCCGCACCCCAGAAGCACAAGCCCCTGTTCGGCAACACGTACCATGTCCATTTGCCCCTCCCGCGTTACTAGTCGGTTTGGGGCAAAGCTTTACGCCCGGCCGTAGGCCTCTGCAATGGCCACTTGCATGGCTTCTTCTGGCTCTCGATTGCCCCAGGTCACCAGTTGGATCGCGGGGTAGTACCGCTCGGCGCTCATGACGGCGGCGGTGATCATCGTGTTGATCTGATCCGCGCTGGCCGTCTGCCCGCCTGCAAGGACCAGACCATAGCGGTAGACCATCAGCTTCTGGTTCGCCCAATAGGTAAAGGCACCTGCCCAGCATTGGTCGTTCATCTTGTTGAGCAACTCATAGAGCTGCATCTCACGCTCGGCCGGTGGCTCCATTTCGAAAGAGCACACCATGCGCAGCGTTTCGTCATAGTTGGACCAGGCCAGAGTGATTGAATACGTCCGCCACTGGCCTTCGACAGCCATGGCAATCTGATCGTCCCCAATACGATCAAAATCCCAGTCGTGATGTTCGGCCAGATGTTCAACAATGTCGATCGGATGAATGTCTTCTTCGAGATACTGCTCGGAAAGGGCCATAATGCCACCTCACTAATCTCTAGCATTTCGGGGCTGGCAGCGCCCCAGCGCTAGTTGCCTGCTCTACAAGCCGGGCTTCCCCCGTAGACCTGTACTAAATATGGTGCGATGTGGCGTGGGTTCTGACAACCCCATTTCTTGGGGATAACAGCAATAAGTTGTGGACAGTCGGCAACGCAGGTCAAAATATTGGCACTTGGACCAGCTTTGTCTTGATTAAATTCCGCAAAGCGTGAAAATACACGTCACCGCACAATCCGAGCTGGATTGCGCGGTTTTGAATGTTGCACAAAAAACTTTGAAACAAGGAACGCCGAGGCGTTATTTGTCCAGTTTTGCCTCAAGCGCGGCGATACGCGCCTCAAGTGCAGCGTTTTCTTCGCGGGCTTTCTGGGCCATGGCGCGGACGGCGTCAAATTCTTCGCGTGTTACGAAATCGCGGTCGGCCAGCCAGCGGTCGATCATTGACTTCATCGCGTTTTCGGCTTCTTCCCGCGCGCCCTGCGCCACGCCCATGGCATTGGTCATCAGTTGGGAAACATCGTCCAGGATCTTGTTGCGGGTTTGCATGTGTTCACTCCGGTATCACGGTTTATCTGTATATGGGCAAAGAATGGCGTGGGCTCAAGGTTGACTTGCCCTGCAAACCCCGGGCAATGAGACGCACATGCAGGCTGTTCTGAATTTCCCCGATCTGTCGCCCGAATTGTTCTCGATCTCGCTGTTCGGGATGGAGTTCGCGTTAAGGTGGTATGCGTTGGCCTACATTGCCGGCATTCTTATCGCCTGGCGGCTGGCCGTTGTGGCGCTGCGGCGCCCAAGCCTATGGCACGCAGATACCCCTCCGATGAAGCCTGAACAGCTGGAGGATCTGGTCACCTGGATCATTCTGGGCGTGATTCTGGGTGGCAGGCTTGGCTTTGTGCTGTTTTATCAGCCGGCCTATTACTTATCGAACCCGTTAGAGATTCTGAAAGTCTGGCAAGGCGGCATGGCGTTTCATGGCGGCCTAATGGGCGTTATCCTCGCGTCCTACCTGTTTGCCCGCCGTCATCAAATCCCCGCCCTGTCGCTGGGTGATCTGGTCGCCTACACCGTTCCACCTGGCCTGTTGCTGGGGCGGCTGGCCAACTTCGTCAATGCCGAACTGTGGGGTCGCCCAAGCGAACTACCTTGGGCCGTGGTCTTCCCCGGCTTCGCCGCGCAGGACTGCCCCGGCGTGGTCGCAGGTATGTGCGCCCGGCACCCGTCGCAGCTGTATGAAGCCACGCTTGAGGGCCTGTTGTTGGGCGCGCTGCTGCTGTGGATGGTCTATCGCAGAAGGGCCTTTCAGAAACCCGGGCTGATCATGGGCCTGTTTCTGGCCGGCTACGGCGCGTCGCGTTTTATTGTCGAGTTCTTCCGTCAACCGGATGCTCAGTTCGTGTCGCCCGGCAACCCGCTGGGGCTGGCCTGGCATGTGGGCGGCTATGGCCTGACCATGGGTCAAATCCTGTCATTGCCGATGATCGCGATTGGCCTTTGGTTCGCCCTGCGCGCGCGGCGGGCGGCATGACCCTGACCGATCATCTGGTCGCCCGCATCCGGCAGGATGGGCCGATGAGCGTGGCAGACTACATGGCCGAATGCCTGTTGCACCCCACGCTGGGCTACTACACAACCCGCGATCCACTCGGGTCCAAGGGGGATTTCACCACCGCGCCTGAGATCAGTCAGATGTTTGGAGAACTGATCGGGCTGTCCTTGGCGCAATGCTGGATGGATCAGGGCAAGCCCGCGCCGTTTACCTTGTGCGAGCTGGGTCCGGGGCGCGGCACACTTATGGCCGACATTCTACGCGCGACGCGGGGTGTACCTAGGTTCCACGATGCTGCAAGAGTGACACTGGTCGAGGTCTCACCGGTGTTGAAACAGGTGCAGGCCGAGACCTTGAAGGATTACGCGCCGACCTGGATAGGCAGCGTCGCAGACCTGCCGGACCAGCCTCTGTTTTTGGTGGCAAACGAATTCTTTGATGCCTTGCCTATTCGTCAGTTTCTGCGTGATGGCGACGGGTGGAGAGAACGCTTGGTGGGTGAGCGGGACGGCGCGCTGCTGTTTGGGCGGGGCCCAATCGGACCGCAAGCAGCGTTGAAGGACAGGCTTGCGGACACTAAAGACGGCGATCTGATCGAGCTATGTGCAGCAGCGATTCCCATTCTGACCGTTATTGCTGGTCGGATCACCAGCCATGGCGGTGCGGCTTTGATCGTGGATTACGGTGACTGGCATTCGCTGGGCGACACGTTGCAGGCTCTGCAAAACCACGAACGTGCCGATCCTCTGGCAGCGCCCGGTCAGGCCGATCTGACGGCACATGTGGATTTTGAACCTTTGGCTGTCGCAACTCGCGCTTGCGGATGTCGCCATACGCGCGTGACACCTCAGGGCGTGTTTCTGGAGCGGCTTGGCATAACGGCGCGCGCGCAGGCTTTGTCCAAGGCGCTGAGCGGTTCTGAGCTGGACGCATTGGTTGCCGCGCATCGCCGGTTGACGCACCCGGATGAAATGGGAAATCTGTTCAAAGTGATGGGCCTTTTCCCGGCCTATGCCGCCCCACCGCCAGGATTAGAGCCATGACATTGGAAATTCTGACCTCAGACTTGCTGTTACCACTGCGTCATGGGTTTTTCACCCGTCGCGGCGGAGCCTCGTCCGGCATCTTTGACGGTTTGAATTGCGGCTATGGCTCGTCTGACCAAACTGAGGTTGTGGCGTTGAACCGCAGGCGGGTGGCGGACGCAATGGAGGTTACACCTGAGGCAATGATCGGTGTGCATCAGGTCCATTCTCCGACAGTTCTGACAGTTGAAGGGCCGGTTCAGGGCGAAAGACCCAAGGCCGATGCCATCGTCACTTCAACACCTGGCCTCGCGTTGACGATTCTCACTGCGGATTGTCAGCCGGTTCTGTTTGCCGACCCAAATGCTCAGGTAATCGGTGCTGCCCATGCGGGTTGGCGCGGGGCGCTGGACGGTGTTTTGGAAGCCACGCTGGATGCCATGGAAGCGCTTGGCGCCAATCGAAACGACATCAGCGCCGTGATCGGCCCCAGCATTTCGCAGCGCGCATATGAAGTGGGCCCCGAGTTTCTGGACGCATTCATCGCCGATTCTTCAGAAAACACGCAATTCTTTGCAAACGGACAGGATGACCGGTTGCAATTTGATCTGCCCGCCTTTGGCCTGCACAGGTTGCGGAAGGCTGGCGTTGGACATGCCGAATGGACCCGGCACTGCACCTATTCCGACTCGGATCGGTTCTATTCCTATCGCCGCGCAACGCACAAAAATGAGGCCGATTACGGCAGGCTGATTTCGGTCATAAGATTGTGATTCAGGTCCAGATTTAGGCGCACTGCCACTTTTCCGCCACATTTGTTGTGTTTACCAGACTCAAGAATCGTAACGAGTTTTGCCGGCAATCAGATGGGTATCTGACGTTCGTGTTTTGAACGCTGGCGTGTTGAGTGAAAGGACTGTGCAAATTTATTTCTTGTCTGCAAAACATCCCCGTTAAGCCTTATCCGTGCCGCAAATCGCCGTCACAAAAGGTTCACACAGGATGCGGGAATGACCTTCCCGCACAATGCAGGACCAGAAATATGAAACCCAAATCCCGCTTTCTCAAAGCCATGGTTGCCGCCACTCGGGACCATAAGCTGGAAATGCCGTGGAAACGGGTATCAAGCCATTCTGCGAGGGTTGCCAGCCGTATTGCGGCCCGGCGCTGAATCAGGAGAACCCCAAGACCAAGCTGCCGGTCAAAAGACGGGGTAAACGCGCAACGGGTACGCTCCGGCCCGATGTCGCGTAAGTCGTAAGTTAAAATTTACGATTTTTTTCAGGAGTTTGTGTGTGTGCGGGCAATTGCCGCCCGTGAAGTACGAGTTTGTCTGGGGGGTCAATGTGTTGACCATTGGAAAGCGGGATTTTGTCGCCATGCGGGGCCGGAACGGTCGCCGTCCAAGGGTCTTCCATTCGTTTCAAGACAAAGAACCTGTTCGTCAGGTGGGCCTGTACGGGGGTACGCCAGGCCTGTTCGGACATTTGAGGGGACGGAATATTTATGACTATTCCTAATTCATTGGCCCGTGCGGCCAGAAATGCCATCGAAACGTCGCCCATGCTGCGGGAAGCACCGCGGCCGGTCGCAAAACCTAAGGCGCAACTGCGCCGCTATGAAGTCAGCAGCCTGCTGCCAAACGGAGACGTGGCTCAAACCCGTCACATCGCACCCGCTCTGCCGATGTTTGAAGACGCGTTTTGCGCCTTTTCGCGAGGATCGCTGGTTGAAACGGAGTACGGACCGGTTGCGATTGAGGACCTGATGCCAGGCGACACAGTTCTGACGCAGGACGGCAGCTCGCAAACTGTGTTGTGGAAGGGGTCTGTCACTCTGATCCCTGGGCGTGAGGATTCACGCGGACGGACCCGCCCGCTGACTCGGATCATGGCGGACACGTTTGGGATGCAAAAGCCGATGTCGGGCGTAATTGCCGGACCAGCGGCGCGAATCGTAGGCTCTCCGGGGCATTTGCGGCATCTACATGGCGGTGAACCGATTCTGACGCCGGTCTCTGAATTTCAGGATGGGATGGGTGTGATTGAAACAATGCCACCAACGCCAGTCGAACTGTTTCACATTTGCCTCAAACGGCATTCCGTTATTCGCGTAGATGGTTTACAGTTCGAGACATATCACCCAGGTGTGAACGCGGTTCGCATGATCAGCCATTCGTTGCGGTCGATTTATCTGAACCTGTTCGCTCATATCGAGTCGCTTAACGATTTTGGCCCGCTGCTAATGCCGCGCGCCGGAGATGGAGAGATCGACGCGATGTCAGCCTGAGCGTGATAATAAGTACTGCATTATGGGGGGCATCATGCAGCTGGTACTAAGTTGGGTTCTATCCCTTGCGGTGGCTGCGATGCTGCCACCAAACACAGCACATCCGAAACGTGTCGGCGTTACGCCATCCGGTTCATACGTTCTTCCAGAACGTCGAACGGCACGCCTGGCTCGTCTTTTGCGCCGCGGATAACAAGCGAAGTCTTGACGCTGGCCACGTTAGGCGTGGTCAGCAGTTCACCGGTCAAAAACTGCTGGAAACTGCTGAGATCGGGGGCGACGCATTTCAGGATGAAGTCGACCTCGCCATTTAGCATGTGACATTCTCGAACCAGCGGCCATTCGCGGCATCGTTCTTCGAACGCGCGCAGTTCGGTTTCGGCCTGGCTGTCCAGCCCGACCATGGCAAACACCTGCACTTCGAAACCAAGCTCGCGTGAATTGACCTCGGCATGATAGCCGGTGATATAGCCGGACTCTTCCAGTGTGCGCACCCGACGCAGACAAGGCGGTGCCGAGATGCCGACCCTTTTGGCCAGCTCAACATTGGTCATCCGACCGTCTGCCTGCAATTCCGCCAGAATCTTTCGATCAATATCATCCAGCCGAGTCGTGACCATAAAATGCTCCTGGTTTTTCGGTTCTTATATCAGCCCCCCACACGCGCGCAATAATGTTTCGCACATGCGCAATTTTCTTTGTTTTCAAATCGCTCGTTTCTTACGGATACAGCGCAGGAGGTCACAATAAGGATGGGGGTTTAAGCCGGGTCGGTCGGTCGCTATATCGGGGCGACGGGCTAACGGCCCATTTCAGGCAATTCGAGCGGGGTTAGCATGGCCGACACAAGACACACCAAGGTTCTGATCATCGGGTCAGGGCCCGCAGGATACACCGCAGGGGTTTATGCCAGCCGCGCCATGCTGGAGCCCATTCTGGTTCAGGGGATCGAGCCCGGCGGCCAATTGACTACGACGACCGAAGTCGAAAACTGGCCCGGTGATACCGAAGTACAGGGGCCGGACCTGATGGTGCGCATGCAGGACCATGCAAAAGCAATGGGTTGTGAAGTGATCGGCGACATCATCAGCGATCTGGACCTCAGCCAACGCCCCTTCACCGCTAAAGGCGACAGTGGCACAACGTACACCGCAGATGCGGTTATCCTGGCTACTGGCGCGCGTGCTAAATGGCTTGGCCTGCCGTCAGAAGAGAAGTTCAAAGGCTTTGGCGTCTCGGCCTGCGCCACTTGTGACGGGTTCTTCTATCGCGGGCAGGAGATTGTGGTGATCGGCGGCGGCAACACCGCTGTGGAAGAAGCCCTGTTCCTGACCAATTTCGCCAGCAAGGTCACTTTGATCCACCGTCGCGATGAGCTGCGGGCGGAAAAAATCCTGCAAGACCGGTTGATGAAGAATGAAAAGATCGAACCGCTGTGGTTCCACCAACTGGAAGAAGTGATCGGTACTGACGCGCCGTTGGGCGTGGAAGGCGTTCGCGTCAAACATGTCAAAACTGGCGAGATCACAGAGATCCCGTGTAAAGGTGTCTTTGTTGCCATCGGTCACGCCCCAGCGAACGAGCTGGTCAAGGACACGCTGGAAACCCATATGGGCGGCTATGTCGTTACCAAGCCGGGCACAACTGAGACTTCAGTTCCGGGTGTGTTTGCGGCAGGCGATCTGACAGATCACGTTTACCGTCAGGCCGTCACAAGCGCTGGCATGGGCTGCATGGCCGCACTGGACGCCGAACGTTTCCTGGCCGAAAACGAATAGTGGCGAGCTTTGGTCCCTGACACGGGTCGGGGACTTCCACCCTGCCGCCTTGACCCAGTCACAGTGCCGTATCAGGATTGCCACAAGACAGGCGAAAAACGGGTGAGCTTTTGAACAACGCTCTTTGGCGCGGCGGGTGGGCAACCCGACTTCGGATCGGCAGTGGCTTGGTCCTGTTTGTCTTTGCGTTTTTTCATTTCATCAATATCGGCTTGGGACTGTTTCATACCGACTACTTGCACGGGATGCAGGATGGCCGGAAAGGCGTGACGCGCCACGACGCCATCAGTGTACTTCTCTACGTGGCGCTGTTCGTGCATGCCGGTCTGGCCCTGGTATCTATCGCGCAGCGCAGGACACTGCGCATGCCATTCAGCACAGCGCTTCAGGTGGTATTAGGCCTGCTGATCCCTTTGCAGTTGATCTCACACATTATTCAGACGCGGGTCGCGCATGAGATCTATGACGTCAATGACGAGATGGGGTACATCATCATACTGATGTGGCCCAGCGTTGCCGTCTGGATGCAAAGTGCTCTGCTGCTGATCGTCTGGGTGCATGGGTGCATCGGGTTGCATATGTGGCTGCGGCTGACCAAATGGTGGTCTCGGGCGGTGCCTTATCTGATCGGTGTCGCGGTCTTTGTTCCGCTTTTCGCACTGGCAGGCTTGTTGACCGAAGGTCGTCGCATCTGGGCCGATTTTTCTGACGAATTCCTGCGCGAACAGTATATCGAGCATTATAACTGGCCGTCCCCCGAAGCCTTTCAGACGTTGTTCAGCGTCAAAGACAACGCCATGATGGCATTTTGGATGGCATTGGGCATCACGGGTCTTGTGTTTATTGGGCGTAAACTATGGCGACGCAGGCATTCTGTGCGCATCTCATATGCGAAAGGGCCTGATGTCGTTGCGGAAAAAGGTATGACTTTGCTTGAGATTTCGCAGGCCAATGGCGTACCTCATGCCGCTTTATGCGGGGGCAAGGGGCGCTGCACCACATGCCGCGTCATTGTTGAGGACGGCGGCGACGCACTGCCAGCACCTAGTGAGGTCGAGGCGCGCAGTCTGGCTGCAGTTGGCGCTTCGCCCCAGACACGACTGGCCTGCCAGATCCGCCCCACCGAGCCGACCACCGTTTTCCGTGTATTCCGTCCAGATGGTGGACGGATTCGCGGGCATGCCAGTCAGGGACAGGAACGCAAGCTGGCCGTTCTGTTTCTGGACATGCGAGGCTTTACCGCCCGCACAACGGGGCAATTGCCTTATGACATCGTGTTTCTTTTGAACCGGTTCTTCGATGCGGTTGTGCCCGCCATAACGAATGAAGGCGGTATCGTGGACAAGTATATGGGCGATGGGCTGCTGGCTGTATTCGAAAAACGCGATGCGGCGGCCTCTGCCCGTGCAGGGTTAAATGCGGCAATAGCGATCAGCCGGGCGTTGGATCACTTCAACCAACAGCTTGAGGCAGAAGGAAGCCCTGGGATTCGCATCGGCATGGGATTGCATCTTGGCGATCTGGTCGTGGGCGAAATCGGCGCGCAAGGCCACGCCGCGAAAACGATCATCGGTGATGCGGTCAATGTGGCCAGCCGCTTGGAGAGCGAAACCAAAGCTCTGGGAGCCGAATTGCTGGTTTCTGACGAACTACTGCGCGCCGCGGGTGTGGATGTGGCTCAGGCAGAGGTCCGACCCTTCGAGCTACGTGGCGTCTCAGAGCCGATTCCCGCCCTGCCAGTGACGCGCGCCTCGCAACTAGAGACAAACAGACAAAAACAGGAACAGTTATACTCTGCGTGAGGGAATTCATTCCATCCTGAGGAACCATTTCACACGACTTGCTGCCAAGTTAGAAATTCCTTCCAATTCAGGAAAAATCAGCGCATATCCTCCTTTGTTTCATTGACGCCGGTGGACTTCGCCCATCAGTCCGTGCAAATGCCCCGAAAACGCCTGATACCCACTGGCTAATCAACACTGCGATATGAGTTTTCCAATGACGATGTTAAGCAATCTGGCCCCGATCCCCGAACTCTATGTGTCCTATGACTCGGCGCAGAAACTGAAGGTTGAAGCGGCGGATCTGACCAGCCATGACCTGAGCCCGCGCCAGATCTGCGATCTGGAACTGCTGATGAATGGCGGCTTCAACCCGCTCAAGGGCT